>NZ_CP108514.1:4317500-4917500 GCF_035989305.1 Streptomyces sp. NBC_01233 | reverse complement strand
GGACACGGGGTCCGCCCGGCCGGGTCAGAGCGCCTTGCCGACCAGCAGGTCCTCGCCCGCCACGTCGACCCGTACGGTGTCGCCGTCGCGGACCTCGCCCGAGAGGATCTCCTTGGCCAGCCGGTCGCCGATCGCGGTCTGGATCAGGCGGCGCAGCGGCCGGGCGCCGTACGCCGGGTCGTTGCCCTTGACCGCCAGCCAGGCCAGGGCCTCGGGCGTGACGTCCAGGGTGAGGCGCCGGTCGGCCATGCGCTTGGCCAGGCGGCCGATCTGGAGCTCTGCGATGTGCGCGAGCTCGTCGCCGGTCAGGGCGGAGAAGACCACCAGGTCGTCCAGGCGGTTCAGGAACTCCGGCTTGAAGGAGCTCCGGACCACGTCCAGGACCTGCTGCTTCTTCTGTTCCGCGGGGGTGGTGGGGTCCATCAGGAACTGGCTGCCCAGGTTCGAGGTCAGGATCAGGATGGTGTTGCGGAAGTCCACGGTCCGGCCCTGGCCGTCCGTGAGGCGGCCATCGTCCAGGACCTGGAGCAGGATGTCGAAGACCTCGGGGTGGGCCTTCTCCACCTCGTCCAGGAGCACCACGCTGTAGGGGCGGCGGCGCACGGCTTCCGTGAGCTGGCCGCCCTCCTCGTAGCCGACGTAGCCGGGCGGGGCGCCGACGAGGCGGGCCACGCTGTGCTTCTCGCCGTATTCCGACATGTCGATGCGGATCATGGCCCGCTCGTCGTCGAAGAGGAAGTCGGCGAGGGCCTTGGCCAGCTCCGTCTTGCCCACGCCCGTCGGGCCGAGGAAGAGGAAGGAGCCGGTCGGGCGGTCGGGGTCGGCGATGCCGGCGCGGGTGCGGCGCACGGCGTCCGAGACGGCCCGTACGGCCTCGCCCTGGCCGATCAGGCGGCGGCCCAGCCCGTCCTCCATGCGCAGCAGCTTCTGGGTCTCGCCCTCCAGCAGGCGGCCCGCCGGGATGCCCGTCCAGGCGCCCACCACGTCCGCGATGTCGTCGGGGCCGACCTCGTCCTTGACCATCGTCCCCTTGGACGCCTCGGCCTCGGCCTCGGTGGCCTCCGCCAGCTCGCGCTCCAGGGTCGGGATCTCCCCGTAGAGCAGCTTGGAGGCGGTGTCGAAGTCTCCGTCGCGCTGGGCGCGCTCGGCCTGGCCGCGCAGGTCGTCCACGCGCTCCTTGAGCGCGCCGACGCGGTTGAGGGACTGCTTCTCCTTCTCCCAGCGGGCGGTCAGGCCCCGCAGGTCCTCCTCCTTGTCGGCGAGGTCCTTGCGGATCTTCTCCAGGCGCTCCAGCGAGGCCGGGTCGGACTCGTTCTTCAGCGCCAGCTCCTCCATGCGCAGCCGGTCCACGGAGCGCTGGAGCTCGTCGATCTCCAGGGGGGAGGAGTCGATCTCCATGCGCAGCCGGGACGCCGCCTCGTCGACGAGGTCGATGGCCTTGTCGGGGAGGAAGCGGGAGGTGATGTAGCGGTCGGAGAGGGTCGCGGCGGCGACGAGGGCGCTGTCGTTGATGACGACCTTGTGGTGGGCCTCGTAGCGGCCCTTGAGCCCGCGCAGGATGGCGATGGTGTCCTCGACGGACGGCTCGGCGACCAGCACCTGCTGGAAGCGCCGCTCCAGCGCCGGGTCCTTCTCGATGCGCTCGCGGTACTCGTCGAGGGTGGTCGCGCCGACCATCCGCAGTTCGCCGCGGGCCAGCATCGGCTTGAGCATGTTGCCCGCGTCCATGGCGGAGTCGCCGCCGGCGCCCGCGCCGACGACCGTGTGCAGCTCGTCGATGAAGGTGATGATCTGCCCGTCGCTGGACTTGATCTCCGCGAGTACGGTCTTCAGGCGCTCCTCGAACTCGCCGCGGTACTTGGCTCCGGCGACCATCGCGCCGAGGTCCAGGGAGACCAGGCGCTTGTTCTTCAGGGACTCGGGGACGTCGCCCTTGACGATGCGCTGGGCCAGGCCCTCGACGACGGCCGTCTTGCCGACGCCGGGCTCGCCGATGAGCACCGGGTTGTTCTTCGTGCGGCGCGAGAGCACCTGCACGACGCGGCGGATCTCGTGGTCGCGGCCGATGACCGGATCGAGCTTGCCCTCGCGCGCGGCCGCCGTGAAGTCGGTGCCGAACTTCTCCAGGGCCTTGTACTGACCCTCGGGGTCGGGGGTGGTCACCCGCCGTCCTCCTCGTGCGTTCTCGAAGGCGGCCAGCAGCTTCTTCGCGCTCGCGCCCTGGGCGGAAAGGACCTCACCCGCCGCGCCGCCCTTGGCGGCGATGGCGATGAGCAGGTGTTCGGTGGAGAGGTACTCGTCGCCGAGCTTGCCCGCCCGGGCGTCGGCCTCGGCGAGTACGGCCAGCAGGTCGCGGGTGGGCTGCGGGGGCGCGACCGTGGACCCGGTGACGCTGGGCAGGGCGGCCAGCAGCCGCTCCGCACCGGCCCGCACCTCGGCCTGGTCGGCATCGGTGGCGGCCAGCAGGTCGGTGACGTTCTCGTTGTCCTCGCCGGCGAGGAGGGCCAGCAGCAGGTGCGTGGGGGTCAGGTCGGCATGGCCGTCCTTGACGGCCCTGCCGGTGGCCGCGTTCAGCGCGTCCCGGCTCTTGTTGGTCAGCTCGGCGTCCACTGCGTCTTCTCCTCTCCCCGAGGGGTAATTCCGACGAATCTGACAGAGTCAACCTATGCAAAGTTGAGTCTATTCCACTCAAGGCAAGTGAGGACACCACCGGCCCGTACCCTTCGGCCCATGTCCCATGACGTACTCAACCCGACGACCGAGTACCTCGCCTTCTGGCGGGAGCGGCACGTCTGCACGCTGACCACCCCGCGCCCCGACGGCACGCCGCACGTGGTGCCGGTGGGCGTGACGTACGACCCGGAGGCCGGGCTGGCGCGGGTGATCAGCAACAAGCACAGCAAGAAGGTGCGCAACGTCCTCGCGGCGCAGGCGGAGCCGGCGGGCGGGGCACGGGTCGCGGTCTGCCAGATGGAGGGGCGCCGCTGGGCCACCCTCGAAGGGCGCGCGGTGATCCGTACGGACGAGGCGTCGGTCGCCGACGCCGTGGCGCGCTACGCGCAGCGGTACGGCCGGACGCCGTCGCCCAATCCCGACCGCGTGGTCATCGAGATCACCCTGGACCGGGCCATGGGGCGCGCGTGAGCCGTTGATTCTTCATCTTGTCCGGTTCAGGCACTGGACGCGGGCATCACAACGGCGCCATCGTGGTCAGGTCCACGATGGCGCCGTTGTGTGGGGGTAGCGCCTGAGCGATCTGCAACGACGGGGGAATCGCTTCAGGCACTGCGGGGGGTGGCGGTGGTGAGATCGGGTTCGAAGAGCTGGTGGTCGCGCTGATCGAGATTGACGAAGACCATTCCGTAGCGCACCTCGCAGCGGACGGGCTGCGGCGCGCCGCGCGGGCGGCGCAGGCACCGGTAGGCACGTACGTCCTCGTCCTCCTCGCGCACGACCACGATCGGTTGGCCGAACAGGGTGACCATCAACGAATCGCCAGCGTGGGGGATGGCCGTGGCGAGATCGATGAACTGCCATCCCGAGCGGTAGGCGGATGCCATCTCGCGGCGGAAACCGCGATCGTCGGGGGTCACGCGGACACCGTCACAGGAGCCTCGGTCCAGCCCGTATCGCCACCCTCTCCGCCCAGCCGGCCGCTGGTCCAGCCGGTGTCGGCGTACTTACCCACGGGAGCCGTGGTCCAGCCGGTGTCGAACTCCGTGCTCGTCAGGCTGGTGCCCTGACCGCCCCTAGCGCTCCCCGCGTCACT
Source organism: Streptomyces sp. NBC_01233 (assembly GCF_035989305.1). Classification (NCBI taxonomy): domain Bacteria; kingdom Bacillati; phylum Actinomycetota; class Actinomycetes; order Kitasatosporales; family Streptomycetaceae; genus Streptomyces; species Streptomyces sp. NBC_01233. Next base: position 4,913,731 of record NZ_CP108514.1, on the reverse strand, counting down.
TTCGACGGCGCTGACTGCCCCAAAAACCGCAACGGCGGAGAAACCTATGGCAAGCACCGAGCGAAGCATTCTCTTGAACATGGTCGGCTTCGTCCTCACTTGATGGAATCCTCTCCCCCGTGTGTCAGACGATGGCTCATTCAGGCACGTCAATGCCACAGGGACGATGCATCATGTTCTTGCATGTTCAGGACCCTGGGGGGTGGAGATTTGACGCGAAACGAGACAATGGCGACACATCCCCACCCCGTGACGTCCATGTGTACCGAGGGAACGCGGCTCTACGCGACCGCACTGAGCACCGGCCGGATAGCCCGGGGCGAGATCCAGAACGCCCCCTGCCTGCTTGAATTCGCTCTTCTGCAGCCCGACCCGGATGACGCGAACCAACTGCGTCCGGTTCCCCCGTCCGTCGCTTTGGCTCAACGGCTCCATCCGATTGAACGTGAGATCCAAGACCGCCGGCGCAGCGCTGTAGATCTCACCGACACTTTCGAGCCTTTCCTGGCCATCAGCGCGCAGAGCCCGGCCAACACCCACGCCATCACCGTGCTGGAGGGCTTCGAGCGGATCAACGCCGCCCTCAACCTCGCGACCGCCGAATGCCACACCGAGGTGCTGACGGTACAGCCGGGCGGGGCCCGGCCCTCCGAGGCCCTCACCCAGGCCCTGGAGCGCGACCAGCCGCTGATCGACCGCGGGGTCAGCATACGGACCCTCTACCAGCACACCGCGCGGCACAGCCAGGGCACGCTCGCCTACGTGGACCGCATCTCCACGGGGAAGGTGGAGATCCGCACGCTCGAAGAGCTGATAGAGCGCCTCATCATCTTCGACCGCACGGTCGCCTTCATCCCGGTGAGCGACGACCGCCGGGTCGCGCTGGAACTGCGCCACCCCGGCCTCGTCGACTACCTCATCAAGGTGTTCGAGCAGCTGTGGCACCGCGCCGTGCCCCTCCAGGAGGAAGTGACCTACCGGAGGACCCCCGGCGGGATCTCCGGCGTGCAGCGGACCATCGCGCAGCTCCTCATCGAGGGTCACGTCGACGAGGCCATAGCCCGCCGCCTCGGCATGAACGTCCGCACCTGCCGGGCCCACATCGCCAAACTCGCCACGACCCTCGGCAGCGGCAGCCGCGCCCAGCTCGGCTACCTCATCGCCCAGTCGGGCATCCTGAGCCGTCCCTCCGCCCCTGACCGGAACTGCGACGGGGACCTGGGCCCATGACCCCGACGAGGACCGGGAAGGCCTCTAGAAAGCCGTCAGGCCCCGCCCTGGAGGGGCGGAGCCTGAACCTGCGCAAGAGGGACCGGGGTCAGTCCATCGGCCGCTTGGGGCTGGGCCGCCAGACGACCAGGGCACTGCCCGGCTGCGGGGGCTGGTACTTGACCAGGTCGCGCCGGTACGAGGCGTGCACCTGGGCCTCGCGGGCCTGGAGCGTGGCGGCCGCGCCGTCCACCGCCGCGGAGAGCTCGGCCACGCGCTGCTGGAGCGCGGCGACCTGGTTCTCCAGTTCGATGATCCGCTTGATGCCCGCCAGATTGATGCCCTCGTCCTGGGACAGCGCCTGCACCGTGCGGAGCAGTTCGATGTCGCGGGCCGAGTAGCGCCGGCCGCGGCCGGCCGTACGGTCCGGGGAGACCAGGCCGAGACGGTCGTACTGGCGCAGGGTCTGCGGATGCAGACCCGAGAGCTGGGCGGCCACCGAGATCACGTAGACCGGGGTCTCGTCGGTGAGTTGGTAGCCCCCGCCCAAGCGGGAGGACTGTCGTCGGCGGCCGTCCATGCTCATGCTCATGCTCCCTTCGCGGACTCGAACAGCGCGGAGCGGGGGTCCTCGGACTCCGTCGCCTCGCGGTACATCTCCAGCGCCTCACGGGCCTTGTCCGACAGCTCGGTCGGAACCGCGACCTCCACCGTCACCAGCAGGTCGCCACGGGTGCCGTCCTTGCGGACCGCCCCCTTGCCACGCGCCCGCATGGTCCGTCCGTTGGGGGTGCCCGGCGGCAGCTTCAGCGTCACCGAGGGGCCGTTCAAGGTCGGGACCCTGACGTCGGCACCCAGCGCCGCCTCCGCGAAGGTCACCGGCACGGTCACCGTCAGATTGTCGTCCTTACGGCCGAACACCGGGTGCGAATCGACGTGCACGACCACGTAGAGGTCACCGGCGGGACCGCCGCGCTCGCCCGGCGCGCCCTTGCCGCGCAGCCGGATCCGCTGGCCGTTGGAGACGCCCGCCGGGATCCGGACCTGCATGGTGCGCGAGGAACGGGCCCGGCCGCTGCCCTTGCAGACGTCGCAGGGGGTCTCCGCGATCAGGCCGCGGCCCTTGCAGTCCGCGCAGGGGTCGGTCAGCGAGAAGCCGCCGCCGCTGCCCCGCGAGACCTGGCCGGTGCCGACGCAGGTCGGGCACACGCGGGGCGTGCCGTTCTTGTCGCCGGTGCCCGAACAGGCCTTGCAGGGTGCCTGGGAGGACATCCGGAGCGGGACCGTGGCCCCGTCCACCGCCTCCGTGAAGGAGAGGGTGACCTCCGACTCGATGTCCTGGCCGCGGCGCGGCTGGGTACGGGTGCCCGCACCCGGGCCGGCGCCGCGGTTGAAGAGGCCGCCGAAGACGTCGCCCAGGCCGCCGCCGAAGCCGCCGGCCTGGCCGGCGCCCTGCTGCTGGCCCCCGAAGAGGTCGCCGAGGTCGAAGTTGAACGAGCCGCCGCCCCCGCCCGGCCCGGGGCGGAAGCCACCGTTGCCGAACAGGGCGCGCGCCTCGTCGTACTCCTTGCGCTTCTTGGCGTCCCCGAGGATGTCGTTCGCCTCGGAGATCTCCTTGAAGCGCTCCTCGGCGGAGGCGTCGCCCTTGTTGGCGTCCGGGTGGAACTCGCGCGCGAGCTTCCGGTACGCCTTCTTGATCTCGGCCTCGGTGGCGTCCTTCGGGACACCGAGGACCTTGTAGTAGTCCTTCTCGACGAAGTCCTTCGTGCTCATCCCCGGTGTCCCTCCTCTCGTGCCTCTACGTGTGGTGCATCAGCCCTCGTCGGGGGCATCCGCGTCCAAGCCTTCCGGCGCTTCGCCCTCCGCGACCGCCGCGTCGGAACCGGAGGACTTGGGGGCCGCGCCCGGCTGGGGCTCGGCCACCGCGACCCGCGCGGGACGGATCGTACGCTCGCCGATCCGGTACCCCGGCTGCAGGATCGCCACGCAGGTGTCCTCGGTGATGTCCGGCGCATACGAGTGCATCAGGGCCTCGTGGATCGTCGGGTCGAAGGGCTCGCCCTCCTTGCCGAACTGCTGCAGCCCCATCTTGGCGGCCACCGTCTCGAGCGATTCGGCCACCGACTTGAAGCCGCCGACCAGCTCGCCATGCTCCCGCGCCCGGCCGATGTCGTCCAGGGTCGGGAGGAGCTCCGTCAGGAGGGACGCGACCGCGATCTCCTTGACGGTGATCCGGTCCCGCTCCACCCGGCGGCGGTAGTTCTGGTACTCCGCCTGCAGCCGCTGGAGGTCCGCGGTGCGCTCGGAGAGCGCCGTACGGGCCTGGTCCAGCTGCGCCAGCAGCGCTACGTCCTGTGCTGCGTCCCCGGCCGGGGACGCCTCGTCCTTGGCGGAGTCGGCGGCCTTCGGCTCGTCGGGCGTGCCGTCGGCGGGGACTTCGGGCTTCTCGTCGAAACCCGGGGTCTCCTCCGACATCAGGCAGCGCCGCCCTTCGGCTTCTCGTCGTCGACGATCTCGGCGTCGACGACGTCGTCATCGGCCTTGGCCTGACCCGCGTCACCAGCGGCGCCGGCGGCACCCTGGGCGGCCTGGGCGTCGGCGTAGATGGCCTGGCCGAGCTTCTGGCTGACCGCGGCGAGCTTCTCCGTCGCGGTGCGGATCTCGGCCGTGTCGTCGCCCTTGAGCGTCTCCTTCAGCTCGGAGACGGCGGCCTCGACCTCGGTCTTGACGTCGGCCGGGACCTTGTCCTCGTTGTCCTTGACGAACTTCTCCGTCTGGTAGACGAGGCTCTCGCCCTGGTTGCGGGACTCCGCGGCCTCCTTGCGGCGCAGGTCCTCGTCCGCGTACTGCTCCGCCTCCTGGCGCATGCGGTCGACCTCGTCCTTGCCGAGCGAAGAGCCGCCGGTGACGGTCATCTTCTGCTCCTTGCCCGTGCCGAGGTCCTTCGCGGTCACGTGCATGATGCCGTTCGCGTCGATGTCGAAGGAGACCTCGATCTGCGGGACGCCACGCGGGGCCGGGGGCAGGCCGGTCAGCTCGAACATGCCGAGCTTCTTGTTGTACGCCGCGATCTCGCGCTCGCCCTGGTAGACCTGGATCTGCACGGACGGCTGGTTGTCCTCGGCCGTCGTGAAGATCTCCGACCGCTTGGTCGGGATCGTGGTGTTGCGCTCGATCAGCTTGGTCATGATGCCGCCCTTGGTCTCGATGCCCAGGGACAGCGGGGTCACGTCGAGGAGCAGGACGTCCTTGACCTCACCCTTGAGCACACCGGCCTGGAGGGTGGCGCCGATGGCGACGACCTCGTCCGGGTTGACGCCCTTGTTGGCGTCCTGACCGCCGGTGAGCTCCTTGACGAGCTCGGCGACGGCCGGCATGCGGGTGGAGCCGCCGACCAGGACCACGTGGTCGATCTCGGACAGCGCGATGCCGGCGTCCTTGATGACGTTGTGGAACGGGGTCTTGCAGCGGTCGAGCAGGTCCGCGGTCAGCTGCTGGAACTGGGAGCGCGTGAGCTTCTCGTCCAGGTGCAGCGGGCCCTCGGCGGAAGCCGTGATGTAGGGCAGGTTGATCGAGGTCTCCGTGGAGGAGGACAGCTCGATCTTCGCCTTCTCGGCCGCCTCGCGCAGACGCTGGAGCGCCATCTTGTCCTTGGACAGGTCGACGCCGTGGCCGTTGGCGAACTGCTTCACGAGGTACTCGACGACGCGCTGGTCCCAGTCGTCGCCACCGAGGTGGTTGTCACCGTTGGTGGCCTTGACCTCGACGACACCGTCGCCGATCTCCAGGAGCGACACGTCGAAGGTGCCGCCACCGAGGTCGAAGACGAGAATGGTCTGGTCGTCCTTGTCGAGACCGTAGGCCAGGGCGGCGGCGGTCGGCTCGTTGACGATGCGCAGGACGTTCAGGCCCGCGATCTCACCGGCCTCCTTGGTCGCCTGACGCTCGGAGTCGTTGAAGTAGGCCGGGACGGTGATGACCGCGTCCGTGACCTTCTCGCCCAGGTACGCCTCGGCGTCGCGCTTCAGCTTCTGCAGGATGAAGGCGCTCATCTGCTGCGGGTTGAAGTCCTTGCCATCCAGGTTGATCTTCCAGTCAGTGCCCATGTGGCGCTTGACGGAGCGGATGGTCCGGTCCACGTTCGTGACCGCCTGGCGCTTGGCCACCTCGCCGACGAGGACCTCACCGTTCTTGGCGAAGGCGACGACGGACGGCGTGGTCCTGGCGCCCTCGGCGTTGGTGATGACGGTGGGCTCGCCGCCTTCCAGAACGCTGACGACGGAGTTAGTGGTGCCCAGGTCGATGCCGACCGCACGTGCCATTTCAATTCCTCCAGCTGACTTGAGTGGAACAGACTCAACCATGCCGTATCGCCGCGCCGGCGTCAACAGAGCTGAGTCGAGTCGACTCAACCTTTAGCTGCCGCTTACGCGCAACCCTGGGTCCGGGGCCATTCCTCGGCCCAGCCGGGCCCCGCCGGCGCTTGAGGCGCGGGGCCTGGGGACAGGGCCCCCGGCAGCGGACCCGGGGGCCGAACGGGTCACCGCGGCCGCGCGCCACCGCAAGACCGCCGGAGGCATACGGCAGCGTGCTGACATGCCCCTGCTGCTGCCCCTCCCCGCCCTGCGAGGGCTCCGGCCGGCCCGGCCACCGGCCAAGCGGGTGGTGGACCTGCTCGGGGCGGCGATCCTGCTCACGGCACTCGGCCTGCCGCTCGCCGCCGTCACCGCGCTGCTGTACGCGACCCAGGGCGGCCGCCCCTTCGTACGGGAGCCCGCCGCCGGCCTGGCCGGGAGGCCGTTCCGCACGTGGCGGCTCCGCACCGCCGACACGGGCCGGCTCGGCGCGGCCCTGGACCGCTGCGCCCTCGACGGACTCCCCCAGCTGGTCAACGTGCTCCGCGGCGAGATGTCGCTGGTCGGGCCGCGCCCGGAAGCCCGTACGGACCGCCCCGACCGACTGCTCGTACGCCCCGGAATGACCGGCTTGTGGCAGGTGAGCGCGCGCTCGGACCTCCCCTGGGAGGAGATGCCCCTTCTGGACCGGCATTATGTGGAGAACCACTGGCTCGGGATGGACCTCGCGATCCTTGCGCAGACCCCGCGGGCGGCCTACAGACAAAGGCTCGCCTGAGCGACACAGATCACCGCACGCTCGGCTACATTGCGGCGTCGGGAATGGGTAACCTCAAGCCTTGACTTCATAAGTTACCGCTTAGTAAGTGCCGCCCGAGGAGCCCTCCCATGCAACTCGCCGCGATCATCGTGTCGCTGGTCCTGACCGTGGTCGGCGTCGCGCTGCTCGCCCGAGCCGTGGCGCAGATCTACCGTTTCGTGAAGCTCGGCCAGCCCGTGCCGGCCGGCAGCCGTACGGACGACCCGAAGGCCCGATCCCTCACCCTCGCAAGGGAGTTCCTCGGCCACAGCCGGATGAACCGCTGGGGCATCGTCGGCTTCGCGCACTGGTTCGTCGCGATCGGCTTCCTGACGCTGCCGCCCACCCTCGCGCAGGCGTACGGCCAGCTCTTCCAGGCCGACTGGACGCTGCCGATCGTCGGCGGCTTCCTGCCGTTCGAGCTCTACATCGAGTTCATCGGCCTGATGACGGTCCTCGGCATCGTCGTCCTGATGGCGATCCGACTGCTCAGCCTGCCCTCGCGGGCCGGCCGCAAGTCGCGCTTCACCGGCTCGAAGGCCTGGCAGGCGTACTTCGTCGAGTACATCATCCTCACCATCGGCCTCGCGATCCTGTGCCTGCGCGGCCTCGAGGGCGCGATCCACCACGTGGACTCGTACGAGCCGGCGTACTTCGTCTCGTACCCGCTGGTCCTGGCCTTCAAGGGACTCTCGGCGAGCGCCCTGCAGAACGCCATCTACTTCACCGCGATGATCAAGATCGGCACCTCGCTGATCTGGATGATCGTCGTCTCGCTCAACACCAACATGGGTGTCGCCTGGCACCGCTTCCTCGGCTTCCCGAACATCTGGTTCAAGCGGAACGCGGACGGCGCGACCGCGCTCGGCGCGCTCCAGCCGATGACCAGCGGCGGCAAGGTCATCGACTTCGAGGACCCGGACGAGGACGACGTCTTCGGCGTCTCCCAGGTCGAGCAGTTCTCCTGGAAGGGCATCCTCGACTTCTCCACGTGTACGGAGTGCGGTCGCTGCCAGTCGCAGTGCCCGGCCTGGAACACGGGCAAGCCGCTGTCCCCGAAGCTCCTCATCATGTCGCTGCGCGACCACGCGCACGCCAAGGCCCCGTACCTGCTCGCCGGCGGCGGCAAGGACATTGAGGGCAACGAGAAGGCCACGGCGGAGCAGCTGAAGGACGTCCCGGCCGCGGCCATCGCGGAGGCCGAGCGCCCGCTGATCGGCACCGTCGAGGAGAACGGCGTCATCGACCCGGACGTGCTGTGGTCCTGCACGACCTGCGGTGCGTGCGTGGAGCAGTGCCCGGTCGACATCGAGCACATCGACCACATCGTCGACATGCGCCGCTACCAGGTGATGATCGAGAGCGCGTTCCCGTCGGAGGCGGGCACGATGCTCAAGAACCTGGAGAAGAAGGGCAACCCCTGGGGCCTGGCGAAGAAGCAGCGCGTCGAGTGGACCAAGGAGGTGGACTTCGAGGTCCCGATCATCGGCAAGGACGCGGAGGACCTCTCCGAGTTCGACTACCTCTACTGGGTCGGCTGCGCCGGCGCGCTGGAGGACCGGGCCAAGAAGACCACGAAGGCCTTCGCGGAGCTGCTGAACATCGCGGGCGTCAAGTTCGCGATCATGGGCGGCGACGAGAAGTGCACGGGTGACTCGCCGCGCCGCCTGGGCAACGAGCCGCTGTTCCAGCAGCTGGGCCAGGAGAACGTGGCCATGCTGAACATGGCGTTCGGCGAGGACGACGACGACCCGTCGACGAAGAAGCCGAAGTCGGCGAAGCGGATCGTCTCGACCTGCCCGCACTGCTTCAACACCATCGCGAACGAGTACCCGCAGCTGGGCGGCGAGTACGAGGTCATCCACCACACGCAGCTGCTGCAGCACCTGATCGACGAGGGCCGGCTGACGCCGGTCACGCCGGTGGACGGCCTGATCACGTACCACGACCCGTGCTACCTGGGCCGGCACAACAAGGTCTACACGCCGCCGCGCGAGATCATGTCGGCCGTGCCGGGGCTGCGCCAGCAGGAGATGCACCGCCACAAGGAGCGGGGCTTCTGCTGTGGCGCCGGTGGCGCGCGGATGTGGATGGAGGAGCGGATCGGCAAGCGCATCAACAACGAGCGTGTCGACGAGGCCCTGTCCCTGAACCCGGACATCGTCTCCACCGCCTGCCCCTTCTGCCTCGTGATGCTCACCGACTCGGTGAACGGCAAGAAGAACGACGGCCAGGCGAAGGAACACGTCCAGGTCGTCGACGTGGCGCAGCTGCTGCTGGACTCGGTGAAGACGCCGGGCCCGACGGAGGCGGAGCTCGCGGCCGCGGCGACCGAGGCGGAGGCCGAGGCTGCTGCCGCCGCGGAGGCGAAGGCCGAGGCGGAAGCGAAGGCCAAGGCCGAGGCGGAAGCGAAGGCCAAGGCCGAGGCGGAAGCGAAGGCCAAGGCCGAGGCGGAAGCGAAGGCCAAGGCCAAGGCGGAAGCGAAGGCCAAGGCCGAGGCGGAAGCGAAGGCCAAGGCCAAGGCGGAAGCGAAGGCCAAGGCCAAGGCGGAAGCGAAGGCCAAGGCCGAGGCGGAACCGGAAGCGGAGGTTGAGGCGAAGGCCGAGGCCGAGGCGGAACCGGAAGCGGAGGTTGAGGCGAAGGCCGAGGCCGAGGCGGAACCGGAAGCGGAGGTTGAGGCGAAGGCCGAGGCTGAGGCTGAGGCTGACGCGAAGGCCAAGCCGGAGGGTGAGGCGGAAGCCGAGGCCGAGCCGGAGGCCGATGCCAAGGCCGAGGCGGAGCCCGTTGCGGAGCCCGAGGCAGAGGCAGCCGCAGAGGCCAAGCCCGAGGACGCCAAGTAGCGCCAGCCCGCACCCGCGGAACGGAACGCAGCGCAACGCAACGGCCGGTCCCCCACTCGGGGGACCGGCCGTTGCGGCGTTCAGGAAAGCGGAGCGGCGGGGCTCAGCCCTCGCCCCCCGCACGGCGGCGCCGTAGCAGCGCGAAGCCGAGCCCGGCCGCGCCCGCCGAGGCCATGCTGCCGCCCGCGGCGACCAGCACCGGCGCCCCGCTCTCCGACGGGGCGACCCCCTCCGCACCGGCCTTCACGCCGCCCTTCGGAACGACCTTGACGTCCCGCTTCACGTCCTTCTGCCCGTCCTTCTTCACCGGGTCGACCGTGTACGTCTCGATCAGCCGGCCGCCGAAGTCGTACACCCAGCTGTTCCCGCCGCCCTTGCCGTCGATGACGACGAACTTCACGCGCTTGCCGTCCTGGACGAGCTTGTACGTCCAGCCGTCGTTCTGCGTGCTCGGACGCTTCAGGTCGATCGTGCCCAGGGCACGGCCGTTCGGCATGGAGATCTCGACGCGCTTGCCGTTCGGGCCGTCGACCAGCTTCGCGATCCGCCCGTCGGGCATGGTGACGCGCACCGAGCTCTCCTTCCCGACCTCCGGCTTCACGTCCTTCTTCACGTCCTTCTCGACGTCCGGCTTCGGCTTCGGCGCGCCCTCGACCCACGAGGTCACGGTGCCGTTCGACTGGAGCACGACGTGCAGGCCGTTGTTCTGCCCGTACGCCGCGGCCCCGCCCTTGCTGACCAGCGTGTCCAGCCTGGTCGAGCCGGCGAAGACATCCGCCTCGAAGTGGTTGTCGCCGATCTTGTAGACCTTGGCGACGGAGCCGTCCGCCAGCTTCACGGTGGTGACGTACGCCCGGACGCCCGGCTTCGGCTCGACGGGCCGGGTCGTGGGCCGCGGCGTCGGCGGCACGTACGGGTCGACGGGCGGCGCCACAGGCGGCACGACGGGCGTTTCCACCGACGGGTCGACCGACGGCTGCTCGATGCCCGGCAATACCTCCGGCTCCGGGACGGCCGACGAGTCCGCGAAGGCGGAACCGACCGGGAGGGCCAGGACGGCGGCCGCGCCGGTGACGACGGCGGCGCTACGAAGGGTGGTTCGGCGGGTGCTGCGCATGGTGTGGGCTCTTCCTCGTGCTCGTTCGTGCTGCGGGGCGGCGACGAACACGAAGCTACGGGCCCGATATGCTCATATTCCGTCGGCAACGTAACGGAGAGCCGCAGACTGCGACGCAGCCACGTAAATCGGACACTAGACCAGGCCCTCGGGGTACCCCTAGGGGATGTCACAGGTCAGCCGCAAAGGGTGCGTTATCCGGGCGACCGTCCACCGGAGTCCGCGGGACCAGGTACGTTCGATCACGTGGCTGGATTCAGGATCGGACGCGGCCGGGACAACAACCGCACTCCGCAACAACCCCCGCAGCAGCAGCAGTCGTACGGTCGGCAGCAACCGCCGCCCTACGGCCAGCAGCCCTACCCACCCGCCGGAGGCCCACCTCCGCAGCAGCAGTGGCCGCAGCCGGGCGGCGGGGGCCAGGGCGAGCCGGAGTACTTCGACCCGTACGGACAGCAGCCGCCGCACCCGCAGCAGCAGCCCCCGTACGGCCACGGAGGCCCCGGTGGCGGCGGTGGCGGCGGTGGTTACACGAACGACAACCCGGGTCACACCCAGGTCTTCGCGGTCGGCGAGGACCCGTACGGCCAGGGCGCGACCTACCAGGCGGGTGCGGCCGCGGCCGTGCAGGCCGGGCCGCGGCTGCCGTGGAAGGAGCTCTTGCGCGGCATCGTCACGCGGCCGGGCCAGACCTTCCTGCAGATGCGCGACTACTCCGTCTGGGGTCCCGCGCTGATCGTGACCTTCCTCTACGGTCTCCTCGCGGTCTTCGGCCTCGACGACGCCCGCGAGGACGTGATCAAAGCGACCCTGTCGAAGGCCGTCCCGATCGTCCTCTCCGCAGGCGTGGCCTTCGTCATCTGCGGCCTGATCCTGGGCGCGGTCACCCACACGCTGGCCCGCCAGCTGGGCGGCGACGGCACGTGGCAGCCGACGGTGGGCCTGTCCATGCTGATCATGTCCATCACGGACGCGCCGCGCCTGCTGTTCGCGGTGTTCCTGGGCGGCGACAACATGGTCGTGCAGGTCCTCGGCTGGGCCACCTGGTTGGCGGCCGGAGCGCTCTTCACCTCGCTGATCAGCAAGTCGCACGACCTGCCGTGGCCGAAGGCGCTGGGCGCCTCCGCGATCCAGCTGATCGCACTCCTGTCGATCATCAAACTGGGCACCATCTAGCCCGCGTACGCAAAAGGGCCCGCCGCACAGTCCCCTTGGGCGGCGGGCCTTCGCGTACCCAGTACTCCGTACTCCGTCGACCGACTAGGCGTCGAGGACCTGACCCTCACGCTTCACGACGGGCGGTTCGACCGACCATGGCAAATGGACTGAATGACAGTAGTAACCTGCTGCGGTACAGACGGACCAGGTCGCAGGCAGGGGAGGCCCCGATCATGGCACGCAAGGTGGGCATCTACACCCGGATCTCGCGCGACGACGAGGGCGAGGCCCTGGGTGTCGCCCGCCAACGGACGGACTGCGAGCGCCTGGCAGACCTCCGCACCTGGCAGCCGGTGAAGGTCTACGAGGACAACGATGTGTCCGCGTTCAAGCGGAACATCGTCCGCGAAGAGTTCGAGCTGATGCTCAAGGACTTGAAGGCCGGCCTGATCGACGGAGTGGTGTCGTACGACCTCGACCGCCTGGCCCGCCAACCCCAAGACCTTGAGCGGTTGATCGAGATCTACGACGATCGCCCGCGGCTGGAGTTCGCGACGGTCACCAATGACGTGAACCTGGGCACGGCCGACGGCCGGACCATGGCCCGGATCATGGTGGCGTTCGCCAACAAGTCGTCGCACGACACGTCACGGCGACTCAAGCGCAAGCATCTGGAGCTGGCCCAGCAGGGCAAGAGCAACGGCGGTCCGGCGCCATACGGATGGCGGAAGGACGACCGCGACAAGGTGGACCCCGAAGCGGCACGGCACATCCGCGCGGCACAGAAGGAAGTCCTCGCCGGGGTCCGCATCGGCACCATCCGGACGACGTGGCAGGAAGAGGGGCTTGGGAACCCTCGCGCCGGCACCAAGCGCATGGCCCACCACCACGTGGAGCACATCCTGACCAACCCGCGGCTTGCCGGGTTCCGGATCTACCACGGAGAGATCCTCCACGGCGAGGACGGCAAGCCCGTCGTGGGCGAGTGGGAGCCCATCAACACCCCGGAGGAGTGGGAGGCGGTCTGCGCGGCCATCGCCGAGCGCAAGCACAACAAGGCCGGCCAGACCCTCGCGCGTAAGTACCTGCTCTCCGGCATCGCCCGCTGCGGCCTGTGCAAGAGCAAGATCCGAGGCCAGGTCAACCACAAGTGGAAGCCAGGGTCCAAGGGCGCGCAGTACACCTACCAGTGCTCCAAGGTGAACGGCGGCTGCGGCAAGGTCGGCCGCGTCGGCGAGCCCGTGGACAAGCTCATCGCGCGCCTCGTGCTCCAGGAGCAACGCGAGAAGGCCGCCACGACGGCCGTGCCGACCGAGGAACGCTGGCCCAAGGAAGAGGAGTTGGAATCCCTTCTCCTCGACGTCGCCCAGCTCATCGAGGCGGAGAAGGCCAAGACGATCACCGTCTCCACGCTCCTACAACTGCTGCCCGACAAGGAACGCGAGCGGGACGCCCTGAAACTGGAACGAGCCCGCTTCTACAAGGAACAGAAGCAGGCGGAGGCCAAGGGCAGCACGGCCGACCTGTCCGAAGCCGAGTTCTTCGACCTCCCCATCGAGCGACAGCGAGAGATCGTGCTGCACAGTCTCACGGCCGTGATCGTCCACCCCGCAGGACGAGGCAAGCGGAAGTTTGACCCCGACCTGATCGACCCAGTCTGGCGTTGAGCGAGAGACCCCCGGCCACACGCGGGTCTCCCGGTCTCCCTGCGCCACCTGGTCCTTCGTCAGCGTCAGCCACTAGCCGCCCCGGCAATAGTGGTCGTCTGCTGCCAGTGCCGCGTAGGTCACGCCTTCGATGCTATTGGGTTCTTGGGACAACCGGGTCTCAGCCTCGTCCTGGAGGTAGTCGCGGACGATAGCCGCGCCACCAGGGCGTGCCCGTAGTTGGTCTAGGCAGTGCGCCACGTCGCAGATGACGCGGTTCGCATCGACCGCGTAGCGATGGCCCAGATCGAAGAGCGTGAAGTGGTGCTCGACCCGTGCCCGGAGCGTACTGTCCCACGAGGTCGGGGGGCTGACGAAGAACTTCAGACGTACAGAACCGGAGTCGTGGACTACCTGGGCATCCAGCCACCGTTGGTGGGATATCCGGTCGAGGTAGGGATGCAGGAGCGTGTTCCCAGCGCGGTCTGGACTCTTGTTCCCTTTGATCAAGTTGCACTCGCCGCACACCGGGACAAGGTTGAGCGGGTCGACACACAGCGAGGGGAACAGGCTCTTGGGCATGAAATGGTCGAGCTGCCGGACGGCGCCCTGCCGACACAGTGGGCACCGGTCGTTTACCGGAGCCGTCATCAGCTCGTCGCGGATCTTCTGGCCAGCGACGGTCTGCATGCCGTTGCCGTATGCCCACTTCACGAAGTCCTCAGTAGGGATCTGAGGGACAGCGAAATCCGCTCTGTCGAGGTCATGCAGGGTCTTGGCGGCTGTGGCCTGACGAAGAGCCTGTCCGGCCTTCCGTACTGCGTTTGCAGCCCTCAGCAGTCGCTCACGGCGTTCGGCGTCGGCTGTTTTGATGACGCATGCCAGGTAGCTGCGATCTGCCTGACGGAGGGGTACCGGCAGTGGCCACATCAAAGGAGCCCGTCTCTTTTCTCCGAGAGGAGGATGCGCACCAGCCCCTTGGCCTCTCCGCCGAGATTTCCGCCAAAGTGGGCCAGAACCTCCTCGTAGGAGTCCCGCTGTGCCACCGCATCGGCGATCTCGGAGTAGAAGCCTGACCGCATGACCTCCAGCCCGAAGACCTCGTGGGTCAGTACGCCCACGTTCTCGCCGTACGTCTCGATCTGCGGCCGCTCAGCACGGCTGGCCTCGCCGTGCCGGATCAACTTGTAGACGCACGAGCGAGGGACCGTCTGGAGGACCACCGGCGAATGCGTAGCGATCACTGCGACGCCGTTGCGTTCAGTCAACAGGTCGGAAATCGTCTGAACGAAAGAAGCAAGTAGCGGTGGATGCAGGTGGGTCTCGGGCTCGTCCACGAGCACCAGAGACTGCTCAGCCACACGGCCTACAAGCTCTGTCATGGTGAGTACCACCATTGCGTGCCCCGAACTCAACCGCCCGAAGGCATCGCTCAAGTCATCCAGGTGGGAGTTCATGATCTTCATGCCAGCTCGCATGTTGCCGGCGTAGGAGGCAATAGCGGAACCGCCGAACTGTGGGTCCCGGCCGAGCGTCAGCACTGCGCGGCGCCAAGACGAGAAGTTGCGCGATTGGCGGACGTAAGCAATGGCGTCGCGAAAATCCGACCGGAGACGCTCATGCTGGGGTGTTTCCAGCCCCCCGGTGGTGCGCGCTGAGCGGTGAAGGCCGACGTAGGTGTAGGCAACCGCATTCGGAGGCAAGGGGGCACCAGGGCGGCCGAGTGTCTCAACGGTCGTGAACGGGTCGAATGCGCTGAAGGTCACCGAGACCACGTTGACGAAGCGCTCTCCCACTGGCGAAGTGGAGGTAGGGGACATCGTCACGCGCCCGAACTGTTCGTGCAGGTCCGGGCGTACGACGGCGGAGGCGAGTCGTCGCAAGAGGTGGGTTTTCCCCACTCCGTTGCGGCCGATGATTACATGGACATTGCTTGACGGTCGGGTGTCTGGGGTGACGTCAAAGCGGAGGCAGTCGTCAGAATCCTGGCTCGGTCCGACGTAACTGAATCGGTACTCGCTCAGGCGAACCCCGCCGCGCGCGATCCGGTTGAACTGAACCCTGACAGTCTGCTCCTCCACGACCCGCAGTAGCGACCTACGTACCACTTCGTGCGCCTTTGCCTCCTCGAAGCGGTCGAGATTGTAGGCCAGATCGCCGAGAATGTGGAGGATCTCGACGCGTTTCTCAGAGCCGAGTTTCCTGATGTTGTCGTAGTAGCCATCGCTCAGGCCGAGCGAGAATATTTGACCTGCCGGTGGGCCGTCGTAGGTCCCGTGCTGAAAAGGATGGGGGCCCCTCTCCTGTCCGGCGACAGCGACCTTGACGTATCCCAGATTCCTGAGATCGGTCGAGTTGCGGTACCAGAGGGTGAAGCTGGTCCGGAAGCCGAAATCGTCCCAATCGCCAGCTTCCAAGACCAGGGCCTCGGAACCGACGTGCACGGGCTGGCCGTCTGCCTGAACGATGAACTGCACGGCTTCTCCCTCGTCGCGGGAGAGTGAGCTGTCAGCTCCCACAGCATTGTCCCGCCTCCCGGATCCTATGCCGCGCCTCCGGGCTTCCAACCCCGGATCGGCAGACTCCAACAGGACGAGGCGCGGGGGGCCGCGGTGCTCGTGGCAGGTGATCCGCCGTTGCTCAGGGGCAGGGTGTTCGTTACATCCCCTGAGGTCACAATGTGAGTCGGTCATACTCGTCTACGAAGCGCCGCGCGATGTCGTTCATGGGGACGGCCGGTCGCCTCCGGCAGTTACGGGACAGTCCTTGGGGGCCCAGAAGGGGCGTTAGTCACTGCTTTCCCTGAAGCAGCAGTGCGCGGCGGATCCACTCCTCGTCACGTTCGGGGGCACGGGCCAGGTGTCTCTTCAGCCACACGGCCTCTCGCCCTACTTCGTCGTCGCTAGCCATTCTCCAACTCAACAAGTCAAAAGCGGGGTTGGGATCAGCCCGTCCCTGGGCACGACGACCACCCCGGTACCATCGGCACCGGGGTCCTGATTGGGGATTCCGCGACCGGACCACCCCGGATGCTGTCCAGGCCAAGGGGTGGTTCGGTCTTTCGTTGTGGTAGGTCAGGCCGCGATCCCGCTACACCCGTGTGGTGTGGCTGAAGCCGAGGGAGGTCAGTCCTTCGGACTGACAGAGCCTGTCGGAGGAGCCACCAACCTCGGTCTGTAGGAGCTGGTAAGCGGCGCCATGGGACTGACCCCAGTGCATCGCGGCCCGCCACAGGACACGCCCAAGCCCCCGCCCTCGGGCCTCGGGCAAGACGGCGAAGTACTGGGGCATGAGCTGGGGGCACCCGATCGCGTCGGGGCGTACTTCCATCGGGCCGATCGCCCCCACGATGCGACCATCCACGACGGCTGCGAGAACCGGGCCACACCGGCCAGCCTGCATCTGCCCGTGAAGGAAGGCCAGGCCATCGGCGGCCATCGCCGTGGCGAACGGGGCGAAGGTCTCCTGCACAGCAGCCGGCCAGTCAGTGACGGGGCGGACCGGGCCGCCGGAGTCGGGGCAGGGTCTGGCAGTGAAGTCCTGGAGCTGGATGCGGGTGCCGCGTGGGGAGCCGGTCTCGGGGCCGAGCGGGCGCACGACCCTCGCGTTGACTACGTCATGCACGACGGCGAGCTTCGCGGACAGTTCGGCCGCTTCGTCCACGACGCTGTCACGGTGCCCGTAGGCGAAGACCTTGACGGTGCCGCGTCCACGCCGGGTCAGGGTGGGGACGAGGGTGTGATCGGATTGATGGACCACGTCGCCACGAAGGACCGTCTCGTCCTTCTCGCTGCTCCAACGCCGGTCCTTGTCGTAGTGCAGGAAGGAACGGTCAGCGACGGCTGCTCGCAGCGTGTCCTCGAAGAGATCCACGGTGAGGACGTGGGGGTGGACGGGGCCGAGAGTCGGCACGATCGGCGCGGTCAATACGGGCCGGAGCCAGTCCCAGCGGAACAACATGAGCGGCACCTTAACGGTCGGCCGGCCAGGGCTCAGGCCCCGACGCGAAGACGCCAGGGCCTGAACGGAACCGACCGGATTCTGTCGGTTAGTGGGGGTTGTCGTCACCGGCGTCGCAGGAGCACTCCGCGCTCTCCACGACCATGTCCAGGTCCAGGACGGCGGTGACCGCCGAAGCGGCAACGGGCGGCGACGCGCGGCGCGCCGAGGCCGGCGGGCCGGGCAGGAGGTTCACCAGTACGGGCGGGGTCGTGATCCGTTCTCCTTGTCTCCGTGTTGGCAGTAGCTGTGCAGCGGCGCCTTCGCCTCCTGGTAGTGCTTGGCCAGGGGGCGGCAGACCCGACAGGTGCCGGACAGGGCGCAGCCCTCGCACCCTCCGGTGCGAAGCATGAGGTGGTCGGCGATGGCGCCGAGCCGGGTGAGGCCGTCAATGCCTTCGGCCATCAGGTCGATCTGGTCGTCGCGGCCGACCTTGCAGATCGAGACCTTGGCGTGCGGGTCGGCGTGGAAGAAGGTGTGTCCCGCGTTGCAGCCGGCGAACGGCTTGCGCTGCCGCAGGTGGGCGGCGGACTGGGCAAGCAGCGGCTCTCCGCCGCCGTAGATCGTGGGCGTCATATTCGTGTACGCGTGGTTCTCGACGTTCCACTCGTCGGCGAGGGCGGCCATCTCGTCGGCCTCGGAGGCGTTGTCCTCGGTCACCACGACGTTGATACGCAGTGGCAGGCCCGCCTCACGTGCGGCGTCCATGCCGCGCCGGAACGCCTTCCAGGCCCCGCGGCGCTGGGTGAGCGTGTCGAAGGACTCCTCACTCGCCCCGTACATGCTGACCACCAGGCGATACGGCGGAGAGTCCCGGAAGAGCTTCAGGAGGTCCGGCCGCCAGAGCAGCGAGCCGTTGGTGGAGATGGTGAGCATCATCCCGGCCTGCCAGGCGTACCGGTAGGCGCCCTGGAAGTCCGGGTCCATGGTGGGCTCGCCGCCGGTGATCTGGAGCCAGAGGACACCAGCCTCGCGCATGATGTCCAGCAGCCGCACCTTGTCCTCCCAGGCGAGCCCGAAGAAGGGCCGCTCGCCGAGGTAGCAGTGCTTGCAGCCGAAGTTGCAGCCGAGGTTGATCTCCCAGGAGGCCCGGCAGTAGCCGTACGGGGACGGCTCGTGCACCAGCACCGTGCCCTGTGCGGGCCGGCCGTCCAGGTCGATTCCCCACACATCGGACGCGGTCCGCACCGCCCAGGCGGGCAAAGCCTCACCATTGGCAGCAGCCTGCCGCAGGGCCTCGTAGTGGTCGGCGGGGATGCGAGCCCCAGCCCTGGCGCCGGGCTTGAGGAGGAGGTGCCCGTCAAGGAACGGGGAGGCGATCAGAGCCTGGGCCATCAGTGGTACTCCTTCCGGATCGAGTAGCGCGACATCACGCGTGCGCCCTGGCGGTCGGAGTTGCAGCAGTAGATCTCGCCGAGGCCGTTGCAGGCTCCGCAGCTCTTGCCGGACGAGTCGGCGCCGCTGCCGCCGCAGTCCCCGCAGCTCTCGTTGCGAGGGGGGCGAGGGCGCCGGGTCAGGGTGGATTATGCAGGTGCCACGCGGGAACCTCCGTGCAGAAGAAGGGGTCAGGACAGGGCCACGCGGGCAAGCCCGTCTCGTCCAGCCACGAGGCGCACTCGCGTCCGCGACGTCCGCATGACCTGGATGAGAAGCGAGGGGCCCAGCACGTAGACGTTGCCGTCGGCGAACTCCAGGACTTTTCGCCCGCCCGCGACCCGCCGCACGTTCGTCACGGTGTGCGGGTTGCCGCCGATCGTGATCACGTCTCCGAGGCGGACGCCGTCACCAACCGTCGTGAGGATCTGACTCGTCGAACCGTTCATAGCGCCTCCAGGCGTACGTCTCGGCCTCCTGCCGCGACATTTCACGGACGGGAAGCCGCGGATTCGGCAGCCGTCCAGGGCGGACCGGTCTAGTGCCAGTACCGAGGGCGGCCCCGATCACGAATCCGTACGAAGCGCTGATGCAGACGATGAGGGGGACGCCGGCGTACCGGCCGATGACCCGCATCACAGGCCGACCCGGCTGTTGTTGTTCTTCACGGCCAGGCGCGCGCTCAGTTCCTCCCGCGCCTTGGGGGCGACCACGTCGCCGGGCATGGCATCCCACTCGATGCCACCGCCGACCGGGCGCATCTGCACGCGGCCACCGATCTCGCCCATGACGATGCCGATGCGTCCGGTCTTCTGGTCCTTGGCCAGTTCACCGATTCCGGGGCTGGCCTGCTGGTTGCTCGCCATGGGCACGAGCATGCTGCCGTTCATAAGGACGTCGGAACCTCCACCAAACCCCACTTCGGGACGTCCCGCGTCCGGTAGAACGTCCCTAGTGCCGTCCCAAGGATCAGGGGGAGACTCATGCCGAACGAGAGGCTTCGTGCCGTCATGGCGGACGGAGGCTGGACGTACGCCACCCTCGCGGAAAAAGTCGACGTAGACCCCAAATCCGTTGAGCGGTGGGTCAATCTCGGCCGTACTCCACGCCGTGTCACAGCCATGCGGGCGGCAGAGACCCTAGGAGAAGACGTGCACGCACTCTGGCCGGCCCTCCGGCAGGCGCGCGCAGCGCGAGCGATCAGCCCGGAGCTCGTGGCGCTCTACGACCAGCGGGCGGAGATCCCCGTATCCGCCTTCGTGGACATGCTGACGCAGGCCCGTGAGCACATCGACGTGTTGGTGTACGCCGCCGTCTTCTTGCATGAGGCCTATCCCCGCCTCAACGAGCTCTTGCGGGAGCGAGCCGCAGACGGCTGCGCGATCCGGATCGCGGTGGGCGACGCCGAGAGCGAGAACGTTCGGGCGCGCGGCCAGGAGGAGAAGTTCGGCCACGGCATCGAGTCCCGTTGCCAACTGGCGCTCATGCATTACCGCCCCCTGATCGGCGTGCCCGGCATCGACATCCGGACCCACGGCACGACGCTCTACAACTCGCTCTACCGCGCCGATGATCAGTTGCTGGTCAATGCCCATGTCTGGGGCGTCAACGCGTACGGGGCCCCGGTGTGGCATCTTCGGCGAAGCGGCGAAGGCGGGATGTTCGACACCTACGCCGAGAGCTTCAACGCGGTGTGGTCCACGGCGACGCCCGTACGGCACGAGAGGTGACCATGGCACGGACCGAGTACTACGACGACGCGAACGCGCCCAAGCCGAACAGCATGGTTGTCGCAGCTTCAGCCGTCGTCACCGACGAGCAGGGGCGCATCCTGCTCCAGCGTCGACGTGACAACGATCTGTGGGCGCTCCCCGGCGGGGGCATGGACCTCACCGACTCGCTCCCCGGCACGGCCGTCCGTGAGGTCAAGGAAGAGACCGGCTTGGACGTGGAGGTCACGGGACTGGTCGGCACGTACACCGCCCCGAGGCACATCATCGCGTACACGGATGGCGAGGTGCGCCGACAGTTCAACGTCTGCTTCACCGCGCGGATCGTCGGCGGAGAACTGGCGATCTCCGACGAGTCGACGGAGCTACGTTTCGTCCGTCCAGACGAGCTGGACCAACTTCCGATGCACCACACGCAGCGACTCAGGATCCGCCACTTCATGGAGCACCGCGAGCATCCCTACCTCGGCTGACCCCATCGGCTGCGACTGTCTGACCGTCCCCAACATGCGCTGGCGGACGCTCCGACGCCAGAAGAATGATTGAGCCGGACAGCCCTGTTACTTTCACCCGTGAAAGTTAGGGAAATGTGAGGTACGCCCGATTGGAGCACGCACCGCGCTAGGCAACCTTGATCGTCAAGCGGACTGTTTCAGCAGGTCAGCGATCCAGCGCACCTTCGGTGCGCGCCGGGGGCGTGGTAAATCCCGGGTGCGCGCCGGGGGTGCTTCTGTCTGCCCTGCCGGGGGCTGGTACCGGTTCGGGAACCTTGGGGTGTTCGTTCCGGCCGAAACCGATGCCTCTGTGATGCCCGTGAGCTCGCAGGTCAGCGTGGTGCTGGGGGCCGTCCACGGGAACCGTGGAGTGTTGCTGTGAAGCACGTGCGTCAGAATTCCTGATTCACCCTGGCCCTCCCGGAACGGCATACCCGGTTGTCCGGCGAGGGAGGGAGCAAGACCGTGGACGTGCTGCACGAACGCTGCGCCGGCCTCGACATCAGCAAGAAGGACGCCAAGGTATGCGTCCGCACCCCCAGTACGAAGCGGCGGGGGTCCTTCACGGCCGAGACCACGACGTGGGGATCGACCTCGAACGCAGTCCTGGACCTGCGGGATCACCTGCTCGCCACCGAGGTCACCCTGGTGGTGATCGAGGCGACCTCGGACTATTGGAAGCCGTTCTACTACGTGCTGGCCGAGGGCTTGAACGTGATCCTCGTCAACGCGCGGCAGGTCAAGAACCTGCCCGGCCGCAAGACGGACGTCTCGGACGCGGCCTGGCTGGCCCAGCTCGGCGCCCATGGCCTGGTGAGGCCCTCCTTCGTCCCACCCCAGCCGATCCGCGAACTACGAGACCTCACCCGCGCCCGGACCACCGCCACCCGCGAACGCAGCCGTGTGGTCCAGCGGTTGGAGAAACTCCTGGAGGACACCGGAATCAAGCTGTCCGCGGTCGCCTCCGACATCATGGGCGTCTCCGGCCGGGCCATGCTCGAAGCCCTCATCCGCGGCGAAGCCGACCCGTACGTCCTCGCGGACCTGGCCAAACGCAAGCTCCGCAGCAAGATCCCCGAACTCACCGAGGCCCTGACCGGACGCTTCCGCGAACACCACGCCTTCCTGACCCGCCTGCATCTGGACCAGTACGACCAGCTCACCGGGATGATCGACCAGATCAGCGGACGGGTCGAGGAGGCGATGTCGCCCTTTCGTGGCGCCCTCGACCTGCTCGACACCATCCCCGGGATCAACCAGGCCACCGCCGAGGTGATCATCGCGGAGACCGGCGGGGACATGACACGGTTCGCCTCCGCCAAGCACCTCGCGTCCTGGGCCGGGGTCTGCCCCGGCCACCATGAATCCGCCGGCCGCACCAAGAACACCAAGGTCCGGCCCGGCAACCCCTACCTCAAAGGCGCCCCCGGGCTCGCCGCGTTCGGCGCGGTCAGAACCAAGGACACCTACCTCGCCGCCCGCTACAAACGCCTGACCGCCCGCCGCGGCCCGCTCAGGGCCCTGGTCGCCGTCGAGCACTCGATCATCACCGCGATCTGGCACATGCTCACCGACAACGCCGCCTACCAAGAACTCGGCGGCAGCTACTTCACCCAACGCGACCCCGAACGCGCCACCCGCCGGGCCATCGGCCAGCTCAACCAACTCGGCTACACCGTCACCCTCAACCCCAGGGAGACCGCCGCCTGACCGGCAGACCAGACACCCGGCGGCCCTCAACGGCCACCGGGCACCCAGCCCTGCCCACACCCACCCTGACCTGCTGCTATTTACGCATCAGAGGCATGCGATCGACGCTTGAGGGTCAGCCCCTCCAGGGTGCCCCTCGATTGCCGGTCCGTCTATAGTGAGCCTCAGCGACGTGTCCAATACTCTCAAGTTTCACGCGTGAAAGCTGAGCCTTCTGGACCACGAACCGGCTCCAAGCAGAGGAGCTCGGCCCCGGTTGCACCCAGGACCGAGCTCATGCGTGGAGTTCAAGCGAGCCCGGCCGACTATGCAACGGCCGGGCTCGCTTCTTGCTGCCCAACCTTCGTCCGGTACATCGCTCTCGTGGCGCTACCGCGCCAGCTGTTCCACACAGCTTGCGATCGCCACCAGCACGGCGAGGAGATCGACCAGGAGCTGAGCCTTCGCGAGGCCGCTACCTTGATCGTTTCCGTCCGGCTTGGACGTCCGCTTTCTTGCCATGTCTCACTTCCGATCCGGTTGTACTGCCCCGGAAAACCCGGGGTCCTCGACCTCCTGGCCGAGGCGCAGGATGGACCGGAAGTGGGCGGCAAGAGCATATATGTAGGCATCGACACCAGCCGGGGGCTGAGCCGTCGGCGCCTACCGCCGCTCCAGGACTACAGTGCTTCCAGGTTCGGCTTGGGCGGCTCGCCCGACTTACTTACTGGAGGCAAGACCGACCAGGGGAAATTGATCCACTCGTCGGTCTTCTTCCACACGTACTCGCACTTCACGAGCGAGTGGGACTTCTCGTAGATGACGGCGGAGCGCACCTCGGCGACGTGGCCCAGGCAGAAGTCGTGGACGAGCTTCAGCGTCTTGCCCGTGTCGGCCACGTCATCGGCGATGAGGACCTTCTTGTCGGTGAAGTCGATCGCCTCGGGCACGGGCGCCAGCATGACCGGCATCTCCAGCGTGGTCCCCACACCGGTGTAGAACTCGACGTTCACCAGGTGGATGTTCTTGCAGTCGAGCGCGTAGGCCAGCCCCCCGGCGACGAACACGCCGCCACGGGCGATGCTCAGGATGATGTCGGGCTCGTACCCGTCGTCGGCGATGGTCTGCGCGAGCTGCCGCACGGCCCGCCCGAAGCCCTCGTAGTCGAGGTTCTCGCGTACTACGTCACTCATGCTTCGCGCCTCACCTGGGTGCGGTGGAAGTTCTGGAAGGAGCGCGAGGCGGTCGGACCGCGCTGCCCCTGGTACCTGGACCCGTACCGCTCGCTGCCGTACGGGAACTCCGCGGGCGAGCTGAGCCGGAACATGCACAGCTGCCCGATCTTCATACCCGGCCAGAGCTTGATCGGCAGCGTGGCGAGGTTCGACAGCTCCAGGGTCACGTGGCCCGAGAACCCCGGGTCGATGAACCCGGCGGTCGAATGCGTCACCAGGCCGAGGCGGCCCAGACTGGACTTCCCCTCCAGTCTGGAGGCGATGTCGTCGGGCAGCGAGATGACCTCGTAGGTGGAGGCGAGCACGAACTCACCGGGGTGCAGGATGAAGGCCTCGTCACCCTCCGGCTCGACCATCCGGGTCAGGTCCGCCTGCTCGATCGCCGGATCGATGTGGGCGTACCGGTGATTCTCGAACACCCGGAAGAACCGGTCGAGACGTACATCGATGCTGGAGGGCTGCACCATCGACTCCTCGAACGGGTCGATGCGAACCCGTCCGCTGTCGATCTCGGCCCGGATGTCTTTGTCAGAGAGAAGCACGTCCCGAGGATACGCAGAGCGCGCGGGCCACCCCCAATCGAGAGCGGCGCCCGCGCGCCCGTCCGCTACCGCTTGACCGCCCCGACGGGCACGGCGTGCCGCAACCGCGCGCACCGCGGACACCGCAGCAGCCGCCCGGGCCCGATCCGGCCGGCACCGAGGTGCTGCAGCGGGAAGGAGGCGGTACTGAAAACGTGCCCTTCGGCACAACGGACGACGGTGTGCTCCATCGAGTCCCTTTCCCCAACGAGCCGTACTGCGACGAATCGCCACATTAGGGGATGATCGGCACCCGCTCCAGCCGACGCTCCGAACCCACACGGTACGCCCCAACTCCCGCACGCACACGCCTCGGTGCACACCACACACGACGACGACCCCGCGGCAAATTCACCGGGGGTCGATCATGAGGTAGAGTGGGCGAAGATGGAGCTCCAGGCAACTGGCCCATCGTGCGGATGTAGTTTAATGGTAGAACATGAGCTTCCCAAGCTTATAGCGCGGGTTCGATTCCCGTCATCCGCTCTTGCAAGAAGGCCCAGGTCAGCGACCTGGGCCTTCTTCATTGTCTAGACCTCTCAGAGCCCGCGTGCCATTCGCGTGCCATAACTGCCCCAACGGGGCGTCAGATTGAGCCCCCTCCTTCCCATGGAATGGCCTGCCGTACACCCTCCGGCGGCCGGTACGATCCACGGACCTACCCGGAGGTGCGGGCCGACCGGGCAGCCCAGTGAGGGGAAGCATCTTGAATCGCACTTCCGTCGCGACCGTCCTCGCCGCGGGCTTGGTTCTGGCCTTGGCCGCCTGCGACGGCGACAACAGCGACAAACCCAAGACCACTGCCGCTGGCAGCACGGCGCCGTCCCCGTCCGCCACGTACAACGACCGGCTGCTGGACGAGGGGCAGAAGCAATTCCTGGCCGTCGTGTGGAAGTACACGCCCAAGCGGGCCGAGATAACCGCGATGTCCGCACAAGACCTCAAGGCCATGACGGAGACGTACGCAACCGAGTGCTCGGGGCGCCGCAAGGACCGCGAGCGGTCGTTGAAGAGCTCCCCGACCGGGCAGAAGGCCACCCCGGAGCAGTTCGCTGAGGTCCTGGACGCCTGGGACAAGCTGTGCGGCATCGAGCCGGGCGCCCGCGAGGAGCTGCTGAAGCATGTCAAGATCTCCAACGGGCACGCCGACCCTGACTTCGGTGGCGGGCCGGTGTACCTGTACGATCTCTCGATCACCAATCTCGGCAAGGACGCGGCCGACTACCGCGTCACCATCGAGGCATACGACAAGGACGGCGACTTCCTCGGCGAGACCGAGGCCCACGCCGAACGCCTCGGCCCCGACAAGACCAACCGCCAGCCGGAGCAGCTGATCGTCCCGAACGGGGTGTCCAACGGCACCATCGCGGACATTGCCGAACTGAAGGTCACCGACGTGGAACGCGTGCCCGGCGGCACACTGTTCCAATAGGACCCGCCAGACGCGGCTTGCCCTCGTCGGCAGCCCGGACCTCCTGCGCCCTGCCTCCATGGAGCTGTGGCGCGCGGCGAGTAGTTCTCTCTGTCTGCGGGATCGGTCGAGCGATCCGTGCTGTTGTCAGAGGTTCCCGATTTCCCCGCGATCGTGCGAGTGGGTGCTGGAGGAGACATGGCGAGACGAATGCGGGACGAGGCGTTCCGAATAGAGCAGGAACAGGGGCGCTACGCCCCCCACGTACGGCCGATCAATGAGATGGTCGACGCATTGCGCGACCAGGACGGGCGTGGCTGGATGCCGCACGTCGCCCCCTGGCACGGGGGAGTGGACGCGCGCGCCCTGTCGATCCTGCGGGATCCGGGTCCCAAGACGCAGGAAGGGGTCGGCTCCGGATTCCTTTGTGTGGAGAACGACGACCCGACTGCGGAGCTGCAGGTCCAGCTCTTCGACGGGGCGGGGATCGCGCCGCGAGACGTCACTCCCTGGAACGCCTACCCCTGGTACATCAACCGCTCGCCGAAGGCGGCCGAGCTCAAAGCCGGCGTCGAGGTGCTGAATCAGCTGCTGGAGCTGATGCCGAAGATCGAGGTCGTGCTTCTGCAGGGCAGCGAAGCCCAGGACGCGTGGCGCCGGCTGCTCAAGACGCACCCCGGAGCGGTCCGTGAGCGGAGCGTGAAGGTCGTGAGTACATACCACCCAGGGCGCCAGGCGCTCTTCGTGCGAGACCCCGAGGAACGCGCGCGCCGCGCCCAGCACAGAGTCGACTCCTGCCAGAGCGTCGGTGACGTGCTCCGTGGCCTGGGCGGGCCGTCATAGAGCTCGGTCGCACTCGCGCGGCCTATGGTCGACGTCGCCCTTCTCGGTGCTCCACGATCGGCCGGTGTTCTGGGGGGAATTGATCTATGAAGCTTCCCCTTGATCGTGGACACCTGGAGACTGGGATCTGAGGTTCCAGAGGAAGTAGTGCCAGGTGGGAAGCAAGTACACGAAGCGGTACTCGGACGAGTACAAGCGGGACGCGATCGAGCTCGTGCGGTCGTCGGGCCGGACGGTGACCGAGGTCGCCCGGGAACTCGGGATCAGCTCGGAGTCCCTGCGGGGCTGGGTGAAGAAGGCCCGGGCCGCCCAGGACAACGGATCGGGACCCGGCGCCGTGCGGGCCGCCGACGACCGGGACGAGGAACTGAAGCGGCTGCGGAAGCTGACCGTAGAGCAGGCGAAGACGATCGAGATCCTGAAAAAGCGACCTCCTTCTTCGCGAAGGAGAGCGACCGGTGAGCACGATATGCCGGTTCATCCACGCGGAGAAGGCGAACTACACGATCGTGCTGCTGTGCACGGTGATGAAGACCGCCCGGTCCACGTACTACGCGTGGGTGGCCGGAGCCGAGGCCCGCGAAGCCAGGCGACGGGCGGATGAGACCCTGGCACACGAGATCACGGTGATCTACATCGCCTCCCGGCGGAACTACGGCGTCCCGCGCGTCACCGCCGAACTGCGCCGGCAGGGCCGGGTGGTCAACCGTAAGCGGGTGGCACGGGTCATGCGGGAGAACGGCATCGCCGGGAACAGCCGGCGCACCGGACGCCGCGGCCTGACCAAGGCCGACACCAAGGCCGCCCCGTCGCCGGACCTGATCGGCCGGGACTTCACCGCCATCCGTCCCGGAACGAAAATCGTCGGGGACATCACCTACATCCCCACCGCCGAGGGCTGGCTCTACCTCGCCTCGTGGCTGGACCTGGCCACGCGCGAGGTGATCGGGTACTCGATGGCCGACCACCACCGCGCCGACCTCGTCGTCGACGCGCTGGACATGGCAGCCGCGCTGGGCCGCCTGGAACCCGGCTGTGTGATCCACAGTGACCGCGGATCGGAATACACCTCCGGTCAACTCCGCACAAAAATCAGCAAGTTGGGGCACCGGCAAAGTATGGGCCGGACCGGGAGCTGCTTCGATAACGCCGCCGCGGAGAGCTTCTGGGCCGTCCTGAAAGAAGAGATCGGCACCCGCTTCTGGCCCGACCGGGCCACCGCCCGCGCCGACATCTTCGACTTCATCGAGACCTTCTACAACAGACGCCGCCTACGCAAGCACATCCACTGGGGCTACCTCACACCCCACGAAACCCGCCTGCGATACCGGCAAGACCAGGCCCTCGCAGCGTAACAACACCGTGTCCAAGATCACGGGGAAACTTCACTTTGATGCGTTGCCTGTGTTGGGACGGCAGCGGGGCTTCGAGGACGGCCTGACCGATCACGCCGACTCGGTCGACAGGGCCGAGTGGGGGCAGGATTCCGGTCGCGCTGATGACGGTGTCACCGGCGGTGCGGATCAGGACGGTGAAGCTGATCCGGCTCATGGTGAGGTCGGGGCGGGTCTCGATGCCGTCGGCGGCGGCGCGGAGGAGGGCCTGGTAGGTCGTGAGCAGGGCGTAGACCTCCTGGTCGAGGCCGGGCTGGGTGCGCGAGCGCAGGACGCGGCCCTCCAGGATGGTCGCCTTGATCGAGAAGTAGGTGGTTTCCACCTGCCACCTGCGGTGATAGAGCTCGGCCACTTCATCGGCGGGGTAGCGGACGGGGTCGAGGAGGCTGGTGAGCAGGCGCCACTGCTCGTGGCGGACAGTGCCGTCGTCCAGGCGGACTGTGAGGTGGGCCTCGATGACGCGGACGGTGATCAGGACGGGAATGACGCCGTAGCCGATCCGGGCCAGGTAGGAGCCGTCGGCCAGGTGCTCGGCGGGGGTGGGGATGCGTCGGGCGGAAGAGCGGATCAGGAATCGTGCCCCGCTGCCCTGGATGTCACGGAGGAATTCCACCGCATCGAAGCCGGCGTCGGCCAGCAGGAGCATCGTGTCGTCAAGAGCGCCCAACAGGCGGTTCGCGTAGGTGAGTTCACCGTCACTCTCGGGTCCGAAGGTGGCGGCGAGCAGGGCGCGGGTGCCACACTCGACCAGGACGACGAGCCGCAGCAGCGGGTAGCCGAACTCCAGCGTGTCACCGGCCCGTTTCGGGTACTTCCAGGTGAGCGTCTTCTCGTCCGGGACATGGAGGAGAGTGCCGTCGACGGCCACGCACCGCAGGCCCCGCCAGAACGTGCCCGACTGCCCGCGGACAGCGAGGGGCCCGGCCAGGATCTCGAACAGCCGCCGTAGCGGGGCGGCCCCTATCCGCCGCCTCGCCCGCGACAGCGAGGAAGCCGCCGGGACGGCCAGGGCCAGACTCGTCAGCGAGGCGGTCAGTTTGCCCCACACCGCCCGGTAGGAGCAGTTCTCGAACAGTGCGAGCGCGAGGACGAAGTACACCACCACCCGCGAGGGCAGCAGCCGCAGTCGCCGCTCGACCGTGCCGGTCTCCTCAAGCACCGCGTCCACCAGTTCGAAGTCCACCGTCTGCGTCAGCTCACCCAGCTGCCCCGGCGCGAACACACCCCCAGCGACCTCGATCGTGCGCGTGATGACAGACTTCTCCCGCAACGGGACTCCTGGACTCGACGATCACCTTGCTTCAGCACAAGTTGATCTACCAGGAGTCCCGTTCCTGCTACTCATGCGGGGGTTGCCAACGACTCAAGATCCCTAACGCAACGGTGTTGACTTCACGTCGATGTGCCGCCTGCCCGCGTGCAGCTCCAGATGATCGATGCGCGGGCAGGAGAGTGGCGGCAGTGCGAGGCGGAGGGTGCGGGCGTACACGTCGGGCTGGTAGCGGGGGACGAGCCAGCCGCCCAGGGCCATCAGGTACCAGAGCAGGTTGGCGGCCTCGCCCACGACAGTGTTGCGGCCGGCGAACTCGAAGTCGAGCCAGCACAGCGGATCGGCGATGTTGGGCTCCGTGGGGTCGCCCTGCGACAGCCCGGCCAGCCAGCGGCGGTCGGGGGCCAAGACGTGGCGGAGGTTGTCGATGATGTTCGCGACGTTCAGCGTCAGCTGCCGGCCGTTGGCAGTGAGGGTGAAGTCGGCCAGCTCGCGGAGGGTGAGGGTCGTACCGGTGTGGGGCAAGGCGATCGGCAGGTCACGGCGCAGGTACCAGCGGTCCAGCCGACCGCTGGGGCGGATCCGGTCGAGGTAGAGGTCGGGAACGCACTCCGCCAGTGGAACGCGCTTCCCGGTCTCATCGGCCGCCGCCCGCAGGTCGGCGCAGACGCCGTCCACGAGGCGGTCCAGGCGAGGCTGCACGGCGGGGTCTCGGTCGGCGAGGGCGATCACGTCGCCCATCAGCAGCTCACACCGGCCGGTGGCGAAGACGTCCTCGTAGGCGAGAAGCTGCCGGTCGGGTAACGCGATCTGCCCGTGAAGGGCCGGGACGGCGATGCGCGAGGCGAGCCCGGTCCATCCCTTCACCTCGGCTTCGGCCTGCTCGCGGGTCGCCACCGGCTTGTGGAAGGTGCCCGCTGCCGCCGGAGCCCGCCGGGCGCTCACGCTCACCGCCTTTCCCCGGGAAGGGTGTCCAGCCAGCTCTGAAGGACGAGGGTCGCTAGCGCTTCGGCGGCGGGGCGCTCGGTGCGGGCGGTGGTGACCGCGCTCGTGTCCTGCCGTTTGGCGTCGAGGAGGACGGTGAGGGCGTCGCTGTCGGAGGGGCACTCGATCCCGCTGAAGCGGAGCTGGATCTTCGCGAGCAGCGCGGTGACCTTGTAGAGGTCGCGGAGGTCGGGTGCTCCCTTGAGGAGCTGGCGGCGGATCTCGATGGCGGCCTGGATACCGTCGCGCAGGCTCACGTCGATATCGGTGGCGGCGTCCGGGGCCGGCAGGGCCAGGCCGGGGGCCGACCACAGCGGGACCAGCGCCCCGCTGCCGATGAGGGCGAGGACGTGGAGGAGCCGGGAGGTCACGGCGCCAGCCCGGCACTCGGCTCGAGTCAGCACGGTCATGCCGAGTTTGACCCCGCCGAGTTCGGCCTCCAGCTCCGCGAGAACCTGGCGGATCCCGCCGAGGGAGGAGGCATCGGCGACGACGAACACGTCGAGGTCGCTCCAGCCGTGCTGGTACTTGCCGCGGGCACCGCTACCAGTGACGGCCAGCAGGTCGACCAGCGGCTGCGGTCCGGTGGTGCGGTCGAGGAACTCGGCCAGGTAGGACTCCAGGTGGACCGGGAGTCCGAGCGCGTTGACCGGCATGGTGCTGGGTTGGTGCTCCGGCCAGCGCCGGTCGAGCGCGATGCGGTCCAGCCGGCGTTCCAGTTCCAGGCGCGGCCCGTCGTTGCCAATGATCTCGTGGGCGATGGAGGCGATCTTGTCCGCACCCCGCGCGCTCTTCACGACGTCGCGGTCGGCGACGTCCTGGGCCCCAGCGGTGCCCCGCCGTGTGCGCGTCGCCTCGGAAGCGTCCAGGTAGGCGATCGTGAGCTGGGAGCCGAGCATCCGAGCGAGTTCGGCGGTCGAGTCGAAGTCGTGCAGCGACTCGATGCTGACGGAGTCGAGGAAGTGGTGAGCCTGGCAGAACCGGTCCAGCGCGTCCACGATCAGCTCGGCCTGCACGACGGAGCCCAGCCTGTAGGGGTCGGGGATCCCCGCCCGGCTGGCCGCGTCCGCGATGAGGTGCCCGATCTTGAGGCGAGCGTGGCCGTGGTGCGTACGCAGGTACTCGCCGGCGGTGCTCTTGCCGCTCTCCGACATGCCGCCCAGCGCGGTGACGTGCACCCCTGCCAGGGCCCGGCTGGGCACGCTCGGGTGCAGGGGTGCCAGGAGCCGGCGAACCTCGTCCTGAATGGTGATGGTCGGGCGGTCGCCGATGCGGATCGACATAGGGAAACGGCCGTCGTTGACGAGCCGGTTGATCTGCTCGTGGAGGTGGCGCTGGTACGCCGCGTAGGTGTCGGTGACGGTCACCTCGTGGGTCAGGCTCCGGCGGGCGCCTTCCTCGGGGTCGTCGCAGTGCAGGAGGACGAGGGCGTACTCGTCCTCCTCGGCCGCCCGGAGGTCGGTCTCGTACGGGGACAGCAGGAGCCGGGCCCGGTCCGCGGCCTGCGCGGTGCCCAGGTTCTCCCGTACCGCAACCGTCGCCGCCACGGACGCCTCCAGCATGGGGATGCCCCGGTCCAGCAAGCGCACCGGCGCGGAGAAGGGGCGCCGGGAGCGTTCGAGGTAGGAGGTGGCGAGGACGTCGGTGACCTCCTCGACCGGGCCGGTCTCGAACCACCAGCCGGCCATGCCGTCGGCCTTGATGGTGGCCCAGCGCGGGTCGTAGTGGTCGAGCGGGCCGGCGGAGGTCGCGGTCGGGCCCATACGCCGGGCAAGGATTCCGATCTGCTTGGTCTTCCCGGTGTTGTCGGGGCCGCTGAACGCGACCGAGACCGGGTGCATGTCGCTGCTGTGCTGGATAGGCATCGGCTTCCCTTCATTCGCTGGTGAGGCGCAGTGCTTGCGCGGGCGGGGTGCGGCGCAGGACCTTTACGTCTCCGGCCCCGGCCGGGTAGGGCAGGCCGGGGCCGGAGGGTCTATCGGGCGCCGTCGGCCAAGGGAATGTCGTCGACGCTGAGCGGCGGATGCGCCAACGGCATCTCCGCGGACGACTGCTCGGCCTGGACCATGACTCCGAGGACCGCAAGTCCAGCAGCCGTGCCGAGCGCCCAGACCCAGCTCAGGACTGTCCCCAGCGGGTCGGATAACGGGACCCGGCTCACCGCCACACCCCCCGGAGGGCGGGGTAGCGGCAGACACCGACCACTAGGGAAGGCGGGATCGTACGGGTCCGTGCGCTGTCAGCGGGCATCGCCACCGTCGGTTCCTCTCACGTGTCCGGGCAGGCACCAACAGGCCCTGAACGGGGCCTGTTCGAGCCATTCGGAGATCTGCGGGGTGATGTTCAGTGAACGGCGGTCCGCCCTCTCGGGACAGGGCCCAGGATGTAGTCCTGCGTAATCCCGCGTAATCCAGGTGGGGAGGGTGACGGGGTGCCGAGGAACCCGGCCGTCGCGGATCTGATCAAGCGGGCCTGCCAGGAACGGGGCTGGGGGCCTTCGGAGTTGGCACGTGCTCTTGGCCTGGCCGAATGCGGCGATCCGCGGCGCCTGCAGCGCCAGCACGCCCGGCGTTGGATCGAGGGAGAACGGACTCCCGGCCACTGGTGGCCCTACATCGCGCAGGTGCTGGGGCTGGACCCCGAGGCGATCAACCTTCCGGAGCCCATGCCTGCGGCACCCCACGCAGATACCGTTGCATCAGTCCTGCACCTGGGAAGGAGCGACGTGGAACGTCGGGAGTTCATCCTCGCCTCCAGCGGATACGCCCTGTCCGCACTCGGCCTGCCCGACATGGACAGCATCACCCGCCGGACCAAGACCGCTTCCGTCGGCGCCGTCCGAGTCGGCCAGGGTGAGGTCGCGGCCGTGCGCCACATGGTCAAGGCCCTCGGCGACTCCGCCTCCGAACTCGGCGGCGGCCACGCCCGCCACCTGGCCGTCCGATACCTCACACAGGACGTCGCCCCCTGGCTGGAGGGACGCTTCACCGAGGCCACCGGCCGAGACCTGTTCGCCGCCACCTCCCAGCTCGTCCACCTCGCCGGCTGGATGGCCCAGGACGAAGGCGACACCCCCGAACTCCGCGGACTCGCCCAGCGCTACTACGCGCACTCATTCCGCCTGGCCGCCGAAGCCAGCGACCCAGAGCTGTCGGCGACCGCCCTCCGCGGCCTCGCCGTGCAGTGCGTCGACCTCGGTTACCGGGCCGAGGCAGTCCAGCTCGGCGAAGCCTGCGTGGACTACGGCCGCCACCTCGACAACCCGCGCGCCGTCGCCTACTACGAGGCCACCCTCGCCAACGCCGCCGCCCAGGACGACGACCGCCGCATGGCCACCAAGCACCTCGCCATGTCCGAGGCGGCCATCGGCAAGCCGGCAGCCGCGGGCGGAGACTCCTGGGCCGCGCACTACTCCCCCGGCCGCTGGGCCCACGAGTCCGGCATGATCCTCTCCCGCCTCGGCGACCTCGACGCCGCCGAGGAACACCTCCACCTCGCCCTGGACATCCACGGCCTCGACCGCCGCCGCACCCGAGCCATCGTCCTCGCCGACCTCGGAGGCGTCCGCCTCCGCCAAGGCGACGTCGACGGAGCCATGGCCACTTGGCGCGACTTCCTCGATTGCGCGGATGGCATCCGCTCAGTGAAGGTCCAGGCGGCCCTGCAGGACATGCGCGTCCGCCTGCGCCGATACAGCGGAGTCCCAGAGGCCCAGGAGCTCCGCGAGCGAGCAGCCCGTATCGCAGACTGACTGCCGATATGCCCATTCTGCACCAAGGCCCCTGTTGCCATTCCAGGCATACGGCGACAAAAGCGTTTGGCTTCACGCCCAAATCTCACATAGGCCGTCGTTGCCAGTTTGGCCGCAAGCATCATGGCTCGACAACAAAAGACGGGCCTGTGCAAAGTGACGCAGGATCAAGGATCATTCTAAGGCTTTCGACCTCCCCCTCTTGAACCTCGCCAGCAGAGTCCACACATCGATCGTGAGGCACATTCAGCACTGCAGCAACACCACCGGTGAGAGAAGACGAATAAAGAAGACCGGCCACCCTCGCGCTAGGGCGGAACACGTGGAGCAGATACTCGGTGACCACCTGGGTGGGCACATAGTCAATCTGCTCATACAGGGAGCGCGCAGGCTTACTCAGCGCCTCAATGAAAGAATGCAGGAAGATCAGAGTTCGTCGGTCCGCCGCATGGTCCGGGTCGAACATAGAGGGGACCGATGGCACACCCGTAAAGTCAACCACGAAGCATGAGTGAGAGATCTCAAATTCACCTGCAGTGGCCCAAGGCTCCCCACCCCGTACCGACGTCTCCCTGAGAGCCGTGTCGAAATCGAAGGCCCCGTAGAACATGGGAATACCAGCAGGGCTCATTCGATTAGCCTGTCGCGCAAGCTCCCGCGGTGCCGTACCCAGGCGTCTCGCATTCCAACTGACCTGAGGCTCCGGGTGCGTCAAGGCCCGCCAAACCCGAGTACCGGCAGGCAGCTCCGTAACCAAACCAAATCGATCTACAAATTCCCCGACATGTTCAAGAATTCGAGCTGGGGAAACTTCTCCATGCTCAAGCTCTTCCTCCGCCTGCAGCCAGAAAACGTACCGCGTGCGATGCTGAACCGCGTCACAGAACCGCTGCCAGCTGTTATATAGCGCCTCGTCGCGCCGTGGGGCGATGAAATCAACGGGAACCCAACACTGGTCCTCCATGGCCCCACATACTGCTTCCAGAAGGCCATCGCCGACCAGCACATCAGCACCGCACTCGTGCACCACATCCCACGTATCCAACACATCCCACTGATAGCCGCCCTCGCGGGTGACGTATGACACCCCCTCAGCGTCGGCTGAACCGTACTCACGGCATACGCCTTCCACGAACAACTCCAGCAGCACATCGAGCTCGGCCGCCGGTGATCCCCCGCAGAAGTCACACTCGACATCGATATCCTGAGCGGCGCTGATCGCAGCTTCAAGGGCATAGTCATCAACGCACCCAGCGCATACATGCTTACTGGTAAACGACCAGCCTTGATCTATTTGCTGCTGCATCCATCGCTTGGCGAGTCCCAAGTGCACCACCGGTTCCATCTAGGCCTGGCAAAACCATGAAGACGATCAGGCGCTAACATCAAGATCAGATGCGGCATCAACACCGAGGTCGTCACGCATAAGTTGCCGCATATGCGCGAGAAGGCTCCATGCGCCATCAACGCCATCCTCGAATCGGGACAGATCTTCAGAGGTAGGCACGCTAGAAGCCGCAATTCGTTTCAGTTCACCATAGGCAGCGTTGAGTCGGCGACTCGCGGCCCCAGCCCCTACCAGGACGGCAGCTGGGACAATCATCTGGGCCTCGGCGTAACTCTCCCTGTGCACCACACGGCGGGTTTCCAATCCCTCCATCGCGGCTTCGGCCCCCGTACGCTTTCGCAGGGCGTACAAGAGATCCACCTGGGCAGTCAGATACTGACGGGAAGCAGTATTGAGCGCGATATAGCAGGAGCGCTTCAATACCTCGTCAGCTTCAGTGCGCCTCTCCGTCCGCTCCGCCGCCCTCAGCGCCTCTGCGTGATCGCGCTCCTCACGCCTTTGGGTCGCTGCCGACTGCAACTCCATCCGTTTCGTGCGGTCAGCGCGAATCTGAGTCAGCAACGCCGCCCCCAACGTTCCTGCGACACCGACCACCGCCACGAGCAAGGCGGTCCCCCCAGCACCCACGGTCCACTCCTTCACTGGCTCAGCTCAGCTCAGCTCACCATACGGCGATCGGAATCAGATGGTTGCTGAAGGCTGACCAGTCACCAGCGACCCCGCCGAGGCCGCAGCCAAGGATGAGTTCTGCAGTCTCCCGTTGCTTCTCAGACAGATGTCCCCAAGTCCTACCGGTCCAGACCGGGGACCTGTCATTCTGAACAGTCGCCAGCGGGGAGATCACCTCCTCGGCGTCGGTGCGCACAGAGCTGGGGGGAGTCGTGGCCAGATGCCCGTAGTAGAGGCGTGCCTTTGGGGCCTCTTAGGTGCGGCCTTGATCGAGGGGCTGGATCTCTACACGGCCATCCACACCACCGATGGCTGGCCATGGAAGAAGAAGGGGCAGCCGGCCCTGGCCCCCTACCTCGTGGCGCTAGTGATCAGGCTGGGGGTAGGCACCGGCCTGACAGCAGCCTTCGCGGCATCCCAGCAGGTTGCTGGGGCACTGGCCGCAGTCACCGTAGGCATAGCTGCACCCAAGATCCTGCAGCAACTGGCCAAGCAGGGACTGTCTCACCAGGCTGTCGAAGCGCCCCCCGCAGTAGACCGCCTGGAACCGGGGGCAGGGGCCCTTCCAGACCCGCAAGGAGGACAGATCGGTGCGCTCTAAATCGTTCGCAGCTCAAGTGCTGACAAATATCGCGCGCACGTCCCCTCCCTTCGAAACACGTGAGTCGCACGTCGCTCAGCGCCCCATCGGAGACAGACAGGGAAATCGGTCATTCGGCTCGTGGCTGCTGCATGCCTTGGCGTTCTCACCCGTGCATGAAGATTCGTCTGGCTCTGACGAGATGCGTTCCTCGCCAAGACGTCTCGGGGGACCAGTCTTGGTGTACGCGCGGACGACAGACCGCGAGGACCAGCCTCCGTCGATCAGGAACCACCGGCCACGACCACTGCGCTCTTCACCAGGAGCGGCAACCATGCTCGCGAAGGCCCGCGAAGGTCTGGAAGTTGCAGGTGACCTTGATGACCCTCTTGAGCAGTACGCGGTACTTCATCTTTCGGCGCTACGCGCGGCAGCAGCGGTACTCGCGGCCATGGGGCGACCGGAGAGGATCCCCGGACGTCGTCCGCGTATTCGAAGCGCCTGGGAGATGTTGCCCGAGCTTGCTCCCGAGCTCGCCGAGTTCGCCGAGTACTTCGCAGCGGCAGCCCCCAAGCGGGCTCGCGCCGAGGCAGGTATCGCCGAGGCCGTCAACGCCCACGACGTCGCAGACTTGCGGCGAGTCACCACGCTGTTCTTGCGACAGGTAGCAACACTCGAAGCGGTCAAGGAGTCTCTCGCAACCCGGGACACGAGCAGTGGGAATGGCACTGCAAGCATGCCTCGGAGCAGCTAGGCGGTTCAGGCGACCTGCTCAACTCGGCCATGCGTGCCGAGAACCCCGGGCACGGAGACCGCGCGTGCCACTACGTGCCAGTCAGGGCGGTAAACAGCGGTCTCTAGGGGTCTTCCCGCAACCCGCCGAAGGATCACCTGTAGCAGCGTTCTCGCAGGTCAGGGGAATATTCGGGTGGGAGTGCCGGGTGATTCCCAAGCTTATAGCGCGGGTTCGATTCCCGTCATCCGCTCCACAACGAAGCCCCAGGTCAACAACCTGGGGCTTGTTCGTCGTCTAGACCTTTCTCGCCGTCGCCCACCACCTGCGCCCGCATCACCTCGTGCAATGTCCGAGGTAATGCGTCAGGAGGTCCGCGAAGCGCGGCAAGCCGGCTTTCGCAAGTCGGGCAACGGCATCGACAATCGTCACGGGCGGGTTGCGCTTCTCTCCGGCGAGCCTGACCACCGTCTGCGCCACCTCGTGCGGCAACTCGTCATACAGCCCGCACAGATAGGAATCCGGGTCGAGCACCCGCACTCCATGCTCAGCCAAGTCACCGGCAGGGAAGTCTGCGAGATTCCATGTGATCAGCGCGTCCGCTCCTGCAGCCACCGCTGCCGCAGCATGGTGCCGATCATCGGGGTCATCGCCCGGCATTTCATCCACAAGGTGCTCATACGCCGCCGCCGGGATCTCACAGTCGGCGAAGAAGCGTCGAACGGCTTGGACAACTGCGGCAGCCGACTCCGCCGAACGCCTTCCCTCCCGGACGATGACCCGCTCCCACTCCGCGAGCAGTCGTTCGGACCACACGATCTCGTGGATGGAGTCCTCCGTGAGGGCCAGCATCACGTCCATCACCGAGAACGGAAACAAGACGTTGGTGTCCACAAAGACCCGCGCTGCCACGCTTCCCCTCTTCCTCCTTAACAACTGCCGGTGACACCCACGTCAATACGGCAGGTCGGAGCCCTCCAAGGCGTCAGCGATCTGACGCCGCCCCTCCCTGCGGCGCTCACGCTGCCGCTGGAATGCCAGCACGTCCGCAAGGCGGACCACGCGGTGACTGCTGCCGGGAAGGTTCATCGAGGGGATGTCGCCGGCGTCAAGCAAGCGGGCGACGAACGGCCGAGACAGGCCCAGAAGCTCAGCCGCCTCAGCAGGCGACAACTGCACCTCGGACGCCAGGACCGTCACCGCATGCCCGCGCGCCAGCTCACCGGCCGAGGCCAGAAGGACGCGGACCAGCTCCCTCGGCAGTGTCAGTTCGCCGCCGTCCGGGGTGCGCACCAAGAGCTCGACCGAGTCCGGCGTCATCCGAGCAGCAGCAGCGAGCGCGCCCTGGTGCGAGGGGTTCGGTTCGACCTTCCCAGCATGGGCAAGAACGCTGGAACGAGCCATGGCCGCCTCCAATCACTGACCCCGGCGAGAATGCATCTGAAATAACTGTAACCGGGTGCTCCGCCGTGGGCAACCGTTGAGAGGACGCGTCCGTAGCCGCGCCCGTAGGAGTGATCCATCCCCGCTTTCTCGGTTCTGCCTGGCCGCCGGTCCGGCGAAGCCCTCGGAGCGGATGCGTAAACGGCGGCACGCCAAGCCGACACCCGCACGGCCGGGCACCCTCCCCAGCGGCGTCGCCCCTGACGTCACACAGGAGTCCGTGCCACAACATGCCAGCAGGGGCGGTAAACAGCGGTCAACAAGGGGGCCGCAGAAGCACCCACGACACAGCCACCAGCGACCGTTTCCGCAGGTCAGCAGCTATAGCTGGACCCAAGTGCCGAGTGATTCCCGCGCTTATAGCGCGGGTTCGATTCCCGTCATCCGCTCTTCCAAGAAGGCCCAGGTCAGCGACCTGGGCCTTCTTGATTGTTCAGACCTCTCAGGGCATGCCCGCCCTCTGCTTGCCCCAACTCCGCGAGACGCTCGGCGAGTTCCGCGGCACCTCTCCTTCGGCACCGGTCGGGACCGCCCCGTCAGGGGTTCGCACAGGGGTTCGCACCGCGGGGCACGACCATGTCGGTCAGCCGGGCGGCATCAGGTTCAAGGGACGACCAGGGCCCCGGCACGCGCAGCACGGCGATCGCGGATGTCGGGAACTTCGTACGGGTCTGCTCCAGCGCGTAGCCGTCCGTCTCACTGGCAAGCAGCAGGACCAGCTCCTGCACGCCGGGGTTGTGCCCGATCAGCATCAGCGTCCGTACTTGCGCGGGGATCTCTCGTACGACGTCGAGCAACTCCCCGGCGCTCGCCCGGTAGATGCGTTCCTCGTGGATCACCGCAGTGCCGGCGCCGAACTCGGCCGCGACGAGGTCCCACGTCTGGCGGGTGCGACGGGCAGGGGAACACACGACGAGGTCGGGAACACAGTCGGCTTCGCGCAGCCAGCGGCCGGCCGCCGGGGCGTCACGGCAGCCGCGCGGGGCGAGTGGCCGCTCGGAGTCGGCCACGTCCGGCGGCCAGGCCGACTTGGCGTGCCGCAGGACGACCAGCCGCCGCAAGGTGCCCGAAGTCATGGCGTCGCCGGGTGCTGGTGGCCGACCTGGCGCGCGAGGTCCAGCCCGAGTACGCGGTCGAGAAAGGCGAACGTCTCGAACTTGGCACCGGCCGGCACATCGGCGCGCTTCGCCACGCTGACCAGCATGTCCAGGACAGCTGGGACGCCGAGATCATCGGCGAGCGCGGCATGGGCCTGTCGCAGCACGTCGGCGGGGATCGGCTTGGACGGCTCCTGTGCCCAGTCGGCCACCTGCTGCCGCCAGTGCCTCAGCATCCGCCGAGCCTCGTCGAGCGCGGCGCTGGTGACCGTGACCGGCGTGCTGTGGGCGTGGCCGAGCAACAGCATCCTCACAGCCAGCGGGTCGGTCCCCTCCGGGGCGAATGCGTCCGGGAGATCCGAGGCGAGGAGGTGGCCACGGCCTGGGACGCCCCCGTCCGGGGGTGCCGGGCTGACCTGGCCCACGTCGATCCGGACCCCGCCGACGGCGTCCTGCACGGAGGTGCCGTACGCGAGCACGTGCACGTCGGCAGCGGCGCACATCGTCTCGGTCAGATGGTGAACGCCGACGGTGGCGGGCGGGTGGATGCCGAGAACGGCCATGGCCCGTTCGAGCGTCTGGGCCGGCTCAGGCGGCAGGTCCGGCGTAGCGAGGACCGTGACGGACTGCAGCCCATGCAGCTCCGCGGTGCGCGCCAGTACGTCGCCGACCAGGGGCGCCCGCAGGTGCACCGCGCCGATCCCGGTGTCGATGACCGGCAGGTGGACGCAGATGCGCAGCAGGTGGCGGTGTGCGGAGGGGATCTCCACGAGGCGGCCGGTGCGAGTGTCGGCGATACGCAGCATGATGCGGAGGCTAGCCGTGGAAACCTCCGGTACGGGGGAGGACCTGACCAGGACGCCAACGTTGTGGAATAACGCGCGTCGCACGGCCGTAGGGCGCGGGCCCCATCCGCGCCCTTGGGCGGAAGCGTCGCTCGGGCGCGCTGCTGCCAGGATTCTCACGGCGATAGGTGGCCTGTACCGCCGCGAAACATCACTGGTGCCGGAGAAGCACCAGGGGCATACCATGATGAATGGGTCGGTGCACTCTCACGTGCAGCGCCCGGAAGGGCGGCCCCGGCGTGTGAATGTGCCGGGGCCGTTGTGGCACCCTCGTCGCGCCGCAGGGAGCAGGGCATGATCCATTCAGCCGATATCCGCGAGTGGCGCGACTGCGACGTCGTCGACCCAAAAGGACACAGGATCGGCTCGCTGGAAGCGATCTACGTGCACACCGCTACCGACGAACCGGCCATGGCCACCGTCCTCACCGGCTTGCCCACCCGCCGGCGCCTGGTCTTCGTTCCTCTCGACGAGGCGATCGTGGGACCCGGCTACGTCAAGATCGCGCACGCCAAGGCAGTCGTGAAGAAGGCCCCGGCCATCGGCACTGATGACATCCTGCCCGCCGAGCAGGAAGAAGCGATCTTCAAGCACTACGAGATGGCCTACCAGCCCGGCGCCCACGGCGAACGGAAGCTCGCGCGCCGCTGACCGCCCCGAGCCCCGTGCCAGAGGAGGTGCTCGCAATGGCGATCTTCCTGTTCCTGCTTCTCGTGGCCGTCATCGTGGGACTCATCGGC
Organism: Streptomyces sp. NBC_01233; assembly: GCF_035989305.1. Lineage (NCBI taxonomy): Bacteria > Bacillati > Actinomycetota > Actinomycetes > Kitasatosporales > Streptomycetaceae > Streptomyces > Streptomyces sp. NBC_01233. The sequence goes on along the minus strand of NZ_CP108514.1, from coordinate 4,872,397 downwards.
GCGGTGGTGGAGGGCATGCTCTATCTCCTGATCATCGCCATCCTGCTCGTCGTGGCCGACGTGGCCTTCATCGCCATACGACGGTCACGACGCTCGCATCGCAGCCACCTTCGGTAGTACTCGCAGGGGCCTTCCACCCGTGCCCCATCCGTGCCCTTCGGAGGGGTGAACAGTGGTCGACAGGGGTACAGCGGCACCCTCGCAGCAGGCCACCCAGCAAACAATATTTGCAGGTCAGCGATCCAGCGCACCTTCGGTGCGCGCCGGGGGCGTGGTAAATCCCGGGCGCGCGCCGGGGGTGCTTCTGTCTGCCCTGCCGGGGGCTGGTACCGGTTCGGGAACCTTGGGGTGTTCGTTCCGGCCGAAACCGATGCCTCTGTGATGCCCGTGAGCTCGCAGGTCAGCGTGGTGCTGGGGGCCGTCCACGGGAATGTCGGCGGCGGCTGAACCGTGACCCAGTTTGGGCGGTTGAGTTCTGACCCTCGCGTCGTCGGTGGTCTTGTCAGTCGTTGTCGGTGGCGGTGGGGATGCGGCCAAGTTCGCGGCCCCGCATGCGGTAGGAATCGCCTTTGAGGGAGTGGACCTCGGCGTGGTGGACGAGTCGGTCGATCATGGCGGCGGCGACGGTCTCGTCGCCGAAGGTCTCTCCCCAGCGTCCGAAGGGCTTGTTCGAGGTGACGATCACGCTGGCCCTCTCGTAGCGGTTCGAGACGAGCTGGAAGAACAGGTTCGCGGCCTCGGCCTCGAAGGGGATGTAGCCGACCTCATCCACCACGATCAGCGGATAGCGGCCGAGCTTGACCAGCTCGTCCTGGAGGCGGCCGGTCTGGTGGGCGGCGGCGAGGCGGTCGACCCACTGGGCGGCGGTGGCGAACGCGACGCGGTGGCCGGCCTGGCAGGCCCGGACCGCGAGGCCGGTGGCGAGGTGGGTCTTGCCGGTGCCCGGCGGGCCGAGGAAGACGGCGTTCTCCTTGGCCGCTATGAAGTCCAATGTTCCCAGGTGGGCGAGTTGTTGGCGCGTCAGGCCGCGCAGATGGGTGAGATCGAGTTCCTCGATGGTCTTGATGGCGGGGAAGCGGGCGGCGCGGATGCGGCCCTCGCCGCCGTGGCTGTCGCGGGCCGAGACCTCGCGTTGCAGGCAGGCGACCAGGTACTCGGTGTGGGTCCAGGACTCGGCCTGGGCACGTTCGGCCAGGCGCTCGGCGGCGTCCAGGAGGGCGGGTGCCTTCAGGGCGCGGGCGAGGAAGGCGAGGTCGGCGGCGGTCTGCCGGCCGGTTCGGGTCGCCTGGCCGTCCGTCCTCGCCCTGTCGGCCGTGGTCTTCGTGGCGGTGCGGGTCATCAGGTGTCCTCCTTTCCGGCGCCGCCCTCGATGAGGGTGAACATGCGGTCGTAGGTGCCCAGTTCGCGTTGCTCGACCTCGATGCCGAGGCTGTCCGGGGCCAGGACCGCGGCCCGGGCGGCGGCCGCGCGGGCCGCCCGCTGGTGGATCACTTCGCCGCGCAGAACTTGGGCCGCGGCGGCGTGGTCGGGGTCGGTGATCGACTGGTGTTTGGCCCAGCAGCGGGCGTGTCGGGCCACGATGTCGCTGCCGGCGATGACGGTGACCTCCTCGTTGTCGGCGCGGACCATGACCCTCTTGCCGATGGCGCCGGGGTGGACGGAGTAGTCGTTGGTGTCGACGCGGATGTAGTGGTCTCGGCCGATACGGGTGTGGAAACGCCACCAGTGCGGCGGGGTGACCGGCGGGATGGCGAGCATCGCCGCGCGGTCGGCCTCCCAGCGGTCCACCGGCCGGGCGGCGATGACGCGGTGCTGGCGCCGGTTGGCGATCTGCAGCCAGGCGGTCAACTGGGTGTTGAAGCCGTCCGGGCCGGTGAAGGTCCGCCCGGGCAGAAAGCTGGTCTCCAGGTAGCCGTTCGCCCGCTCGACCAGGCCCTTCGCCTCCGGGTCGCGGGGCCGGCAGAGGTGAACCTTCACGGCGAGAAGTCCGGCGAACGCGGCGAACTCGCTGGTCAGCCTGCCCTTGCCGATCCCGGCTTCGTTGTCCCAGACCAGCATCTTCGGGACGGCTCCCCAGCCGTCGGCCAGCAGGCGCCAGTGTCCATCGATCAGGTCGCCGGTCTGCCGGGAGGGCAGCATCCGGGCCGTGATCACCCGCGAATACCCCGAGACGATGACCAGGACCGGAGGCCGGCCGGACTGACCGTAGCCGAGCGGGATGTCCACCGGTGGGAACCACAGGTCGCACTGGGCGAGCTCGCCGGGCTGGTAGACCGTCCGCGAGACCGGGTCGACCGGCAGGCAGGACGGCCGGAGCTCGCGCACGCGCTCCTTGAGGATCGTCAGCCCGCGCTCCCAGCCGATCCGCTCGGCGATGACGGTGGCGGGCATCGTCGGGGTCTGTTTCAGCAGCTCGCGGATGGCGGGCTCGAACGCGTCCACCGCCGAGCCCTTCAGCGGACGCTGGTAGACGGGCGGCCGGTCGGTGGCCAGGGCGCGTTTCACCGTGTTCTTCGAGATGCCCAGATGCCGGGCGATCGCCCGGATCGGCATGTGCTCGGCCCGGTGCAGTCGCCGGATCTCAGCCCAGTCCTCCACGGAAATCACCCTCTCCTCCTGACCCTCAATGAAGATCAGGATGATCAGACGATCGCGAGGTGGGTCACCGTTGATCCGCCGTTCAGCGGTCAGTTTTCACCCGTCGCCGAGACGGGAACCGTGGAGTGTTGCTGTGAAGCACGTGCGTCAGAATTCCTGATTCACCCTGGCCCTCCCGGAACGGCATACCCGGTTGTCCGGCGAGGGAGGGAGCAAGACCGTGGACGTGCTGCACGAACGCTGCGCCGGCCTCGACATCAGCAAGAAGGACGCCAAGGTATGCGTCCGCACCCCCAGTACGAAGCGGCGGGGGTCCTTCACGGCCGAGACCACGACGTGGGGATCGACCTCGAACGCAGTCCTGGACCTGCGGGATCACCTGCTCGCCACCGAGGTCACCCTGGTGGTGATCGAGGCGACCTCGGACTATTGGAAGCCGTTCTACTACGTGCTGGCCGAGGGCTTGAACGTGATCCTCGTCAACGCGCGGCAGGTCAAGAACCTGCCCGGCCGCAAGACGGACGTCTCGGACGCGGCCTGGCTGGCCCAGCTCGGCGCCCATGGCCTGGTGAGGCCCTCCTTCGTCCCACCCCAGCCGATCCGCGAACTACGAGACCTCACCCGCGCCCGGACCACCGCCACCCGCGAACGCAGCCGTGTGGACCAGCGGTTGGAGAAACTCCTGGAGGACACCGGAATCAAGCTGTCCGCGGTCGCCTCCGACATCATGGGCGTCTCCGGCCGGGCCATGCTCGAAGCCCTCATCCGCGGCGAAGCCGACCCGCACGTCCTCGCGGACCTGGCCAAACGCAAGCTCCGCAGCAAGATCCCCGAACTCACCGAGGCCCTGACCGGACGCTTCCGCGAACACCACGCCTTCCTGACCCGCCTGCATCTGGACCAGTACGACCAGCTCACCGGGATGATCGACCAGATCAGCGGACGGGTCGAGGAGGCGATGTCGCCCTTTCGTGGCGCCCTCGACCTGCTCGACACCATCCCCGGGATCAACCAGGCCACCGCCGAGGTGATCATCGCGGAGACCGGCGGGGACATGACACGGTTCGCCTCCGCCAAGCACCTCGCGTCCTGGGCCGGGGTCTGCCCCGGCCACCATGAATCCGCCGGCCGCACCAAGAACACCAAGGTCCGGCCCGGCAACCCCTACCTCAAAGGCGCCCCCGGGCTCGCCGCGTTCGGCGCGGTCAGAACCAAGGACACCTACCTCGCCGCCCGCTACAAACGCCTGACCGCCCGCCGCGGCCCGCTCAGGGCCCTGGTCGCCGTCGAGCACTCGATCATCACCGCGATCTGGCACATGCTCACCGACAACGCCGCCTACCAAGAACTCGGCGGCAGCTACTTCACCCAACGCGACCCCGAACGCGCCACCCGCCGGGCCATCGGCCAGCTCAACCAACTCGGCTACACCGTCACCCTCAACCCCAGGGAGACCGCCGCCTGACCGGCAGACCAGACACCCGGCGGCCCTCAACGGCCACCGGGCACCCAGCCCTGCCCACACCCACCCTGACCTGCTGCTATTTACGCGTCAGAGGCCATACCGGCACTCTGAGCGCCATAGATTCCCAAGCTTATAGCGCGGGTTCGATTCCCGTCATCCGCTCTTGAATGAAGGCCCAGGTCAGCGACCTGGGCCTTCATTGTTGTCTAGACCGGTTCAGGAGTCCGCACAGCTTGCGCACCACCTCGACGGCGACGAGGTCACGGGCGCTCGGCCGCCCTCACGTCACGCAGACGGAGACAAGAATGCGTACATGGCCTGGCCGTCAGCCCTCACACTCTCGTCGGGCAGTTGACGCCACGCGGCATGCTGCGAATCATGCAGAGCTTTCGCGAACGCGAGCTTCTTACGGTCGCCCTTGTCGAGTTGATCTCTGAGTTGCAGCGGATTGGCGGGCAACGAGAGCAAGAACGCCAGATCGCGGTAGTGGCGCTCCGGTGAAGCGGTCTTGATGCTCACCGCCGCAGCCTTCGCCACGATCGCCCCCAACAGGCTGGGGCGACGGATCCGGCCGGTCCGCGGCCCCAGTTGCACACTCACAGCCTCGGTTCTCTGCGCGGCCTGCCGGCCGCCCGGCACCTCCAGTGTGCGGCCGGGCGGCGTCGTCGTGAGGTCTGCACGGGGGCCGAGGTTGTCAGGCGCCAGCAGATCCACCACCAACCGTCGCTGCGGCTCCACACCACGCTGATAGCGGTGCAACAGGTTGCCCTGCGGCGACATGCCGGCGGGGGAGAACCCGAGCCGTTCCAGCGCCGCGACCAAACGGCGCAAGCTCTGCTGGTCCGACTGCACGTCAGCCAGGACATCCAGGTCGGCGCTCGCCGCCGGTGGGGTCCGACCGTGCTCCAGGCCGTGCAGGAGCACCATCTGCCCACCGATCAGCGACCAGGCATCCGGTACCTGCTCCGAAAGGTCGAACAGCACGCCCCACAACTCCACCAGCGGACCGGTGAACAGGTCCGACTCCAGTCGCACGTCGGGCAAATCAGCTGCCATGATCACACCCTCCGAGGCTGTGCGTAGCGAGTCAGCAGAGGCTCAAGCAACCCAGCTGCAGCAGCGTCGGCTCGGCCCTCGTGGCAGTCCAGCAAGTCGGCCGCCACTACTGAGGCGGGGGCGTCATGGCCCTGCCCAGGCGTCTCAGACCTTGAGGTCAGGAACGACCACATCTCCGCCGGGGGAATTCGGACCGAGACATTGCCCCGCTCTTCATCACGGACCATGCCGAACTCAGCTTCCAGCTTGTCGACCCTGTCGGGATGTGCGTAGATCTCCGCACGGCCGAGAGCGATGTAGTCCGCCCCCGCCTGCGCCGCGGCGCTCACTCCCCCCCTCACCACATCCTGAGCGGCGAGCAGAACCGGCAGTACGCCTGAATGAACGCGGTACGAGCGAACCTCGGCGCGGGCGGCAAGAAGCTCCTGGAGCAGGGCCGGAGCTGGCTGCCCGTGGGCAAGGAGGTTCCGCAACCGCGTCCTCACCCGGGACTTCTCGGCATCGGACAGGCTCACCGGCTGATGGCCGTCCAGCACCGCCAGAACGCCCCATGCATTGCGGGCCGACAGCGGTCTCCGCGAACGAGGGCCCCGGTCCTTGCGATCCCGGACGCTGTCCCCGGCAACCAGCCAACGACCACCGACTCGCTGCCCTTGCAGCTTCCCGTCATGCAGCAACTGACGGACACGGGAATCATCCACCCCGAGCAGGGCCGCAGCCTCTTTCACCGACAGCAGTTCCATGACCATCTCCTTGCGCCTCCCCTCACGAAATCAGGAGGGAACACGCAAGCAGTCTCCTACCCAGATCCCCTTGCGTCAAGCCTCACGCTTTCAGGAGGCAAGGCGCAACCACCGAGGCTGGGGATGTGCCGCACGACCCAGACCAACGGACGCGTACCCTATCCGTGCCCTTCGGAGCGGCGAACAGCGGTCAATACCGGTATGGGCGGACCCTCGAGGCAGCTCTTTCGGTAGACTGTTTCCGCAGGTCAGATGCCGTATGGATGCCCTGCACGTCGTAGATTCCCAAGCTTATGGCGCGGGTTCGATTCCCGTCATCCGCTCCACGACAAAGCCCCGGGTCAGCGACCTGGGGCTTGTTCATTGTCTAGACCTCTCAGGGCCCGCGCGCCAGTCCACAGGGGTGCGGGCCCGTCTGGTCCCGGCGGACACCGGCCACCTTCTCGTTCGGCTCGCGCCGGCGGGGAGGCCCGGATCAGCGCCGGTCCCGGCGGTCTTCGCGGTCGTCCCGGCGGTCCTCGCGCCGGTCACTGCGGCGACCGACCCCGTGGGCGACGACAGCTGCCGTGCCCACGACAGTCCGCTCCTCGCACGTCGGAGCGGGTCCCTCAACGGACTCCGACCACCAGCCTTGCACAGTCGCTGGGCACGCATCCTGGCCGAAGTTGGGCAACCCAGAAGGTGAGACAAGCCGAGGCCGACGCGGAACGGCTCATGAATGGCAGCATCACCGATGAGGCCGAAGCCCACGCGACCTTGCATGCCCGGAAAGCCATGGCCTACAAACCCTTCTCGCTCTGGGCCCGGCGGCACGGTAAGAGCTTCCCTATTCGTCAAGGCACCCGCCGCGCACGCGCGGCGAGCGCGGCCCGACGGCGCGGACGTGTGCTCCTGTCTGCCCCCACTCCAGCCCGGGGTGCCGGCCGCAGGCCTCTCGGCTCTGCGTTGATGGGAGAGCCCGCGGTGGTTCAGGGCAGCGGATCAGCTCACGCCACGGCGATGCCTCCGGCGGGAGCGCCCCGACTCCGGGATGGCGAGGTGCCGTTCGCGGGTGCTGGTTCTGATCTACGGCCTCGGCAACGACGGGAATCGCCTGACGCTCCTCGCCCGACGCCAGTAGGGATCCTTGGGACGAGAGAGGGGTTACGGCGTGTAGTTGCTGTACGGGCCGCCGACCCGGTCGTAGGTGTTGCCGAGTTCGTCCTGGGTGATTTTGACGGCGCCGTCGTCGGAGGTGAGGACCAGGTCCTCTTCGAGGGCCACGGTCCGGAAGGCCCAGCCCGAGGGCGGCTGCAGACGGCTGCCGAGGTCCTTGAGGCTGCCGTAGGTCTGGTGAGGGTCCACGATGAGGCCGGCCGATTTCATCACCCAGGAGTCGCCTTGCGGATCGTCGAGGATGAAGGCCGGGGAGCCCTTGCGGATCCCGAGCTGTGTGTCCCGCTTCCCGCTGATCTGCTTGTAGGCGACGTCCTGGTGTTTGCGCATTTCCTTGGGCACGTCCAGCCACATGACCCAGCGGGCTTTCAGCCCGTTGAAGTCGCGTTCCGCGCCGGCCAGGACCTCGACCCAGTCCAGGCACCAGAGTCTCGGGCCGTTCTTGAAGGCGCTGATGAGCTCGTACTGCTCTTTGAGAGCCGCTACGTCGACCCTGTCCAGCAGTGCCTGGGGGCAGGAGTCTCCCGTGCCCGTCGGGCTGTTCAGGCCCACGGTGTTGTAGATCCCGGCGACCAGATGTCCGGTGATCGCGTGGCCGCCGATCAGGAAGATTTCGGCGTAGCGCTCACCGCGGGTCTCATCGAAGTGCGTGAGAGTGGCGTTGGCGTCGTCCGGGGGCAGCTTCGCTGACAGCTTCATCGCACGCTCTTCCCGCTGTGTGTGGCGGTGCCACTGACTTTGTTCGACCGGTTGCGGTGTCGCTGGTGGGGGCGCTCAGGCGACCTTGATGATGCCCGGGCAGCGCCATGAGGCGGTGATCACATCCGGGTGGGGGCAGTACAGGCGAAGGATCACGAACCACCTGTCCGATCCGGAGGTGGGGAGCCAGTTCGACTCCCTGTCGCTACCGGGGGACTCTGCCTGCAGGTGGATGGTCAGTCCGCCTCCGGCGTCTCGCTGGAGACCGGGGGTGCGGTCACCTATCGAATAGCGGCCCGCCGGGTTTGCGATGAGGTTGAGGTCTTCCGCGGTGTACGCGGCGAGCGACCAGAAGGCGTCCACCGGCGGCACGTCGCCGGCTTCGAAGTGGAGCTCGTATCGGCCGTCGGGATCGAACTCGTTCCCCTCGGAATCTTCGAAGTTGAGCAGGTAGACGGCCTCCTCGGGGAAGTTGGCGGTGATGCCGGCCAGGGACTGGTCGGCGGCCCGCTGCAGGAAGTCGTCCCGGAAGCGGCCTTCCTCGGCCGGAGGGTAGCGCCAGCCGTTGACGCGCGTCGTCCAGTCGCCGCTGACGAACTGTGCACGCAGGAGTCCCATGCCGATCGCCGCGGCCCGGATCAGGCCCTGCTTCACCTGGGCGGGTTGCGCTTCGACATCGAGGCCCGGCCCGATTCCGATTCTGGCGAACTGGTCGAGGACCAGCGAGTGATGGGGTGGCGGCGGGTTCTCGGTGAGCATCGCGTTCAGCGTCTTCCACGGGGCCAGCGGGTCCTTGGAGGTATCCGCAGGCGCGTAGACCTCGCGGCGCTCGCCCGTCCCCGCTCCGCCCGTTCCCCACAGACCGAGCGGGGTCAATCGGTAGTCCTCCTGCAGAGCCCGGGCGGCGGGCACGTCCGCAGGACCGTCCACCAGTGTGCGGCCCAGCAAGAGGACCCACGGCGTCGGGGACGGCGCAACCGCCCTGACGCCCGACGGGAGCTCGCCGTGCCAGCCTGGTCCGGCGATCGCGAAGCTTCCCGCCTTGCTGCCGGTGGTGCGCTGCCCGACGTAGCCGTAGGTGTCGGAGGTGAAGGCCATGAGCTCGAAGGTGAAGTACCGCTCGCCCATGTCCGGGTGGGAGAGGATGATCGGCTCTTTCGTGAGGTCCAGCCAGGCCAGGGAGTACAGGGTGTCGTTGTTGGGGCAGCCGCCGTCCCTGTAGGTGGCGTCCATCAGGTGCGATGCGTGCCAGAAGTGGTTCACGGCGGCGTAGGGGACCACGCTGACGTCGCGCTTGTTGGTCACCCAGTCATGGCGGAGCTGGGCGTTGTAGATGTAGGGGAATCCGTAGATGAAGGCCTGGACGCCCGCGGTGTAGGCGTACTCGGCCCGCCAGTCGACGTGCCCGGTCAGCAGGGGCTTCACCGCCTGGCGCAGCATGGGGCCCGCCATGCGCATCTTCCGCGCGCGGTCGGCAAGAGCGTCCGGATGCCGCACGGCGTGGAAAGCCCGTCCGGCTCTCGTCGCCACCTTCGTGGTGAGCACCGACAGGTCGTGGGGGAGATGTCCCGCAGACTCCAGTACGGTGCCGGTGGAACGCGCGCCGTCCCGCTTCATTACCGCCACCCCTGTCGTGTCTTTGCCGTGGTGTGGGAGCCCCACATGGTGCTCACCTCTCGTTCGAGTCCTGACCCGGGGGAAGCCCAATGCGGGCGAGAATGCCGAGCGCCGTGCAGCCGGCCCTTGGCGCGTTGCCTCTGTGCCGGTCCTCGCCCATCCGCAGTCGGTCAGCCACCTGCTGAACCTCGGACCGGCCGGTCCAGGACAGCACCCGTGAAGCACGGGCCTACCCGCTTGTTCCTTCGGGGCGTGCCTTACGTGCCTCTTTGATGACTTTCACCAGAGCCGCTACGGCGTGGAAGAGCGTCGTCGTCCCCAGTACGACGGCGCCGAGGACGATCCACCCGTCGAGTTGGGGTTCAGCCCTGTGGTGCCGGGCCGGCTCGGTACCCGGTTCGGGCGCGGCCGGCAGCTCGTCTCCCAGCATCTCTCTGACGATCTCCACAGCGCCCGCAATGGCGTGGAAGAACGCTCCCGCCGCCATCGTCGCGGCGCCGATGAAGAGCCAGCCCGCCCGGCCGATCTCCTCCGGGGGCTGCGCCGACGTGGCCATCGCCTTGCCGTGTCCGATGTGGGGCATTCGGTCCGCCTCCTTCGCCTTGACCATCTACACCTGCGCGTACTCCGCCAAGAGGCGCGTCCGTTCTGTCGGCGGTGGCTGGTTACGACAGGGCATTTCCGTTCACACCAGTGCAGGATCTACTGGCCGGTCAGCGGGTTGTAGCTGCAAGCTGCGGTGGAGGGAGAGGTGCAGGAGTCGTAGGTGTTGGCCAGATAGTCGGTCGTGACGGTTGCCTTTCCGTCAATGGCCTGAATCGTCAGTGGCTTCGTGATCGTGATGACTTTGTACTGCCAGCCGCTCGGCAGGTGAAGCTTGCTCGCGAAGTCCGGCTGCTCAAGGCTCTGGATGGTCTCACTGGTGTCGAATTGCGAGGATCCTGCCTGCATGACGTAGGGATTGTTGTCGGGGTCAACGAGAACGAAGATCTTCGTGCCCGCGTTGAATCCGATGACCGAATCGCGCTGGATGGTGGTCTGCTTGTACGCACCCTTCGGGTTTCCGAAAATGTTGGAGATGTCCGGCGGGTATTGCGGGTAGGCGAACCAGCGGGCATAGGTGCCGCCGAAGTTCAGTGTCGGACCGACGGGCAGCTTGAGCGTGTCACTGACCCAGAAGCGGGGGCCGTTCTTGAGCACGCTCGGCACGCTGTAGTCCTGAGCAAGAGAGTCCTGCGAGGACTTGTTCCAGAGGGCGAGGGGTGCGGAGTCCGGGGTGTTCGGGTTCGGAACACCGGGATTCTCCGGGTTGTTCATGGACGTCGTGTTGTACATGCTTGCGACGCCGGGGCCACAGATGAGGCTGAACTCGCCGTACTTGACCCCACGGGTGTTGGTGATCGTTGTCATCTTGGCGGTATCGCCGTCATGCAGGTGGGCGTTGCAGCCCGGATACTTCTTCGCCACTTCCGGGTTCGGCGACGGCGGGGATGGGGCGGACTGAGACGTCGCAACCGATAGCGAGCCGCCCTGCGATGACGCGCCCGTCGCCATCAGAGCGGCGGACAGCAGCGCCGCCGAGACGGCCAGCTGCTTCTTTGCGTTCCGTGCAAGCATGTTCACAACTGCCTCCACCTGGCCACCTGAAGTGGGTGAAAGAACGTCAGCCCGCGCGGCCGGGGTCTCAGTTTCGAACCCAGGCCGGGGAATCGCGGTCTCCCCGGGGGGCGTGCCGGTTCGCAAGGGGGGCGCTGTAGCCCTCTGGATACGGGGCCCGGCAGCGCCGAAAGAAGCCCGCCTTAAGCACCGCCGAATAGTGCGGCACAATCGAATGGCCAGCTTTCAGCAGCTTACTGCCGTCCGACGGCGCCCGCATTTTTGGTGCCTGCCTTTTCGGTACCGGGCCGCACCTCAGTGGCAGCAGCGCCTCCTTGTGGCAGCACCCTCGTCTGGGGCTGGCGAAGGCCTGCTCGTGGGCGCCCGTCCCTGGCCCTGTTGGCCGCCCGCATGCAGCGCATGGCCGGCGACGGCCGGCAGCCCGCGCGGCATCTGGCCCGACTCGCAGAAGACGAGGTCTGACGTCAGGGCCCGCCTCGGCTCAAGTCGCCCGTCGGCGGCCCGGATCCAGTACCGCAGCGTCTCGGTGTTCACCCCGAGATCGGTCGCGACCGACCCGATCGTCGCACCCGGACTCGACCGGTACAGCGCGACCGCATCGCAGATCCAAATCTCGCCGGTGTGCAAAATCCTGCGTCGTTCACCGACCGCGGCCCTACGCACAAAGCACCTGCCACTCGTGATCCGACAGCACCACCAGGGCGACTTCGGCCCGGTACGCCCCATGCGGTGCATAATGGCCGGTTCGACGGCCGAGGACACTGAGCCATTTCGGAGTGGCCAGGGATGTGGCCTGACCCGCACCTTGCGCGAGGCGGATGCCGAGTGGTCGACGGCAACCTCGCGGAGTGCGACCGCAGGGGCGACGGTCGGCCGCGTGAGCGAGGGTGCCACCCACGCGCCAGGCGCGCGCCCGCAGAGCCACAACACCCGTCGCACCTCCTCAGGTGCTCTGGGGGTCGTGCCACAACGTGCCAGTAGGGGCGGTAAGCAGCGGTCGACAGAGGTTGACCACGACCCCTGAGCGCAAGGCCCTCCACGGACGTTCCCGCAGGTCAGAGGCCACCTGGATGCCCAAGTGCCGGGTGATTCCCAAGCCGGACGGTGGCGTCGATGTCGGCGGCTAGCCTGCGCCGGTGCTCCATGGTGGAGTGCTGGTAAACAGCGGGGCACGCTCCGAAGACTGCCCCGCGCGGAGGTCCTTCAGTCCGTACGCGCGCGCCTGGATGCTCTCCAGCCTGATCTGCGCGGTACCCGACTCGGGCGTGAAGGCCGAGCCGACTCGGCGAGTCGTACGGCGTCGGCCAGGCGCCCGTCCCGGTAGGAGATCAGCATCCGGAGCCCCCGGACCCAGGCCCGGAGGCCGCTGTGGCCGGCCGGCTCATTGAAGAGGAAAGCGGTGCGGCCCGGGTCTCGACGGCGCCGTGGCGGCCGAGGTCGAAGCCGGCGTTCGCCAATACGCCGCGTAGCGCGCCGGCGCCGGCGTACAGGTCCGGGATGTACTGCGGCGGCTGGCGCCTTTTGAGGAGTTCGAAGGCGTGGTCGCGCAGGGCACGCACCTCGCGGAAGAACGGCCCTACGGGCCGGTTGGGGCACACCGACGCGCTCCTCCGCCAAAGACAGCAGTCGCTACCCAAGGCCCGTTCCCCGACGCGAATGCCGCACCGAGTCTCCGAAGTCCACGGCGCACCCATACGACATGACATCTATAGTGCTATCGTCATTAGCATCATGTTGCTGAGACTGGACACCACGGACAGTCGCCCCCTTCACGAGCAGGTAGCGGGGGCGATCCGACGGGCCATTGCCGAGGGCGAGTGCGCGCCGGGGGACCGGCTGCCTCCGGCGCGAGACCTGTCCCGGGCGCTGGGCGTGAACGCGAACACCGTTCTTCGCGGCCTGCGCGCCCTGCGCGACGAGGGAGTGCTGGAGTTCCGGCGCGGTCGCGGCGTCACCGTTGCCGAGGCCGCCGACCAGCGGGCGCAGCTGCTCGAACGGGCACGGCAGTTGGTGGCCGACGCGGCACACCTCGGATACAGCAAGAACGATCTCATCGAGATGTTCAGGGGGCTTTCGTGACTGACCGTATGAAGAAGAACGGCGCCCGATGGGGGGCGGCGGCATGGGTGGCCGGGGTGTTGGCCGTCTTGGCCGCCCTTCCGTTCGCCGCGAGCGGGCGCCTGCCGGACCGGCTCGCCACGCACTGGGGCGGCGCGACTCCGGACGGCTCGATGCCCCTGTGGGCAGCGGCGCTGTTACCGGCGCTGGTCTGGGTCGTTCTGGCGCTGTCCATCGCCTTCGCCGGCCGGCGTGGAGGATCTCCCTCGGAAGCCTGGATGGGCACTTCGCTGCTGACCGGCGGGGTGTTCCTGGCAGGTGCCCAGGCGTCAATCGTGCGGGCCAACCTGGACCGGACCGACTGGAAGGATGCTGCGTCGGTTGGCGCGGGAGTGGCGATCACGGCTCTCGTTGCGGTGGCGGCGGGCGCGCTCGGCTGGCTGGCCGGTCGGCGGGCAGAGCTGCCGACTGAGCCGATCCGGCTCCCTGAGGGTGACGTCATGGAGATCCCTGCGGGTGAGCGCCGCGTCTGGCTCTCCCGCATGTCGAACCCCTGGCTCCACCTCATCGGCGTGCTCACGGGCCTGGTGGCCGCGGCCGGCACTGTGGCAGCCGCGGGCGGCCTGATCGGCGTGGAGTGGGCCCTGATCACTCCGTTCGCATTCGCCTCGCTCGGGATGTTCGCCTTTGCCTCGGTGCAAGCACGCGTGACGGAGGCCGGGCTGGAGGTTTCCTTCGGACCCCTGGGCTGGCCGGCGCGCCGTTGGACGGCCGGCAACATCGTCTCGGCGCGCGTGGAGAACCGCAGGCCGGCGCAGGTGGGCGGCTGGGGCTACCGGCTCAGCGGGCTGGGAACCACCGTCATGCTCCGGTCCGGTGAATGCCTGGTCATCCACCCCCGCAAGGGCCCCGAGTTCGCCGTGAGCATTGACGATGCCGAACGCGGCGCCGCGCTCCTCAACGCTCTCGCCGCGAAGCAGCAAGCGGGCGCATGAGCCGGACTTTCGTGTCCCTCGGCCTCGCCGTTCAAACCTGGCCCGGCGCCTTCTCAAATCTTGCCGTTCGAGCACTCGGCGCCCCGGATGGCCGGAAATACACGAGGGGCTACCGGAAGGTTTCTATCCATTTGACCGTGCGTCACGCGGACAAGGCGTGGAGGTCGCCCTGCTGCTGTCCACCGCGCAGAAATCCGACTGGCGCGACTGCACGGACAGCAGCGACACCTGCCGACGAACGCGGGCGGGGCCAGCCGTCGGCTCGCGAACGACACGCCCCGTCCAACGCTGCGCGGGACCATCGGCCTGCTTCAGGAGCGCCCCCTACGCATGGCGAGACCTGGTGACAACGTCGCACACCACGGAGCGCGTGATGATCCTGGAGGTGACCTGCTGATGCGGCAGCGCACCATCAGTCTCCCCTGGGGAGCCGGCTACGGCCTGGCCCGCACTCTCCTCGCCCTCGGCACCCTGGGCGCCCTCGCCCTCACCGACAGCACGCCCCTGTTCCAGGAAGTCACCACCGTGGGCCAGTACCCACTGTGCAGGGGAGTCACCGCAGCAGGCGCGTTCTGCCTGGTGTCCCCCGACCACTTCGAGACCATGCGGTGGGCATGCTGTCGGCGTACGGGCTCTGATGCAGAGGTGCGTACGGGTTGATCTACAGAGGTGACTCGGCGTGTCGGGGTGGGGCCCGGCTCGATGAGAGGAGCCTGACGCTGATCTTGTGAAGCGTCGAGGAGGGCCTGTCGGATGTTGCTGGAACCGGGGCGGTGGCTGGAGCTGCGGCGTTTCCGGGCTCTGCATGAGGCGGGCGCGAGCATCTCGGAGATCGCTCGGGAGACCGGTCTGAACTGGCGTACGGTCAAGAAGTATCTGGAGAGCGACGGTCCTCCGGTTCCGCCGGCTCCGGCGCCGCGCTCGGATCTCGGCAACCAGGTGATCAAGCCGTGGGCGCATGTGATTGATGCGTGGCTACGGGCTGAGGTGCTGCTGAAGGCCGCGGTCATCCATGAGCGTCTGGTCGAGCAGTATGCCTTCCCGCACCACTACCAGCGCGTCAAGATGTACGTGCAGCAGGCCCGACCCCGCATCGCCGAGGAGTTGGGATATACCCCGCGCGAGCTGGCGAAGTTGCACCGCCGCTTCGAGGTGGTGCCCGGCGCCCAGGCCCAGGTCGACTGGGGCGACGAGGGCAACATCCTGGCCCATGTCGGCATCCCGAAGGTCTACTCCTTCCACATGACCTTGTCCTACTCCCGAGATCCGTTCTGCTGCTTCACCACCAGCCAGAATCTGGCATCGTTCTTCGAGTGCCACCGGCGGGCGTTCGCGCACTTCGGCGGGGCGCCCGGGGTGATCGTCTACGACCGGACCAAGACTGTCGTGCGCCGTCACGTCGCCCCGGGCGAGGCGGTCCCGTTGCATCCGGAGGCCGTGGCGTTCGCCGGGCACTACGACTTCGACATCGACGTCTTGGCCGCCTACCGGCCGACGGGGAAGGGCCGCGTCGAGCGCCAGGTCCTCATCGTCCGCGATCATGTGCTCGCGGGGCGGTCCTTCTCCAGCCTGGATGACATGGACGGGGCGTTCATGGCCTGGGTGCCCCAGCGCCGGGCGCGTACGCACCGCACCCACGGCGAGGTGATCGGCGTGCGGGCCAAGCGGGATCACGCCGCGCTGCGGGCGCTGCCCGCCAAGCCCTACATCGTGGCCGATCGGCACCTGCGACACGTGGCCAAGGACTGCCTGGTCGCCTTCGACGCCAACCTCTACTCGGTGCCCGCCACCAAGGTCCGCCACCGCCAGCTCGTCGAGGTCAGAGCCTCCGCAGGCACCGTGGCCCTGCATTCCACCGTGCCCGACGCGCAGGGCATCACGCTGCTGGCCGTGCACTCCCGCGCGGTCGGACGCAGCGCGAGGATCGTGGATGAGGCCCACTGGAAGGCCCTGCCCGACGGACACACCCGCGCCACCACCACCGACCTTCCGCCACCCGTGAGCAGGCCGGCCCGCTCCGGCGCCGAGGAACCGGGCGGTCTGATCTCGCTGCTGACCCGGGCCAGAGCCGCGCAAGTCCACGTCGGCACCCGTCCGCTGGCCCTCTACGACCAGATCGCCGGCACCCGCCCGTTCAACCCCGCCCCCATCGACCCCAAGGACATGCGTTGAGCGAGCTGGTCACCGCCCGGATCCGCACCACCGCCACCAAACTCGGCCTGCCCCACCTCACCGAGGCCCTGGCCGAGCACGTCGGCCGGGCCGACGCCGCGTCGATGGCCTACCTCGACTTCCTCGACCTGGTCTTGGAAGAAGAACTTGCCGTCCGTGAAGAACGCCGCTTCCGCCACGCGCTACGGGTCTCCCGCCTGCCACACCACAAGACGATTGAGGAGTACGACTTCTCCTACCAGCCCGAACTCGACCCCAGGAAGGTCAAGGACCTGGCCACCCTCGCGTTCGTCGAGGCCAAGTCCAACGTCGCGCTGCTGGGCCCGCCCGGGGTCGGCAAGACACATATCGCCGTCGCGCTGGCTGTCGCCGCCTGCCGGGCCGGCTACTCGATCTACTTCACCACCCTCGACGACATGGTCCGCCAGCTCAAGGCCGCCGACTCCATCGGCCGCCTGGCCAGCAAACTCCGCACCTACCTGCGGCCTCACGTTCTCGTGGTGGACGAGGTCGGCTACCTCCCGCTGGAGCGTGACGAGGCAAACCTCGTCTTCCAGATGCTCTCCAAGCGCTACGAGAAGGGCTCCACCCTGCTGACCTCGAACAAGAGTTTCAGTGAGTGGGGTCAGGTCTTCGGCGACGACGTCCTGGCCACTGCCATCATCGACCGCCTACTCCACCACTGCGAGATCCTCGCCATCAACGGCGCCAGCTACCGCCTGAAGAACCGCCTCACAGCCATCGAAGGCGGCATCACTGCGGCCAGCTGACACAGGATCAAGCTCTGCACATCAGCCCGTACACACCTCTGCACTACAGCCCGTACGCCGACACATGCTGCCTCATCCTGGTCTTACCGCTGTCCACTGCCACTGAGGTGACCCCCGGAGTGTGGGCACAGGGGGTCACCTCACAACATCCTTGTCTTACATGGTGCTTGAGCGAACCGGTTGTTCGGGGCGGTCGGTGATGGCACCATCGATCCAAACTGCATTCGGGGGGCACACCATCATTCTCATCGTCTTGGGCGGCCTGTGCTTGGCTGCAATCTGTCTGGCGTTGCTAGGCCCGGCCGTGATTCGTGAGCGGTTCGGCTGCTCAGGCTGTCTGGTTGTCACGATTGTCGCCTGTCTGATCGGTGCAGGCATCACGATCGCGATCATGCAGAACTAGCCTCGAACGGTGATCGTGGCGGGGAGATCGTCCGTCACCGGGCCACCTGGTGGTGGGTCAGCACGAGCAGGGCCCGTACCAGCGCGGTCGCATGCCGCGGGTGCATGCGCACCTTGGTCAGGATCCGGAAGGTCTTCAGGCTCGCGAAGCCGTGCTCGACCGGGGCCCGCAGGCTGCTGATCAGCCGGTTCACGACCTTCTTCGGCGAGGAGAGGCGCTTGCCGCCGCTCGCCTTGAACCCGGTGATGACCGCCGGCCGTTCCCCGTCGCCGTCGTCCAGGCCGACGAAGCCCAGGTCGGCGACCGCTCCCAGCTCCAGCTCGCGCAGCCGCGCGCACAGCTTTTCGTAGCGGGCGGCCGTGATCTCGCTGCAGGCGCCGCGACGGGCTGAGGAGATCCACAGCAGCCGCCCCTTCGCATCGGTCAGGGCGAGGAAGAGCAGGCCGTGCGCCTTGTGCTTGCCCGAGTAGTTCTTCCGGTTCGCCTGACCGGTCCGTCGCCGGGTACGGATCAGCGTGCCGTCCAGCAGCACCACGCACCCGCTGTCCTTGGCCACCTTGGCCAGCGCGCGGTCCAGACGCGGGGAGCGGGCGGCCAGGAGGCCGATCACCTCCAGCACCCAGCGCCGCACCGTGGAGGCCGACACCGAGGCGCCGTCGGCCAGGTCGGCCAGCCGCTCGTCGTTGCGCAGGTGGGCGAGCACGATCACGGCGATCCGCCCGTCGTTCAGCGTGCGCCACCGCGAGCGGATGTTCTCGCGGTGGGTGCGGATCAAAGAGGCCACATGGTTGACGGTGGCAGTGGACAGCGGTAGGCGGACGGAGTAGACAAGGCTGATGTCGCCCCCGGCGGGGCTGGACTTGGTCTTCACACACCTCCCAACCCCCGCCGGAGGCAGGCGCGTTACGGCCCGGACCGGCCGTTGCGCAGGGCCGGTCGCGGGCTACCGGGGCAGGTAGCGTCCGGCGGGGGTTCGGGTGATCCAGCCGCGCTCGGCCAGCTTGCGCAGCTTGCCGCGCACCGGCTCCACCTTCGTCGGCACCGGATCCAGCCCCAGCGCGCGGGCCACATCCTTGGCCTGCAGCGGGCCGTCGCCGCCCGCGACGATCTCCATGATCGTCCGGTAATCGGCGGGCAGGTCCTCGATCCGGCTCTCGGGGCCGCGCGGGCCGAACAGCAGCTGGCCCGCGGCACCCAGCGTGGCACCGGCACTCTAGCGCGGGTTCGATTCCCGTCATCCGCTCTGACAAGAAGGCCCAGGTCAGCGACCTGGGCCTTCGTCGTTGTCCAGCCCTGACTGGTAGGCGCGCACCACTTGCGCACCACATCCTCCCCGTCAGGCCCGCTCGGCGGCCTTCTGGCGAGCCGCTTGCACCATCCCGTCAAGGCCGGCCGCCACCTCCTTCTGCCGCTCGTGATCAGAGTGTTGGTAGATCAACGCGGCCTTCTCGGAGGACCGGCCGGCCCGCACCATCGTGTCCTTCACCGTCGCCCCGGACCTGGTGGAGAGGGTGTGCCCGGTGTGACGAAGGTCGCAGAACCCACGAAGAGCAGGCCATCCGACCGTTGACGCGGGCACCCACGACGAGGCCCACGCACTCCATGCTCGCCTTGGCCGTCGCGGGCCGCCGAAGACACCTCGGGTGCTGACCTGTCAGTGGTCCTTCTTGCGCATGCCTCCGATTTGGTAGGGCCGCATCATCTCGTTGTCCTCGTGCTCGACGATGTGGCAGTGCCAGACGAAGCGACCAGGGTGGTCGAACCGGGCCTTCACCCGGGTGATTTCTCCCGGGTAGGCGATCACGGTGTCCTTGAAGCCACGCTCCCAGCTCTCCGGCGGAACGGGTGACCCGTTGAACGGTTGCCGGTCAACCACCTCGAACGCCACCTCGTGGATGTGGATCGGGTGGGCGTCCACAGTGAAGTTGTGCAGCTCCCATGTTTCGGTCGCGTTCAGCCTCGGGTTCTCCGTGACCGGGTCGGCCCAGCCGAGCAACACCGGATTCCCGGCGGAGTCGACCGTCCCGAGCATGGCCTGGACCGGCGTGTCCGGCGGAACCAGGGGATCGCTGGAGTTCACCTCGTTGAGGGAGAGCCGTCGGGTGACGCTCGCCGAGCCGAGCGGCCTGATCCTGGGCAGCCGGAGCCGATCCGGCAGGACGCTCGCGTCTTCGCCCACCAGCGGGCCGACCACGAATTTCATCACCTGCCCGGTGGTGGCCGGATCCGCCACAGGGAAGTCCACGCCCGGTTCGCCCCGGCCGAAGGGTTCGTCCGCGCCCTCGTTGATGAGGTACAGCTCGGTACCTTCAGCGATCCCGGTGAAGTCGACGATCACGTCGGCCCGCTCCGCGTTGGCCAACAGCAGCCGTTCCAGCTGAACCGGTTCGGGCAGGAATCCGCCTTCGTTGCCGATCTGCCAGAACGGTACGGCCGACCGGGCCGGCCGGACGGTCGGACTGTCCGCGATCTTCAGGATCAGGAACCGGGCATTGCATCCGTTGAGGAAGCGCAGCCGGTAGCGGCGCGGTTCGACCTCGAACTTCGGCCATGTCCGGCCGTTGACCACCATCGTGTTGGCGAAGAATTCGGGGTTCCAGATGGGAGGTACATCGGTGGTGGGAACGTACGGGCCCGCGAACCCGTCGAAGAATTCCCGGCTCGTGGGGTAGAACAGCGAGCCGTCCGAGTTGAACGACCGGTCCTGGATGG
Source organism: Streptomyces sp. NBC_01233 (assembly GCF_035989305.1). Taxonomy (NCBI): domain Bacteria; kingdom Bacillati; phylum Actinomycetota; class Actinomycetes; order Kitasatosporales; family Streptomycetaceae; genus Streptomyces; species Streptomyces sp. NBC_01233. Next base: position 4,852,337 of record NZ_CP108514.1, on the reverse strand, counting down.
CCAGGGGGATCTCGTGGTACCGGGTGCCCGGCGCATCACCGAAAGCGGGCGCCGGTCCGGGCAGAACCCCCTCGGGCAGGTCGCACTCGCCGCCGCGCAGCAGGTAGAACCCGGCGGGTCCGGCGTAGACGTTGAGCCGGGTCATCCCCAGGGTGTGGTCGTGGAACCAGAGGGCCGACGCCCGCTGGTCGTTGGCGTACTGGAAGGTCGCGGTACCCGGCTCCCACTTCAGGTCGTACGCTTCGGCGAACTTCTCCCGGAACTCGTCGTAGAACGAGCCCACGGTGGCGAATCCAGCGGGAATGTTGTTCGCGCGCGGCAAGTACCACGCCTCGGTGTAGCCGTCGCTCTCCTCGGTGGAATGCCCACCGTGCAGGTGAGTGACGATCGGCACGGGTCCGGTATACGGACCGGGCGTCGACGTGAACGTCGGCCGGGAATCGCGCCCGGTCTTGCCACCCGGCGGATTCGCCCAGTGCAGGGTGGGATCGACCGCCAGCAAGTGCGGGAGGAAACGGCCTTGGCTGTCGACGAGATCGTTCACCCAGGTGACCCGGACAGGCCGGTCGACCTTGGCCTCGATGGTGAACGAGGGGTAGTTGAACGTGGTTTTGTCCCCGAGCGAGCCGTATCCCCACACGGTGGTGGACGGCAGAGTAGGAGGCAATACCTGCTGGCTGAACTGCCGGACGCCGATGACGTACGTGTCGATGCCGTGCCGCTGCGGGTGGCGAGCCTTCGGCATCACCGGCGGGATCACCAGATTGGTGACGTATTTCGGAATGGTCGTTGGGTCCAGGGTGGGGACTGGGAATGTGCGGGCAGACCCGGCCCCCGGGGCCACTGCGGTCCCGTTCGGGAGTGCCATCGCCCCATTGGGTGCCGGAAGGACCAGGGCTGCCCCACCAGCGGCCCCGGCTACGAGCAGGTCTCTTCGCGCAATCATTTCTCCCGCTTTCCACAGCCCGAGGGCACCGGTCGTTCGTCACTGAATGTTAAGAGTCATGAACAGTGTGTGATCGCATGATGCCCGGCGTGTTCCCGGGTCGTCGGAACCGGCGGCGCGCGGGCTACGAATCGGCGCGGTGACGGGCAAGATCCGTTGGCGGCAAATGACCTCGTCCGGCGATCAGGACAGCCGACGGGGCGTGAAGCCCAGGGCTCCAGGTTCGGTGCATCTCGCATTCGGGACGAAGTGGTCGCGCCAGAGGCGTGCCAGGTCACGCAGAAACACCGGGTACCGAATTCGACGCGCGCCAAGGGTCCTCTCGCGCCAGACAGGAGCCGTGTCGAGTCGGCGGCCGTGCCACAACGCGCCAGTACAGGCGGTAGACAGCGGTCAGCACGGGATCCGACGCGACAACGCGAGCGAGCCTTCGCAGCTATTTCCGCAGGTCAGCAGCCATACTGACCCGCAAGTGCCGAGTGATTCCCAAGCTTATGGCGCGGGTTCGATTCCCGTCATCCGCTCTTGAACGACGGCCCAGGTCAGCGACCTGGGCCTTGTGTGTTGTCCAGACCTATTCAAGAGTCCCGCACCACTTGCGCACCATCTCCGTACCACCCGCCCCTTCTCGCGTCAGAGCAGGTGCGGCGGCGGTACGACCAGGACCACGGCCAGGAGGCGCGGCCTCATCCGCGGGAGCGCCTGGGTCTCGAACCACCCGCCGGAGGAGAGCATGTGACGGCGAGCCGTACCGGGGGTGGGGTCGCCGAGTTCGGACGGGTCGATGCCAAGGTTGGCCAGTTCGATGATCTGGTCGGCGACAGCCTTCACTTCGTCGCGCACAATTTTCGGGTAGCCCGCCTCGTCCTCGGCGTGGAAGGCGTACTCCCACACCCAACGGTCATCGGTCACCGGGCGGCCTCGCCGGCGGTACGGAGGCCGGCCTCGGCGGCGGCGGAGTTGCGGATGCGGCTGATCTCGGCGGCGATGTCCCGAGCCTCGCCAAGGTCGGTGACCTCTCCGGCGCGGGCCTCAAGCGCGCGGAGCCGGGCGGCGGTCTCCGGGTGTCGGGCAATGGCCACCTCGACGGCCCATGCCTCCGTGAAGGTGCGGAGGGGAATGGCGGAAACGTCGGCACGCGCGCGGGCGGTGCTGGCCGCGCGGTCGCGGTCGAAGTCGGCGAGCAGCTGCGGGGCAACCTGGGCGAGGGCGGCGCGGATCGCCTCGGGCTGGGCGGGCGGCTGCGGGATGGCGGACGGCTGGGGCGCGGTGCTCATGCGGCTTCGGTCCTCTCCTCCTGGTCAAGTTCGCCCGCACGGTAGGCGTTGGCAAGGGTGGTGACGTGCTGGCGGGACCAGCCGACGCGGCGGCCTGCCGCAGCTTTCTGCCCGTAGCGGCCGGCGGAGCCGATCCGGCCCACCGTGCGATTGAGGTGCGCCTGCGCCCGCGCAAGGGCCTGCTCGGCCCGGCGGACGGCCTTGAGGGCATCGTCCAGGTCGGCCTTCTCGTCGTCGGTCAGGGGGTCGCTCGCAGCTCGCACAGCCCGAGCATAAACCGTCGTCGGCGTTTGACGCTATGGCGCCACTCGGAAGAGCGATCGCGACAGGAACGGGTACCGCCGGCGCCGATGGACAAGGGCCGCTGGGCAGCAGCCCGCCAATACCGCGGTCACCAGGACGGCCCGAGTGCACGACGTCAGCCCTGCGGAAGGCCGTGCCACAACGTGCCGGTAGAGGCGGTAAACAGCGGTCACCAAGGGGTTCACCGAAGCAGTCAGGACGGGGCGATCGGCGCGCGTTCCCGCAGGTCAGAGGCTATACACGGGACCAAGTACCGGGAGATTCCCAAGCTTATAGCGCGGGTTCGGTTCCCGTCATCCGCTCTTGAACGAAGGCCCAGGTCACAGACCTTGGCCTTCGTCATTTCTAGACCTGTTAGACACTCCCGTGCCCTCCGCGTGCCCCAACTGGCGGGACTACCTAGGGCCTGTTCTGAGTTGAGATCACGGGAGGGCTGGCAGGCTGCGTAACCAGAGGATGGATCCGCGCAGGTGGAGCCCGGCGGCATAGCTCTCAGGTGTCTTGTCGTAGCGGGTGGCCAGCCCCCGCCATTCCTTGAACTTGTTGATGGCGCGCTCGACGGTGTTGCGATCTTTGTAGAGCGTGCCGTCGTGGCTGACCGGGCGGCCGCCGGAGCGTCCCTTCTTCTTGCGATTGGCAGCCTGGTCGGCCTTTTCCGGGATCACCGCCTTGATGTTGCGTCTGCGCAGGTGGGCGCGGTTGGCTCGGGAGGAGTACGCCTTGTCGCCGGCCACTGCGTCCGGCCGGGTCCTGGGGCGGCCGATCCGGCCGCGCACCTTGATCTTCTTGAGGACAGGGATGAAGTGCGGGCTGTCCGCGGCCTGCCCGGGGGTAAGGATGATGGACAGCGGGCGGCAGCGCCGCTCGACGGCAAGGTGGATCTTGCTGGTGAGCCCGCCCCGGGAGCGGCCCAGTTCGGCGGCCCGCAGTCGGGCCCTGCGGCGCCGGCGCACGGCTCGGCGCTGTTCCCGCTCGGGGTCCTCCCTGTCCGCGGATCCCTCGCCTACGGGGTCGTTTTGTCCCTTTGTTGCAGCCCCTTTTCCTCCGCCACGGCCTTCTCCAGATCCTCAAGGAGCTCCGGGGCGACCGCCATGCCCGCCGCGTGGTGATGCGCCCGAGCAACGGTCGAGTCCACGCTCACCAGGCTGAGATCGACATCGTCGCGAGCCTCCGCCTCGGCGATCATCGCGTCCATGAGGGTCTGGAAGACCTCGTCACGCGCCCACATCCGGAACCGGTCGTAGATCGTCGACCAGGAGCCGTAGCTCTCCGGCACATCCCGCCAGGGACTGCCGGTCCGGAACCTCCACATCACCGCGCTGAAGTAGCGGCGCAGGTCAGGGATCGGTCCGAACGCCCCCAGCGGCAGGTGCGGCTCGATCAACTCCCACTCGGCATCGGTCAGATCATCACGAGTCATGCGACCGGTCTACCCCGGCCAGCACCCTCCTGAAGCGAGAATGACCGATCCCGTGATCTCAACTCAGAACAGGCCCTAGTCCTCTTTCCCGGCCAACACGCGATCGGCGGCGTAGTGCGGGCAGGAAGGGAGATGCCACGTCACCGTCACCCGGCGCCGGTCGGCGGCGATGGTACGGGCCTGCCCAGTGGCCGGGCAGGCCGAACAGTGCGGGCACCCGACGGTTTCGAACTTCAACTCAGCCATCACCTGCGCCACCTTCCCCGCCAATGGTGCTCGTGACGAGAGTGCCACGCCTCGCAGCGGGACAGTCTCGGAGAAAGCTGCACACCGGGACTCGGGGGGCGGCTCATGGTCCGGCCGTGCCAGTGAGATGGCCACGGGGATCACCGTTCAGCTGACCATTTCGTCAGGAGGTTCCCGCGGGTGCCGGTGGATGAAGGCAGTGACCCCGAGCAGGACGCTCCGGCAGAGCGGCCGGGCACGGATGATCCTGCCGTTCACGTGTGGGCCACGGCCGGCCCACCATTCCTTCCCGCTGAGGCGGCCGCCACCGTCGAGGCCATCGTGCGGGCTGTGCACGATGGCGATGATGTTCGCATCCGGATCCTTTTGGCAGCCTTGGTCAACGTCGCCGACACCGAGGTTCTCCTCCACCTGCGAGAGCGGCTCCGCGAACGACCGCAGTGACGGTCAGGCGCTGCGGAACAGACGTGTAGCGAATGCGGGGCCGCGGCCGCCTTGCCGCGGGCACCCCCGAGACCGCCATGGAGCACCTGCGAGCTGCGGATCCCTTCGGGAGGGCGCCGCGGACCCACCCCGCCGGCTCACGTCCCGATGGACTGCACGTCGCAACTGGCGGACACCCTTGCTCCCGAAACACTGCACTCGGGGGGAATCAATATCTGTCCCCGCGGTCAGAGAGTTTAATGGACCCCGCAGGGAGAGTTTTTCCGCGCCGCACACGATGGAGATATTTCACGCACACAAACAGCTGCGGCGTGCTACTGTCGATCTCGGTTGCAGTTTTGGTACCCAAAAACTTCAAGCGCCCCAGTCGGCTTTCGCCACATTCGAGCGCTTCATATTTCCGGTCATTTTCCGGCGGGGCATCATCGCGGCGACACGGTGTCCGTACAGTGCGGACGCTGGTGTACAGCCCCAAAGGAGATATGACATGGCATCCGGCACCGTGAAGTGGTTCAACGCGGCAAAGGGCTTCGGCTTCATCGAGCAGGACGGTGGCGGCGACGACGTCTTCGCCCACTTCTCGAACATCGCAGCCCAGGGCTTCCGCGAGCTGCTGGAAGGCCAGAAGGTCACCTTCGACATCGCGCAGGGCCAGAAGGGCCCGACGGCCGAGAACATCGTTCCCGCCTGACGCTGACGCGCATTTCGTAGCTGGGGCCCGCATCCCTCGGGGTGCGGGCCCCAGCTGCACACATTTCCCGCAGTGGTGTCACCTGCGGGACGAAACACTCAGGGTGACAGCCTCCTCGGGGCTTCCACCCCACTCGATTTTTCTGGATTTCGCGTCCACATGACGCCACCCCATCTCAGCGCCTGCGACCGTACAGAATCTCTGTAGCCCAGAGCCGCTTTCGCATTTCATTCGGCCCGTTCTTGTGATTCCCTGCGCTTCGTTTCCGCTGCGGGAATTCCTTGATACGTGCCGCATCAAGGAAGGTTCTGAATGAACCGCACTCGTACGAATGACCGTTCCTCCCGCACCCGCAGCCGCACCGGCGGCCCCGCTTTCGGCGCTGCCGCCGATTCGGAGCGGGGCACGCGGTTCGGACCGTCGACCCCGAGCCGTTCCGGAGGTCCGAGCCGCTCGGGCGGCTACGGCCGCCGACCCGCCGCGGTACAGGGCGAGTTCGCCCTGCCGAAGACCATCACTCCCGCGCTGCCCGCCGTCGAGGCCTTCGCCGACCTGGCCATGCCGGCCGAGCTGTTGGCCGCCCTCGCCGCGCAGGGCGTGACCGTGCCCTTCCCGATCCAGGGCGCCACCCTGCCCAACACCCTTGCGGGCCGTGACGTGCTCGGCCGCGGACGCACCGGCTCCGGCAAGACCCTCGCCTTCGGCCTCGCGCTGCTGGCCCGCACCGCCGGACAGCGCGCCGAGCCCCGCCAGCCGCTCGCCCTGGTCCTCGTCCCCACCCGCGAGCTGGCCCAGCAGGTGACCGACGCCCTCACGCCGTACGCCCGCGCCGTGAAGCTGCGCCTGACCACCGTCGTCGGCGGCATGTCGATCGGCAGGCAGGCCGGAGCGCTGCGCGGAGGCACGGAGGTCGTCGTAGCCACGCCCGGCCGGTTGAAGGACCTCATCGACCGCGGCGACTGCCGGCTGAACCAGGTCGCGATCACCGTCCTGGACGAAGCCGACCAGATGGCCGACATGGGCTTCATGCCGCAGGTCACCGCTCTCCTGGACCAGGTGCGTCCCGAGGGGCAGCGGATGCTCTTCTCCGCCACCCTGGACCGCAACGTCGACCTGCTGGTCCGTCGCTACCTGACCGACCCGGTCGTGCACTCGGTGGATCCCTCGGCCGGTGCGGTGACCACGATGGAGCACCACGTGCTGCACGTCCACGGCGCCGACAAGCACCGCACCACGACGGAGATCGCGGCGCGCGAGGGCCGGGTGATGATGTTCCTCGACACCAAGCACGCCGTCGACCGGCTGACCCAGGACCTGCTGAACAGTGGTGTCCGGGCCGCGGCGCTGCACGGCGGGAAGTCGCAGCCGCAGCGCACCCGGACCCTGGCCCAGTTCAAGACCGGGCACGTGACGGTGCTGGTGGCGACCAACGTCGCGGCGCGCGGGATCCACGTCGACAACCTCGACCTCGTCGTGAATGTGGACCCGCCCACCGACCCCAAGGACTACCTGCACCGCGGCGGCCGTACCGCCCGCGCGGCGAGTCCGGCAGCGTCGTCACCCTGGTCACCCCCAACCAGCGCCGCGAGATGACCCGTCTGATGGCGGCCGCCGGCATCGTCCCGCAGACCACCCAGGTCCGTTCGGGCGAGGAGGCGCTGAGCCGGATCACCGGCGCCCAGGCCCCCTCCGGCATCCCCGTCGTCATCACCGCACCTGTCGTCGAACGCGCCAAGCGCAGCACGGCCTCCCGCGGCAGGCGACGGCCCGCTTCGACGGTCCGACGTGTGAGCGTGCGGCAGTCCGCCTTCGATGCGGCGGCCTGAGAACCACGTGATCAGGAAACTGACCCATCTCTGCAGGAGGCACGTTGTGACGCTGGTCCAGATGCAGCCCCGCTCGGCGAACGCCAACCCTGTGCACCGGACGGTGGAGGACGCGATGGAGGCGGCCGGTCCACAGGTCTGTGACGACATGACGGTCGAGGTGGCCCTGGCTGTCATGGCCAGTGCCCGCGCGGGTCATCTGCTTGAGGTTCCCCCGCACTGCGGGAGGGGCTGACTAGCTGGTCAGGGTGGGTTGACGTGGTTTCAGGTTCACTTGTTCGGTCGCTGCCTGGTTGGCGTAGTGCTTCTCCTCGTACTCGATGGGGCTGAGGTAGCCGAGCCGTTTCTGGATGCGGCGGGGGTTGTAGAAGCCGTCGATGTACTCGAAGAGCGCGAGGTTCGCCTCGGCCCTGGTGGCGAAGACGCGGCCGCGGATGCACTCGGTCTTGATGACCATCCACAGGTTCTCCGCGAGGGCGTTGTCGTACGAGTCGCCGACCGAGCCCATGGAAGCCTGGATCCCGGCCCTGACCAGGCGTGTTGTGAGCTTCACGGACGTGTATTGACAGCCGTGGTCGGCGTGGTGAATAAGCTCTCCGGGGGCGACCTCGCGGCTGGCCAGGGCGTATTCCAGCGAGGTCAGGACCAGATCGGCGTCGGCGCGGGCGGAGGTCTCCCAGGCCACCACCCGGCGGGAGAACGCGTCGCGGATCGCGGACAGCCACAACGGCCCCTCCCCGGTGGGGATCATGGTCAGGTCGGTAACCCACAGCCGGTTCGGCCCGGCCGCGGTGAAGTCGCGTTGCACCAGGTCAGGGGCCAGATCGGCGTCCGGGTCACGGCGAGTGAAACCCTTGCCCCGGCGGGGACTGATCCCGGCCAGGCCGGCCTGGCGCATGAGCCGCTCGACGCGCTTCCTGCCGACGTGGACGCCCTCACGCTTGAGGACGGCGTGCACGCGGGGTGAGCCGTAGATCCCGCCGGACTCCTCGTGGACCTGCCGGATCCTGCTGGTCAGCTCGGCATCCCGGCGGCGCCGTTCGCACGGTTCGGTCTCGGCCTGGCGCCACCGGTAGTAGGTGGAGGAGGGGATGTTCAGTTCCCGGAGTACGGGCTCGACCCCCAGATACGGGTGCTCGTCAACGAGCGCCGTCACCTGGGCCGGGTCGGGTCGAGCTGGGCCGCGAAAAAAGCCGAGGCCGTCCGCAGGACCTCATTCGCACGCTTGAGCTGTGCATTCTCCTTCCGCAGGGCGGCAAGCTCCTCCCGCTCGCCAGTGGTGAGCACGTCGTCGCGTTCGCCGGCGTCGGCCTCTGCCTGCCGGATCCAGTTGCGCAGAGCCTCGTGGTGCACGCCGAGTTCCTCGGCCATGCGGCGGATCACGGGCTTCGGCTCGGCGGTCCGGTACATCCGTACCGCACGCTCACGCAACTCCAGCGGATACTTCCAAGACCACGGAGTTATGGCTTGTCCGGCGCTGTCAACAGGGGCGGGGACAGGGGCTTGTGGAGGTTGGGGTGGTCCACTCGGGGTCGAGGGTGTAGAGGCCCCGGCCGGTGCGGCGGAGGATTCCTTCGCGGACCCAGCGTCCCAGTTCTGCGCGTAGTCCTTGGGGATCCTCCAGTCCGATACCGCGGGCGATTTCACATGCGCGCCAGGTGCGGTGGGGATCGGTTCGCAGGAGTTGCAGTGTGCGGTCGCGGCGTCCGTCGGGGCCTGGGCCAGCGGAGGGGTTCACGGTGACACTGATGCTGGTGATCCTGGATGCGCCCAGGACTTGTGCCTGGTGGGGCGGGGCGGCGTAGCGGGAGATCGGGCATTTGACGCGGCGTGGGTTGACGCGGGCCCGGCGGGGTGGGAGCAGATCGTGCAGCAGGGCCGGTGTGATTCGTCCCGGTCCGGTGTCGGGCAGTACGTCGGCTGCGGCGATGAGCTGGTCTTTTGCGGTCTCCAGGGCGACGGTGAAGGAGGCGCGGTCCGGGTCGGTGCCGGGGAGGGTCTCGACGGCCTCGGCCATCGCGCGGCGCAGTGCCTGGTAGACGGTCAGGTGAGCCCAGAGTTCTTGTTGGATCCCGGTCGCGTCCTGGGATCGCAGCACCAGGCCGTGCTGCAGGGTGTGCCGAAGCGAGTAGAACGCGGACTCGATCTCCCATCGCTCGTGGTAGAGCTCCACCAGCTCTGCGGCGGGGTAGCGACGGTGATCGGTCAGCGTGGTGGCCAGTCGGTAGTGGCCTTCCAGCCTCAGCCCTTTGGCGGTCGTCACCGCGATGTGCGCATCGATGATCCTCAGCCGGGTCCCGTTGATCCTGGTCAGGAATGACCCGTCCGGCAGTAGTGCCCAGCGTGCGGGTGTCCGGGTTCCCTTGAGGCGTACCAGCAGCTGGGCGCCGGTGGCCGCGGCCTTCGCGAGGAAGTCGTCGGAGTCGAAGCCCCGGTCGTTGAGCAGCAGCATCCTGTTGTCCAGCAGTGGTAGCAGCTGCTCGGCGTAGCCGGTCTCCTTCTCGGGCGTCGGTCCGAAGACCGCACCGAGCAGGGCCCGGGTTCCGGTCTCGCACAGCACCATGATCTTCAGCATCGGATATCCGTCCGTGCCGTAACGATGCTTGTGTTTGCCCAGCCAGGCGCAGACTCGCGGCCGGTCAGGGGCCTTGGTGGAGCTGCAGCCGTCGAAGGCGACTGTGCGCCAGCACCTGTATCGCACCCCTGGTGTGATCGGCTGTGCCACGGGACCGGCCAGTGTCTCGAAGAGCAGCCGCAGCGGCGCGGCGCCCAGCCGCCGGCGCACCTCTCGCAGCGCCTTCTCCGACGGACGCGGTGGAAGGAGCCCGCGCAGGCCGCAGGTGAGTTTGTCCCACACCCGCATGTAGCCCAGCTGCGGGAAGAGAACCAGTGCCAGCACGAAGTAGACACCCACCCTCGACGGCAGCAGCCTCAGCCTCCGCTGGGTTCCGCCAGTACGTTCCAGCACGTCATCGACCAGTTCAAAGGGCAGGTGCCGGGTCAGCTCGCCCAGATGCCCCGGAGCGAAGACCCCGTCGGCGACGGTGATGGACGACGTGAGCGTGACGGTGGAACACTGAACGGGCAACGGGGCTCCTTCAGGCGGGAAGACCTTGGTCGGCTTCCTCGCTCTACCAGGAGTCCCGTTGCCCTGACCGGCACTTCTCCCAAATACCTCGCCCCTGTTGACAGCGGCCGACAAGCCATAACTCCGTGGTCTTGGGATACTTCCTCGGCGCAGGCATCGTCTGGGCTCCTCTCATGAGACCCATCTGACCCTCTGTCACCCATCCCCGCATCTCGGGGGAAGCTCAGCTCGTCTGCGACGAGGACGGCCTGTGCACCGGGCTGGTCACCCAGGCCAGGCTCGCCACGCTCCGCGACAGCGCGGCGTACACGGACCAGGTCCGTCTCCGCGACCTTCTGGGAGACCGCGGGCCGGTCACCTCGCCCTTGACCACGATGGCCGAAGCCGAGCACGCGATGCGCTACCGCAGGCTCGATGCCCTGCCAGTCGTCGACGAGCAGGGCAGCGCTCTGGGCGTCCTCGCCCTTGCCCGCTGAACCGCCTCAGCGCGGAACGACCGTCCCCCTTTCTTCTTCCTGTGAGGCAACATGCGCTGTGTCATCGCCCGTTTCCCGTTCGACCTGACCAAGAGCGGTGTCCTGGAGTCGATGAAGGGCGTCAAGCCCGAGCAGGTCGTCGGCGAGTCCGTGACCATCGGGCGCCGCACCTACCCCGTCAAGCAGGTCGGTCAGGTCATCACCCGCCAGGACCGGCGTGACTTCAGCGCCGGTGAAGTCCTCCGGGCCATGACCCAGCTCGGGTTCACCTGCCGCGGCCTCCCCCGGGCCGCCGTGCCCACGCGTGTCCTCAGCCCGCTCCAGCAGGCTTCCGCGATGCTCGGCATCCCGGTGACCGTCTGACGGACAGGACCGGCGCAAGCCGACACCCGAACAGCGAAGAGGGCCCGACCGGCAAGCACGCTGGTCGGGCCTTCCCGCGTACCCAGGGGTTTACTACGCGACGCCGGGTCAGTGGTCGGAGTAGCTGAAGTCGCCCATGCTCCAGGCGCTGACGTCCGCGATCGAGACGCGGTACATCCCGCCCGTCTCCGGGATCCCCACCGTGCCCTGCAGGATGCGGGCCACATGGAAGTGCAGATGGGTGGGCGGCCCCTCCCGGGGTGTCGTGGCGGTGAAGACGGCGGCGAACTCGCCCAGGCGGGCCGAGTCCGTCAGGACCTCCGACACCCGCTGCCTCCACACGGCTTCGGGAGCCAGCCGACCGGTGATGACAGCGCCACCGGTGACCACGGTCAGGGACATCTGATTGCTCCGCCCGGACTCCACCAGGGTGGCGACGTCAACGAGCAGCTCGTCAGGCTTCGACATGAAAGCGGATTCTATTCACCGGCCGTCCCGCCTGCTCGGGCGGTCGCGCTGCCGGCTCTCAGCGCAGTGTGCGGTGATGCCGGCCGGAGCGTCGGATGTGCACGACCAGGTACACCAGGGCGGCGACGAACACCACGATGCCGATGATCAGCAGGTAGAACAGCCCTTCGGCGACGGCGCCGATGATGCCCAGCACGATCGCCACGATGACGAGGATCAGGAAGAGCACCATGCCGTAAGGCACCTCCTCGATAGGCCGGTCAGCGGCGGGCGAGCTGCCGCTCACCGTTCGCGCCCGGCTGGTAGGGCAGGCCGTAGTGCGCGAACACCGCGGCCTCGTCCTCGACGGGCAGGACATCGTCCGTCCCGATCGCCGGGCACTTTTTCACCAGTGACCGGTCGTAGTCGACCTTGATGTAGCCCGGCCCGACGATCGCGCCGTTCAGCGGGACAAAGACCAGGTGGCGGCGGGTGGGCAGCCCTACCTGGACGGTGGCCATGGCCGGCTCGTCGGTGCTGGTGTCCACGTAGATGGCCTCCAGCGTGCCGATCTTATGGCCGCCGGCGTCGACGACGTCGTGGGTCCGCCACTCACGGACATCCGCGCTCTGGATCATCCCCGGCGTCCCTTCGCACGGCGGTGCACCCGATCCGGTGCACTTCCAGCCTGCCCCGCGAAGCCCGCCCACACCAGCCTGGCCGCCCGCGGCTCCATCCCGGGCGGCCGGCCACGACGTCACCGACCGGTTTCCTCGTGCTCTCCGGCTCATCACGCGCGGAGCCCTAGCGGCATCGCTCCGAGCCGTGGCGGGTGTCCCGTGCCCGGTGTGGCCTCACTCCCTGTCCCGTTGCCGTTCGAGGTCGATTACCTCACCGTCGAACACGCGGAAATCTATGACGGCCGGAGTAGACATTGGGCGGTGGCGTGGTTATGGTTTCTCTCGTAGCCCAGAGAGACAGCAGGGCCCGGCAGAGACGAACTGCCGGGCAGCAGTACCCGCAGTTGCAGTGCGCAGGACGGTGCGGTGGTGGAGTTCCGAAGCCAGGGATGTTGCAGGACGGCGACGGGACTGACGACCGGACCGGGTGGCCCGCAGTGATCAGGGGCCGCCGTCAGAAGTACCGCAGTTGACGCAGTGGCAGTACCCGTAAGTGCAGTACCCAGCAGTGAAGACAGTGAGCAGCACCTCGGTGAAGGCGTCGGCTGCGGACGCGCGCACCGGGAAGTTCGGCAGTGGGGTTCCAAGCCAGAGCAGACGCACGATGGGCGACGGGGCTGGCTGCCGAAGAGTGGCGCTGGGTCAGGCCACCAGCAGTACGAAGTAGAGCAGTACCAGCAGTAGGCAATTGACAACCGAGGGAAGAACGGAGGAGCCGAGCGCCATCAGGATCGCCCGGGCGGAAGTCTGAGCCCGGGTACCGCAGGACATCGATAGTGAGGTGGTCTCCGGTCAAGCAACCGCGATCCCCGCAATCCCGGCAGCGTGTCGGCCGGGTCGGCGGAAACACAGGGTCGGCGCAGTATCAGGGCCGACAGATGGTGTAGTAGTTCCTTCGGGGCCCTGGTGCCGTACGGCGCCAGGGCCCCTCCACGCGTTCCATGAGAGAGGTTCAATGACAGCAGACGACTCGTTCGGCCGTCTCGACGACGACGACTACCCCGCCTACACCATGGGCCGGGCCGCCGAGATGCTCGGCACCACCCAGGGCTTCCTCCGCGCCATCGGCGAAGCCCGCCTCATCACCCCGCTCCGCTCCGAGGGCGGCCACCGCCGCTACTCCCGCTACCAGCTGCGCATCGCCGCCCGCGCGCGGGAACTCGTCGACCAGGGCACGCCCATCGAGGCCGCCTGCCGCATCATCATCCTCGAGGACCAGCTCGAGGAAGCCCAGCGCATCAACGCCGAATACCGCCGCGCCGCCGAATCATCCGCGCCGCCGTCCTCGGCCTGAGATGAGAGTGCCCGCCGGCGTCGGCGGGCCGCACGCCCCCAGGGCGGCGTTCGCGCGACCGCCCCGCTTCGGTCGTCATCGTCGGGTCGTGGCTGCAAGCCGGGTGGTGGGCGGAGTGCTATTCAGGCGCTGATGCTTCTGTGAGGTCCGCCCCGGCGTCTGCGCTGCGCGTGGCCTGATGGGTGCCGTGCCAGTCCAGACACATGACCGTGGCGTCGTCCTGGAGGCGGCCACCGTGAGCGTGCAGCACCGCTGCGACCAGGGCCCGGGAGGCCTCGCGGGGGTGGAGATCGCATGTGTCCACGATCAGAGAGGGCAGGTCCGCCTCGACAGCACGGCGCTCCAGCATGCCGTCGGTGAGCATCACCAGCCGGTCACCCGACTGCAGGTCCAGCCGCTGCACCCGGTAGGCGGCACGGGGACGGACCCCGAATGGTGGATCCACTTCGGGAACGATCTCCTCGACCCTTCCGTGTCTCAGGCGCAGCGGCCAGGGATGCCCCGCATTGACGAACTGAGTCATCCCGTCGAGCAGGCTGATGCGCAGCAGCTGCCCGGTGACGAAGCCCCGCCCGCCGTGGTCGATGACGGCCCGGTTGGCCTCCAAGGCCTGTACTTCGAGCTCGGCGCCGGCACGTCTGGCCCTACGGAGGGCGCCCACGGCCAGAGTGGCGAGGAGCGCGGCTTCCACGTCGTGGCCCATGGCATCGGTGACGGAGAGCTGCATGGTGTCGCGGTCGACGACGTAGTCGAAGGTGTCACCGCCGACGTGCGTCGCCGGTTCCAGCGCTCCGGCGACCGTGAACTGGGCCGCCTCACATGCCAGTGTGGTGGGAAGGAGCCGGTGCTGGATCTCGGCCGCCAGGTTCAGGGGCCGCGTACGGCGGCCCCACTGGTAGACATCGGTGAAGGACCGGTTCGCGGTGACGATGTAGGCCAAGGCATGTGCGGTCGCACCGATCTGCCCCATCGCGTCCTCACCGGGGTGATCAGGGAGGAAGAGCTGCTTCCCGAGTTCCACTCCCACGCATCCGCCCCCCTTTTCACCGACCCCTTGTCCCGGGCAGCGCGCACCCGGGCGTCGATGCCTCCGGCGACCTCCCGCCGGCGTTCGTCGTCGGAGTGCCTCTCCCGTCGCGGCGACCTCGACGCCGCCGAGGAACACTTCCACCTCGCCCTCGACATCCATGGTCTCGACCGCCGCCGCACCCGAGCCATCGTCCTGGCCGACCTGGGCGGCGTACGCCTGCGCCAAGGCGACGTGGACGGTGCCATGGCCACCTGGTGCGACTTCCTGGACTGCGCCGACGGCATCCGCTCCGTGGAGATCCAGGCCGCCCTCCAGGACATGCGCGTACGCCTGCGCCGATACAGCGGAGTCCCGGAGGCCCAAGATCTCCGCGAGCAGGCGGCCCGCGCCGCTGACTGATCCCGCACCCACGACAGCCACGGCTGCGGGCCGACGGGACGCTACTGCGTGTCCACGGGTGGACTGAGAAGTGGGGACGAACCGGCCGCCACGCCCGCCCCTGCGGGTTCGCGAGATCACCTGACCGGCGGTACATCTCCGTGTTCGGCGGTTGGATCTATTTGGGCAGGTGTGCGGCGCTGCCCCTTGCGAGTTAACCGAGCTCTGCCCATTCGGGGGCAATATCGGATGATCGACAATGTGAGTCTGATTATTTTCAGCGCGATTTCAGCCGTGGAATGCGTTTATATTAATCCCCCTCCGCACCTTGCTCATTGCTGGTGCGCGAAATTTCCTGCGTAATATGCCGCAGCGACACACCAGGGCTTCCCGGGCGAACGGCAGGGCCCGGTACGCCACGGCCCCCCACAGGAAATGGCCTCTTGATGAAGCTGAAAATCCAGGCGGCTCGGCGCCGCACTCTGTCCGGCTGGCTGTCCTCGGCCGTCGCCGTCACGGTTGCCGCTGTCATGGTCGCCGGATTGCCGACGCAGGCAATGGCCATCGCGACACCCGTACCGCTGGGCACCACCGCCAGCTACTCCGTCCTGGCAGGTCAGGGAGTCACGAACACCGGCCCCTCCGTGATCAGTCACGACCTCGGGACGCACCCGAACCCTGCCATCTCCGGGTTCCCCCCCGGCTTGGTGCTCGGCGCCGTGCACGCTGCGGACGCTGTAGCGCTTCAGGCCAAGTCCGACCTGGTCCAGGCCTACAACAACGCTGCCGGCCAGGCCACGGACTTCGCGCTCGCGGCGGGAATCGGCGCCGGCCAGACGCTGCTTCCGGGCGTTCACACGGCTACCAGTGGTGTCGGACTCACCGGCGACCTGATCCTGGACGCGGGGGGAAACCCCAACGCCGTCTGGGTGTTCCAGATCCCAGAAGCCCTGACGACTGCCTCCAATAGCCGGGTGCTCCTCACAAACGGTGCTTCGGCGTGCAACGTGTACTGGCAGATCGGGAGTTCGGCCACCCTAGGCACCACCTCCACCTTCGTGGGCACCATCATGGCTCTGACCTCGATCAGCGTTACCACGGGGACGAACATCGAAGGTCGAGCGTTGGCCCGTAACGGTGCCGTGACGCTCGACACCAACAGAATCTTCCTCGGCGGGTGCGCCACCGGTGGCACGACCACCGGCACCACCACCGGCACGACCACCGGCACGACGACGGGAACCACCGGAACGCCGACCGCCGGATCGACGACCGGTACGACCGTGGGTCTGATCGGTGGTGGCCTCCTGGGCGGACCGATCGTCGACCTCGTGTCGGGCGGCACCTCGGGGAACATCGCCGGCAACACCTCCGGAAACACCGCGGGCAACACGGCCGGCAACACGACCGGTGGGAACACCACCGGGGGGAACACCACCGGGGGGAACACCACCGGCGGGACCATCACCGGTGGAAACGTCACCGGCGGGCACGGCGGTCAGCCCGGCGGACCGGACCACGGCGGTCCGGGCCATGACGGTCCGGACCACGGTGGCCTGGAGCACCACGGGCCGGAGCACGGCGGCCCGGACAACGGGCACGACGAGGGACCCGGTAAGCCGGGCCACGACCACGACCACGGCCACGACGGGAAGCCCGGCGACCACTACGGCTACAGCAACAAGCCCGCGGGCCACGAGGGCTAGGCAGCAGGCTGCACGAAGCCCGTTCATCGAATGACGGCGCGCGGCGGAATCCTCATCGAATCCGCCGCGCGCCGTCGGTGAGAGTCGCAGAGACCTCAGGCGATCAGCAGACATGAGAAAGACCGGGTGGGCGGTGTCGAGCGGAATTGAATCTGCGGACGTGAAGGAACTCCATCAGTCCGATTCCGGTCCGGTCCCCCCGCAGCGCCATGACGAAGCGGTCAGACCGGATAAGCCGCCCATGGGCGTTCGTACGGTGAAAGCAGGGCTGCACACCGCCGTAGTCCTCTGCCTGGTGACGGCTCTGGTCCACGTCGTCCTGGTGTTCCTTCATGTGGCCCCCTCCAACCCCGTATCGAAGCGGTACAGCTCGCAGGTCAATGGATGGGTGTTCCCGCTCTTCGAACAGAACTGGCGGCTCTTCGCCCCGGACCCCGACTCCTTCAACCGAAAGATCCTGGCGAGAACCGCACACACCGACTCCAAAGGATCGGTGCAGGTGACACCCTGGTTCGACCTGGCTGCCGTGGACCATTCCGCAGTCGACCACAATGTATTTCCGAGCCACACGTCCCAGAACCTTCTGCGCCGCGCCTGGACCTCCTACGTCGAGACACACGGAGGAAGCGACACGGCACGCTCGGAACGGGCCGTGATGTTGCAGACGTACCTGCGCAACATCGCCGCGGACCGCGTCGCCGCCCACAACGACGGCGGCGCTTTCGACTTCATTCAGCTCCGGGTCGTCACACTGCCCGTCGCTGCGCCCGGCACTCCGGCCGGAAACCGCCCGCCGGCACCCACCGAGGACCGGCTCCTGCCCTGGTGGAAGGTGACCTCCCATGGGAAATGAGCAGATCCCCCAGCTCCCCTCCACGGCAGCCACGCCGCACGGACCCGCGGCCCAGGAGGCTTCGTTCGCCGGCACGGCCCACCGCTGGCTCCTCGACCGGATCGGCGATCTGTGGGTGCTTCTCACCGACCGGCCGGTCTCCCTGTACGCCGCGTCGGTTCTGCGCATCGGCTACGGGCTGCTCTACCTGATCTTCCTGCTGCGCGAGTTCCCGCACCGTGACGAGATCTGGGGCCCCGGCTCCCCCTGGACACCCGCGCTGGCGCAACAGCTCTTCGACCAGACCGGCTGGAACAGCATCCTGATCCTGTCCGACAGCCGCGCCTACTTCGAGCTCTGCTACGTGACGGCCCTCGTCACGTCCGCGCTGTTCATGCTGGGCTGGCGGACCCGCGCCCTGTCCGTCCTCTTCGCCGTCGTGGTGACCTCCTTCCATGCCAGATCGATCTTCATGACGGACGGGGGCGACAACCTGATCCTGCTGATGGCCCTCTACCTCGTCCTCACCGCGTGCGGTCGGCACTGGTCCCTGGACGCACGCCGAGAGCGGCTCAAGACAGCCCGCGCGGGCAACGCGCCGGAGCCCGTGAGGAGCTTGTACGCACAGCAACTTCGGGACGCTCGCATCACCTTGACGACGGTGGTGCACAACTGCGGCATCCTCGTCATCGCGGCACAGGTCTGCTTCCTGTACGGATCGGCCGGCCTGTACAAGATCCAGGGCCCGACCTGGGGCGGCGGCACCGCTCTCCACTACGCCCTGAACCTCGACCTCTTCCAGCCCTGGCCCGCACTCTCCCACCTCGTGGACGAGTACCCGATGGTGATCGCGATCGCCAGCTACGTGACGGTGCTCTTGCAGGTCGCCTTCCCGTTCGTGCTCTTCGGCAGGCTCAAGTATCCCGTTCTGACCGTGCTGCTGGGCATGCACATCGGCATCGCAGTGCTCCTGGGGCTGCCCCTCTTCTCCGGCGCAATGATCGTTGCGGACGCCGTCTTCCTTCCCGACCGCTTCTACGCCTTCCTGCCTCACCTGTGGCGACGCACAGCACGGCGCACAGGGATGCGGCGACCGGCACCCGGCCGAGCAGCGGGATTCGGAACCGTACCTCCACAGGGCAGGGCCTGCGTCGTACCCGGCACCAAGCATCGAGCCGCTCCTGCGCAGAAGGACACCACGCCGGCTACCGGGCTCGCGTCCGACCAGAGCTGAGCAGCAGCGCGGATCGCAGCGCGAACCGGGGCTGACCGATCCAGCTGGAGGTACGGATCAGAGTTTGACGCTCCCGGCCACTGATAACGACCTGTGGCCGCCAGCCGTACGCGTGCCGAACCCATGCCAGGTCGGGCGGGGAGAAACGGTCAACGGCACGTGCCAGGGTGAGGTTCCCCCGCACTGCGGGAGGGGCTGACTAGCTGGTCAGGGTGGGTTGACGTGGTTTCAGGTTCACTTGTTCGGTCGCTGCCTGGTTGGCGTAGTGCTTCTCCTCGTACTCGATGGGGCTGAGGTAGCCGAGCCGTTTCTGGATGCGGCGGGGGTTGTAGAAGCCGTCGATGTACTCGAAGAGCGCGAGGTTCGCCTCGGCCCTGGTGGCGAAGACGCGGCCGCGGATGCACTCGGTCTTGATGACCATCCACAGGTTCTCCGCGAGGGCGTTGTCGTACGAGTCGCCGACCGAGCCCATGGAAGCCTGGATCCCGGCCCTGACCAGGCGTGTTGTGAGCTTCACGGACGTGTATTGACAGCCGTGGTCGGCGTGGTGAATAAGCTCTCCGGGGGCGACCTCGCGGCTGGCCAGGGCGTATTCCAGCGAGGTCAGGACCAGATCGGCGTCGGCGCGGGCGGAGGTCTCCCAGGCCACCACCCGGCGGGAGAACGCGTCGCGGATCGCGGACAGCCACAACGGCCCCTCCCCGGTGGGGATCATGGTCAGGTCGGTAACCCACAGCCGGTTCGGCCCGGCCGCGGTGAAGTCGCGTTGCACCAGGTCAGGGGCCAGATCGGCGTCCGGGTCACGGCGAGTGAAACCCTTGCCCCGGCGGGGACTGATCCCGGCCAGGCCGGCCTGGCGCATGAGCCGCTCGACGCGCTTCCTGCCGACGTGGACGCCCTCACGCTTGAGGACGGCGTGCACGCGGGGTGAGCCGTAGATCCCGCCGGACTCCTCGTGGACCTGCCGGATCCTGCTGGTCAGCTCGGCATCCCGGCGGCGCCGTTCGCACGGTTCGGTCTCGGCCTGGCGCCACCGGTAGTAGGTGGAGGAGGGGATGTTCAGTTCCCGGAGTACGGGCTCGACCCCCAGATACGGGTGCTCGTCAACGAGCGCCGTCACCTGGGCCGGGTCGGGTCGAGCTGGGCCGCGAAAAAAGCCGAGGCCGTCCGCAGGACCTCATTCGCACGCTTGAGCTGTGCATTCTCCTTCCGCAGGGCGGCAAGCTCCTCCCGCTCGCCAGTGGTGAGCACGTCGTCGCGTTCGCCGGCGTCGGCCTCTGCCTGCCGGATCCAGTTGCGCAGAGCCTCGTGGTGCACGCCGAGTTCCTCGGCCATGCGGCGGATCACGGGCTTCGGCTCGGCGGTCCGGTACATCCGTACCGCACGCTCACGCAACTCCAGCGGATACTTCCAAGACCACGGAGTTATGGCTTGTCGGCCGCTGTCAACAGGGGCGAGGTATTTGGGAGAAGTGCCGGTCAGGGCAACGGGACTCCTGGTAGAGCGAGGAAGCCGACCAAGGTCTTCCCGCCTGAAGGAGCCCCGTTGCCCGTTCAGTGTTCCACCGTCACGCTCACGTCGTCCATCACCGTCGCCGACGGGGTCTTCGCTCCGGGGCATCTGGGCGAGCTGACCCGGCACCTGCCCTTTGAACTGGTCGATGACGTGCTGGAACGTACTGGCGGAACCCAGCGGAGGCTGAGGCTGCTGCCGTCGAGGGTGGGTGTCTACTTCGTGCTGGCACTGGTTCTCTTCCCGCAGCTGGGCTACATGCGGGTGTGGGACAAACTCACCTGCGGCCTGCGCGGGCTCCTTCCACCGCGTCCGTCGGAGAAGGCGCTGCGAGAGGTGCGCCGGCGGCTGGGCGCCGCGCCGCTGCGGCTGCTCTTCGAGACACTGGCCGGTCCCGTGGCACAGCCGATCACACCAGGGGTGCGATACAGGTGCTGGCGCACAGTCGCCTTCGACGGCTGCAGCTCCACCAAGGCCCCTGACCGGCCGCGAGTCTGCGCCTGGCTGGGCAAACACAAGCATCGTTACGGCACGGACGGATATCCGATGCTGAAGATCATGGTGCTGTGCGAGACCGGAACCCGGGCCCTGCTCGGTGCGGTCTTCGGACCGACGCCCGAGAAGGAGACCGGCTACGCCGAGCAGCTGCTACCACTGCTGGACAACAGGATGCTGCTGCTCAACGACCGGGGCTTCGACTCCGACGACTTCCTCGCGAAGGCCGCGGCCACCGGCGCCCAGCTGCTGGTACGCCTCAAGGGAACCCGGACACCCGCACGCTGGGCACTACTGCCGGACGGGTCATTCCTGACCAGGATCAACGGGACCCGGCTGAGGATCATCGATGCGCACATCGCGGTGACGACCGCCAAAGGGCTGAGGCTGGAAGGCCACTACCGACTGGCCACCACGCTGACCGATCACCGTCGCTACCCCGCCGCAGAGCTGGTGGAGCTCTACCACGAGCGATGGGAGATCGAGTCCGCGTTCTACTCGCTTCGGCACACCCTGCAGCACGGCCTGGTGCTGCGATCCCAGGACGCGACCGGGATCCAACAAGAACTCTGGGCTCACCTGACCGTCTACCAGGCACTGCGCCGCGCGATGGCCGAGGCCGTCGAGACCCTCCCCGGCACCGACCCGGACCGCGCCTCCTTCACCGTCGCCCTGGAGACCGCAAAAGACCAGCTCATCGCCGCAGCCGACGTACTGCCCGACACCGGACCGGGACGAATCACACCGGCCCTGCTGCACGATCTGCTCCCACCCCGCCGGGCCCGCGTCAACCCACGCCGCGTCAAATGCCCGATCTCCCGCTACGCCGCCCCGCCCCACCAGGCACAAGTCCTGGGCGCATCCAGGATCACCAGCATCAGTGTCACCGTGAACCCCTCCGCTGGCCCAGGCCCCGACGGACGCCGCGACCGCACACTGCAACTCCTGCGAACCGATCCCCACCGCACCTGGCGCGCATGTGAAATCGCCCGCGGTATCGGACTGGAGGATCCCCAAGGACTACGCGCAGAACTGGGACGCTGGGTCCGCGAAGGAATCCTCCGCCGCACCGGCCGGGGCCTCTACACCCTCGACCCCGAGTGGACCACCCCAACCTCCACAAGCCCCTGTCCCCGCCCCTGTTGACAGCGCCGGACAAGCCATAACTCCGTGGTCTTGGGATACTTCCTCGGCGCAGGCATCGTCTGGGCTCCTCTCATGAGACCCATCTGACCCTCTGTCACCCATCCCCGCATCTCGGGGGAAGCTCAGGGCGAGCCTCAGGGTTCTTCCTGGCAACCGTTTGCGCTGGTCACGGGCCAGATGACACAGTCAGGTGACCTCCGTGCGGTCCTTGCGCAGCGTGCGCTCCAGCATGAAACGGGCTCCTGACAGCAGGGGGCGGGTGGGAATCGCGCCCCTCCTCGACGCTGAACGGCTGACCCGCCTTCCGACGCCGCCACATCGGGAACGGGCGTCACCCGCGCGCCTCGCTTCGCAGTCGAAATGTTGCAGACAGTAACTGCGCATGTCGGCGTCATCCGAGAGGAATCCGCACCCCGCGCATCAAGAGGAGTTGCGGTCATGGGCGGTACGCGGGACAAGCCCAAGGAGCCGGGCAAGGGCAGCGAGGCGCAGGAGCACCATCGCTCAGGAGACCCTGCTCACCCCCAGCCGGGCAAGTCGTCCCGCGAGCAGGGGCAGAAGCAGCATGCGGCGGTTCCTGACGTTACGTCACTCACATAGGCCATTTTTTCCGATTTACTGCTGATTTCAGTGAAATGTGCGTGACTACTCCCGCATGACGGCGTATCACTACCTCGGGCGGGAAGTCGCTCTCGGTTCCCGCTCACGGGGAGCCTGCACGCCGGCGCAGGCAGGGGGGCTTGCGGCCTTGAGCCGCCATCGTCGCGGGCGCTCGGGATCCTCCTGCAGGAGGACTGAGACCCGAAGCAACAAGAAAGGTCCTGCTATGGCATTGGATGTCATCCGGTCGGTTCCACCCGACAGGCGACCTCAACGCAATATGCTCAAACGGGCAGCCTTCGCCATGCTCCCCGCAGCGCTGCTGGCGGCGTCGGCCACCCTGCCTTCGAGCCTCGCTTACGCCGCCGAAGCCCCCGTGGGGCTGGGTACCGCTACCAACTACGCGGTTCTGGCCGGTTCGACGGTCACCAACACGAACACCCCCACCATCATCAACGGCGACCTGGGGCTCGCTCCGGGCACATCGGTGACCAACTTTCCGCCCGGCATCGTCAACGGTGTGCAGCGCATTGCCCCCGACCCCGCTGCCTTCCAGGCGAAGACCGACCTCGTCACGGCCTACAACGACGCGGCAGGCCGAGGACCCGGGACCGTGCTCGCTTCGGCCGAGATCGGCGGACTCACGCTGCAGCCCGGCGTCTACACGGCTCCGTCGACAGTGGGAATCACCGGGACGGTGACTCTCGACGGCGCGAACGACCCCGCCTCCGTCTTCATCTTCCGGATCCCCTCGACCCTGATCACGGCTCCGGCGAGTGTCGTGGCCTTCATCAACGGAGCAAACGCCTGCAACGTGTTCTGGCAGGTGGGCAGCTCCGCCACCATCGACACGACCTCACAGTTCAAGGGCAACATCCTGGCCCTGGAATCCATCACGGTGAACACCGGCGCCGTGATCGAAGGCCGCGCCCTGGCGCGCAATGGCGCCGTCACGCTGGACAACAACACCATCACGAGGGCGGCCTGCGCCGTCGGCCCGCCCGGGCCTCCCGGACCGACCGGGCCTCCCGGGCCGACGGGCTCGCCTGGCCCGACCGGCGCCCCCGGCCCGACGGGTGAGCCCGGCCCGACCGGCTCTCCCGGCCCGACCGGCTCTCCCGGCCCGACGGGTGCCCCCGGCCCGACAGGTGAGCCCGGTCCCACCGGCGCCCCCGGCCCGAGCGGCAGCCCCGGCGCCCCCGGCCCCGACGGAGCCCCCGGCCCGAGCGGCAGCCCCGGCCCCGACGGGGCCCCCGGCCCGACCGGTTCCCCCGGACCCGCCGGACCCGCAGGGCCTGCCGGTCCTGCCGGTCCTGCCGGTCCTGCCGGTCCTGCCGGACCCGTAGGACCTGCCGGACCCGCTGGACCTGCCGGACCCGCCGGACCCAAGGGGCCTCGCGGTGACAAGGGCGAGAAGGGTGACTCGGGCGATCACGACCACGGTCACGGTCACGACGACGAGGGCGACGAGGGCGACGAGGGCGACGAGGGCGACGAGGGCGAGCACGGTCGCGACGACGACCACGGAAAGCCCGGCCACGGTCACGACGGCCCCGACCACGGACAGCCTCCCGGCCACGGTCACGACGGCCCCGACCAGGGCAAGCCCCCGTGGGCCGACTTCCTGCCCGGCGGCCTCGACGACGCTCTGGGCCAATTCCGCCCCGGCCACACAGCCAAGAGCGTCAACTTCGCCCCCGTGAGCGCCGCCACCGACCGGCAGCCGAAGGTGGCGTCGTCGGACCTCGCCACGACCGGCTCAAGCAGCGAGGCCGGCATCATGGCCGCCACTGCAGCCGCGCTGGCCTTCATCGGAGGCTCGGCATTCTTCGCCATGAAGCGGACCCGGCGAGGTACGGCAACCCGGCAGGACTAGCCCATGGCAGGCAGGGGCTGAAGCTCGATCAACCCCATAGGCCGTCCGGTCCGCCGTTCGGCGGCTGAGCCCCTGGACACATCGTCCGGGGGCTCAGTGGCGCTCGCGCGTGGTCACAGACGCACTCGCTGGCGGGTCCGGCTTGCGCAGGGCAGCCGACTCGGCACCCGGACGGGCTTGTATCGCGTGGCACTCACGGGCTCGGCAGGGACAGCGCGCGGGCATCTGGCCACGGTTCTGGGCCGGGGTACGCCTTGATGACTTCCTCGACGAAACTCCGGGTAGCGTCCGGGCTCAGAGCCTGGGCCTGCAAATGCGCGTACATGTCGCTGTAGCGTCGCACGTCGGATCGTTTCTCCAGATAGAGGTCGCTGGTGAACCTCTCCAGATACACCACGTTCACATCGGTGGCCTCGGCGAACTCGAGCAGCGTGAACTGTCCCGAGACACCCGGGTGCGCACCCACATCGTGAGGGAGAACCTGCACGGTGATATGTGGCTGGGCGCTGAGGTGGGTCAGATGCTCCAGCTGTTCGCGCATGACCTCGCGGCTGCCCACGACGCGCCACAGCGCCGATGCGTCCAGCACGACCCATAGGCGCAGCAGGTCGCCCGGGGCGCGCAGCCGGTCCTGGCGCCGCATCCGTACCTCGAGGCGTGTGGCGGCCTGTTCGGCAGTGGCGTGAGGGATCGTTCCTGCGATGACCGCCCGGGCGTAGGCGGAGGTCTGCAGCAGGCCGGGGATCACCAGGGGCTCATAGATGCGGAGTGCGGCGGCCTCGGCTTCCAGGCCGATGTAGGCGCCGTACGGGATGTCGTCGTAGGCGTCCCACCAGCCCTGCTGACCCGATTCCCTGGCCATCTGCATCAGATGGCCAACACGCCGCTGATCCCGGACTCCGTACAGCCCGCAGAGATCTCGCACATCGCGTGGCTTGATGAGCCGGCGGCCGTTCTCCAGCAGACTGATCTTGGGCTGGGAAATCAGCAGGCGTGACGCCACCTGCTGCGTCGTCACACCGCTGATCTCCCGGAGCCGACGTAGCTCCGACCCCAGTCGGCGCCTGCTGACGGTGGGATTGACAGTGATACCCACGGGCCGCATACCTCCGCTCCACTCTCTCGCTCTCCCGGCCATGACAGCGGCAGCCTCCCAGCAAGGCGCCCCTATGCCTACGGCGCACGGGGCTCAAGCACTTCGACTGCTCGGGCCTGGTGCTCTACGCCTTCCGGGCCGGCCGACGGCTACCGCGCACCGCCGGGCAAGCAGTACGAGCACACCCCCCACATCCCGTGGAGTCCTCGCGTGCCGGGCGATCCGATCTTCTGAGGCATCCACAGTCTGGAGCGGGAGTGTCGCTACGGGCGCACCACCTGATCTCCCAAGCGGCGGAGGCCCCGCTTCGGCCTTGCCCTTGTCACAATCGTCGTCACGGCCGCATCGCCGGCAGAAGTCCCTCATCCCGGAGATGCGCCCCAGGCGTAGCATGATGAAAGGGTCAATGCACTCTCACGTGCGGCGGCCTGGAAGGGCGGCCCCGGCGTGTGAATGCGCCGGGGCCGTTGTGCAGTGTGTTCCCGGCGCCGAGAGCGGCGGATGATCCATTCAGCCGATACCTGCGAGTTGTGCGACAGCGACGTTGTCGAAGTGAAGGCCACGGGATCGGCGTGCTGAAAGCGATCTACGTGAACACCGCCCCCGATCGCCGCCACCTTCGCCGGCGCCCGCCGCGGCGTTCTTGGCCCACATCCTTTCCGGCGGCGGGCACTTCGACGTGCGAAGCGGGCGCTGCGGGTTCGAGTGGACCTTGGCGACAGACGACAGGCCAGTTGGAGGTCCTGCCGGACACGGCCACTACGCCCCGGAGGAATCGCCAGCCGCCCTCGCCACGGCTGTCCAACGGTTCCTCGGCCGCTGAGGCTTCAGGATCCGACTGCCGGGTCGGCGGCGCCGCCGACCTCGGGTCCGGGTGTGGTGGCGATGAGGATCTGAGCGGCCTGCGTGACGTTGTCGGCGCGGACGGCGCGGGCCATCGCTTCGCGGGCGGCGTCGGCGGTGGTGTCCGGGGGGACCACCAGCAGGGCGAAGTGGTCGTTGTGTCCGCGGGTGATGAGGACGGTGTCGTCACCGACCGGGTCGGAGTCCAGGTGCACGACCTGGTCGTCGATGACCAAGCGGGTGGGGAGGACGTTCCAGGCGGATGCGTCCACGCCGACCCGGGTGATGGGCCCGAGGTACTCGGTCAACGCGCTGATCAGCGCGGGCAGCTCGGCCTCGATGTCGCGTGTGTGCGGCCACCAAGCACCGTCCAGGAGCCCCTCCCGGGACTGCGTGGTCTCCAGCCGCAACAGCGCCGTACCGGGTTTGATCGCCTGGTGGATCGCATCCGGCAGGAGCAGTGGGGGCCTGCGGGGGGTGTCGGAGTCAGCCATGGGGGTCCGCCCGTCTACGGGGTGCGGCCGTGCCTCATCGCAGGGCGGCACCGGTGCCGACCTGCGACGTACGCGAGCCCGCCGTCGTTTCACGGTACTCCCGCCGTCCTCACCACCGCTCTCCACAGCGTCTCCGCCGGAAAACGCCTGATCAAAACGGCCATACGTCATCGAACGGGCGTACAGTGAAAACACCGGAAGTACTTCGCACACCGGCTTTCACGCGGGTGTCATTTCCGGCGATCGCCTAAAATCCGGACTGCCGACGGGCAGTCCGGGGGCAGGTCCGCATCATGACCACGAACCTCGACCGGACTGCGCCCCGCGACCTCGCCGCAGAGCTCCCGGCACGCTTGTCCCTCACCCCGAAGACCACGCTCGCCGGCCGGCTGGACGGTGCCTGGTGGCCCCGCTCCCGCGACCTCGAAGCCGAGCTCCCACCGCTCGCCGCCGCCCTGGAGGAGCCCTGGGGGCGCGTCACCCGCGTCACCGTGAACCCCACCCGCTGGCCGGTCGTACCGCACACCGTGCCCATGGACGGGCGCCTCCTGCACGTGGGCTGGTTCACCGAACAGGACCCCGACAAACTGATCCTGCTCTCCTACACCGTCGGCCGCTGGGACCTTCTCGTGATCCCGCCCGAGACCGAGCCCGCGGCCGCGGCCCGGCTGATGGCCGCCGCCGCGATCCCGGGCAGCGTCCTCACCGCAGGCGTCCTGATGACCAACGAAGCCGCCATCGGACGCGGCATCCGCGACGCCCAGCGCCAGGAAGCCGGCTGGGAGAGCGAAGGCGGGGCCTGCCTGTCCCCCTTCGGGAGCCCGATGGACCGACGCGCCGTGCCCGGAAACGGCTGGAGGTGAGCGACATGGAGACCATCGTCCTCATCGCCATGACCATCCTCATGATCGGCATCGGAATACGCCTGATCCACCTGCTCAACGCCCAGCACGACGCACGGATCGAGGCCTACCGCTTCAGCGACCCCCTGCCGAGGCCTCCCGGCCTGCCGGACGACACCGGTCGTCGAGCCCACCACACAGGTGCCGACCGGTGAGGAACAGACCTTCCTCCGCCCGGGGGCAACGGTCGGGGCGCCTCGGCGTCCCGACCCGTCGGCCTCTCACCCACTCCGAAAGGGAACACGCCTACGTGAAGTACATCGAGACCCAGACACTGCCCTCGCTCGGGCACGCCGAGGTCCGGATCATCGCGCACACTCCCGAAGCCGCCCGAGCGGTCGCGGAGGCGCTCCGGTGCTGTTTCGCAGGCGCGGAACAGCGCAGCTACCCCGCCCTCGACGGGAACACCCGCCTCCACCTCACCGTGGACACGGCAGCACCCGCCGGCCCCGCCCGCTCGTGGCTGGCCACCAGCAGGACCCCCGCCGGCACCGGCGCACACTCCGACGAGACCTGAGAGCCCCGAAACACACTCCCGTACACGAGAGGACGCGGTCATGGCCACACTGCGCGAACGCAAGACCTACCGCGACCAGGTGCTCCGGGTCCTGTACGAAGCCGTCGAAGGCAACCGCCTCCTCGGCATCACCGGAGCACAGCTGCGGCGCGACCTCCACGTACCGGAACAGGACCTCGCCGCCGCCTGCACCTACCTGGCCGGCGAAGGGCTGATCACCGTCGACTGGGAACCCGGCAACACCCCCGCGATGGTCACCCTCACCCACCAGGGAATCCGGCGCATGGAGGCCGAGGAGGAGGAGCACGGCTGAATGCCCTTGCACACGTGCCCTTGCGCACGTGAAGGGCACGGCACGTGGGTACCCAGTGGTCGAGTTCCACGGCGAGCGCCATGACGACAAGGAAAGCCGCGTAGAACGGGATGACGGCCGCGGCATCGGTGAGGATGTCGGACATGCCCCATTGAGGCAGTGGCACGGCAGGGGTGCACAGCACGTGCCTCATGGCAGATTCACATGTAACCGCTATTGAGGCCACAGGTGCCCGGGCCAGCCTTGCGACCCATGGGATCTGTGATGAGAGGCCGGGCTCTCCTGGTCAACGGCACGCTGGCCGTGCTGCTGGCCGGGGGCATCGGCTTCGCGTACGTGTCGCTCGGCGACGACGGGGCCACGGCCTCGGCCACCACCAGGACCACGGCTGTGATGCGGGGTGATCTGACCGCTTCGGTGGCGGCGTCCGGTGCGGTGGAGAGCGCGACGAAGCGGGCGCTGGCCTTCAGCGGCTCGGGCACCGTGTCGAAGGTCCACGTCGCGGTCGGTGCCACGGTGAAGAAGGGGCAGAGGCTGGCCGAGCTGGACCGGACCGAGGCGCAGGAGGAGCTCGATTCCGCCAAGGCGCAGTTGGCCGTGGCCGCCGACGGCGACACCAGTACCGCGCAGGGCAACGCGAGCTACGTGCAGGCCAAAAACGCGGTGAGCGCGGCCCAGCGGGCCCTCGACGGGACCGTCCTGCACGCGCCGTTCGACGGGACGGTCACCGCCGTCAACGGCAGCGTCGGGGAATCAGCCTCGGGGTCCTCTGCGTCTTCGGGTTCCTCGGGGTCCGCCAACTCCTCGTCGAGCGGCTTCATCGAGCTCGCCGATCCGGGAGCGGTCCAGGTCACGGGCAAGTTCACCGAGGCGGACGCCACCAAGCTCAAGGTGGGGCAGGCGGCGACGGTCACCTTCGCGGCGCTGTCGGGCGTCACGACCCAGGGCGAGGTCGCTGCGATCGACAGCGCGCCGACGACCGAGAACAACGTCGTGACCTTCGCCGTGACGGTCACCTTGAAGGAGAAGCCGGCCCAGGTGCGGATCGGGCAGACCGCCAGGGCGTGTCCCGACATCTGCACGCCACGGCCGCTGACCGCGACTCGTGACGGTCCGAGCCGCGCCGCGCCTTAGCGCGCACCGCGCGGCGGGCGTCCCCGCGCGGGGCGCGGAGCCGCCCGCCGCGCGGTGGTCCGTGGTTGCGCCCGCGTCCGCGTCCGGTGGCCCCGCGCGGGGCGCGGACCCACCGGCCACGGCCGCTCTGTGCCCCACCGGTCCGGTCAGAGCGCCGCCGCGCCGCGCGTCGGGCTACCGCCCGACGCGCGGCAGCGCGCCCACCGTGGGTTTCTGCGGCAGGCGCGCTGTTCTTGACGCAGATCAAGCTATGCCCGTCCGTGCCCTAGCGGGCACGGACGGGCGCTTGGCCGCGCTGACGCGCGGCGGCTCCGCGCGGAGCGCGGAGAGTCACGCGCTAGCGCGCGTGACTGGGCTGCGCTGACGCGCAGCGGCGGGGCGGGCCAGCTTGGCCCCGCCCCGCCGTGTCTTCCTGACAGTCGTGACCTGTCGGGTGTGGGCGGCGTGGGTCAGTTGGCGATCCGGAAGTACTGCCGCTCCGTCTCCCCGAAGTCCACGATGGTGTCGTTCGCCGGGACCGTCAGGCCCTGGGTGTCACTGATGCAGTTCCCGAGGTTCCTGAACCACTCGATGGGGTCGCCACCCGAGTCGGTGCGCGCCGAGAGGTTCGGGAGTGCGGTCGCCGCGCAGACCGCCGTGGCCACGACGGTCTGCGGGGTGCCGCCGCCGTTGTTGCCGGTGAATCCGGTCCCGGTTCCGACCTGAGCGGGCGCGGCGGTCGCGGCCGGAGCCGCGAACCCGAGTGCGAGCGCGGCGGCGGAACCGGCCGCGAGCATCGCGATCTTCTTTCGCATCATGCCTTTCGTTCCCTTCAGTGGGTCGAGTCGGCCGCGCGCCATCGGGCTGGATCGGCGCATATATCTACGGCCGTTTCGGTGCCGTTCGAACGTAACGCCGATGTTTCCCCGTTGCTACGCCGTGCGCACGGTCAGTTGCGGTATGTCCTATTCCGCGTGGGGCATATGCCGACTGATCTTGCTCCGTGCCAGGTGGGGCGATCGGATGTGACCGTTATGGCTTGCTGTTGGCCGTTGGGCGGGGGTGTTTCGGCCAAGGTCGCCGTTGTATGCCCTTGGGATATGCCGGACGCCCCCGCTCCGGAGGGGAGAACGGGGGCGTCGTGGGAGTGTGGGCTACGGGCGGAAGTCGCCCGCGTCGAGCCCGTCGAGGAAGTCTGTCCAGCCTTGGGGCGTGAACTCCAGGACCGGGCCGTTCATGTCCTTGCTGTCTCGGGCCGCGACCGTGCGCGCCCTGAATGCGACCTCTACGCACTCGCCTTGTGCCTGGCTATATGTGCTCTTGAACCAGGCGTCGGGCGCGGGGTTGGGCGTGTTCATCGGGTTTCTCCTTGTGCGGTCAGTTCGCGCTCTACCGAGTCGATCAGGCTGAGCGAAGCGTCGGGGCTGAGCGCCTTTTCTTTCCGCAGGTTCTCGAAGGTGCTGGTGTAGCGGTTGACGTCGGGTTTGTTATGAAGGAACTGGTCTTTGCCCATCTGCTCGATGTATACGAACTCGGCGTGGTCGGCGTCGTCGAAGCTGAGGATGGCGAAGTTGCCGTGCATCCCGCCGTGGACGCCGACGGAGAACGGGATCACTTGCAGGCTGACGTGCGGCAGTTCGGCCAAGGCTTGCAGGCGGCGTAGCTGCTCGGCCATGACCATGGGGCCGCCGACGCAGCGCCGTAGTGCCGCCTCATCGACAACCACGTCGAGGTGCAGCGGGTCATCCTTGGTCAGGAGCGCTTGGCGGTTCAGGCGCACCTTGACGTGCTCTTGCACGTCGGCCGGTTTGGCGTCGGGCCAGAGTTCTCCGATCACCGCGCGGGCGTACGGCTCGGTCTGCATCAGGCCGGGGATGAACAGCGACTGATAGTTGCGCAGCCCGCGCGCCACACGCTCGTTTTCGACGTACACGCGGTAGGGCTCGCGCAGGTTCGGATACTCCGCCGTGAAGCCTTCCGATCCCGCCCCCTCCCACAGCGACATGATGTAGGCGCGCTTTCCGGCTGGGGCATCGAGCGCCTTGAGCAGAGCGAGCATGTTGGAGCGGTTGGGCCGGTGTCCCCTGGCCTTCTCGACGCGGCGGATCGTGGTCTCACTGACGCCGGTCTGCTCGACAAGCCATTTCAGCGTGCGCTTGCCCCGCAACTGCACCATCTCTGCCGCGAGGCGATGGCGCAGCCCTGCGGGTGACCGTTCGGTCATGCTCACGTCCCTTCCGTGCGTGTGAGCGACAACGCCGAGTGTGGCCTATGACCCGCCCTCCGGCCAAGTCAGACCATCAAGTGGCGGGCGGTCACTTGGAGGGCTTGCACTCGATCATGAACTACCGCCATGCTGAGTACCGCACGGCACCCGCTGTAACGGCGCGGACGCCCAGAGCTGACCTGTCCTCGCGCAGTTGGCGAGGTCCTTTTGCGGGCTCATCTCGGCGGAGTTTGCGCCGCCGCCGTGCGCATGTCGCAGCAGGTGGCCCGCGCCCCTTCGGTGTGGCCCTGAACGACCGGGAGGACTACCCGATGACCCCCACCATCTACGGTTACGCGCGCTTGCTGCCCGGCACGGATGCCGCTTCGGAGTTAGCGCGTGTGCGGCGCAAGCTCGGCGGCTTCGCGGGTGGGCGCGGGTTCATGCTCATGGACGTGTTTGCGCTGGAGCGTCCCGGTCAGCGGTTGGCGGTCTGGCGCGAACTGCTCGCCCACTGCGAGCTGTTCGGCGTGCGCGACATCGTGGTGCCCTCGCTCGCGCACCTCCACGACAGCGAGTCACTGGCGCGTTGGATGTGCTCGGACGTGGCGAGTTTCATCGGCGGGCGGGTGTGGGTCGTCGGCGAATCGGCCCCGGTGGGCGGGGACTTGACGCAAGGGTTCGAGGTGATGGCAGCGTGAACGAGTATGAGGCGGCGCTCGGGGCGACATCGGTGAAGCTGCACGCGACACCCGACGCGGCGCATTACGCGCGGTTGTTCGTGTCCCATGCACTGCTCGCGTGGGAACTGGATTACCTGGGCGACGACGCGCAGTCGATCGTCTCCGAGCTGGTGACCAACGCCGTCAAGCTCGGCCCCGGACCGGTGCGCGACCGCAGCGGTTCAGGACTGGTTGCGGTGCAGGTGCGCGTGCAGGGCGGCGCACTCGTGTTGGAAGTCTGGGACTGTCACGCGACGCTACCGGCACCGCGCGCGGCGGTCGATGACGACGAGAACGGCCGAGGGCTGCAACTGGTCGAGGCGTTCAGTAGCCGCTGGGGCGTATGGGAGTCCGACAGCGGCGGCAAGGTCGTCTATGCCGACCTTGACCTCCACAAGCCCCCGGCTGTCTCGCTTGAGGGGAAACCGATCGAGCTGCCCGACGAGGTACTAGCGGCCCACGTCATCGGCAGCGACCGTCTACATGCCATGGCCGACGCCGCACTCATGCACCGCTTTGCCGACGGCTTGGCGTTGCTGTGACGGGTTCGCCCCCGCAGCTACTTCGGAGGCGGGGGCGGCGCGCGGTTTTGCGCGGTTGCGGACAACAGGGTTTTTGGCCCTGGGGCGGGTGGGCCGTCCCCAGGGTTTTTGTACCGATCAGCTAGCGAGGAGCTGACAGCACATGCAGCAGGTTATCGGGCTCATGCGGCGCGCGGGAAGGCGGCTCGGGATTTTGGGCAGGAAGCGGGGGCGGCACACGGCCGCCTATCTGGCCGAGGTGCGCGAGCAGCGGCAGCCACCAGCGCCCGAGCTGCCGGAGCGGCGACGGCGCGCGGCAGCGGTCGCACCGGGGGAGTCTCGGCCGCAGGCGGCAGCGGCAGCAGCAGCGCCGGGGGTGTCGCGGGCGCGTGGTGTGCTTTCGGAGTTGCGGCGTGAGACGGCGCTAGGAGCGCGGGCGCGACGGCTGAGGACGGCGCGCGGTGCGGAGCTTCACGTGTTGCCACGGGTGGCGTTGCCGGATGGCGTGTCCGGGCTCGCAGAGCAGCGGCGGGAAGTGGTGCCAGCATCGGCGCTACCGACCCGTTGGGCGACCGGTGACGAGGCGTTGTTTCGGGCGTTGCTGGATGGCTTGGCGCGGTTGTAGGAGTCACCCGCCCGTCCCGTCAAGGACAGGTCCCGGTCGGTGTGCTTGCTCCCCACCGGCCGGGGCCGCGATCATTGCCCGCGTAGGTTTCGGGACACTCCCGACCGCCAGTGCGACGGTCACGGTCTCCGAGGTGAAGGACGCCCTGTACGTGCCGAGCGCCGCGGTCACGAGCGCCGGCGGGCAGACCACCGTGACCGTACTGGAGAACGGCAAGCCGGTCGTGAAGACGGTGACGGTCGGGATCGCCGGCAGCTCCGGTACCGAGATCAAGTCCGGCCTGGAGGAAGGCGAGCAGGTCCGCATCACGGTCGCCACCGGCACGGGCGGCAGCGATGCGCAGGTGCCGGGCGGTGGCGGGCTCGGCGGTGGCGGTATGGCGCCCGGCGGCAGTGGCGGTCGCGCCCCGGGCGGCGGTGGCGGCCGATGAGCACCCCCGTCATCGAGGTCCGCGGCCTCACCAAGGTCTACGGGCAGGGCGAGACCACCGTCCACGCGCTGCGCGGCACCCACCTGACCGTGCAGCAGGGCGACTATGTGGCGATCATGGGCCAGTCCGGCTCCGGGAAGTCCACTCTGATGAACATCCTGGGCTGCCTCGACGTGCCCACGGACGGCCAGTACTTCCTGGACGGCACGGACGTCAGCGGGCTCAGCGAGCAGCAGCTGTCGATCCTGCGGAACAGGAAGATCGGCTTCATCTTCCAGAGCTTCAACCTCATCCCCCGGATGACGGCCCTCGCCAACGTCGAGCTCCCGCTGGCCTACGGCGGGGTCAAGCCGGCCGAGCGGCGCCGACGGGCGCTCGCGGCACTGGCGATGGTCGGGCTGTCCGACCGGACCGGCCACGAGCCGAACGAGCTCTCCGGCGGACAGCAGCAGCGCGTGGCCGTCGCGAGGGCCCTGGCCACCGCTCCCGCCCTGCTGCTGGCCGACGAGCCGACCGGCAACCTCGACAGCAAATCGACCCTCGATGTCCTCGACATCCTCGACCAGCTCTCGGCATCCGGCCGGACGATCGTCCTGATCACCCACGAGGACGAGGTCGCCAAACGCACCAAGCGCGTCATCCGCCTGGTCGACGGCGACATCGTGGAGGACCGCAGACAATGAACCCCTTCGAAATCCTGCGGTTCGCCCTGCGCGGCCTGGGCGCCAACAAGCTCCGCAGCGGCCTGACCACACTGGGCATCCTCATCGGCGTCGGCGCCGTCATCCTCCTGGTCGCGGTCGGCAACGGCTCCTCCCAGCAGATCCAGGACAGCATCAGCCGCCTCGGCGCGGGCGCGCTGACCGTCTCCACCTCGACCACCGGACAGGGCGGCGGCTCCCGCCAGGCCGGCGGCCCGGGCGGATCACAGCAGCAGGGCGGTACGGGACCGCGTACCCAGGCGAAGAAGCTCACGGTGGAAGACGCCAAGGCGCTGGTCGACCCGGTGAGTACGCCGTCGGTCGAGAGCGCCTCACCGGTGGTCAACGCCAGCTCCCAGACCACCACCTACCTGACGACCAGCCACAGCATCGGCCAGTTCGTCGGCAGCGACCCCGCGTACTTCAAGGCGAGCAACAAGACGATCCGGCGCGGATCGCTCTTCACCGCCGAGCAAGTGGCCGCCGGCTCGAAGGTCGCGGTCATCGGCCAGACCGTGGCCGAGGAGCTCTTCGGCCGGGTCGACCCGATCGGCAAGAAGATGAACGTCAACGGCGCCTTCTTCACCGTGACCGGGGTGCTGGCGGAGTCCGGCTCGTCGTCGAGCGGCTTCCAGGACGCCGACGACATCGCCGTCGCCCCCTACACCGCGGTCCAGGGCACGCTCACCAGCTACGGCGCGCTCAGCCAGATCGTCGTACAGGCCAAGACTCCTGGCGCGGTCGACGCGGCGCAGGCCGAGGTCACCACCCTCTTGAACCAGCGGCACGGCAGCACCGACTTCCAGGTCTTCAACCAGGCCAGCCTGCAATCGGCCGTCGCCGAATCGAGCGAGACCTTCACCGTCCTGCTCGGCGCGGTCGCGGCGATCAGCCTCCTGGTCGGCGGCATCGGCGTCACCAACATCATGCTGGTCACCGTCACCGAACGGACCCGCGAGATCGGCATCCGCAAGGCCATCGGCGCACCCCGCGGAGCCATCCTCGGCCAGTTCATCACCGAGGCCACGATCCTGTCGCTGATCGGCGGAGTACTCGGGGTCGTCGCGGGAGTCGTCGGCGGCCAGTTCAAGATCGTCGGCGTACAGCCGGTGATCGCCCCCTGGTCGATCGGCCTCGCGCTCGGCGTCTCGGTCGCCATCGGCCTCTTCTTCGGCAGCTACCCGGCCAACCGTGCCGCAGGCCTGCGGCCCATCGAGGCGCTGCGCCATGAGTGAGGACAGAGCAGTGAACCCAAACACCGACGTGCTGGCCGACTCCCCGTTCGCCGGGGACCTCGACGCCGAGCTCAAGGCCGCACCGGCGCGGCGGCGCCTGCCGGGGGTGGCGCTGTGCCTGGCCGCGGGCATCGTGGCCGTCGGCGGATTCGTCGTCGGCGTGTACGTGGAGAAGGGTGCCGGGGACACGTCAGGCACCCGGCCGTCCGGGGGCCAGATGCCAGGCGGCGGCCAGATGGCCGGTGGCCGGCCGCAGGGCGAGATGCCGGGCATGCCCGGCGGGGGCGGCCAGTCACCCCAAGGGATGTCCTCCGGAACCATCAGCAAGATCAAGGACGGGGTGGTGGAGCTCACGACCCAGGACGGCAAGACCGTCGAGATCAAAACCGGTGACTCCGTCATGCTCCGGTCCCAGACCCAGCCCCAGACCCCTGCCCCGACGGACGGAGCACAGCAATGACCCTGGTCAAGCGGATGCTGGGCGGGGCGGCGGTGGCGGCGATGCTGCTGACCACCATGGCCTGCGGCAGCGCCAAGTCCGAGCAGCGGCCCTCCTCCGACCCCATGCAGGCGTTTCAGGAATGCCTCCAGGAGCACGGGGTGACCATGCCCGCTCGGGGCGGCCAGCGCCCCGAGGGCGCCCCGAGCGGACGACCCGAAGGCGCGCCCAGTGGCCGTCCCGAAGGCGTCCCGAGCGAACGACCCGAAGGTGCGCCCAGCGGGCTGCCCGAAGGTGCGCCGTCGGGGCGGCCCTCGGGCATGCCGAGCATGTCGGCCGAGCGGCAGGAGGCCATGCAGGCCTGCGCGTCGCTGCGCCCCCAGCAGGGCGGCGGCCCCGGCGGCAACGGCCGGCAGAACGGAGGCTGACCCATGGCAACAGGCAGAAGGCGCCGAACGTCGGCAGCGGGGGGCGGCCGCCGGACGGCCGCCATGTACGGCGTGCTCGGGGCCGTCCTCATGGGCAGTGCGGTGATACCCGCCCACGCCGACGGGAGCACCCCCTCCCCGTCGGCCAAGAACCCGTCCCCGACCGTTCCGGACGTGGAGGTCGGCACGGGCCCGTCCGCGTCGGGCAAGATCGAGAGCCTCAACTCCCGCTCGCTGTC
Source organism: Streptomyces sp. NBC_01233 (assembly GCF_035989305.1). NCBI lineage: Bacteria > Bacillati > Actinomycetota > Actinomycetes > Kitasatosporales > Streptomycetaceae > Streptomyces > Streptomyces sp. NBC_01233. The sequence continues at coordinate 4,815,203 of NZ_CP108514.1, read as the reverse complement.
GTTCGCGACCGAGGGCACGATCACGACACTCGAGGTGAAGGCCGGTCAGAAGGTCGAGAAGGGCGATGTCCTGGCCCAGGTCGACTCCACCGAGGCCGTCGAGAGCCGCAGTGCGGCCTACGCCTCCTACCTCGCCGCCTCCGAGACCCTGGAAGAGGCCGAAAGCGGCAGCGAGGGCTACCGGAAGGCGTACGCGTCCTACGTCAAGGCCCGCAACACCTACCGCAAGGCCCAGCGCGCGGTGGACGGGACGAAGATCGTCGCCCCGTTCGCCGGGACGGTCACCGCGCTCGACGCCGAGGCCGGCCGGACCGTGTCCCGGGGAGCGACGGTCCTCACCCTCACCGACCTGTCCGCGCTGCAGGTCAGCGCCGACTTCACCGAGGCCGACATCGTCAAGCTGGACAACGGCCAGAAGGCCACGGTCGCCTTCGGGGCCCTGAACACCACCGTCCAGGGCAGCGTTTCCTCCGTGTCGCCGGTGCCCGTCGCGTCGGAGAGCTCGGGCAGCGGTACAGGGGGAGGGATGCAGCAGTCCTCGACGCAGGTCGTCCGCTACACCGTCCTCATCTCCCTGGCGGACCTTCCGGCGACGGTCCGGGCGGGTCAGGCGGTGACCGTCGAGGTGCAGGTCTGAGTCTCTCAGCGAATTCACAGCTCCTGACCACGTGATCCACAGGGAGCCCGGCGATGCTCACGCCCATGCCGGAGCAGACCGACCCCCACGACATCCTCAGGACCTCGCCGTTCGCGGGCAGCCTCGAGGAGGCGCTGGCCGCCCATCCGCCCCGGCCCGGGCTGCCCCTGCTCACCACGTTCCTGGCCGTCGGCGTCCTGGGCGTCGGCGGCCTCGTCGGCGGCATCCACGCCGACCGCCACTGGGGCCGGGAGAACACCGAAGCCGGGCCCGGAGCGTCCACCGAACGCTTCGGGCAGGGGCCGCAGCCCCCTGCCGGCGCGGGGCAGGGCCGGTTCCCGGGCCGGGGCGGCGGCCAGGGCCGGCCCTCCGGGCAGCAAGTCCCGGGCGGGGCTCGGCAGAACCCCGGACTCGTCCAGGGCGCCATCACCGAGGTGACCGGCGAATCCGTCACCGTGAAGACGTCCGACGGCAGGACCCTCACTCTGAAGACCGGGGACGAGCTGCGGACGGTCCCGTCACCGGCTCGCTAGGGCCCGTGCCCGCCAGGGCCATGCCGGTCTCCTGCGACGTCTGGCCGTCGCACAGCACGGCCAGCAGGACGGTGTGTCCGGCCACTTCCACCCGGCCGATGCTGTTGGTCACCCACAGGCCGGGCGGTCAGCGCCCGCCCGTCGTCGGCGGCCTGCAGCAGCAGGGCGGCGAGAATATCGACCTTGACGATGCCGGCGGTGTCGAACTCGTGGTCGGCGGACGCGCTCGCGCCGGTGGGCAGGTCCAGCACAGCCACGGCCGCGTTCCCCTCGGCCCCCGCCACAGCCTCCCGTACCGCGGCCTCGACGTCCGCCGCGCTTCCGGGCGGCGTCCCGGTCGTCCTCGGCCGCGGTCACGCTCAAGAAGTCCGTCACCAGCAACGCCGCATAAGTGCCGGCGCCGATCAGGACCTCGGATTCCATGAACCGGCGTTAGCCCGGGCGTACGGGCGGGAGGGAAGATCGTGATTCTCTCGGCTCGCCTCGGGGCCAGGAACCACTGTCGCGATAAGCCCTCGCCGGTCAGGCGTGCTCGTCCAACGGCTGCTGGGCAGGCTGGACCGACCAGCTTGCCGGCTCGTCAGCGCCTGAGTCCTCGTCGCGCTCCGCGTCGGCGGCTGTCGCTTGGATCTTGCCCGACGCGTGGTGGACCGGCGCGTATACGGCGTAGAGCTGCAGGGTTTCGCCACCGATGTTGGTGACGTTGTGCCAAGTGCCGGCGGGTACGAAGATGGCCCAGCCATCCTCGACCTCCCGGTCGAAGTCGAGTCGATCCTTCGTACGGCCCATCTGGACGCGGCCCCGGCCCGCGTCGAGTCGCAGGAATTGGTCAGTTTCCGGGTGCGCCTCCAAGCCGATGTCCTCACCCACCGGGATCGACATGAGGGTCAACTGAAGGTACTTGCCGGACCAGGCGACCGCGCGATAGTTCGTGTTCTCCAGCGTCGCCTTTTCGAGGTCGAAACTTTGAGGTTCCGGCCCGATGTCCTTGATGGTCATACTTCTCTCCCGGTCAACGAAGGTCTGTCACAAGCACGTCAGCCGCTACCACACAGCGAGAGCCACCCGTTGCCGCATTCCGCCGTTCGTCCGGTCGTGCAGGCGAACAGAACGATGGCAGACCAATCAGGGCCCCGGCCGCAGGCCGCTGCACGCTCATGCCCGCCATGAGCGTGCAGCCAGGGCCACGAAGAGACGCTACCGGCCAGGTCGTTTCCCAGAAGAAAGCGCCGCGCCCGCCCTGCTGACGCACCGCGCCAAACCACCCGAGGCGCCTGCGGACCGACACACCCGGCGGTACCGCCACCGCCGCCCTCGCCGTCTCGGCCCGGCACCTGCGGTGAGCGCGGCCAGGCGTCACGCCCAGAGAGCCTCGGCGACGGTCACTCCCACGAAGACCGCGCCGAGGCCGGCCACCACACTGGCGATCACGTTGACGGCCGCGTAGAACTTGGCGCCGTCCTCGACCAGCCGCAGCGTCTCGTAGGAGGAGGTCGAGTACGTCGTCAGCGCAGGAATGCCCTGCCCAGAGCGCCTTTCGCGCACCACTTGCACCACCTGGGCGCCAGAGCGTCTCGGATTGCGAGACGTCTTTCATATGACCTGCGCCGCTCATTCCGCTGGTAGAGCGAATTCGCCTGCGCCAAGAAGCAGTTGATCGGTCCGCTCCGCAGGCACCGCACCGGGTGCCTGCCAGGTACCACCCGGACCGTGGTGGTCAGGAGGTGCGCGGGACTACCAGACCGGATTCGTAGGCCAGGACCACGAGCTGGGCGCGGTCACGGGCATGGAGCTTCGCCATAGCGCGGTTGACATGGGTTTTCGCGGTCAGCGGGCTGATCACCATGCGGTCCGCGATCTCGTCGTTGGACAGGCCCCGCGCGACCAGTACGACGGCTTCACGTTCGCGGCTGGTCAGCTCCTCCAGCGCCGTGCCGGTGTCGGTGGGGGGCGGCTGGGTGACGTACCGGTTGATCAGCTTGCGGGTGATCGAGGGTGCGAGGAGGGCGTCGCCGCGCGCGGCCACGCGTACGGCGTGCAGGAAGTCCTCCGGCACGATGTCCTTGACGAGGAATCCGGCTGCGCCGGCGCGCAGGGCGTTGAAGACGTGTTCGTCCAGGCCGTAGTTGGTCAGGATGACGACGTGCACCCCGGCGAGGGCCGGGTCGGCTGCGATGCGCCGGGTCGTCTCGATGCCGTCGAGGACCGGCATCTGGATGTCGATGAGTGCGATGTCGGGGAGGTGCTCCCTGGCGAGCTCCAGGCCCTCTTGCCCGTTGGCGGCCTCGGCCACGACCTCGATGTCGTCTTCGAGGTCCAGGAACGCGCGGAATCCGCTGCGGATGAGCGGCTGGTCGTCGATCAGCAGGACACGGATCATGAGGCTCGTTCCACGGGAAGTTCGGCCTGGACGGTGAAGCCGCCCTCGCTTCTCGGTTCGGCGCGGAGCCGGCCGCCGAGGGCGGTGACGCGTTCGCGCATCCCCAGGAGCCCGATGCCGGGCTCCGGCGCACTGTCCGGTGTGGCTTTGCCGTCGTCGTCGATGCGGATCGCGAGGGTGTCCGGCCGGTAGTCGATGTGGACCGATGCCGTGCCGGCGTCCGCGTGACGGGCGATGTTGGTCAGCGATTCCTGAACGACCCGGTAGGCGGTCCTGCCCACTGCGGTCGGCACGTCGTGTCGCCGGCCCTCGATCGTCAGCGTCGCCTCCAGGCCGCTCCTGCCGGCCCGCTCGACGAGTTCGGTGACGTGATCGAGCCCGTGCGGCGGAGTGGTGTCGTCGTCGCGCAGCGCCTCCAGGGTCGCGCGGAGCTCCCGAGACGCCTCCCGGCCGGCCTCCCGGATCGCCAGGAGGGCCTCCGGTACCTCTTCGCCGCGCTTGCGGGCCACGTGGACGGCGGCTTCGGACTGCACCTTGATGACCGAGATCTGGTGGGTGAGCGAATCGTGCAGCTCCCGCGCGATGTGCAGCCGCTCCTCGTCGGCGCGGCGCCGCGCGGTCTCCTCGCGGGTGCGCTCGGCTTCGTCGGCCCGCTGTTCGGCCTGGCGCAGGGCTTCACCGGCGGCGCCGGCGGCGATGAGCCAGGCGATTTGGAGGGCGCCCCGGGCCTGCGCGAACGCCTCGCCCGTGTCGTGCAGGCCCGAGGCCAGGGCGGCCAGGGGGAGAGAGGCCAGCACGGCCACGCTGGTCACCACCGTGACGATGCGGTGTCCCGCCCGCATGGCCGCGTACACCGCGAAGAGGAACGCGACGGCAGCCACGTCGAACCCTGCCGCCTGGTACCCCACCGCGCACAGCCCGGTGACGGCGAGGACGGCAACCGGAGCCCGGCGGCCTGCGGCCAGCGCCAGGCCGCCCACCGCCAACAGCACGTAGCCGAGCAGGCCGAGGCCCGTTGCGGAGTGCTGCCCCGAAAGACCGGTGACCAGCAGTGCCGCCGCCACGCCTACGGCTATCAGCCAATCCCTGGCACCGGCCCGAACACGGAACCGTCCTTTGTTCATGCGCGCACCGTAGCCCGTGGCCGCCGCGCCCGGATCCCGCTCGCGGACGAGCGGTCGACTACCACGCACGCTGTAGTTCCGCGGCACCTGCCGCGACCGCGGTAGCGCGAAGTGCCTGCGCCTGCTGGACGACCGGCGGCGGGTCCGGCCGACATGCTCAGACGAGATCAGTCGTGGGAAGAGAAGGAGCACTTCGATGTCCGCTCGTCGCCTGTTTGCCGCCGCCACCGCGGCCGCCCTGCTCGGAGTTCTCGGTCTTGCCGGACCGGCGGCCGCGCACGACCTGGCCCAGTCCGCCGATGTCGAGGCATACACCCTGACCACCGCCCGATTCTGGGCCACCGCGGCCGCGCTGCTGGGGCTGGTCGGCGCGGTCATCGGCGGGCTGGCGCGGGCCCGCTCCGTCCGCCCTCTCGGCAACGGCGGGAAAAAGAGGGCCATCGTGGCCCTGGTGGCGGGGCTGACCGCCTTGGTCGGCGGCGCGCTCAATCTGGCCGTCGCCGACGGTGGTCCCGGCACCGGCAACGGAGTAGTCGCCGGCGCCTTGGCCCTGCTGCTGGGGCTGACCGCCACGGTCCTCGGCGGGCTGGCCCTGTCCCGCTCCCGCCGCACCGGCTGACCGCCGCGGATACGCGCGCCTCCAGCTCCGCCGCGGTCACGCCCTGCGGGCGGTCACCACGCGACGCACCCCGTAGGCAGCGGCTCCGGCGGCCAGGACTGCGGCGCCGCTGATCACCGAGGAGGCGGGGAGGGCGAAGGCGAGGACGAGGCAGCCCGCCAGCCCGACGACCGGGATGATTCGTGCCGGTCGGCCCTCGTCCGGGGTGAGCGTCCAGGCGGAGGCGTTGGCGATGGCGTAGTAGGCGAGCACCCCGAAGGACGAGAAGCCGATCGCCCCGCGTACGTCAGTGGTCGCGGCGAGTACGGCGACGACGGCGCCGACCACGAGTTCGGCGCGGTGCGGCACCTGGAACTTCGGGTGGACGGCGGCCAGGGCATGCGGGAGGTGGTGGTCGCGGGCCATGGCCAGGGTCGTACGCGAGACCCCGAGGATCAGGGCGAGCAGCGAGCCGAGCGCGGCCACCGCGGCGCCCACCCGTACGACCGGCGCCAGCCAGTCCGCGCCTGCGGCGCGCGCGGCATCCGACAGCGGAGCCGTGGCATCCGCGAGTCCCTGCGGACCCAGCACGAGCAGGACGGCGACAGCTACGGCCGCGTAGACGACCAGTGCGATGCCGAGCGCGAGCGGGATGGCCCGCGGGATCGTGCGGGCGGGGTCGCGGACCTCCTCCCCGAGAGTGGCGATGCGGGCATAGCCGGCGAAGGCGAAGAACAGCAGGCCCGCCGCCTGGAGCACCCCGCCGAAGGTCGCGTCGTCACCGATGTCGAGCCGGGCCGCGTCCGCGTCGCCGGAGGTGACCGTGGCGACCACCACTGCGGCCAGCACGGCCAGGACCACGGCGACGATGACGCGGGTGAGCCAGGCGGACTTCTGCACCCCTGCGTAGTTGACGGCGGTCAGGGCCACCACGGCGGCGACCGCGACGGCGTGCGCCTGACCGGGCCACACGTAGGAACCGACGGTCAGCGCCATGGCCGCACAGGAGGCGGTCTTGCCGACCACGAACGCCCATCCGGCGAGGTAGCCCCAGAACTCGCCCAGCCGCTCCCGCCCGTAGACGTAGGTGCCTCCGGACGCGGGGTAGCGGGCAGCCAGACGTGCTGAGGACATCGCGTTGCAGTACGCCACCACCGCGGCCAGCGCCAGGCCGAGCAGCAACCCCGACCCGGCCGCACCGGCCGCCGGAGCCAGGGCCGCGAAGATCCCCGCCCCGATCATCGACCCCAGGCCGATCACCACGGCATCGAACACACCCAGGTGCCGCTTCAACTCGCCCGTGCCCGCAGGCCCCGACACCGCACCCATCACTCACTCCCCGACCACAACCCGGCAGACGTACCGGCGCACCATAGAGGAACAAGATGACGAGTCGGGGACAGCACCCGGATGGGCGAGGGCGGCAACGAGCCGTCCTCGCTCGTCAAGGATCAAGCTTCGAGCGCCGCAGCGGCTCGGTCCCGGGCTGGGTCCCCTACGGTCGTTCGGCGTTGAGCATCTGCCGCATCTGGGCGATCTCGGCGGTCTGGGAGGTGATGATGTCGTCGGCCAGGTCCTTGGCGGGGCCGTAGGCTCCCTGCTGCTTCTCCGTCTTGGCCATGTCGATCGCGCCTTCGTGGTGCTCGATCATCATGGTGAGGAACATGGCGTCGAAGGCGTTGCCCCTGGCGTTGCCGAGCCGGTTGATGTCCTGGTCGTCCATCATCCCGGGCATGCCGGAGTCGTCATCGTCGTGGCCCATGCCGTCCATGCTGACACCGCTGGGGACCTTCTCGCCCCACGCCTTGAGCCAGCCGGACATGGTCTCGATCTCCGGAGCCTGCGCCTTCTTGATCTTTTCTGCGAGTGCCTTGACCTCGGCGGAGGCGCCGTGGGCGGCGACCATGTCGGACATCAGGATGGCCTGACGGTGGTGGGGGATCATCCCCTGCGCGAAGGTGACGTCCGCCTGGTTGTGCCGGTCGGCCTCCGACGACGCCGGGGCGGTCGTGGTGGCGGGAGTGGTGCCGGCCGTGTTCGTGCTGTCGCCGCTGCCGCAGGCGGCAAGGACCAGGCCGGCGGCGACCGCAGTGGCTGCCAGGGCCGCGCGGCGCGGCAGGGATCGGTTCGTGTTCATTTCGCTGAGCTCCAGTGATCGATACGAGAGAAGAAGGGCTGGTCTGCCCGTGGTCGGCGCCTTCGGGCGCGTGTCACAGGAGGAGCCGCTATATCCGCAGGATCTGGAGGTCGGCGAGCAAGGGCGGTGCCCGCCCTCCGGCGGGCTCGTAGGCCAGCGCGAGCGCCAACGCGGCCGGGGCGTGAGCAATGCCGCCCGTCAGGCCTGTGAGGGGCGCGGTATCAGGCGCGGCGATGCCGGGGGCACCGGGCGGGGCCGCAGATGTGCACATCTGGTCCGCGTGACCGGCGTCCCGGGTCGGACCTTGGTCCTCGTCATCGGGGCACGGATGACGCGGGTCGGCCTGCGCTGCCGCCACGTGGTGGGACATGTGCTCGATGGCGCCCGTCGATGGCAGCGCGGCGGCAGTTCCCAGAGCATGCATGCCGAGCAGCCCGAAGACGAGTGCGAGAACGAGCAGCAGTCCGAGCCGCGGTACCGGCAGGGACTGCGACCGCGTGCGGGGCTTGTGGCCGGTCACATGTCCCACCGTATGACGCACCCGTACCCGGCGCAGCGCGACCTGGGCCCGGCTACCCGCCATTGCCATCGCCTCCGTCCACTGGGGCTGCGGGGGCGGTGCCGGGCAGGCGGAGGCGTTTGAGGGCGAGGGCGTTGACGGCGACGATGACGCTGGATCCGGACATGGACAGGGCGGCGATCTCGGGTCGGAGGACCAGTCCGGTGGCGGGTTCGAAGACTCCGGCGGCGATGGGCAGGGCGATGGCGTTGTAGCCGATGGCCCAGCCGAGGTTCTGACGCATCTTGCGCACGGTGCCCCGGCCGATGCGCAGGGCGGTGGGGACGTCGAGGGGGTCGGAGCGCATGAGGACGAGGTCGGCGGTCTCGATGGCGACGTCGGTGCCGGCGCCGATGGCGATGCCCAGGTCGGCCCGGGCGAGGGCGGGGGCGTCGTTGACGCCGTCGCCGACCATGGCGACCTTGCGGCCGCCGCGCTGGAGCTCGGCGATGGTGGCGGCCTTGTCGCCCGGGAGGACCTCGGCGATGACGGTGTCGATGCCCAGGCGCTGCGCGATGCGTTCGGCGGTGGCCCGGTTGTCGCCGGTGAGCATGACGACCTCGACGCCCAGGGCGTGCAGTTCGCGTACGGCGGCTTGTGAGGTCTCCCGCGGCGCGTCGGCGATGCCGATGAGGGCGGCGGCCAGGCCGTCGACAGCGGCGATGACGACGGTACGGCCGGTGGCTGCGAGCTCGTCCCGCCGGGCGGCCAGCGGACCGAGGTCCACGCCTTCGCGTTCGGCCAGCCGACGGTTGCCCACGGCGACCCGGTGGCCGTCCACCACGGCGGTCGCCCCGTGGCCGGGCACGTTCTCGAAATGCCGGGCCTGCGCACTCCCCACGCTGCGAGATTCGGCGTAGTGCACGACCGCCTCTGCCAGCGGGTGCTCGGATTCCCGCTCGACCGCCGCGACCAGCCGCAGGACCTCGTCCTCGTCCCGGCCGGGTGTGGTGATCACCTCGGTGACCTCTGGTTCGCCCTTGGTGAGGGTGCCGGTCTTGTCCATCACCACGGTCTGGATCCCGGCGGACGCTTCCAGGGCCATCGCGTTCTTGAACAGGACGCCCCGCTTGGCCCCCAGCCCGGTGCCGACCATGATCGCGGTGGGCGTGGCCAGGCCCAGCGCGTCCGGGCAGGTGATGACGACCACGGTGATCGCGAACAACATCGCACTGCTGAAGGGCCGATCGGTGGCCAGCAGCCAGACGGCCAGCGTGAGTGCGCCGCCGACGAGGGCGACGAAGACCAGCCAGAACGCGGCGCGGTCGGCGAGCCGCTGACCGGGGGCCTTGGAGTTCTGGGCCTCCTGGACCAGCTTGACGATCTGGGCCAGCGCCGTGTCCGCGCCCACCCTGGTCGCCCGTACCCGCAAGGTGCCGTTGGCGTTGACGGTGGCACCGACCACGGCGGAGCCAGGGTCCTTGTGCACCGGCAGGCTCTCCCCCGTCACGGTCGACTCGTCGACCTCGCTCTCCCCCTCCTCCACGACCCCGTCCGCGGCGATCTTCGTCCCCGGGCGTACGAGCAGCAGGTCGCCGACGGCCACCTCGGCGGTGGCGATCTCGACCGGTTCGCCGTCCCGCAGAACGACGGCCTTGGGCGGGGCGAGGTCCAGCAGGGCGCGGATCGCGTCGTTGGCGCCGCCGCGGGCGCGCATCTCGAACCAGTGGCCGAGCAGGACGAAGGACGCCAGCACGGTGGCGGCCTCGTAGAAGACTTCCCCGCCGCCGGTGAGCGTGACGATCAGCGAGTACAGCCAGCCCGCGCCGACGGCGACCGCGACCAGCACCATCATGTCCAGCGTCCGGGCACGCAGGGCCCGGACGGCGCCGACGAAGAAGATCGAGCACGAGTAGAAGATCACCGGCAGGCTCAGCAGGAGCGCCCACACGTCCTGACGGAGCCCGAACGGCACGGGCACGTGCCAGCCGAAGACCTCCTCGCCGATCGGGGACCAGATCACGATCGGAATGGAGAAGATCACCGCGACGAGGAAGCGGTTGCGCATGTCGGCGGCCATCGCCGCCATCGACATCCCCGCATGGCCGCCATGGCCGTGATGGCCGTCATCGTCCACCGTCGCCTCGTGGGGCGAGCGCATGACCTCTGGCTCGTGCCCCGTGTGCGCGGGCCGCACGGCTTCGGGCGCTCGCGCGGGACCGGGCGGGTCAGGCTCGTCCATCGGGTCGCAGATGTGCGACGGCACCGACTGGCCGGCGCAGTGGTAGCCGCACTCGGTCACCCAGCCCCGCAGCTCGGCCAGGGAGGTCCGCGTCGGGTCGAAGACGACGGTGGCCGACTGCGCCACGGGGTTGACCTCGACGTCCAGAACACCCGGCCGGCGGCCCAGAACGGCGGCGACGGTGCTCTGCTGGCTGGCGCGCAGCATGCCCCGCACGTCCAGCACCGCCGTGCTCCGATCCTTTCGCGGATCGCTTGGCTCAAGGTCTGGCGGGTGCCTCATGCGCGTTCACCTCCCCGGCGCGTACGTGGCGACTCGTGCATGCAAAGCGGTTCGCCTGCCAGCAGCCTGCGGCGGTCGCAGCCGCGCCGCAACGGCTGATACGGCACGCGGGCGCATGACGGCCCTGAAGGGGAGCAGAGGCGACGTTCGTGACAGAGGTGTCCATCGGGGAGGTGGCCGCCTCCCGCCCCGCTGCCAGGCGGTCGGTCGACGACTCGTGGACACGCCGACACGGTCTACTCCACCTCCGACGGCAGCGCCTCCGTGCTGCCGGCCGCCAAAGAAGAGTGGGCACGCTGTTTCCCGCGCCGGGAACTCACCGCCGGCGAGAAGCAGGAACTGTTTGCGAGATGACCGCCCACGGCGAGGAAGCGGTGCCGCACCGGCCCGGATACAGCGGGCTCGGCCCCCGCCCGCTGCCCCGCTACCGCACCCGGCCTGCCGACAACCCACCAGACAGCCCTACGACAGCACGTAACAAAGCACTGCTAGATGCGGGCGAACTTCTCGGTCTGGTGGGCGAACTCCTGGGCCATGGCCGCGCTGACCGTGGGCCTGGTGTCGCCGATGGTGCCCAGGTAGTCCTCGGTGGTGGGGCGGGCCCGCGTTCCGGTGTCGAAGGTGCGCTCGAACTGGACTTGGGAGACGGTACGCGCCACATGGGCGATGTCGGCAGGGGTGAACCCCTCGCTGGCGGTCGCCAGCACCGCGCTGTCGGCCTCCGCGCCCGCTCGGGCCAGGTAGCTCTCCCACAGCGCGGTCCTCGCGCGGTCGTCGGGCGGGCCGATCGGCAGCACGTAGTCGAAACGGCCGTGCCGCAGGAAAGCGGAGTCGAGCGTGGTCACGTCGTTCGTGGCGCAGACGAGCAGCCGACCGTCCTGGCCCCGGAACCGGACGATCGCCTTGAGCAGTTCGTTGACGACGCCGACCGCGGTCGCGTCCGCGCCGCTCCGGGCCCCCGCGATCTCCTCGACCTCGTCGATGAAGACCAGGACGTGGTCGAGCCGGGCGATCTCGTCGAAGCGCCGGTTCAGCCCGCTCGCCAGCCCGTGCTCGGCGGCCAGCCGGGCGGGGAACAGTTCGAGGAAGGGCCATCCCAGACGGCTGGCGATCGCGTGCGCGAACGTGCTCTTGCCGGTCCCGGGCGGCCCGAACAGCATCACCGCCCGCGGCGGCTCCACTCCGTGCTGGGCGGCCATTTCCGGATGGGCCAGCGGCAGGACCAGGCGCCGCTCGATGAGCTCCTTCTCCCTCTGCATGCCCGCGACCTTCTGCCACAGCCCCCCGGGCGGCAGCTCCGCTCCGAGCGAGGAGAGCATGCCGACCGCCTGAGGGGTGACCCGCCCGCGCTTCTCGAAGAAGACCAGGCCGGGTCGGGCGCCGAAGCCGCAGTTGTGCAGGGCGGCGGCGCCGGTCTCGCCGTCGGGCAGGACGGCGTTCACCGTTCGGACGCCACCGGCGAACAGCCGGTGCTCCAGGGCCGTGATCAGGTCGCTGCCCAGCCCCCGGTGCCTCCAGGAAGGCGCCATGCAGATGCGCAGGATCCACGCCCGGTCGCCCTCCACCCTGCTCACCGCGGCGCCGACCACCACCTCGTCCGCCGTGGCCACCACCGCCGGCTGGAGGGCCTGGAGGGCCGCCACGGCGTCCGAGAGCGGAAAGAGAGGCGACTCTTCTGCCGTGCCGCTCTCCGCATCGACTCGGATCACCGCTTCGAGATCGTCCTGGGTGTAGTCCCTGACACGCCAACCCGTCATGATCAGCTCCGCGCGTTCGGCCGTACTCCCATCATCAGCCGATGTGCGCGGGACGCGCACGGCAGGAGCCGCGTGCCCCCGGTCGGATTCGATTCCCGTCCTCTGCTCTCCCAGGCAGGCCCAGGTCAGCGCCCCGGGCCTGCCTCGTCGGGCGAGTTCCCATGCACGGTGGGGCTTCTGGTCACCGGGGACGGGATCGCCCCTCAGGCGGCGGGAGCCTTCGCAGGGCGGCTGCCGTCAGGGCGTGATGACCAGACGTCCCGTGACGTTGCCGGCGGCGAGCCTGGTGAGGGCCTCATTGACCCGTTCCAGGGGGTACTCGGCCTCCACGTGCCCGCGGAGGAGGCCCGCCGCGGCCATCTCCATCACGGTGTGGGCGTCGGCGAGGGTGGCGCCGACGGAGCCGCGGATCTCGGTCTCCCGTACGACCACGTCGAGCACGTCGAGGGCGGACCGCTCGCCCGTGCAGCCGACGAGGACGACTCGGCCACGGGTCCCGGTCATCCGTACCGCCTGGCCGGGGGTGTGCGTGTTGCCGACCGTGTCGACCACCACGTGGCAGCCCTCCCCCGCGGTCGCCGCGTGGACGGCCGCGACCGGGTCGCCTTGCAGGGGGTCGATCACGCCGTGTGCCCCGTACCGCCGCGCCTGTTCCCTGCTCGGCGCGTGCGGGTCGACTGCGATGACGCGGGCGCCTTCGGTGACGGCCTCCTGGACGACGGCGAGGCCGACCCCGCCCGCGCCGATGACCACGACGGTCTCGTCCGGGGCCGTGCGGGCGACGGACCGGACGACGCGGACCGCAGTCGTCCCCGAGCAGCCGAGTACGGCTGCCTCGGCGAAGGAGACCGTGTCCGCGATCGGCACGAGGGAGCGGGCGTCGGCCAGGTGGTACTCGCACAGCCCGCCGTCGGAGTCGAAGCCGACCTTCGCCGCCGGATCCGGGCAGAGGTTCTCCGAGCCGTCCCTGCACCAGGTGCAGCGCCCACAGCCTTCGTAGTAGTACGCGAGGACCCGGTCTCCCGGCGCGAAGCCGGCTCCGTCACCCGCCTCGGCGACCTCCCCGGCGATCTCGTGCCCGAGCACGATGGGCAGGGGCGGGGTGACGGCGGAGCCGTCGGCCAGGTGGAGGTCGGTGTGGCAGAGCCCGGCCGCCCGGACCCGGACCAGCACCTGTCCCGGCCCTGGAACGGGGCGGGGGTCGGGGACACCGAGTCCCTCGTCGCCGAGGTCATCGACACCGTCGACCGACTGGCCGACCGGGCCGACCGGGCCGACCGGGCCGACCGGGCCGACCGGGCCGACCGCACCTGACGTCCGCGCTGAGGGCGCAGGTTCGCTTCCCGTCCTCCGCTCCACGACCAAGCCCCAGGTCACAGACCTGGGGCTTGGTTCGTTGTCCAGACCTCTCGGCGTCACGGGGTCCGTCGTAGCGGGGCGACGCCGAGTACGCCGGACAGCACCCGGCCCAGGTCCAGCACGCTCAGGCCGAACATCAGGACGCCCAGGGGGACGTGCAGCGCCGGCATGTGAGCGATGCCGAGCACCACCTGCACCGAGGCGAGCACGAGGAAGCCGGACGAGTACAGGACGGGGCGCGGCGAGCCGCCGCCCGGCTTCCACGCCAGGATCGCGGCGAGCACGTACAGCATCGACGCGCCGTACATCACGCGCGCCCCCACGCCGTGCAGCGCCTCGCCGTAGGACGTGGACAGCAGCAGGCCGGCGGAGGTCGCCTGCAAGAAGAGGGTCAAGGTCTGCAAGGCGACCGAGACCTGCAGAAACGTGAATCTGCCCGGAGCTGTCGTCGTCTGTACGGCCATGATGTGGTCCTCTCTTCAGCCTCGCGGCGGTGGATCGGCGGTGTCTCGGCAGTCCGACGACGCAGGCCCGCGAAATGTGAGGCGAGGTACCGGCCTCACAGTCCGGTGCCGTGTTTCGTCGAAGGGCTGAGAGCCGATGCGGGCGAGAAGAACCAGGGAGTCGTCGCGGGCATGTCAGTCCGTACTGCTTCTGCCGCGCCCGGCTGGTCTGGGCGCAGGAGTTCATGCCGTCGAGGACCTTCTGGTACGCCGACTTCGCCGCCGCCTCGTCCTTGAAGGAGAGCGAATTCTGGATCGCCGGGGTCTTGTGCGAGCTGATGAAGCCCTGCTGCCGCCAGTTGGCGGCGCCCGGCACCGATACGCACTCGTTGAGCTGGAAGTCCTGGGTCAGTGGCTGGGTGATGGCCGGTGCCAGTTCCTTCCACTTCTGCTGGGCGTTGTCAGGGAGCTGGGCGGGCTCCACCCGCTCGGCCTCCAGTGCCTCGACGACGACACCGCCGCCCTTGGCGCCGCCCTTCGAGCCCTTGTCCGCGCTCCTGGGCGTGCTCTTGTCCGTGCTCTTGGTCCCGCCCTTGCCGACCGCCGTCGAAGGGCTGGGGGCTGCACCGGTCGGGGGCTGCGCCGAGGGCGTCTGTCCTGCGGGGGTGTTCCCCGCCGCGCCGGCAGCCGGCGCTCCCTCGTTGCTCGCCGCGCTGCTTGCCGCCGGGGGCATCGGGGCGTCGGAGGCGTCGGTGTGCTGGGCCAGCCCGTAGACGGTGGCGGCGGCGAGGACGCCCGCACTGGCGAGCACGGCGGTACGGACGCGACGGGGCGCGGCGGTGCGGGACATGGCGGGACTCCTGGAAGTGGGCAGGCCGAAGAGGGCCTCGATGCGGGCAAGTCGGGGTGCGCTGAGGGGAGAAGCTGAGGGGCGAAGCTGAGCGGAGAAGGCGTCAGCGGTGCGTCGCGGTGGCGCGGTAGCCGTGCCGGACGAGGGGCGACCGGGCACTGGTCAGGATGGCGTGCGCCTGGTCGAGGGCTGCGGCCTCGGATGCGGCACGCAGGAAGAGGTAGACGTCCATGCCTTCGTCGGAGGCCTTGGCCCGCAGGTGCTCCAGGCCGTGGGACGGGGCGGTGTGCGCCCAGATCAGATCGGATACGAGGGCGAGCGCGCTGTCCTGGGCGGGACCTTGGGGAATCCCGGCGAGCGAGGCGCGGATGACGCGCATCGGGGTTAGTCCCAGTTGATGCTGCTGGCGCCGGCCTTCGGGGCGGTGTCCCAGTTGATGCTGCCCGGACCGACTGCGCTGATCTTGGTGCTTCCGTCGGAGACGGCGGCCGAGGCCGTGGTGGCGGATGCGGCGCAGAGCAGGGCGGAAAGGGTGGCGGCAGCGGCGATGCGGGCGGTGCGGGACATGGGATCCCCCTGGATCGAAGGTCTTGGAGCGGGTTCGGGTGGTGTGCTGCTGCGCGCTGCTCCGGATCGTCCTTGCGGCTCTGGCCCGAGTCGGGGACTCTCGCCCCCGCCGTTCCGGTGATCACTATGTTGCTGCCCTCCCGACCTGCACAGAAGGGTTTCCAGCTGGCACCAAGACGCCTGTCACCTTGGTGCCACTCGTGGCTTACGATCACGGAAACCGGCCGCCGGTACGAGCGGTCGATGTCGGCTGGGGGGCTGGGGATGCTGCAATCGTTGGGGCTGGGACCGGACGTGGAAGCCGTGTACCGGGGGATGCTGGCCGACGCGTCCGGCGGCGTCGCGGAGCTGTGCGCGAGCCTCGGACTCACCGAGGCACAGGTGCGGCACGGCCTGGACCGGCTCGTCGACCTCGACCTGCTGAGACCGTCACGGGACAGCCCGGGTGCGCTGCGCGCGGTGAGCCCCGAACCGGGACTGGAGCTGCTGCTGCGCCGACAGGAGCAGGAACTGGCTCGCCAGCAGGAGGAGTTGGCGCGCAGCAAGGCTGCTGCCGCGCGGGTCGTCTCCGAGTTCGCCGACCTCCGCCCGAACACCGAGGTCGACGGTGCGGAACGGCTCGTGGGCATGGACGCCATCCAGAGCCGGCTCGAAGAGCTCGCCCACGGGCTGACGCGGGAGTGCACGGCGATCCTGCCCGGCGGCTCCCTGTCCGAGGCCAGCCTGGAGGCGTCGCGTCCGCTCGACCGGCGGGCCCTGGCCCGCGGCATCGAAATGCGCTCGATCTACCAGGACAGCGCCCGCAACGATCCGACGACGCTGGCCTACGCCCGGTGACTGACGGAAGAGGGCGGCCAGGTGCGCACCAGCCCGCTGCTGCCGCCCCGTCTGCTGATCTTCGACCGCAGGGTGGCGGTCGTCCCGATCGACCCCGCCAACTCGCGTCTGGGTGCGCTGTGCACCAGCGCACCCGGCATCGTGGCGTCACTCCTGACCCTGTTCGAGCAGACCTGGGTCTCCGCCGTCCCCCTCGGCGCGGACCGCCCCCGCCCCACCGACTCCAGCCCTTCCGCGGGCGAACTCGAACTCCTCAGACTGCTGGCCTCGGGCATGACGGACGAAGCGGCCGGCAAACGCCTCGGGGTGTCCCTGCGTACCGTCCGCCGCCAGATGTCCGCGCTGATGGAACGACTCCACGCCACCAGCCGCTTCGAGGCCGGTCTGAAGGCGGCCCAACAGGGCTGGCTCTGAGCGGGCCTCGTGCCCGGGGCCGGCCCGCCGCGGCCTGCAGCGATCGCGGCGATCGCGGCGGCCCGCGACGATCCACGGCGGCCTCGTGGTCAGTCGGTGCCGGGCACGGTGAGACCCGTACGCAGCCGGTCCAGGAAGGCGGTGGCCGCGGGGCCGGAGGGGCCGTTCGTCCGCCAGGCCAGGGCGACCCGGCCGCGCAGGCGCGGCTCGGTGATCTCCAGCGTCCGCAGGCCGCAGGCCGAAGCCGCTCCGGCGCCGGGGGCCGGAACCACCGCCACGCCCAGACCGCGGGCGGCGAGCTGCGCCAGGAACGGCGGAGCGGCTGCCTCGAAGGCGATGCGGGGCTGGAACCCCGACCGCGCGCAGGCGCGGTCGAGTACCCCGCGCAGCCCCGTGCCCCGCGGCAGGCTGATCAGCGGACGGTCGCGGAGCTCGGCCAGCGGAATGCTCGTGCGGTCCGGGGACGTGAGGGCGGGGTCGTCCGGGGCGAAGGCCGCGACCAGGGGTTCGTCGACCAGGACTTGGAGGGAGATCCCGGGTGGGGCCTCCTCGTCCGCGAGTCCGATCACGGCGATGTCGAGTTCTCCCCGGTGCAGCCCGGCGAGCATCCGCTCGGAGGTGTCCTCGGTCACGGCGATCTCCACTTGGGGGTGGTCCTCGTGGAAGCCGACCAGAACGGCCGCCAGGTCGAACGCATCGGCTGCCGCGGCCGCGCCCGACACGTGGCCGAGGGTGACGTGTCCGCGCAGCAGTCCGGTGAACTCGTCCGCGGTCTGCCGTACCGCTTCGACGGCTGCGAGCGCGGCCCGCGCGTACGGCAGTACGGCCTCGCCCACCTCGGTCAGGGTCACCGATCGGCCGGAGCGGTCGAGGAGCGGGTGCCCGAGTTCCCTCTCGAGCTGGCGGACTTGGGCACTCACCCCCGGCTGCGCCAGGTGCAGACGGGCGGCGGCGCGGGTGAAGTTGGCTTCCTCCGCGACCGTGACGAAGTACCGCAGCTGCCGGATTTCCATAACTGATCATGCTAGTTGCGAGACATGCAAACTCTTGGACTTATGGCAGACGGGCCGAGAGCCTTGAAGCCATGGGGAACACGACGGAACGTAGGCCGGCAGCGGACGTCAAAGCCGCGATCGCGGCCGAACGCCGGGAGCTGGCGGCCGTGCTGGACGGCTTGTCGGCCGAGGAGTGGGACGCGCCGACCCTGTGCGGGGGGTGGCGGGTACGGGAGGTCGCGGCCCACATGACGATGGGGTTCCGGTACTCGCTCTCCAAGACGGCGTGGGAACTGATCCGAGCGCGGGGCAGCCTCCACCGGATGACCGACCGGTGCGCCCACAAGGACGCGGCCGCCCATTCGACGCGTGAACTGGCCGCCTTCCTCGGTGACAACGCGGCTCACCCCTGGAGGCCGCCGGTCGGCGGGATCGAGGCGGCGCTGGGCCACGATGTGATCCACGGCCTGGACATCACGGTCGCGCTGGGCCTCGGCCGGCGGGTGCCCGAAGATCGTGTGCGCATCCTCCTGGGGACCGTCGACGCCAGGACCGTCACGTTCTTCCGAGCCGACCTGGGCGGCGTCGAACTCCGCGCCGACGACCTCATCTGGTCCTTCGGTACGGGAACGCCGTTGTCCGGCGCCGCACAGGACCTCCTCCTGCTCGCCTACGGCCGACGGCTCCCCCCGGGCCACCTCCGCGGCGAATCGAGCGACCGCTTCCTCGGTGCGCGGACGTGAGGCGGGGCCGGGTCGGCGGAGGGTCGTCATGGCACGGCCGCGCCGGGGTCGGCTCACCCGTGCGCCTCGCGCCCTCGCCGAAATGGTGCAGACCGCTGGTGCGCGTGTCAGCGTGATGGGTGAGGAAGCCGTACCCCACGCATCAAGAGGAGTCGCCGTCATGGACGGTAGGCAGGACAAGCGCCAGGAGCCGGGCAAGGGGCGCGAGGCGCAGGAACACCATCGCCCCGGAGACCCCGCGCAGCCCCGGCCGGGCAAGTCCCGCGAGAAGGGACACAAGCCCGGCCAGAAGGAGACCTCGCGCCACCGCGAGGACGACCTGCTGCGCGAAGAGGACCTGCACGACGAGGGACTCTGACCGGCGCAGCGTTCGCCGGCACACGCAGAGCCCGCCAGGTCCACGGCAACCCCGGCCGGGCTCTGTCGCGCCCCCGCTGAATACGTGCTGGTCACAAGGGGCTCCAGGACCGCGCCGTTCGCACACGGTCCGGGGAGCCTAGGCCGCCCGGTCGGCGGTGGCCGGCGCGTCGGCGCGCCTGGCCTCCAGCCGCTGCTGGCGGCCGGGGCCGCCCGAGATGCGGTGCAGCCGGTACCCACCGGGCTTCTGCGCCTCTCCGGCCAGGTGCTTGACGACGCCCTTGCACACGGCCTCCTTGAGCTTGGCGCCGAGGCGCCCGTCGATGTTGAACCACACCGCGACGTCGGACCGGTTGGCGAACTGGAAGATGCCGTCCGCCCGGCCCAGGCTGATGCACTGGGCGCCGAACGCCTGGTTGAGGGTCTCGGGCCGCTCACCGGCGATCCGGCTGAGCACCGTGTCGGCGGCCCGCGCACCCATGGGCATCGCCGCCTGGCAGCTCATCCGCAGCGGCAGGTCCGACGGAGCCGCCGAGTCCCCGGCCGCGACGATGCGTACGTCGTCCACGCTGGTCAGCGTCTCGTCCGTGAGCAGACGGCCCTCGGCATCGGTGGCCAGCCCGCTGCGCACGGCCAGGTCCGGGACGCAGAAGCCGGCGGTCCAGATGGTCACCTCGCTGCGGACCTCGCGGCCGTCGGCGAGCCGTACGGCCTCGCGCGTCACCGCCGTCGCCTTGCTGCCGGGGCCGTCGAGCACGGTCACCCCGAGCCCGGCCAGCCGCCCGGCCACCGAGCGCCGGCCCCGCGGGTGCAGGTACGGACCGAGCACCCCGCCGCAGACCAGGGTCACGGCGCGGCCCTGCTCGGCCAGTTCCGCGGCGGTCTCGATGCCGGTCGGGCCCGCTCCGACCACCGTCACCGCGGCCGACACGGGGCCGGCGTCCAGGACCGGCCGCAGCCGCTCCGCCTCCTCGAAGGTGCCGATCGGGTACGCGAACTCCGCGGCCCCGGGCACACCCGGATCGGCGCTGCCGCTGCCCACCGCGTACAGCAGGTAGTCGTAGCCGACCGCCCCGCCCGATGCCAGCGCCACGCGGCGCCCGGCCGCGTCGATCCGGGTCACGGTGTCGACCACCAGCCGCACGCCGTCGGCCAGGACCTCCCGGTAGTCGACGACCGCGCTGTCGGACCCGCCCACCAGCTGGTGCAGGCGGATCCGGTGGACGAAGGTCGCCCGCGGGTTGATGAGCGTCACTCGCACGTCACCGCGCCGCGTCAGGCGGTTGGCCGCCATGACGCCCGCGTAACCGCCACCGATGACGACGACATCGAAGTTCTCGGCCATGGTGTGTCCTCCGCTTCTTGGGGCTTCGACCTCAAGACACCGGCCGACCGGCCGCTGTGACAGCGTGTGAGGCAGGTCACTTCACGGGGCCGCGTAACCGCCGCCCGGGTCAGGTCGAGCCCTCCCCGGCCGGCCGGCTCGCAGCAGGCGTGAAGATCCGGTCCAGGTGGTGGCGGAGGACCGCGAGGGCCGACTCCGGGCCCCGCTGGCCCACGAGGATGCTGGTGCCCATGGTCGCCGTCATCGCGAGCAGGCTGATCGCCTCCGTGCGCGCGTCGATGCCGGGGTCGGCCAGGCCCGACGCCACGGCCTGTTCGAGCAGGCCGGTCAGGGCGTTCTCGGCGGCGTCGGGGTTGTCGATGAAGGGCTGGGCGGCCAGCGCCTCGTCGGTCACGGACAGGATCGAGTACGAGCTGTAGAGGAGGTGGAAGGTGCGGCCCTCCTCGTCGGTCGGCAGGGAGGCCAGCAGCAGCGCCTCGATCGTCGCGCGCGGGCCCGGATCCGGACCTGCGGCGGCCAGGCGGGCGCCCACCCGCGCGGTGAAGCGGGCGGTCAGGTGCTGGAGCCCGTAGAAGAGCAGCTTCTCCTTGGTCTCGAAGTAGTACTGCACGAGGCGGAGGGACACCCCGGCCTCCGCGGCCACGTCCCGCATGCCGACCGCATGCAGCCCTCGCCGCCCCGCGACCTGGATGAGCGCCTCGGCGATCTGGGCGCGCCGTTCCTCGTGGTCCACGCGCTTCGGCATCTGCCGGTGTCTCCGCCCCGTCGGTCGAATTCGCGGTCCGGGCTCCCCGGACGCCTTCATGGTACCGCCGTACCATGATCGTGGTGCGGTCGTATCACGAAGAACGATTCTTCCCGGAGGTGCCCCGTGCCCGAGAACACGACCCGCGTGCGCCGTGACGTCGGCCGCTACGTGAACGACGAGCTGCGCGACCGCTACTTCGCCGCGAGCGACGCCGTCTACGCCATGGGTGCGCCCGCCCGCTCCGAGACGGACGTCGAGACCAGCTTCGGCACCACGCACGTCTACCGGTACGGCCCCACGGACCCGGCGGCCGAGTCCCGCACGCCGGTCGTGCTGATCCACGGCGCCGGCTACTGCTCCGCCATGTGGTACCCCAACACCCCCGCACTCAGCGCCGAACGGCCCGTGTACGCGCTCGACACCCCCGGCGACGCCGGCCGCAGCGTCCACCGCGAGCCCATGTGGCAGCCGGAGCGTGCCGCCCAGTGGCTCGACGAGGCGCTCGACGGCCTCGGCCTCGACCAGGTCCACCTCGTCGGCTCCTCCTACGGCGGCTGGCTGGTCCTGAACATGGCGCACCGCCGGCCCGGGCGGCTCGCGTCGGTCACCGCCCTCGACCCCGGCGGCCTGGAGAAGGTGGGCCTGCGCTTCTTCGCCTGGGTCTTCGTCAGCCTCTTCGCCAGCTTCGCCCCCAAGGCGCTGCGCCCGCGCCTCGCCTCCTGGCTGGAACAGCCGGTCATCGCCGTTCCCGAACTGCGGAAGTGGATCCATGCGGGCGCCCGGGCCTTCCGGATCCGCCGCCCGGCACCGCTGCCCCTCGCCGAGGACGCACTGCGCTCCATCCGGACCCCGCTCTACCTGATCATGGGCAGGCGCAGCCTCCTCGTACACCCGCAGCGGCAGCTGGAGCGCGTACCGCGGCTGGTCCCCGGGGCCCGCGCCGAGATCATCGCCGCGACGGGGCACGGCCCGCAGATCGACCACCCCGACGTGGTCAACGCCCGGATGCTGGGCTTCATGGAGGACGTCGACTCCCCCGACCCGGCCGAGGTGCAGGGCCAGAACCCGAGACCCCGAACCCCGGCGGCAGGCCCCGGCCTCCTGCCCGGGCCTGCCGCCGACACGGTGCCCCCGGCATCCCGACGGTAAAATGCGACGGGAAGTCCGTTTCACCCCTTCGGCTTCACCCCTTCGGCCCTGAGCTTCCCGCTCCCCCTGGCCGCGAAGCCGGACCGCCGAGCACGAGGGCTGTGATGCCCGCATGAGGAACGCGCGCACCGCCCGCCGCACGGCCCTGCTGGCACCGTGCGCGGCCCTGCTGATCGCGGGCTGCGTCCTGCCGCCCGGGGCGGGCGCCGCGGCGCTCCCCGATCCGTCGGCCGCGCCCACGCCCTCGCCGCCGGCGGCGCCGTCTCCACCGCGGACGAGCTGGCCGCCTGGATCCGTGCCCTGGTGACGGGAAAGGTCCTGAACCCCTCGTTCCAGCAGCAGTGGCGGAGCAGCCCGCAGGCCGAGGACCCGGCCGCGCCCGACGGACAGAAGTACGGGTACGGCATCGCCTACCAGCGCTTCGGTCCGAACTCCGCGATGTACTACCACGGCGGTGAACTCCCCGGCTTCAACTCCTTCATCGGCCACGACCCGGACAACGACGTCACGCTCGTGATCTGGACGAACCTGACCCTGTCGCCCGAAGGCCGCACCACCGCCCAGGCCCTGCTGCCCACCGTCCTCAACCAGATCTACGCCGGCCTCTCCCTCCCCACCGGCACCGGGTAGACCGGGGGTCCGGCCCGGGCGGGGGCCGTCCGGGTGCCCGTACGCCGTGTCGCCCCGGGGGCGGCGGGAGACGGTACGAGGATGTAGCCCGACGGAATGCGCCCACGCACCTACGCACCGTCTCCGGGGCGGCCACGACCACGTGGGAGGGGCTCCTGGGGGCGCACCAGCGGATGGGGTGGACAGCCGTGTCGACATCGAGTCACGAAACCTTCGGCGCGCCCTGCTGGGTCAGTCTGATGGCCCGCGACCCCGGCGCGTCGCAGGCGTTCTACGGTGCGGTCCTCGGCTGGAAGTTCGGATCGGCCCGGCTCGGAGAGGGGTTCACCGTCGGCTTCAGCGACGGGGTCCCGGTGGCCGGCATCGGCGCCCTGCCCCCGACAGTCGCGGCCCCCGTCGCCTGGACCCCGTACTTCGCCGTGGACGACGCCGACGTCACGGCCGCACGCATCCTCGAACGCAGCGGAACCGTCGCCGTCGGCCCCCTGGCCTTCGGCACCGGACGGGCGGCGCTCGCCTCCGACCGCGACGGGGCGGTCTTCGGGATCTGGCAGGGGGATGCCATTCCCGACTGGGGCATGGGCGGGGAAGCCGCTCCGGCCTGGCTCGAACTGCGCACCCGGGACGCCTTCGACGCCGCCATCTTCTACGGCGAGGTCCTGGAGTGGGCCTGCGGGCACACCGGCTGCTGCGAGGTCGCCTACGTGGAGGAGAACAACCGCATCCAGCTCCGCCACGCGGGCCAGACGGTGGCCCGGCTGCACGGCGGAACCCTCGCGGCGGCCCCCGACCCGCACCTGCGGCCCCACTGGCACGTCCACTTCCGGGTGCCCGACGTCGAGACCGCGGTGAAGGCCGCCACCGGACTGGGCGGCAGCACGGTCCCCGCCACCGACGCCGGGACCGGCTCCGGCCTCTTCCCCCACGAGATCACCCTGCGCGACCCCGACGGCGCCCTGTTCGGGATCGTCGGCCCGGACGGCCGCGGCCGCTCCTGAGCGGCCGCCGCACGGTCCCGGCGGCGCCGCAGGGCCTCGGCGCGGGCCGGTCAGCCGGCCGGCGTGAACTGCTCCGTGCCCACGACCCGGAGGAGGGCGAGGCGGTCGGCCGTGTCCGTGCCGGGCGGGGGCGTGAGCAGGACGAGCCGCTGCTCGCCCTCCGGGGCGAGAAGCACCTGGCAGTCGAGGTCGACGGGGCCGACGACCGGGTGGATCACACGCATGCGGCTGTGGCGGCGGACGGCGACCTCGTGCAGCTCCCCCAGGGCGGTGAACTCCTCGCCGGCGTCCCGCAGGCGCTCCACCAGACGGGTGGCGGCCGGGTCCGCGGCCCGGCGGCCGACGGCCGCCCGCAGGTCCGCGACGTGCACCCGGCCGTACTGCTCGTGTTCCTCGACCGGGTACGCGTCCCGCGCGGCCGGATCGGCGAACCAGCGCCAGACCACGTTGCGGCCGTGCTCGGACACCGTGCACACGCCGCCCAGCAGGGAGCGGGCCATGTCGTTCTGGGCCAGGACGTCGCCCGGGTCGCCGAGGACCTGCGCGGGCGTGCCGGGCAGCTGGTCCAGCAGGTGCAGCAGGTGCAGCAGGTGCAGCAGGTGCAGCAGGAACAGCAGGAACAGCCGCGCCCTGCACCGCGCGATCGCGCACAGCACGTACGCCGAGATCGACGCCGGGCACGTCGCGTTCTTCGAGAAGGAGGACGCATTCGTCGGGCTGGTCAGCGAGTTCGCCCTCGCCCCGTGATCGCGTCTCCCCCGGAGGCCCCGGCGTCGCGGTCCGGCAGCGGGGTACGGAGCCAGTGGGCCGGCACGGGCTCGCGGGCGACCACGTACCCGACGGCGATGGAGAGCGTGAGGACGATGAACAGCACGATCAGCCAGGACATCAGGGCGAAGACCGACCCGAGGCTGCCGAACTGCCGCATGCTGCGCTCGACGGCGTGCGGCATGTAGATCCTCGACACCATGGACAGCAGCTGCTCCCCCGTCCCGGCCAGCACCGCACCGGGCAGCAGCGGCAGCCACGGGATCCGGGCGCCGAGCAGCAGGTGCTGGGTCCACCACCACAGCAGCGTGCCGCTGACCACGGCGAGCAGGAAGCCGCCGACCGGGCCGGCGCCGAAGGCGCTCTGGACCGGCCCCTGGAAGAGCAGTGCGCTCAGCCAGACGAGGAGCCAGGCCAGCCACCGCCAGGCCGCGAGCCGGGCCTTGGCCTTGGGCAGGTGCCAGGAGCGCTCGCACGTCATCTGCAGGGCTCGGCTGCAGGCGGTGGCCGACACCAGCGTCACCACGACGCCCACCGCGCCGGTGCTCGCGGTGGCGGTGGAATCGGTGGCGGAGTACACCTGCCGCACCTGGTCCAGGGCGGCGTCCTGGAGCCCGAGCGTGGCGCGGATGGACGAGACCAGCTCCTGCTGGAGCCAGTCGGGTGCGAGGGCGCCGATGACGAACAGGGCCGGCACCGCGCCGAGGAAGGCCTGCGCGGCCAGCCTGAACGCGCAGTCCAGGACCTTGACGCTGGCGAGCTGTTCGAGAAGCCGGGTCAGCAGCGGTGTGTGCTTGCGCATCCAGGGGGGCAGGCGGAGCCGGCGCCCGGTGGCCTCCGGATCGGACACGGTGCACTCCTCACGGGGACGGTTGCCGACGTCGGTGACCACCCTTCCACGAGAGAACACCGAACAGCGCATATCCGGCATTTCACCGCCCGGCCCCGTCACTCCCGTGATTGCATCCCTCCCGTACCCGCAACACGTGACCGTGACCGCGAGGGGGCGAGCCGCATGTTCCAACGGCCGACGCGCGCGATGCGCCGGGACCTGACCCAGCTGATCTGCGCGCTCGGCGGTCTGGCGCTGGGGCTGGTGGCCCCCATGGCCGACGTGGGACCGCTGGTGGAGGCCTCGCGCGTGGCGAGCATGCTCTTCACCGTGGGGTTCGGCGTCATCAGCCTGGTGAGCATCATCTACTCGATGCTGTTCCTGGTCGTGCAGTTCTCCGCCAGCACGTTCACCCCGCGCCTCGCGTTCTTCCGCGACGAACCGATCGTGTGGCGCGCCTTCGCCTTCGCCGTCGGGGTCTTCGTGTTCTGCGTCGTCGCGGGCCTCGCCATCGGCGCCCGCGACCAGGTCTCGGCCCTCCTCCCCTGCGTGGCCATGATCCTCACCCTGGTCGCCCTCACCCTGATGAGGTCGCTGCAGACGAAGGCGTTCGACTCGATCCAGCTCGCCCACTCGCTCACCGCGATCGCCACCCGTGCGCACCTGTCCTACGACGGCCTGTACGTGCGGCCGTACGATCCCGGCCGCACGGCCGCGGCGCCGCCGCCCCCGGGGACCGCAACCAGCTCCACCGTGCGCTGGTCCGGGCCGGCGACCGTGGTCCAGCAGATCGACGTACCCGCCCTGGTGGCGGTGGCCCGGCGGCACGACTGCGCGATCGACTTCCGGGTCACCCCCGGCCGGACCGTCTCGCGGGGCATGGCCCTGGCCGAGGTGACGGGCGCCGAACTGCCCGAGGAGGTCCTGCGCGAGGCCGTGGTCACCGGCGTGGAACGCACCTTCGACCAGGATCCCGAACTGGCGTTCAGGCTCCTGGTCGACATCGCGCTGCGCGCGCTCTCCCCAGCCGTCCACGACCCGGCGACGGCGGTGGAGAGCATGGACCGCCTGGAGGACCTGCTCACCCGGCTCGCCGATCGGGAGTTGGACTTCGGCCGGTTCACCGACGGGGCGGGCCGGGTGCGGGTGACGGTCCCCGTCCCCGACTGGGAGCAGTACGTCCGGACGGCCTGCGACGACCTCGCCGTCGCCGCCGCCGCCTCCCCGATGGCCCTGCGCCGGCTGCGCGACCTCCTCGGCCGGCTGCTGGAACGGAGCCCCGAGGGCCGGCGGGCCGTCGTACGGGAGCGGCTCGAATGGGCCGAGCGCACGGGGAGCACCGCGTACCCGCTCATCTGGACGCCCCGCGAGCCCGACTGAGGGCGGCTCAGGCCACGATCTCGGCGGCCTCGGCCCGGCCGCCCTCCCCCGGGGTGGTGCCGCCCTTCTCCTTGAGCGCGGAGATGCGCGGCCTGGCAGCGGATGCTGCAATGGCTGTGGAGCTCCGCCCGCCTGCGCGAGGAGTGCTGATGAGCGACGAGCGCCGGGACGCTGCCGCCCACGACCGCCCGAGCACCACGGACGGCACCGCAACCGCGAAACCCCGGGAGCGCCGGCGCGCCCTGCTGAACTGTCTGCTCCGCTCCACCGCCTCGGCCGTCCTGATCACGGCGCTGTTCTACCTGGCCCCCCTGGACGGCGTGTTCGGCGTTCGCACCGTCGTGACGCTCGTACTGGGCCTGGGCCTCTTCGGCCTGCTGGTGGTCTGGCAGGTCGCCGCCGTCACCCGTGCGCAGCACCCGCGGCTGCGCGCCCTGGAGGTGCTGGCCACCGCCGTACCGGTGTTCCTGGTGCTCTTCTCCGCGACGTACTTCCTGCTCGCCGAGGCGGTCCCGGGATCGTTCACGGAGTCACTGAACCGGACGGACGCCCTCTACTTCACGGTCACGGTGTTCGCGACCGTGGGCTTCGGCGACATCGCACCCGTCACGCAGACCGCCCGTGTGCTGACCACCGTGCAGATGCTGTCCGACCTGCTCCTGGTGGGTGTGATCGCGAAGGCGCTC
This sequence comes from Streptomyces sp. NBC_01233, assembly GCF_035989305.1. Classification (NCBI taxonomy): domain Bacteria; kingdom Bacillati; phylum Actinomycetota; class Actinomycetes; order Kitasatosporales; family Streptomycetaceae; genus Streptomyces; species Streptomyces sp. NBC_01233. The sequence goes on along the minus strand of NZ_CP108514.1, from coordinate 4,787,913 downwards.
TTCGGCGCGGTCAGGGTCGGGATGCGTCGGCAGGGGAAGGGTCCCGTCGCTCCGGACGACGAAGCGTGAGCCCGGACGACGACGCGTGAGCGTACGGCGCGGGACCCCGGCCGGGGAGCCGGCCGGGGTCCCTCCCGGTCACCCCGTCAGCAGCGGAGGCCCTTGGCGGCCGCCGTCGTGGCCTCGGGCTGCCGCCTCGGTGGCCTGCTCCTCGGGCGAGGGGTCGTCGGAGGATTCCATGACGTTCCGCATCTGCATGACTCCCGACCGCTGCCACCGCCGGAGCGCTACGGCTTGATGTTCTGGTTCAGGTGGAACAGGTTCCCCGGGTCGTAGGTCCGCTTGACCTGGACCAGCCGGTCGTAGTTGCCCTTGTAGTTGACCCGGATGCGGTCCTGGTCGTCGTCGGCCATGAAGTTGATGTAGCCGCCCTCCTCCGAGTGCGGGGCGATGGCCTCGTAGTAGTCGCGGACCCAGGCGGTGTTGGCCTCGTTGCCGGCGGGGTCGGGCCACATGCCGGCGATGACGGTGGCGAACGAGGCGTCGCGGTAGGCGTAGGCCGTCGCGTCCGGGGCGACGCGGTGACAGGCCCCGTTGACGGGGTAGATGTGGACCGTCGAGTTCACGGCGGGCAGGCCCGGGGCGTGCTCCACGTGCGCCGCGATCGCCTCGTCGGTGAGCTCGGTCACGAAGTTGGCCTTCCAGTAGTGCTGGAGGCCGGGCGGCACGAGAGCGTCGAAGGCGCTGTTGAGCGCCGGGTACGGCATGGGACCCACGTGCTCCGCGACCACCGGCGCGAAGTCGTGGAAGGCCTGCAGGGCGCGCGGCCCCTCGTCCAGCGGCCCGGACCAGCACGCGACGATCAGCGCGAAGGTGTCGCCGTGCCGGTCCTCCGGGATGAACGGGAGCGGCGGGGCGATCTGGAAGGCCGGGAACCCGCCCAGCTCCTCCGGGGCGTCGGCGATGTGATCGGCGAAGGAACGCAGGACGGTGGCGGCGTCCGCCAGCTCGAAGAGCATCGGCCCGCCGTAGATGTCCTTGACCGGGCCGAGCCGGTACTCGAAGGAGGTCACCGCGCCGAAGTTGCCACTGCCGCCGCGCAGCGCCCAGAAGAGGTCGGCGTTCTCCTCCTCGCTCGCCACGAGCAGCCGGCCGTCCGCGGTCACCACATCGGCCGAGATCAGGTTGTCGCAGCTCAGGCCCATTCCACGGCACAGATAGCCGATGCCGCCGCCGAGGGTGAGCCCGCCGATCCCGGTCGTCGAGATGATCCCGCCGGTGGTGGCCAGCCCGAAGGCGTGCGTCGCCGCGTTGAAATCGCCCCAGGTCGCGCCGCCCTCCGCGCGCGCCGTCCGGCGCGCCGCGTCCACGCGGACCCCGCGCATCCCGGACAGGTCGGCGACCACGCCGTCGTCGCAGGTGCCGAAGCCGGGCACGCTGTGCCCGCCGCCGCGTACCGCCAGGTCGAGCTCGTTCTCGCGGGCGAAGTCGACCGTGGCCATGACGTCGCCCGCGTTGGCGCAGCGCACGACGGCGGCCGGCCTCCGGTCGATCATGGCGTTGTGGACCTTGCGTGCCTCGTCGTAGGCCGCGTCGTCGGGCGTGACGACCGCCCCGCGGACCCGTTCGCGCAACTGGTCGATCGAGAGCTTGCCCATGGCCGTCGCTCCTCGTACCTGATGGCTTGAAGCTGGTCCCGTAGCCGGTCCTCGCGACCGGTCCGCGCTACGGCTGGAGGTGGCTGAAGCCCACCTCGAAGTGTTCGACGGAGACGATCCGCTGGCCCTCCCGCTGCGCCGTCTCCTCGCGGATGCGGGCGGCCTGCTCCTCGCTGTCCCGCATGGTCCGCTCGTCCTCCCACAAGGTCAGCGACTTGGCCTCCCCCGTGGCCCGGTCGACGAGGTAGTAGACGCCCCGGAATCCGGGAACGTCCGTGACCTGCCTGACGACCGCCTCCGAACTCGCGGTCACGTCTCCCTCCGCGGGGACCGGTGATCCCTGGTAGGTGCTCAGCCTCGCGAACATCTCCAGTCCTTCCTGACCGGGCCACCGGTCGGGGAACAGGCGGCTCCACGACCAGGGTGCTCCGGCGGGACGCGCCCCGCATGCCGGGACGGCGCGACAATGGTGGTGAGGTACACGTCTGCCGTTGCCGTTGCGGAGAGGCGGGTCATCGACGTGCCCTACATAGCTGTGACCGCCCTGAGTCATGTGGGGCTGGTACGCGAACACAACGAGGACAGCCTGGTCGTCGGCCCGTGGACGCTGTGCGGGACCGTGACCCAGAACCCCCAGACCCTGCTGTTCCCCTTCGGCAGACCGCTCGTCGTCGCCGTCGCCGACGGGCTCGGCGGGCAGCCGGCCGGCGAAGTGGCCAGCGAGCTGGTCGTGCGCCACCTCTCCTCGCTCGGCCCCGAACTGGACGGCGAGGACGCCCTCGGTGACGCACTGCGCCGCTGCAACCACGCCGTGCACTCGGCCACCGACGGACGGCCGGACCTGACCTCCATGGGGACCACCATCGCCGGGGCCCTCGTCCTGGCGGAGTCGCTGGTGGTGTTCAACGTGGGCGACAGCAAGGTGTTCCGCGCGGCGCCGGACGGCCTGCACCAGGTCAGCGTGGACGACAGCCCGCCGCCGGCCCCCGGGCACCGCACCACGTCGGCCGTGACCCAGACCCTCGGCGGCAGCCGCGGCTACCACTCGATCGCGCCCCACATGGCGGCCTTCGAGCTGACCGAGGGCGACCGCTACCTGGTGTGCAGCGACGGGCTGACCGACCCGGTGCCCGACGAGGAGATCGAGGACCTGCTGCGGGTGCACGACGACGGCAGGGCCGCCTTCGAGCTGTGGCGGGCCGCCATCGACGCCGGCGGCCCCGACAACATCACGCTCGCGCTGGTCCGCATCGGCGCGTAGCACCCGCCGCGGCGCGGCGCGTACGTGTCACCCGCCCCCCGGGGCGGCCAGCCGGTCCGTGAACCGCTGGAGCGCCCTGGCACCCAGCGAGGACATCAGCGGGTGCAGCGCGCGGTCGGCCAGCCGGATGCCCGGCAGGCGCAGCCCGCCGAAGAAGGCGAACCGGGTGCCGTCCCCCTCCGCCACCGCGGCCATGCCGCCCAGCACGAACCGGCTCTGCATGAGGCACCAGCCCGGCCGCAGCACGACGTCGTAGCGCGCCCGCAGGCCCAGCGGGCTGCGGGCCCGGGCTTCGAGGCGCCCGCCGGCCGCCGAGGTCACGGTGAAGGAGCTGATGTCGGTGATCATCACGGGCAGCTGGTTCTCCAGGTCGGAGGCGAGCGCCCAGACCTGGTCGAAGGGAGCGTCGATCAGGTGCTCCGCGAAGCCCGTGCCCGGTGTGCTGCGCGCGATGACGCGCAGCCTGCGGACGGCGTCGAGTTCGGCGACCGGCCAGGAGTCCTTCAACGTCCCCACGCCTTCAGGAAGTTGCGGCGGGCCCGGAAGAGCCGGGTCCGCACGGTGGGTTCGGGCACGCCGAGGAGCGCGCTGACGGAGTGCTCGTCCAGCCCTTCCAGGTCCCGCAGGACCAGGACGGCGCGGTGCGCCGGGGAGAGCCGCTCCAGGACGTCGCGCACGTCGGCGGCGAGCTGCGGATCGTCGCGCGCGGGCACGTCCTCCAGCGGGTCCGGGACCGCCCGGGCCGCCGCCCGGGCGATGCGGACCGCCTCCCGTACGGCGATCACCCGAGCCCACCCGAACAGGGCGGCGGGCTCCCGGAGTTGGCCGATGCTGCGGAAGATCACGATCAGCGCCTCCTGCGTGGCGTCCGGCCCGTCCTGCAGGGCGATGGGGCCGCACAGCCGCCCGACGCAGGGCGTCAGCAGGTCCAGCAGCCCCTGGGTGGCCATCCGGTCCCCGCGCTGGGCGGCGCGTACGAGGGCGGCCGGCTCGGCGCTCGTGGCCGCGGTCACCGTTCGCCGAGTCGGGTGAGGAACGGCACCACCGTGTCCGGGAAGGTGTTCTTCCCCGCCCCGGCGAACAACAGGTCCTGCCGGGCCCGCGCGTCGCCGACCTTCAGGACCCGGACACGGTCGTGGGCCGCCGGGCCGGGCGCGTCGGCGCCCGCCATCGACACGTAGGCCTCGCGCACGCGCCGGTCGGGCGGTGCGGCCTGGGCGGCCGCGGCGGGCACGGTCGTGGCGAGGATCAGCCCGGCCGTCACCGCGCGGCACAGCCGGGCTGTCGGACCGGTCCACGGGATTCTCACGGCTTCCTCCTGTTCGACGGCGTTCCGGGAGGGAAGAGGGGGCCGACCGGCCGAACATTCCGCATGACCTGCGTCACATCGCGCGCGGATCCGGCCAGGGACACACGCGTTTATATGATTTTCAGGCGCGGATTTCTGTTCCTGCAGGTGCGGAATTTCGACAGACCTGCTACGGGAGAAAATTTACGCCCCCGATGCCACCCCCCGTGCTACTGTGATGTCAGTTGCAGTTGTGGTTCCCAAAAACTTACAAGTGCTCTCACCTGATTTACGGTGGGCGCACTTTGCATTTCCGGTGCATGCAGTGAAATTTGCACATTCCGGTTCGGGGCAATCATCGCGGCGACGCCGGGCTCGCACAGTGCGGTCCCGGGCTCTGCCCCAAAGGAGAATTCATATGGCATCTGGCACCGTGAAGTGGTTCAACGCGGAAAAGGGCTTCGGCTTCATCGAGCAGGAGGGCGGCGGCGCTGACGTCTTCGCCCACTACTCGAACATCGCCTCTTCTGGCTTCCGTGAGCTTCAGGAAGGCCAGAAGGTTACCTTCGACGTCACGCAGGGCCAGAAGGGCCCGCAGGCCGAGAACATCGTTCCCGCCTGACGCTGACGCGTACACGCAGCTGAGGCCCGCACCTTGGGGTGCGGGCCTCGGCGCGTTGCTTTTTCCCCGCTCAGGCCCCGTCGGTCCCCGACGGCCCAGTGAGCGGCGGGTCACGGCGCTCGGCGCCGGCCCGCCTCACGTCCGGCCGGGCGGCAGTGTCTCCCACGACGCACCGCCCCGCCTCCGCCCCGCACAGCGTCCGCCGCACCCCGGCTCTCCGACGCGCAGCGCGGCACCCTCTCCACGACGAACCGGCCCGCCCTTTTCCGGCGCGGCACGGCCCCGTCCCGTCTTTTCTTCGGCTCGTTCTCGCGAATCCCCCTGCCCGGGAATTCCTCGATACGCGCCGCATCGAGGAAGGTTCTGCATGAACCGCACCACTCGCACGAACGACCGCTCCTCCCGCGCCCCCCGCAAGGGCGGCTCCGCAGGCTTCGGCGGATCCGGCGGCTCCGGCGGCTCCGGCCGCGGCAGCCGTTTCGGCTCCTCTGCCCCCAGCCGCTCCGGCGGCTCCGGATACGGCGGCTCCGGCCGCTCCGGCTACGGCGGCGGCAGTCGCCGCCCCGCCGCCCTCCAGGGTGAATTCGCCCTCCCCGAGACGATCACTCCGGCGCTCCCCGCCGCCGAGTCCTTCGCCGACCTCGACATGCCCGAGCAGCTGCTGGCCGCGCTCGCCACCGAGGGCGTGACCGTGCCGTTCCCGATCCAGGCCGCCACCCTGCCGAACTCCCTCGCGGGCCGTGACGTGCTCGGCCGCGGGCGCACCGGCTCCGGCAAGACCCTCGCCTTCGGCCTCGCCCTGCTGGCCCGCACCGCCGGACAGCGTGCCGAGGCCCGCCAGCCGCTGGCCCTGGTCCTCGTCCCCACGCGCGAGCTGGCGCAGCAGGTCACGGACGCCCTCGCCCCCTACGCCCGCGCCATGAAGCTGCGTACGGCCACCGTCGTGGGCGGCATGCCCATCGGGCGGCAGGCGAGCGCGCTGCGCGGCGGCGCCGAGGTCGTCGTCGCGACGCCCGGACGGCTCAAGGACCTCATCGACCGCGGCGACTGCCGGCTGAACCAGGTCGCGATCACCGTCCTGGACGAAGCCGACCAGATGGCCGACATGGGCTTCATGCCCCAGGTCACCGCCCTGCTCGACCAGGTGCGTCCCGAGGGCCAGCGGATGCTGTTCTCCGCCACCCTCGACCGCAACGTCGACCGGCTCGTGCGCCGCTACCTGACCGACCCCGTGGTCCACTCGGTGGACCCCTCGGCCGGCGCGGTCACCACGATGGAGCACCACGTGCTGCACGTCCACGGCGCCGACAAGCACCGCACCACGACGGAGATCGCGGCGCGCGAGGGCCGGGTGATGATGTTCCTCGACACCAAGCACGCCGTCGACCGGCTGACCCAGGACCTGCTGAACAGTGGTGTCCGGGCCGCGGCGCTGCACGGCGGGAAGTCGCAGCCGCAGCGCACCCGGACCCTGGCCCAGTTCAAGACCGGGCACGTGACGGTGCTGGTGGCGACCAACGTCGCGGCGCGCGGGATCCACGTCGACAACCTCGACCTCGTCGTGAATGTGGACCCGCCCACCGACCCCAAGGACTACCTGCACCGCGGCGGCCGTACCGCCCGCGCCGGCGAGTCCGGCAGCGTCGTCACCCTGGTCACCCCCAACCAGCGCCGCGACATGACCCGCCTCATGCAGGCCGCCGGCATCGTCCCGCAGACCACCCAGGTCCGTTCGGGCGAGGAGGCGCTGAGCCGGATCACCGGCGCCCAGGCCCCCTCCGGCATCCCCGTCACCATCACCGCGCCGCAGGCCGAGCGGACCGGACGCAGCCCGCGCTCCTCCCGCGGACGGCGCAGCCGCCCCGCCCAGGAGCGGCGCCGCTCCATGGGCATGGCCGCCTGACCCAGGCCCCGTACCGCCCCCGTACCGCCCGTACCGCCCGTACCGCCCGCTCCGCTCCGTTCCGTCACGTCTGTGAGGCATCATGCGCTTCGTCATCGCCCGATACCCCTTCGACCTCGAGAAGAGCGAGGTGGAGGAGAAGATGAAGGGCGTCAAGGCCGAGCCCGTCACGGGAGCGTCCGTGATCATCAGCCGACGCACCTACCCCGTCAAGCAGGTCGGTGAGGTCATCACCCGGCAGGACCGGCGCGACTTCACGGCGGCCGAGGTGACCCGGGCGCTGACCCGCCTCGGGTTCACCTGCCGCGACCTTTCGGTACCCGTGCCGGCGCCCGCGCTCACCCCGCTCCAGGAGGCCTCGGCACTCCTCGGAAGCCCGGCCGACGCCTGACGGCGCTTGCTAGAGTCGCTGTCCATGTCGATCCCTGACGACCTGCTCCTCGATCTCGCCGCCATGGTCGAGTCGGAGCAGACCAATCAGATGTCCCTGACCGTCGTGGTCCACGGTGCCGTCATCACGGGCCGGCTCGCCCCCGAGAGTGTCTGGCGTCAGCGGGTGGCCGAGGTCCTTCGGGACTCCGACCAGCTGGGCCCGTTCGCCGAGATCTTCAGTTCCGCCGGCCGCGATGACAGACAGGGCGCCGCGGCCCCCTCGCACCTGCACTTCCACGTGGCGCGCATCCTTCAGGGCGCCCTGGGCATCCCCGAGACGGGCGGGATGTACCGGATCGCGGTGAAGGACGTCAGCGCGTGGACCGTCGGAGATTTCAGCTACTCCGACAAGTAAGCCCTTTCACGGCGCGTTCCGGCACGTGCCGGAACGCCGGAAGACGGCCCTCGCGTTCGTTCGCGGGGGCCGTCTTCCGGTGAATGCGTCTACTTGCAGGGCGGCACGAGGCGCACGCGGTCGATGATCGCGACGTTGTCCTGCTTCATGATCGCGGTGACCTCTCCGCACACGTCATTGACGCGCACCGGACCCGCGTACTGGCTGAAGTTCCCCTCGTCCGTCTGGCACGGACGCGGCGTGCCCGCGGGGCGCGGCTTGGAGGTCTCGCAGATCTTGAGCTTCATGTACTTCGCCGTGCCGAGGTTGTTGTCGAACACTGCGCAGGACCCCACACCCTCCTTGCGGTAGGTGAAGAGGGTGCCGAAACGGCGGGAGTCCGGAAGCTGCTCGGCGAAGGTCAGCACGTAGCCGGCGCCGCACAGGTTGGCCGTCGCGGCGGCCGCCACCGGCTGGGCCTTGACGACGGCGCGCGTGGCCTCGTCCGCCGCGGCGGAGATCTGCACGCCGCCGGCGGCCGGTACGGCCTCCACCGCGGACGCCTGCGGCGCCGTCAGGGCGAAGGACGCCATGGCGACCGCGGCGACGGTCACGCGCATGGCGGATTTCTTGGAAACGAAAGACATGTTCTCCCCCAGATATCTGATTCCGCGGTCCCCGATTGCACTGCCGGAGAGCCGCGGACTAAAGTGCCGCTAAAGCGGCCGCACTTCACCCTGGTTTGGTCGTGCCAGGCCGAAGCGACATCCAGTAGATCATCACCAACTGCCGTCATTTCGGGCCTATCCGACAGTCGCCGATAACGAAATGGCAATATCGGCGGGCCGAGTTCGCACCACGCCGGCACGCGGAACCCGATGCCGGGGCCCCTGGACGTCGGGGCGCGGCCGAGGGCGGGCGGCCGAGCTGCTTCAGCTCCCCGGCAGTTCCCGGAGGAAGCGCTCCTGGTCGGCGAGGAGGCCCGGCGGGAAGAGGGCGCGCGGGGCGAACACGGCCGTCAGGGCCAGCCGCCAGGAAGAGCGCTCGACCGGGGTCCGGAGCAGGGAGTGGGCCGCCCCGGGATAGCGGCGGACCGTGAGCGTGCCGGGCTCGAGCAGGCTGCGGTACGCGGCCTCGGTCTCGGCCCCGTCCACGTTCAGGTCGTCGGCGCCGGAGACCAGCAGCACCGGGACGGCTCCCCTGGCCCGCATCGCCCGCAGGTCCGCGGTCGCGTCCGCGGTGTGGTTGCGGCTGATGAACGACCAGCGCTCCGCCGTGAGTTCGCGGTCGGCGCCCGGACTCGCGCGGTACTCCTCGTACGCGGCTCCGCGCCGCAGCAGCGCCAGGGTCTCCTCCCGGGTGCGCAGGGCGGCCGCCGTGCGCTCGGCGCCGGCACCGGCCGCGCGGAGTTCGGCGCGCAGGTTGTACTCGCCCTGCCGCTCCCAGTTCACGGCGGTGCCGACCGCGATGACGAAGCGCACCCCGGGCTCCGGGGCCCGCGCGACCACCTTGGGCAGCACCCAACCGGCCTGGCTGGCCCCCCACAGGCCGATGCGGGTGGCGTCGATCTCCGGCCGGGTTCGGACCGCCCAGGCGAGGGCGTCGGCGGTCTCGCGGGCCCGGTCGTCCATGCTCTGGCCGAGCCAGTCGGCGGGTTTGTCGAGGGAGAGCGAGGCGTATCCGGCCCGGGCGAAGGCCTCCCAGTAGGGGCGGTAGAAGCCGTCGTGGGTGGCGTCGACCTCGCCGTCGCCGTGCACGAGGACGACGAGCGGGAAGGGGCCGGGCCCCTTGCCGGCGGGGGTGGCGAGCACGCCGGGCAGGTCGTGGCCGGCGGCGGGGACGGTGACGCGCTCCTCGTGCAGGCCGTAGTCGTGCTGCCAGAGGACGAGGCCGGTGAGACCAGCCGCGAGGAGGGCGGTGGTCAGCAGGAGGAGCAGGACGGTGCGGCGCGTGCGGGACATGAGGCCCCTCTCTGATCCATCGAACCTAAAACGATCGTAGCGTGCATGAACGTATTAGACTCGTACGCATGACGACATTGCTGCGCGAGGTGCCCGAGGGCACCGAGGAGCGGGTGGCCGAGCTGCACTGGGAGGCCTTCGGCGGAAAGCTGGGCACCGCCCTCGGCCCCCCGGAGGCAGGGCGGCGGTTCATCACGGGCCACCTGCACCGGGACCGGGGCGTGACGGCCCTGTCGGAGGACGGCGGCCGAGTGGTCGGCGTGGCGGGCTACCAGCTGGCCGGGCGCGGCCTGATCGGCGGCGACGCGGCCGCGGTCAGAGCGGCGTACGGGCCCGTCCGGGGCCTGTGGCGGGTCTTCCTGCTGGCCCTGCTGGAGCGCACCCCGGCCCGCGGCGAGCTGGTCATGGACGGCATCGCCGTGGACCCCGCCGAGCGGGGCCGGGGCATCGGCGGCCTGCTGCTGCGGGAGGTCGAGGCGATCGCGGCGGAACAGGGGTGCCGGCGGATCCGGCTGGACGTGGTCGCGGAGAACCCGCGGGCGCGGGCACTGTACGAACGGCACGGGTTCCGGGCGGTCCGGGTGCAGCGGACGCCCTGGCTGCGCGACGTGCTGGGCTTCGGGGGCGTGACGACGATGCACAAGGCGGTGACGCGGTGAGCGCTACGGGTGGTGCGGCGGGCGGGACGGACATGGCGGGCGGGACGGGCGGGACGGGCGGGACGGGCGCGGTGGGCGGGATCCCCACGCGGATGGTCGTGCACGCGCTGGTCCGGGAGGACGGGACGGTCGAGGGCGGCGAGCTGTACGAGGTCGCAGGGCTGCTCGGGATGACCGACCAGCAGGTGCGGCTGTGCGTGAAGCGGCTGGTGACCGAGGGGCGGTTCACGGTGGCGGGGCGCGGCCGGCGGGCCGTGCTTCACCTGGCGGGGGCCGCGGGGCCGACGGGCGCGGCGGGGCCGGGGCTGCCGCTCGTACCGGAGGTGGAGTTCGTCCGGCACGCGTACCGGCAGGACCGGGGGCTGGAGCCGTGGGACGGGGTCTGGCACGCCTTCGCCTTCGCCGTACCGGAATCCGCACGGGCCGCACGGGACGCCCTGCGGGACGCGCTGACCGGCCTGGGGGCGGCGCCGGTGCAGGGCGGCCTGTACGTCACGCCCCACGCCATCGGCCCGTACGTGCGGGCCCGGGCGGCGGAACTGGGCCTCCCGGAGGCGCTGAGCTGCCTGAGCACGCGCGATCTGGTGGTGGGCGCCGCCACGGACCCGCGGGCCCTGGCGGCCCGCCTGTGGCCCCTGCCGGAGATCGCCGCCCGCTACGAGGCCCTGCACGCCCTGGCCACCGGCGCCCGGTCGGCCGAGGACGCGGCGCCGGGGTCGGCGCGGGCCGACACCGTGCGGCCGGCGGACGGGGCCGGGTCGGCGAACGGGGCCGGGCCGGCGGACGGGGCGGTGGCAGGGCTGGCGCGGGCCATCGCGCTGGCCGCGGCCTTTTCCGCCGCGATGGTTCCGGATCCGCTGCTCCCGCCGGAGCTGCTGCCGCAGCCGTGGGCGGGGGCGACGGCCCGGGCGGCGGCGGCCGCGGCCTGGGACCGGCTCGCTGCCGCCGCTCCGGCCGAAGGGCCACGCCTGTTCCGCCTGTACGGCGAGGCCCTGGCCTGACGCCGGACCCGTCTACGGCCCCGCCCTGGCCCGCCCCTCGCCGGGCCAGGCAGTGGCCCGGCGAGGCCACGGCCCGGCCTCGCCCGGCCTTCGCCGAGCGCCACGCAGTGGACACGGTGGGCGACCCCCGCCATGTCCACATCCTGGACAACTACGCTCGTTTCATGAACGCAGAAGCCGACGCCCTCGCCACCGTGAAAGACGCTGACCGGAAGCACGTCTTCCACTCCTGGTCTGCACAGGAGCTCATCGACCCGCTCGCCGTCGCCGGTGCCGAGGGGTCGTACTTCTGGGACTACGAGGGCAACCGCTTCCTCGACTTCTCCAGCGCCCTCGTCTACACGAACATCGGCTACCAGCACCCGAAGGTCACCGCGGCCATCCAGGAGCAGGCGGCCAAGCTGTGCACCGTCGCGCCCGGCTTCGCCGTCGACGTGCGCTCCGAGGCGGCCCGGCTGATCGCCGAGCGCACCCCGGGCGACCTCGACAAGATCTTCTTCACCAACGCCGGGGCCGAGGCCGTGGAGAACGCCGTCCGCATGGCCCGGCTGCACACCGGCCGGCCCAAGGTGCTGTCCGCGTACCGCTCGTACCACGGCGCCACCTCCACCGCGATCAACCTGACCGGCGACGCCCGCCGCTTCGGCAACGACTCCGCGACCGCCGGCGTCGTGCACTTCTGGGGGCCCTTCGCCTACCGCTCGCCCTTCTACGCGGCCACGGAGGCCGAGGAGTGCGAGCGGGCCCTGCGGCACCTGGAGGACACCATCGTCTTCGAGGGCCCGCAGTCGATCGCCGCGGTCATCCTGGAGACCGTCGGCGGCGCCCCGGGCGTCCTCGTACACCCCGACGGCTACCTGGCCGGCGTGCGCGCGCTCTGCGACCGCTTCGGCATCGTCTTCATCCTCGACGAGATCATGGTCGGCTTCGGGCGCACCGGCCGGTGGTTCGCCTCCGAGCACTGGGACATGCGCCCCGACCTGATCTGCTTCGCCAAGGGCGTGACCAGCGGCTACGTACCGCTCGGCGGGGTCGCGATCTCCGCCGCGATCGCCGAGACCTTCGCCCGCCGGCCCTACCCGGGCGGGCTGACCTACTCCGGGCACGTGCTCGCCTGCGCCGCCGCCGTCGCGACGATCAACGTCATGGAGGAGGAGGGCATCGTCGAGCAGTCCGCCCGCACCGGCGCGGACCTGCTCGGCCCCGGCATGCGTGCGCTGGCCGAGCGGCACCCGTCGGTGGGCGAGGTCCGCGGCCTCGGCACGTTCTGGGCCCTGGAGCTCGTACGGAACCGGGAGACGCGCGAGCCGCTGGTCCCGTACAACGCCGCCGGGGCGGACAACGCGCCGATGGCCGAGTTCGCCGCCGCGTGCAAGAAGGGCGGGCTCTGGCCGCTCGTCGCCGGCAACCGCATCCACGTCGCGCCGGCCTGCAACATCGCGCCGCAGGACGTGGCCAAGGGGCTGGAGATCCTCGACGAGGCCCTCTCGGTGGCCGACGCGCACACGGCCTGACCTGCCGAACCATACGGTCCCCCAATCCGTGGGTGCCCGTCTTGGATGTTCCGCGCCATTACGAACACCACGTGAACGTGCTGAAATCCGAACAGAGCACCTACGGACCGGGATGCACGTCAGTCCCGGGGCGGTCCTCCGTGACCGAACGGCGGGGAGCGGGCCTTCCGCTGGACGCCGGGCGTACGGGATCCAGTCAGCCGGACTCCGTGTACCCGTAAGGAAGTCAGCCATGAGCAAGCACGTCCTGGCACAGAACCAGTACGGCAAGGCCGAGAACCGCATCGTCAAGGTCACCCGCAAGGGCAATGGGGGCACCTCCCAGACGGAGTCTGGGGGAGGTTCCTGGCACGAGATCCGCGACCTCAACGTCTCGGTCGCGCTCCGGGGCGAGTTCCGTGACGTCCACCTCACCGGCGACAACGCCAACTGCCTGCCGACCGACACCACCAAGAACACGGTGTACGCCTTCGGCAAGGAGCACGGCATCGACTCCCCAGAGGCCTTCGGCATCCTGCTCGCCAAGCACTTCGTCTCCTCGCAGCAGCCGATCCGCGAGGCGCAGATCCGCATCGAGGAGTACGTGTGGGACCGCATCCCGGTCCCGACGCGCAAGGAGCAGCACTCCTTCGTCCGCAAGGGCCAGGAGGTGCGCACCGCGCAGATCACCTACAGCGAGACGACGGGCCTGCAGGTCATCTCGGGTCTGAAGGACCTCACGGTGATGAACTCGACCAACTCCGAGTTCCACGGCTACATCAAGGACAAGTACACGACCCTCCAGGAGGCGTACGACCGCATCCTGGCGACCAAGGTCACCGCGCGCTGGGCGCACTCGGCGCTGGCCGCCGACGACTCCTCGTACGACTGGGACCAGGCGTACAAGAAGGTCCGCAAGAACATGCTGGAAGCCTTCGCGGAGACGTACTCGTACTCGCTGCAGCAGACCCTGAACCAGATGGCCGAGCGTGTGCTCGACAACTGCCCCAAGGTCAACGAGGTGCGCCTCAACCTCCCCAACAAGCACCACTTCCTCGTCGACCTGGAGCCCTTCGGCCTCAAGAACGACAACGAGGTCTACTTCGCGGCGGACCGGATGTACGGCCTGATCGAGGGCACCGTGCACCGCGACGGCGTGCAGCCGGTGATCGCCACGTCCGACTGGATCGTCGCGTAACGCACCACGCGCAACGTGCAACGCCCTTCACCCAAGGCCCGATCGGCCCGGACGGCGTCGCGGGGTCCGGGCCGAGGCGCTGCGGCAGCAGCCCCTAATCGGCTTCCTCCGGCCGGCCCACCAGGAGGTTCCAGCGCCCCGCCCGCCCGGTGAGGGTGGTCACCGACTCCGGTCGCACGTCCAGCCGCCAGAAGGCCGCCGCGGGCAGCTCCAGGGCGTACACCACGGCCGCCCGTACGACGGCCTGCTCGACCGCCATCCGGTGGGTGCCCGCGGCCAGCCCGGCCAGCTCCGCCCCGACCCGGGCGATCAGCGCGTCCACGGACTCGCCGCCCGGTGGCGCGTACCCGGGGTCCGTCATCCAGGCCTGCAGGGCCGCCGGGTCCTCGGCCGCCACCCCGTCCAGGGTGCGCCCCGCCCACTCCCCCGCGTCCAGGCCGCGCAAGCCTGCGTACCCGTGGCACGGCCGGGCGTGACCGAAGCGGCCTTGGCGGGCGGCCGTGTCCAGTGGGAGCCTGGAAAGACGGACACGTATCAACGGGGTCTTCATAAGGGGAGCGTAAGCGCGGTACGGTCCGGACGAGACAACTGCATGACGACGGAACGACGGAAGCACCGGTGAGAATCCGGCACGGTCGCGCCACTGTGAAACCTCCCGGAGGGGGAGGCAAGTCAGACCCGTCACCGTCGTCGCGAGCACCACTGACCGGGACGCGTGTTCCCTCTGGAGGTTCTGCCATGGCCCACTCCGCCGTGCCTACGACGAACGCCCCCGCCGTTGCCCCGATCTCGCTCTCCGCGCTGGCCCCCTGGGCCGTGTTCGTCGGGATCCTGATGCTGGTCCTGCTCTACTTCGTCGGCGCCGAGCAGGGCGCCACCGCGGTCTTCGAAGGCGAGACGATCCACGAGTGGCTGCACGACGGCCGCCACCTCCTCGGTTTCCCCTGCCACTGATTCCCCTGCCACTGATTCCCCTGCCACTGACCTCCGTCTCCGCAAGGGAACCGAACCATGAACGTTTCCCCCCGCACACTGCTCGTCAGGGGCATGCTCGCCGGTCTGCTGGCCGGTGTGGCCGCCTTCCTCGTCGCGTACCTCCTCGGTGAATCCAAGGTGGACGCGGCGATCGCGATCGAAGAGGCCGCCGCGGCCGGACACGACCACGGTGAGGAGGCCCCGGTCAGCCGGGCCCTCCAGGCCACGGCCGGGCTCGGCACCGGCGTCCTGCTCTACGCGGTGGCGCTCGGCGGCATCGCCGCACTCGTCTACTGCTACGCACTGGGCCGCATCGGCCGCTTCGGCCCGCGGGCCACGGCCGCGCTGGTCACCGCGGCCCTGTTCGTCACCGTGACCCTGATGCCGTTCTTCAAGTACCCCGCCAATCCCCCCGCCGTCGGCGACCCGGAGACCGCCGCTCGGCGGACCGCCCTCCACCTCCTGATGATCGCCCTGAGCGCGCTGCTGGCGGCGGGCGCGCTGATCCTCGGCCGGCGGCTCGCGCCGAAGCTCGGCAACGGGAACGCGTCGATCGTCGCCGGCGGCGCCTTCGTCCTGGTCATCGGCGTCTCGTACGCCGTCCTGCCCGGGATCAACGAGGTCCCGGCAGGATTCCCGGCCGCGCTGATCTGGGACTTCCGCCTCGCGTCCCTGGCCATCCAGACCGCACTGTGGACGACTTTCGGCCTGGCCTTCGGCTATCTAGCCGAACGGGCCCTTGCGCCCGCCTCCCCACCCAAGGAGGCTGTGCAGCCGACGAGTTGACCACGAGGGGGCCGGTAGTACATGCCGACGGCGATCAGGGAATGGCGAGGCTGGACGGGCGCCGCCCCGTTCTGGCTGAACTCGTTCCTGCTGCTCCTGGCCCCCTGCTGCGCGATCACACTGTTCGGCCAGATCGGCATCATCGCCGCACTGGCCGCCCTCGGCGGCCTGGCCCGCCACCTCTGGTACGGCGACTACGGCCACCCGGCCGTGCACCTCGCCGCCGTCCTGATGGGCGCGGGCACGGCCGCCGTCGTCATGTGAGACCTCGGCCGGCGGCGCCGGCTGCGGGACCCACGCTTGCCGTCTCACCCGTTCGGGGGCATCCCTCCCGCTTCCGGCGCAGGGCGGGCGCATCCGCCGCGAACTGGGGAAACGCCCGGATCTCGGGACGACACGCCCGTGACGCATCGTCAGTCCACCGTGTTTCACCGGGTGCCGATGGGCAGAGGAGGTGTCCACTGCTCACATGACCCGGCCGCACGCGCCGGACAGGAGGGATTCCCATGCCCCGCGCCCAGTGGGTCGTCGCCTCGCTGACGGTGGCTCTGTTGTCCACCGGCATCGTGGTGTTGCAACGGACCGAGGGCGCCAAGCCCGCAGCCGTGACCACCGACGACGCGCTTCCCTCGCGGGCGCTGGGACTGTCCGGACACCGCCGGCTCGTGCGGGAGCTGGAGCAGTCCGGGCAGCACGCCCCCGGCCGGGGGGAGCGGTCGCCGAGAACCGCCGCCGGGCCGCTGCGGACGGTCACGGGCCCCCTGCGGGCCGCACGGCCGCTGCGGTTGAGGATCCCGAGCCTGGGCGTCGACGTGCCTTTGACCGGCGAGCGCGACGAGGTCTCCTGGGACACCGACGGTCCCGCACCCGGGGCGGCGGGAACCGCCGTGGTCACCGGAGAAGGGCTGCGCCTCGGCGAGCTGCGGCGGGGCCGGACCATCGAGATCCCCCGCGCGGACAGCCGTACGGCCGTGTTCACCGTCGTACGGGTCTCCCCCGGCGGGACCTCCGCCCGCGAGGATCCGGCCGGCCGGCCCCAACTGCGGCTGCTCGGCGGCGAGACCGCCGTGCTGGCCCGGCTGACCGGGCAGCGCCGCACCCGCTGACCGGCCCCGGCGAGGCGGCTGCGCCGCGCCCGGCCCGCAGCTCCAGCCCGCCCCCTACGGCCGTCCGTCAGCCGTGGGGGGTGTCTTCGTCCCCCGGTCGGGGGCTTCTTGGGGCCGGTCCGGGGGACGCCCGGCGTGTCGGGGCACACCCCTCGCATGAGTGGGAGGCGACGCACACGTTCGGCACTGACCAGGGCCCTGACCGCGGCCTGTGTCGTGCTGCTGTGCGTGTTCGGCGCCGGTCCGGCCGGCGCCGCGGCCGCGGAATCCCGTCCCGCCTCCACCGCGCCCTCCGAGCCCGGCGAACCCGGCGAAGGCCCGTCCGACCCGGCCGCCGCCCCCGAGGCACGGGCGGCCGTACGGACCATCGCGCGCGGGCTGCCCGGCGTACGGCGGACACCGCTTGCGGTGTTTCACGTGAAACACCCGGATGCGCCACCGTGCGGGCCGATCGCGGATACGGCCGAACCGGCCCTGTCCCTGCGGACGGTGCGGAGTGTGGTCCTGCGCTGCTGAGCGGACCGAGGAGCTGTCCGGCCCCACCGGCAGGACATCCCCGCGACACCCCCAGTGACAGCGCAGCCCCCACACCCCCTGAGCACCGTGAGGTTCCGCCATGCCCATCGACCCGTACGCCGCACTGAACGCCATGCTCCGCGCCGAGGTCACGCGGTTCACCCCGCCGGCCCGTCAGACCGAGCCGGCCGAGCCGGCCGAGCCACCGAAGGCCCAGGCCATGGCCGTCGTTGTCGCCGTCGAGTCCGAGAGTGAACCGCAGCAGAAGGCCGCCGACTCGGCCGCGTAGGAGCGCCCGGAGGCGCCCGCAGGGCCGCGTGGCCCTGCGGGCGCCTCGGGCACCGCCCCGCTCGTCCCGCGCGTCAGTCCTCGCGCGTGTAGTAGCGGTAGAAGGCCGCCAGGCCCACGCCCAGCCCGACGAAGAGGCCGATGACGGCCGAGCTGAGCACGGACGCGTCGGTGAGGCTGTGCAGGTAGCCCGCGGCGATGCCCGTGAAGACGCCGTACGAGGTGGCGTGGACCTCCCGCATGAGGCGGGGGCCGATCCGGGCCAGGGCGAACATGATCCCGGCGAAGATCACGCCGCACAGGATCCCGTAGAAGACGTTGGCCGCGTCGACCGGACCCATCTGGCGCTCGAGATCGGCGGCCCATACGCCGTACCCGAGTCCGGCGAGCAGGGGTCGCACGTAGGCGCCCGTGCTCAGGTGGGCCTTGTCCGCCGACTGCCAGGTGGGCCGCCGGTGGGCGGTGGGTGCCGCATGTGCCATGACGGGCTCCTCTCATCCATCATCCAGAGCACACCCGCCACCCCGGACCGGCAAGTGGATCAACGGTCAGGGCGTGCGCACCGCCACGGCGTCGATCTCGAAGAGCATGCCGGGCAGGGCGAGCGAGGCCACCCCGATCAGGGTCTGGGCGGGCAGTTCGGTGCCCCAGGTGGCGTGCAGCTGCTTGAGGAGGACCTCCAGCTTCCGCTGGTCGTGGCCGACGATGTACGTGCCGATGCGCACGACGTCGGCGGGACCGAGGCCGACGGCCGCGAGGGCCGTCCGGAGGTTCGCGAAGGCCCGCTCCACCTGGTCGGCGAAGTCCCCGGAGACGACGTGGCCGCTCTCGTCACAGCCGTACTGGCCGGCTATGAAGACCTGCTCGCCGGGGGCGGAGACGATGTGGCTGTAGCCGTAGTCGGTCGGGGTGTGGAGTCCTGCCGGATTGATGATGCTGCGCGTCATGCCGAGCTCCCTGTTTCGCTTCACGTTGCCGTTTCCGATTCCGTACGTGCCGTGGTGCCGCCGCAGGTGCTACCGCGTGGCGAGCCAGGCGCGGAGCCGCGCCGGGGCCTCGGGGGCCTGCCGTTCGGCCTGCTGCCGGATCTCGTCGAGGTTCTGTGCGGCCAGCGCCCTGCGCCAGGCCAGTTCGGCCCGGGTCATGGCGCGCGCGATGGCGCAGTCGGCGGCATCGGCCGCCGGTTCGCCGGCGCCGGGGCCCTGCCGGCGGATCTCCGCGCACCGGAAGGCCTCCTCGGGCCCCTCGACGGCGGCGACCACGTCCATGAGCGAGATGGCGGCGAGCGGGCGGGCCAGCTTGAAGCCGCCCCGGGGACCGGGGGCGGAGGTGACGATGCCCGCCCGGGCCAGCGCCTGCAGCTGCTTGTTGAGGTAGGCGGCGGGCAGGTCGTGCCACGCGGCCAGCCGCGCCGCCGACACGGCCCGGTCCGGGCCGCTCCAGGCCAGGTTGACGCAGCTGTGCAGCGCCCACTCGACGCCCTCGCTCATCCTCATATTATGGATGTTAGATGTCCAGAATAGGGAAGGCAAGGGTGCCGCGCCGTCGGACGGTCCACCCCCCCCCAACCGCAGCAACACCGCTCGCGCCCGGACCCGCGCCCGCATTCCCTGGTGACGTGCGCACCATCCTGTCGGCGGTACTCATCGCGCTCGTGGCCCTCCTGGTGCCCGCGAGCGCCATCGCGTACTGGGCGGACCACGAGCTCGGCAACGCCGACCGGTACACCGCCTCCATGTCCCCCCTCGCCGCGAACCCCGCCGTCCAGGAAGTCGTCGTCACCCAGGTCACCCGCGCCCTGCACGGGCAGATCGACGCGGGCCCCTTCCAGATGGGCGTGGACGCGCTGCTGGGCGAGGCCCTGCACTCCTTCGCCGGCACCCCCGCCTACCAGACGGCCTGGGACGCGGCCAACCGCGCCGCCCACGCAGCCTTCCTCGACGCGCTCACCACCGGATACGGCGACGCCCTCACGATCGACCTCGCGCCCGTCATAGCCGAAGTCAAGGGCGAACTCGTCGAGGGCGACGTGCCCTTCGCCGACCGCATCCCGGTGACGCACCTGTCCGTGAAGGTCATGGAGTACGACAACCTCGGCGCGCTCCGGGAGGGTTTCCACATGCTCCAGATCGCCGGCGTCTGGCTCCCCGTCCTGACCCTGGTCCTGGCCGCTGCGGCCATCGCGGTCGCCGTCCACCGGCGGCGCGCCGTGATGGCCACCGGGCTCGGGCTCGCGGTCGGGGCGGGGCTGCTGTGGCTCGCCGTGGAGGTGTGCCGCCGGCTCACCCTGGACGATCTGCCCGCCGACATCGACCGACCCGCCGCCGGAGCCGTGTACGACGCCCTCACCGCATTCCTGCGCACCACCGCCTGGGTGGTGCTCGTGATCGGGCTCACCGCCGCACTGGCCGCATGGGTGACGGGCCGACTGCGCCGCACCCCATAAGCTCGGAAGGTACCCATCACGCGCAGAACGACGCAGAAGAGCCCAGAAGAACCGATTCGCGAGCGGCGGCACGGAAGCGGGATGAGCACCGAACGCACCGAACACATATCGTCGCGGCGAGCCCGGCACCATCCGCTGGCTCCCCCCGCCTGGCTCCTCCAGGGGCTGAAGCCGAGCACCGCGCCGATCCCCTGGGCCGCCGTGGCCCGGGCGGCGGTCGCCCTGTCCGTCCCGCTCGCCGTGGGCTTCGCCCTGGACGAGCCCGAATACGGCGCGCTCGTCTCCATGGGGGCCCTCTCCGGGGTCATCGGCGACACCGCCGACGCCTACCGGATGCGGGTCCTCAACATCGCCGTCCCGCAACTCTTCGGCGCCGTCGGCGTGGCCCTGGGCACCCTGGTCTACGGCCACGGCTGGCTGGCCGTCGGCGTGCTCACCCTCATCGCCCTGGTCTCCGGGATGATCTCCTCCATCGGCACGGTCGCCTCCGTGTCCGGGCTGCTGCTCCTGCTCAACGCCGTGATCGGCGCCGGAATCCCGATGCCGGAGCCCTGGTGGACGGCCCCGCTGCTGCTGAGCGCGGGCGGACTGTTCGTGCTGGCGCTCAGCCTGCTGGGCTGGCCGCTGCGCGGCAGGCAGCCCGAGCGGGCCGCGGTCGCCGCCACCTACCGGGCCCTGGCCGACGCCCTGGAGGCCGCCGGACGCCCCGGCTCCGCCTACGACGAGCGCCGCCTGGAGGTCACCCAAACCCTCAACCAGGCCTACGACCTGGTGCTGGGCCGCCGGGCCCGGGTACACGGGCGCAGCCCCTCGCTGGTGCGGATGCTGGCCCAGCTCAACGTGGTGATCCCGCTCGTGGAGGCCGCGCCCGCCGCACACCTGCGCGGCAGGCCGCTGCCGCCCGAGATCCCGGCGACCGTACGGTCCCTCGCCACCGCCGTCGAGGAGGGCCGCACCGGAACCCCCGTACTGGATCTGCCCGCCGCGCACACCCCGGCCGAGCGGGCCGTCGACGGGGCCCTGCGCCATGCGGCCAGGATCGTGTACCTCGCCGAACCGGATCCGTACAACGTGGACGACCGCCTCGGCCGGCCCGCGGCGCTGCGGGTGCGGGCCCGGCGGGCCGTGCGCGACATGGTGCTCTCCAGGGCCTCCTGGCGGTACGGGCTGCGGCTCGCGCTGTGCATCGGGCTCGCGCAGGTGCTCGTATCGGTGATCGAGTTCGAACGCTCCTACTGGGTCGCGC
Organism: Streptomyces sp. NBC_01233; assembly: GCF_035989305.1. Lineage (NCBI taxonomy): Bacteria > Bacillati > Actinomycetota > Actinomycetes > Kitasatosporales > Streptomycetaceae > Streptomyces > Streptomyces sp. NBC_01233. Next base: position 4,766,740 of record NZ_CP108514.1, on the reverse strand, counting down.
TGACCGTCACCTTCGTCCTCAAGCCCGACTTCGGGTCGGTGTTCTCCCGGGCCGTACTGCGCGCGCTCGGCACCGCCGGAGGGCTGGTCATCGCGGCCGCCGTACTCGCCGAGGTACCGCGCGGCTGGGCGGTCGTGCCGGTGATGATGGTGCTCGCCGGGCTGATCCCGGCCTTCTCGGTCAAGGGGTACGCCTTCCAGACCGCCGCGATCACCCCGGTGATCCTGCTGCTCTCGGACATGCTCAACCACCAGGGCTTCGACCTGATCCGGCCCCGGCTGCTGGACAGCCTGATCGGCTGCGCCATCACCCTCGTCGCGGGATACCTGCTGTGGCCCGAGAGCTGGCACACCCGGATCGGGGACCGGCTCGCCGACACCGTGTACGACGCAGCCCGCTACGTGGAACGGGCCTTCGCGCCGGCCGCCGACGAGGCCGCGCACGCGGCGGCGCGCACCGCCCGCCTCCAGGCCCGGCGGCGCATCTACCGCGACCTGTCGGGCGTACGCAGCGAGTTCCAGCGGGCCCTGACCGAGCCGCCGCCGACGGGGGCGCGGGCCGCCGCCTGGTGGCCGCTGGTGGTCGCCGTCGAGCGGATCGTGGACGCGACCACCGCCGCGCGGGTCCGGGTCAACCACGGCGCAACGCCGCCGGACCCGGACGAGGTGGAGGGGATCGCACGCCAGCTGCGCGAACTGGCCGGGCGGGTCCGCAGCAGCACCATCCCGGTACGCGTCGAGGCGGAGCCCCCGGGCGACATGTCGAGCGTCCTGGCCCCCGTCCACCAGGAGGTCGCGGCGGCCCGCGCCATCGCCCGGCCGGAGCCCTGACTCCGGGTCCCGCCGAGCCCCACCGAGCCCCACCGAGTCCCCCGCAGTCGCCCGGATGGGCCCAAGGCCGGGCCGGGAGCCGCCCGGCGGGAGAGCATCGGAACATGCACCGCGCGCCGGCCGTGATCGCCCTCGCCGTCCTCCTGGCGGGGTGCGCCGACGTGGAGGGCCTGAAGAACGAGGGCAACCTCGGCACGGTGCACGCCCCGCAGAGCCTGTGGAAGGACATCCGCCCCGACCCGCCCGAACCCGACCAGAAGCCGGGCACGGCCGCCGTGGTGCCCGGGCTCCCCAAGGTGGGGGACCTGAGCATGCGCGGGGTGAACGCGCTGTCCGTCGTACGAGCCGACATCGGCTCGGCAACGCAACAGGACGGCGGGACGGGCCGGCTCGTCGACCCCCGGGCCGTGCAACGGCTCGCGCTCTGCACACAGGCTGTGGACGGGGGGCCCGACTGCCCGGTGCGCCCCGCGGTCCTGCACGACCTGACCGGCAACGGCCGGGAGGAGCTGATCACCGCACTGGACATCGACGGCCGGCTCAGCGAACTGCGCGTCTACACCGTCCAGGACGACGGGAGGATCGCCCGGATCCTGTCCCGGCGGGCGGTGCTGGAGGGGGTGGAAGTGGCCGCGGAACACCTGACGGTCCGCGAACCGACGTCGAACCCCGCGTACGTCGCCGTCTCCGACTACGTGTGGGACCCGAAGGCCCGGACCATGAACCTCACCCAGCTCACGCTGGACGACTGCCCGACCCTCACCGGTGTCCCGCTCAGCCCGGACGCACAGCGATGCACGCGCTGAGCAGCCTCCGCTGGAAGATCGCCCTGACCACCACGGCGGTGTGCTGCATGGTCGCCGCGGTGCTCGGGATCCTGGTGCACAACGTGGTCTCCGAGCAGATCGTCGGCGCGGTCCGCAAGGACGCGGACACGGCACTGGAGCACGCCCTCAGCCACTACGAGTACGGCACCACGCACGGCGACGTGAACATCGTCCTCGACCCGCCCCAGCTGCCCGGCCTGCTGCGTGAACTCGTCGCCCGCGGCGACACCGGCAGCATGGTCGGCTCGTACGACGGCAAGCCCGTCATGTGGGCCGCCGCCCCCGCCGACGAACAGGCACTCGCCGTCTGGATCCCGTTCCAGGGCACCCGCAGCCGACTGCGGGACATCGACACCGCGATCCTCGCCTCCGCGGCGCTCGCCGCCGGTGTGGTGGCGCTGGCCGGCCTCTTCCTCGCCGACCGGATCAGCCGGCGGCTCGCGACCACCGCCGCCGTGGCCCGCAGGATCAGCGCCGGGGACCTGGACGCCCGGGTGGGCTTTCCCTCCCGCGTGGACGACCAGCGCCCGGGACGCCGCTCCCGGGACCGGGACGAGGTACGGGACGTGGCGCACGCACTGGACTCGATGGCCGGGTCCCTCCAGGACCGGCTGGAGGCGGAGAAGCGCTTCACGGCGGACGTCGCACACGAGCTGCGGACCCCGCTCACCGGCTCACTGGCCGCGGCGGCGCTGCTGCCCGAGGGCCGCCCCAAGGAAATGATCAACGACCGGCTGAAGGCCCTGCACCTGCTGACCGAGGACCTGCTGGAGATCTCCCGGCTGGACTCGGGCGTGGAGCGGGCCGATCTGGCCCGCGTGGAACTCGGCCGGGCCGTGGAGCGGGCCGTCGCGGGGGCCGGGCCGGCCGCCTCGGTACGGGTGGTCCGGGACGCGGTGGTCCTCACCGACCGGCGGCGCCTCGACCGGATCCTGGCGAACCTGCTGGTCAACGCCCACAAACACGGCCGGCCGCCGATCGAGGTGAACGTGGAGGGCCCGGTGGTGACGGTCCGCGACCACGGACCCGGCTATCCGCCCGAACTGATCGAGCAGGGCCCCCAGCGGTTCCGCACCGGAGACCCGGGGCGCGGACGCGGTCACGGGCTGGGGCTCACGATCGTGGTGGGGCAGGCGGCGGTGCTGGAGATCGCGCTGAGCTTCGCCAACGCGCCCGACGGGGGCGCGCTGACGACGCTCAGGCTTCCGGTCGGGCGGTTGCCGGACGGAAGTTGACGGCGACGGGCCGACGTTGGGCCGACGCTCCACGTGAGCTGTGTTTCACGTGAAACACCGGCCCGACAACCGGATCAGACGCCGATGTTCTTGCCGTCCTTGCGCCAGACCGAGACGACGGCCGGGCGGACGATCTTGCCGGGGCCGTCGGGCCACACCGACTGCGGCTTCTCGACGGACGCGCCGTCGATCTCGCCCGGGTGCTGGACGGCGACCAGGACGCGCTTGTCCTGGATGAGCGGGCCGCAGGTCTCGGCGCCGCGCGGGACGGTCAGGAACTGCTTCAGCTCACCGCGGCGCTCACCGGCCGTCGCGACGCCGAACAGGCCGTCGTGGGAGCCGAGCTGGTTGCCGTCCGTGGAGATCCACAGGTTGCCGTGCGGGTCGAAGGCCACGTTGTCCGGGCAGGAGATCGGGCTGACCTTGTCTTTCGGGAAGCCCGCGAAGTACGTCGCCGGGTCGTTCGGGTCACCGGCGACCAGGAAGAGCCGCCAGGCGAAGCCGTCGCCGGCCGGGGCGTCGAAGTTTTCGGCGAGCTCCAGGATCTGGCCGTGCTTGTTCAGGTTGCGCGGGTTGGCCTCGGTCGCGCCTTCCTTGCCCGGCTTGCCACGGTCGGTGTTGTTGGTCAGCGCGATGTAGACGCGGCCGGTGCGCGGGGAGGGCTCGACGTCCTCGGGGCGGTCCATCTTGGTGGCGCCCACCTTGTCGGCGGCCTGGCGCGTGAAGACGTACACCTCGTCGGCGGTCATGCCCTCGACGTGCGAGACGTTGCCGGTGGCCAGCTTGATCCAGACGCCGGAACCGTCGAACTCGCCGTCGGAGGGGAGCTTGCCGGTGCCGTCGAGCTCGGCGGCCGGGGAGTCGCCGGTGAGCTTGGCGACGTAGAGGGTGCCCTCGTCGAGCAGCGTGAGGTTGTGCTCCTTCGCCGCGCGCGAGTTGCCCTTCTTCATCTGCTTCGACGAGACGAACTTGTAGAAGTAGTCGAAGCGCTCGTCGTCGCCCATGTAGACGACCGGGCGGCCGTCCTCGGTCAGGCGGGGCTGCGCGGCCTCGTGCTTGAAGCGGCCCAGCGCGGTGCGCTTGCGCGGGACGGAGTTCGGGTCGTACGGGTCCAGCTCGACGACCCAGCCGAAGCGGTGCGACTCGTTGGGCTCCTGCGCCACGTCGAAGCGCTTGTCGAACAGCTCCCACTTGCGCTCGGTGGCGCCGGCGCTCACGCCGTAGCGCTTCAGGCGGGCGGCCGCGGTCGGGTCGGTGACCTGGCCGGCGTTGCCGAAGTACTGGTTGAAGTTCTCCTCGCCGTGGAGGGTGGTGCCCCACGGGGTGGTGCCGCCGGCGCAGTTGTTGAGGGTGCCGAGCACCTTGGTGCCGGTGGCGTCGACGGAGGTCTTCAGCAGGGCGCTGCCCGCGGCCGGGCCGGTGAGCTTGAACTCGCTGGTGGCGGTCAGGCGGCGGTTGAGCCGGTGGCGCGTGACGGCGGTCAGCTTGCCGCTGCGGTGGTCCTCCTGGACGACGACCACGGACAGGCCGTGCGCGGCCCAGGCGATCTCGACCTGCTCGCGGGTCGGCTTGGCCGGGTCGTAGCCCTTGAACATGAGGACCTCGTCCGTGTACTCGTGGTTGGCCACGAGCAGCTGCTGGCGCTCGTAGTCGCCGCCGAGCGGGAGGAGGCTCAGGAAGTCGTTGTTGTAGCCGAACTGACCGGCTTGCGCGGCGGCGGTCTGCTTGTCGGGGTTGAAGCCCGGAGCGCCCTTGATGATCGGCTCGCCCCAGCGGATGACCACGTTCTGCTCGTGGCCCTCGGGGACGGTGACCTTGTCGTCGGTGTTGGGCGCGACGGCCTTGAAGCGGAGGCCGCGGGCGGCCTCGCCGCCCTTGCCGGCGCCGGCGGCCACGGCCTCACCGGAGGGGCTGGCGTTCGCGGTCTGACCGGGGCCGCTGAGCGCCACGGCGGTACCGGCGGCGGTGGCGACCGTCACGACGGCGGCGGAGCGCAGCATCGACCGCCGGGAGTACGCCCGGGCTATGACGTCGCCGGCGTACTCGTTGTCGCTGGTGTTCGGCACCTCGTGGAAGCAGGCGTCGCCACAGCGGTAACGACAGGTGAGAGCGGACCGGCCGCTCCCATGCGGGTTGCCGATGAGCGGCAGAAGCTTGCGCACGAGTGTCCTCCGAGTAGCTGCGTGGGCGCCGACAACGTGTCGGAACAATCCAGCCGTGACGCTAGGCCCGGGTTGCGCCGAAGCGGCGGCGCGGGGATGAACGGTCGGTGAACCCGGCACGTCGGAGCGGCAGTTCGAGGGCGGTCTGAGGGTGTTTGGAAGCCGGACGCCACGAAAGGCGACCCTGCCGAAGATCCAGCCGGGCGGCCGATAACCTTACGTGTCCACTCTGGGCAGGGATCATCCGCGCAGCACGGACAAATGACGCACGCACTCATGCGAAAGGCCTGGCCCATGGGTATTCGGAGCTTGTTGCGCAAGGTGTTCGGACGGACTGAAGAACCCGTTCCGGAGACTACGGACGCCCCCTCGGCCGCTGTCCCCAACCAGGCGGAACGTACCCCCCTGGACGTGGCCGCCGATCTGGTGGCGGCGTCCTTCGACAACCCCACTGTTCCTCCTCAGTCCGCCCCGCGGGACCGCGAGCCCGGCACGGTCCTCACGGCCCCCGCGCCGGCCGCGGACCCCACGGTCCCCGAAGCCCGCCGCGCGCCCTCCCCTGCCGATCCGCCTGCGGCGACGCCCGGCCCGGAGGCCGCCCCGCCCGCAGCGGAGCAGCCCGAGGCTCCCGCCGCTGCGGAGCCCGCCCCGGCTGCCGCCGAGGCCACCGCCCCGGAGGCGGAGCCCCTGGCCGCCGCTGCGGAGCCCGACACCGCGCCCCAGGCGCAGGACGAGCCGGCCGCCGCCGAGGCCGCTGCACCCGCGCCGGAGGCGGACACCGCCGCCACTGCGGAGCCGGAGGCCGAGGCCGCACCGGCTGCTGAGCCGGAGCCGCAGATTGCCGAAGCCGCCGAGCCGGAGCCCCTGGCCGCGGAGGCGGACACCGCAGCCGCGCCGGAGCAGCCCGAGGCCGAGGCCGAGCCGGCAGCAGCCGAGGCCCCCACGCCGGAGACGGACGTCCCCGCCGCTGCGGAGCAGCCCGAGGCCGAGCCGCCGGCGGCAGAGGCCGACGTAGCCACGCCGGAGGCGGAGACCGCCACGGCCGCGGTACCGGAGGCCGAGCCTCTGGTCGCCGCCGCGGAGCAGGCGCAGGCGCAGGCGCAGGACGAGCCGGCGGCAGCCGAGGCCACCACGCCGGAGGCTGAGCCCCTGGCCGAGGTCGCCGCGGAGCCCGAATCCGCGCCGCAGGCGCAGGACGAGCCCCTGGGCTCCGAAGCCACCGCACCGGAGGCCGAGGCCGAGGCCGAGGCGGATCCCGACACCGCGCCCCAGGCGCAGGACGAGCCGGCGGCAGCCGAGGCCACCACGCCGGAGGCCGACGCCGCGCCGGAGGCCGTGCCGCTGGCCACCGAGGCCGCTGCGGAGCAGCCCGACGGCGACGCCGCGCCGCAGGCCGCCGAGGCCGGCGTGCCCGCGCCCGAGGCGGACGAGGTCGAGGGGGCCACCCCGGAGGCCGCGCATGCGCTGGCCGCCGTACGGCGTCGCGCGCCCGAGGTCGTCGGTGCGTACAAGGCCGCCGGCCAGGTGCTCCGCAGCAAGGGGAAGGCCGGGGCGCGGGCCAAGGTGTACCTCGTCCTGGACCGGTCCGGGTCGATGCGCGGCTTCTACAAGGACGGCAGCGCGCAGTACCTCGCCGACCACGCCCTCGCCCTCGCCGCGCACCTCGACGACGAGGCGACCGTGCACACCGTGTTCTTCTCCACGGAGGTGGACGGCACCGCCGACCTGGCCCTCGACACCCACGACGCGGCCTGGGTCGAGGCCCGCCACGCGGAGCTCGGCCGGATGGGCCGCACCAGCTACCACGTGGCCGTCGAGGCCGTCGTCGAGCGCTACCAGAAGGACGGCGGCGAGGGCCCGGCCCTGGTCGTCTTCCAGACCGACGGCGCCCCCGACAACCGTCAGCCCGCCCGTCAGGCGATCACCGACGCCGCCGCCACCGCGCCCGGCATCCACTGGCAGTTCGTCGCGTTCGGCGACCACGAGAACAAGGCCTTCGACTTCCTGCGCAAGCTGGACGCCGAGAACGCCGGCTTCTTCCACGCCGGCCCGGCCCCCACGGAGCTGACCTCCGCGGCCCTGCTCAAGGGCGTCCTCGACCGGTTCTAGGCCCCGGCCCGCCCGGTACACCGCGCACACCGCGCACACCGCGTACGCAAAGGGCGGCGCCCCCTCCCGCAAGGAGAGGGGGCGCCGCCCTCGGCGTGTCAGCGGGTTCAGCCCCGCGGGGACCCGGCGTCCGGGACGACCGCGTCGGAGACCGGCCGCTCCGCCGCCTTCGTCTCGACCGGCTTGCGCAGCGCGATGTTCAGCTCGCGCAGACGGACCTCCTCCAGCACCGTCGGCGCGCCCATCATCAGGTCCTGCGCGTTGCCGTTCAGCGGGAAGGCGATCGTCTCGCGGATGTTCGGCTCGTCGGCCAGCAGCATCACGATGCGGTCCACGCCCGGGGCGATGCCGCCGTGCGGCGGGGCGCCGAGGCGGAACGCGCGCAGCATGCCGGCGAACTCGCGCTCGACGGTCTCCGCCTCGTAACCGGCGATCTCGAAGGCCTTCAGCATGACCTCGGGCTCGTGGTTGCGGATGGCGCCGGAGGACAGCTCGATGCCGTTGCAGACGATGTCGTACTGCCACGCCAGGATGTCGAGCGGGTCCTTCTCCTCCAGGTCCTTCATGCCGCCCTGCGGCATGGAGAAGGGGTTGTGCGAGAAGTCGATCTTGCCGGTCTCCTCGTCCTTCTCGTACATCGGGAAGTCGACGATCCAGCAGAAGCGGAAGACGTTCTCCTCGAACTGGCCCGCGCGCTTGGCCGCCTCGACGCGAACGCCGGACATGATCTTGGAGACCTCGTCGAAGTCGCCCGCGCCGAAGAACACCGCGTGGCCGGGGACCAGGCCCAGGCGCTCGGTGAGGACCTTGACGTTCTCCTCGGTGAGGAACTTGGCGATCGGGCCGGTCAGGGCACCGTCCTCGCCCACGCGCACCCAGGCCAGGCCCTTCGCGCCCAGCGAGATCGCGTACTCGCCGAGGCCGTCGAAGAACTTGCGCGGCTGGGCGGCGGTGTCCGGGACGGCCAGCGCGCGCACGTGCTTGCCGGCGAACGCCTTGAACTCCGAGCCCTCGAACACGTCGGTGATGTCGACGAGCTCCAGCTTGGCGCGCAGGTCGGGCTTGTCGTTGCCGTACTTCAGCATCGACTCGCGGAAGGGGATCCGCGGGAAGGGCGAGGTGACGTGGCGGCCGTTGCCGAACTCCTCGAAGAGCTCGGTCATGAGCGTCTCGATCGGCTGGAAGACGTCCTCCTGCTCGACGAAGGACATCTCCACGTCGAGCTGGTAGAACTCGCCCGGCGAGCGGTCGGCGCGGGCGTCCTCGTCGCGGAAGCAGGGCGCGATCTGGAAGTACCGGTCGAAGCCGGAGATCATCAGCAGCTGCTTGAACTGCTGCGGGGCCTGCGGCAGGGCGTAGAACTTGCCCGGGTTCAGGCGGGACGGCACCACGAAGTCACGGGCGCCCTCGGGGGAGGTCGCGGTGAGGATCGGGGTCGCCATCTCGTTGAAGCCGAGGGCCACCATCTTGGAGCGGATCGAGGCAATGACCGCCGAGCGCAGCATGATGTTGCGGTGCATGCGCTCGCGGCGCAGGTCGAGGAAGCGGTACTCCAGGCGCCGCTCCTCGTTCACACCGTCGTCGGTGTTGATCGTGAAGGGCAGCGGGGCGGCCGCGCCGAGCACCTCGACCTCGGCGACCTCGATCTCGATCTCGCCGGTCGGCAGCTCGGGGTTGACGTTGTCCGCGCCGCGGGAGACGACCTTGCCGTCGATGCGGACGACGGTCTCCTTGGTGACGCTGCTGAGCGCCTCGTTCGCGGCGGTGCCGGGCCGGGCGACGAGCTGCGTGATGCCGTAGTGGTCCCGCAGATCGATGAAGAGGATGCCGCCCAGGTCTCGACGGTTGTGCAGCCAGCCGCTCAGCCGGACGTCGGCGGCGACGTCAGAAGCGCGGAGCTCGCCGCAGGTGTGGGACCTGTACCGATGCATCAGTCATCCAGTTCTACGCGATACCAGGGTGGATTCAACCGTCCCAAGGTTACCGTCCGGGAGGGTGACGGGTCGGGCACTCCCTCCAGCCTGCGCAAATGCGTCCGGCGGTCCCTCCTGACAGGCACCTGACGGATATGACCTGTAAAGATGGCCGGGTGCGCACCGAGGACGTCCTGGCCGCCATCGCGACGGGCCTGTGGCGGTGGGACAACGCCTCCGGGACGGTCACCCTCGACGGTGAGGCCGCCCGGCTCCTCGGGCTGCCCGCGGAGCCCGTGGTGCTGCCGGAGGTCTCCGTACGGTCCCGGTTCCACCCGGTGGACTGGAACGAGATCAACGGGATCGTGAACCTGGCCGTCGCCGAGGGCACCCTCGCCGAGGCCCGGCTGCGGATCATGGACGTGGACGGACGGGTCCTGCGGACCGTGCGCAGCCGCTCCAAACCGCTGGAGAGCCGGTCCGCCGACGGCCGCGTGGACTACGAGCTGATCGGCACCATCCAGGAGATCGCCGAGCCGCAGCCCGGCACCACCGCCGCCCACACCCGCATCACCGGCGACTGGCGGCGCTCCCGCGAGGCCTTCCTGCTGGACGCGGGCCGCGCGCTGGCGGAGGCCCGGTCCACGGCCGAGGTGCTGCGGGTCGCGGCCTCGCTGTCCATGCCGGGCTTCAGCCCGGACGGGCTGGCCGTCTTCGGTGTGGCCGGGGAGCGGCTGTCGATCATCGGTCACCACGGGCACGATCCGGGGGACGAGGAGCCCTTCACGGACATGCTGCTGGAGACGGACTACCCGGCCGCCGAGGTCGTCCGTACCGGCCGGGCGATCTACCTGGCCACCCCGGAGGACTACAAACGGCGGTTCCCGGCCACCTGGCCGCTCGCCCAGCGCTTCGACCGGGTGTCCTGGGCCTTCCTGCCGCTGACCGTGGCCGGGAGGACCATGGGCGCCTGGATGGCCGCCTTCAAGCTCCCGGCGTCCTTCTCCCCCGACGAGCGGTCCGTCCTGACGACCGTGGCCCGGATGCTGGCCCAGGCGCTCCAGCGCGCCGGGGTGGCCGAATCCGAGCGGGAACTCACCACCGGCCTGCAGCGGTCGATGATGCCGCAGCTCGGCCCGGAGATCCCCGGCATGCGGATCGCGGCGCGGTACGTCCCGACCGGTGGCGGGCTCCAGGTGGGCGGCGACTGGTACGACATGATCCCGCTGCCCTCGGGGAGGTTCGCGCTGGTCATCGGCGACGTGCAGGGCCACGACGTCCGGGCGGCCGGGCTGATGGGCCAGCTGCGGATCGCCGTACGGGCGTACGCGTCCGAGGGCCACCGGCCCGACGCGGTGCTCTCCCGGGCCTCCCGCTTCCTGGCCGGGCTGTGCGCCTCGCAGGATTCCGACCCTTACGAGGACGCGGGCACCGGCATGGGCGCGGGGTCGGGCGCCGACCTGGACGCGGACTTCCAGAGCCCGCGGTTCGCGACCTGCCTGTACGTGGAGTGCGACCCGAAGACCGGAATGCTGGAGGTGGCCCGCGCCGGCCACCCCGACCCCGCGATCCGGATGAGCGACGGCACCGTCCTGATGCGCACCACCGCTGGTGGGCTCCCCCTCGGGATCGTGCCCGACACCGACTACCCCACCACCCGGTTCACCCTGGAGCCCGGCGAGACGATGATGCTGTGCACCGACGGGCTCATCGAGACCGGCGGGCACGACCTGGACACGGGCTGGGCGCGGCTGCGCGCGGTCCTGGAGTCCGACACCCACGGGTCGGGGGGCGCGCACGAGCCGGAGGGCGCGGGGGCCGGCCACTTCCAGCCCCCGCACCTCGAAAGGCTGGCCGACCTGCTGGTCCAGGCCGTGCACGGCCCGTCCTCGCACCACACCACGGGTCCGCTGGCCGACCGCCGCGAGGACGACATAGCCGTGGTGCTGCTGTGCCGCGAGGGCGAGGCCTGCGGGTGCGGCACCCCGCTGGCGCACCCGGCCCGCCCGGCGCGCCGTACGGTGCTGACGGTGGCCCAGGCCGAACCGGAGCGGATCGCCGGCGCCCGCCGGCAGGTTCGCGACCTGCTGCACGACTGGGCCGACGCCGACCAGGTGGACTCGGCCGTGCTGATGGTCTCCGAGATGGTGACGAACGTTCTGACGCACACCGACGGCGACGCGCTGCTGGTGGCGGAGGCGGTCGGCGAACTGGGCGCGCGCCGGCTGCGCGTGGAGGTCGCGGACGGGAGCGACGAGCTCCCGCACAAGCGGCACCCCGGCGAGATGTCCTCCAGCGGCCGCGGGGTGCTGCTGATGGAGATGCTCGCCGACACCTGGGGCGTGGACCCGCAGGGCGAGGGCAAGTCGATCTGGTTCGAGCTGCATGAGCAGTCGAAGACGGACGCCGACCCCGTGTTGTGAGCTCCGGGCGGCCGGAGCGCGCCGTGGTTGGATACACCGTGCCCAATGCCCCCGTTCCCCTTCTGCCGGAGCCCGTTCGGCGGCTCGCCGCCTGGAGCGGGGTCGTCCTGCTCGTCACGGCGGTCCTCGCCGTCGCCATCTGGCTGTGCGTGGTCTTCGAGACCGTGGTCACGCCCGTCCTGCTGGCCGTGCTCGGCACGGCCCTGCTCGGGCCGATGCACCGGCGCCTGGTCCGCATGAAGATGAACCGCTCCCTCGCCGCGGCCCTGACCTGCCTCGCGGTGGTCTGCGTCGTCGGCGGGGCCGCGTACATCGTCGTCCTCGCGCTCATCGAGACCGGCGACGAGATCGTCGACGCGCTGCGGCGGGCCGGCCAGACGCTCGCCGAGCACTTCGGGGCGGTGGGGACCTCCCTGGAGGACGTCACCTCGCACTCCAAGGACCTGCTGGAGAAGTTCGGCGGCACGGCCGCCTCGGGCGTGGTCGCCGGACTCAGCGTGGTCGGCTCGGTGATCGCGATGGCGCTGCTCGCGATGGTGCTGATCTTCTTCTTCCTGCGCGACTCCGACCGTGCGGTGGGCACGCTGCGCTCGCTGGTGCCGAGCCGTTCGGGCGATCTGATGGAGGCCATGGGCCGGCGCGCCTTCGAGGCGGTCGAGGGCTTCATGCGCGGGACCACCTTCGTGGCCCTGGTCGACGCCGTGCTGATCGGCGTGGGTCTGCTGGTCCTCGACGTGCCGGGGGCGCTGGGGCTGGCCGCGCTGGTCTTCGTGACCGCCTACATCCCGTACCTCGGCGCCATCCTCTCGGGCGCGGTGGCGGTCCTCGTCGCCTTCGCCGACCGGGGCTGGGTCATCGGGCTGTGGGCGCTGGGCCTGGTGCTGCTGGTCCAGATGATCGAGGGGTACGTGCTGCAGCCCGTGGTGCAGAGCCGCACGGTGCAGATGCATCCGGCCGTCGTGATGCTCGCCATCACCGCCGGGGCGAGCGTCGCCGGGATCCTCGGCATGCTCCTCGCGGTGCCGGTGACCGCAGCCCTCTTCGGGGTGGTCTCGGAGCTGCGGGCCCGGTACGCCGACGCGGCGCCCCCCGGACCCGTGGATCCGGCGGACGCCGCGTAGAGCGGGACGGGCTCCCGGCCGGGAGCCCGTCGGGGCGGGTCAGTCCTCCGCGTCGCCGGCGCCGCGGTGGCCGAGCCCGGTGCGCGCGGTGGTGGGGATGCGGCCCAGCCGGCCGGCCTGGAAGTCGTCGAAGGCCTGCTGGAGTTCGTGCTTGCTGTTCATGACGAACGGACCGTAGTGCGCCATCGGCTCCCGGATCGGACGGCCGCCGAGGAGCACGACCTCCAGGTCCGGGGCGTTGGAGTCCTGGGACTCGTCCGCCCGCACCGTGAGCGAGCCGCCCTCGCCGAAGACGGCCGTCTGCCCGGTCTGGACGGGCCGGCGGTCCTCGCCGACCGACCCGCGTCCGGCCAGTACGTACGCCAGCGCGTTGAAGTCCTCGCGCCACGGCAGGGTGATCTGCGCGCCCGGAGTGACGGTCGCGTGGATCATCGTGATCGGGGTGTGCGTGATGCCCGGGCCCTGGTGGCCGTCGAGCTCGCCGGCGATCACGCGGAGCAGGGCGCCGCCGTCCGGGGTGGTCAGCAGCTGGACCTGGCCGCCGCCGATGTCCTGGTAGCGCGGGGGCATCATCTTGTCGGAGGCCGGGAGGTTCACCCACAGCTGGAGCCCGTGGAAGAGCCCGCCGCTGACGACGAGGGACTCCGGCGGAGCCTCGATGTGCAGCAGTCCGGACCCCGCGGTCATCCACTGCGTGTCACCGCCGTTGATGACTCCGCCGCCGCCGTTGCTGTCCTGGTGGACGAAGGTTCCGTCGATCAGGTACGTGACGGTCTCGAAGCCGCGGTGCGGGTGCCAGGGCGTGCCCTTGGGCTCGCCCGGCGCGTACTCCACCTCGCCCATCTGGTCCATCATGATGAACGGGTCGAGGTACTGGTAGTTGATCCCGGCGAACGCGCGGCGCACCGGGAATCCCTCACCCTCGAACCCACCGGGAGCGGAGACGACGGCCAGCACCTTGCGCGGGACGGCGGCCTGCGGCTCGGCCACTCGCGGAAGCGTCAACGGGTTCTCAACAGTCACTGCGGGCATGGTCAGGACCTCCTTCTGCTTCGAGTTTAGTTGAAACTCGAACTTTCTGCCACACCCGACAGAACAGAAGGAGCCCCGGGGGAAATTCCCCCGGGGCCTTCAGGCCCGACAAGGACTGTCGGGGACCACTGTCCGGACTCAGGGACAAGAGCTGGACGACTGCCCCACGATGTACGCCGTCCCCCAGTTCTCGACCTTCACGTACACCGGAGTCGACGAGCCCCGCCGGTCGTAGGTCACTTCCCACGTCTTGCCGGGTACTTCCAGCACGACCCGGTAGCACCATCCCGCGTCGACGCGGAACACGTCCCAGTCCTGGTTATCGGGCGTCTTGTACCCGTTGGGCAGGCCGTACGTCGCGCCGCCCGCGCATCCCGTGGACCACGAGCCCGTGGTGCCCCATCCGCACGTCCAGTTCTGCAGGGCCGTCGCGTACGTCCCCGAGTAGTTGTACGTCTCCGAGCAGCCTGCCAACGTGCACGCTCCGCCCGCGTATGCGGGCGACGGCGACAGCAGCGCCAGACCCGCACTCACCGCGAGTACCGCCGCCGCTTTCGATGTCCATCCCCTGATCTTGCTGAGCATTGCTCCCCCTCCGTGGGTTACACCTAGCGCGGGCCGAGCTTGATCGAGTTCATCGGCGAGAGGTTCACCCACCAGGTGGTGCCGGGGGGCTGGACGTACGAGTCGCAGTTGTTGCCCCAGGAGTCGAAGCAGAGGCGGTCGACCCAGCCCAGGGTCTGGTTGTTGACCACGAAGTGCATCCCCTCCTGGTTGTAGAGCTGGTAGACCCCGTCCCAGTAGATGTCCGACGGGACGTTGTTGTTCCAGCCCGCGTCGCGCGGGTAGATGCAAACGGCCCCGGACGGACACCCGTGCCACGAGTCCGCGGCCTGCGCGGGCGACGCCGCCAAGACCCCCGTACCCAGCGCCATCACACTCGCCGCCGCCACGGCGGCGAGCTTCGTGCGGATCGTCATACGGCTCATTGCCTTGTCTCCCTTGTCGAATGAGGCAGGGGGCAGTTCCCCCGTGATCGCCCCCTGCGGCACCGATGCTCCGCCGAAGGGGACAGGACTGGCGATGCTTTCGGGCGTGGCCGAAAGGTCGGTGCGGCCGTCAGCAGTAGACGCCGACGAGGTTCGCGTTCTGATCGCCCTGGATCTTGTGCCACCCGCCGCCCCACACCACGGGGATGACGTAGCCGAAGCCGTATACGTTTCCGAACGCCGTGCATCCGCCGGGAATGTAGACCCCGTCGACGTCGACGCCGCTGGCGTTTCCACCCATGGACGAGTGGGCGAACACCCAGCGCTCCCACTGCCAGCGCTGCGCATCCGAGGTGCCCCATTCCAACGTGACGCTGACGCCGTGGTCGGTCGAATTCGTCAGCTTGCCGCACGCCGCCCAGCAGTCCATGCCGGTGGTTCCCTCAGTCGCCGCCGCAGCGGGCTGGGCACCCATGAGGGAAATACCCGCGAAAGCGACCGCGGTGACCATTGAGGCTTTCGCCGCGCGGCGCAGATTGAGCAGAGACATGTCTCGCATTCCTCCGATGTAGCTGTTTGTCCGCGGCGGCTCCGACCTCCGCTGCGACACAGCCTGCAGAAAGCCACAGCCGCCCCGCAACGCTGTGGTCTAAGCTGGGACGCTGGGATGGTTCACCCACCCTGACCTGCGGATATGCCGGGCTCTGGGACAGACACCCGGCACTGAGGGGGGAATTTTCTTGAGCGAGTCCACCGAAACGCATCCAGAAGGCAGACAGCCGGGGCCGGCCGGATCGGCCAGGGCCCGGCAGCAATTCGCAGACCTCCTCACCGAGCTGAAAGACCAACGGGGTTACAGCTACGAAACACTCGCCCGTAAAGCACATATGAGCCGCTCGTCGGTGCACCGCTATTGCCGGGGAATCGTGATTCCCGTCGAATTCGGCACCGCGGAGCGAATCGCCAGATTATGTGGCGCGCATACCCGTCAGTTGTCCGAGCTGTACCGTTTTTGGGTCGCAGCCTCCATTCCGGAAACGGACACGGACACGGACACGGAAACCGAACGGGAAGCCCCCCTTGCGCCGGTGGCCGTGACACAGGAATCGGCCCCCGCCCCGGCCCCCGTGACACCCCGCCCGCCGGCCGGGAGCACCCGCGGCGCCGTCGCCTCGCTGGCATTCATCCTGCTGTGCGTCGTCTCGCTCAGCGGCTCCGCGCACTCCACCACTCCGGCACCGGCCGCCGCGCACTCGGCGCCCGCCCCGAACGCGGCCGCGCCCTGGACCCAGGCACCCACCCCCGTGCCGAACGGCCTCTTCGGCATGACGCTCAACTCCTCGACCGGCGCCATGCCCACCTTCCAGATCGACACGGTCCGCCTGTGGGACAGCCGGACCCGGTGGTCGAACATCCAGCCGCGGCGCGGCGAATTCGACTGGTCGATCCTCGACCGGCTGGTGGCGGGCGCGAACGGTGCCGGTCTGCCCGTGGTCTTCACGATGGGGGGAACCCCGGAGTGGGCCAGCCCCAACGGGCCGCGCACGGCGTACGACGACGGATCGCGCACCAGCCCGCCCGACGACCTGGCCGACTGGAAGACCTTCGTCGCCGCGGTGGCCGACCGCTACCGGGGCCGCATCGACGCCTATGAACTCTGGGTCATGGGCAACGACCCCCGCTACTTCAGCGGGAGCCTGGAAACCCTGGTCGAGATGACCCGGGAAGCGAAGGCCGTGCTCGACGCCGTCGACCCGGACGCGACCGTCGTCTGCCCCTCCATGGGCCGGCTCTGGGACGCGGCGGGCATGCGCGGGCTTGAGCGCTTCTCCGAGCTGCGCGGGTACGACTCCTGCGACGTCGCGGGGGTCAAGCTGCACCAGCGCACCGCCTCGGACCCGCCCGAGCAGTTGCTCGGCCTGGTCGGCGAGATCGACCGCGCGTTCCACCGGGGCGGCTCGCACCCGAAGCTGTGGAACACGGGCACCACGTACGACATCCCGCTCCAGAAGCCGCTGGAGGAGCCGGCGGCCTCCGCGAACGCCGTCCGCTTCTTCCTCGTCGGCCTGTACGCGCGCTACCAGCGCATGTACTTCTACAACTGGGGCGGCAGCAAGATCCCCATCGTCATGCAGCCCGACGGGCAGCCGCCGACCCAGGCCGCCCTGTACGTCGAGGAACTGCGCCGCTGGGTGCACGGGACGCGGATCCGCTCGTGCGGGAACGGTGTGGCGGCGGGGCTGCCGGTCGGCGTATGGCAGTGCCGGTTCGACCGGGAAGGGTCCGAACTGGCGGTCGTCTGGCACGAGACGGGCACCGCCCGCGTCCTGGCGCCTCAGAAGCTGACGGCGGTACACCACCTCGACGGCACGGTCGTGGCCGTTCCTGCCGAGCGGACGGTCGAGGTCACCACCCTTCCGGTTCTGCTCACCCCGGCTCCCTGACACCTCGGACCTGCGGCAGGGGCGCCCACGGCGCCCCCGCCCGGGGCCCGCCGCCCCGTGTGCTCAGCCGCCGCTGTGCAGCAGGTCCACGCCCAGGCCGGTGGCCGAGTGGAGGACCGCCTTGCCGTCGCGCTGGGTGGTGATCAGGCCGGCCGCGCGCAGGGTGCGGGTGTGTTCGGAGACCGAGGGCAGGCTGATGTCGAGGTCGCGGGCCAGTTCGCTCGTCGTGCGCTGCCGGATCAGCAGCTGGAGCACGGCCGCCCTGGTCCGGCCCAGCAGCGCGTCCAGCGCGCCCTCCGCCGGGCCCGGTCCGACCAGCGGGAGCGGGGTCAGCGCCGGGTACATCAGCACGCGCCTGCCGTCCTGGCCTTCCGGGCCCTCGGCGAGCAGCGGGCGCCCCGTCCAGAACGGCGAGGGCATCAGCAGCAGGCCCCGGCCGCCGAGGGTGGTCGCGTAGTCCGGCGGCAGCCCGACCTCGAAGACCGAACCCGTCCAGGCAGCCAGCGGATGCGTACTGGCCAGGCACGCCTTGATGCCGTGCGCGGCCAGCAGCCGGCTGCGCCAGGCCACGTCCGCCTGGAAGGACTGCCGGATGCGCGGCCACTGCGGGGCGATGAGCACCTCGTACGCGGACCTGATCGCGCCGTCGAGCTGCTCCCAGGCCTCGCGGTCCCGGCCCCACAGCGCGCGCAGCCACGAGGCCGGGCCGGGGGCCCGGGCGGCGATGCGGCCGAGCTCGTCGGCGGTGAGCAGCGGGCCCGCGTCCCGTACGGCCACCAGCCCCTCGTCCAGGGTGCGCGAGTACGGCTCGACGAACTGCGGGTTGTCGCCGTCGGGCCTCAGCAGGTCCAGGAGAGGCCGGACCCGGCCCGGTATCTCCTGGCTGACGCGGCTCCGCCAGCGGCCGAAAACCGCCTGCTCGTCCCGGCGCTGCCAGGCGACCAGGGCCATCGCCATCTCCACCATCGGGAGCGGCTCGCTCGCAAAGGTGACGTTGAGCAGGTCCTCGGTGGTGAACTGCACCCTCAGCAACGAGCCCCCCGTCAGGCGTCAGCTAGCCATACATGCGGCGCATCGCGAAGTCGACCATCTGCTCGACCGCCTTCGCGTCGAAGACCATCCGGTGGTCGCCCTCCATGTCGAGGACGAAGCCGTACCCGGTCGGCAGCAGGTCGATCACCTCGGCGCCCGTGATCACGAAGTACTTGGACTCCTTGCCGGCGTACCGGCGCAGCTCCTTGAGCGTGGTGAACATGGGGATGACCGGCTGCTGCGTGTTGTGCAGCGCCAGGAACCCGGGGGTCTCGCCGCGCGGGCAGTAGACCTTCGAGGTGGCGAATATCTGCTGGAAATCCTCGGCGGACAGCGACCCGGTCGTGAAGGCCCGTACCGCGTCCGCGAGGGAGGGCGGCGAGGGCTCGGGGTACAGCGGCGGCGCCTGCTGCGCGTAGCCCTGCGGGGGCTGCGCGTACTGCTGCTGCCCCGCGCTCACGTTCTGGTCGTAGCCGTACATGGGCCGAAGCCTACCGAGGCGGCGGCCCGCCGGGGGCGTCGAGATCCGGTCAGCGGGCCTTCAGCTCGGCGACGAAGGGGTCCCAGGCGTCGGCCGAGACCACGAGGACGGGCCCGTCCTGGACCTTGGAGTCCCGGACGGGAACGATCCCGGCCAGGCCATCGCCGACCTCGACGCATTCACCACCAGTGCCGTTGCTGTAGCTGCTCTTGCGCCAGCGGGCGGCTCCGGGGAACGCCTCAGCCACCTCGACGCATTCGCCGCCGCTGCCGTTGCTGTAGCTGCTCTTGCGCCAGCAGGCGGACGTCAAGTCAATGTTCGTGCTTGCCATGTCGGAAGTCCTCTGCAGCTGCGTCGATCCTCGCCAGGGACGCCTCAGGTGACAGCGCGGCAGCCCTGAGCAGATCGTACGACCTGCGGTAGTTCTTCACGAGGGTCGGAAAGTCGATGAGCTGGCCACTGTGGAGACCCTCCGTGTACACCACAGGCGGCGCATCCGGGAACGTCATGACCCTGATCATGCCCATCATCATCGGATGGGCAGCCGCTGTTTCCGGAAGGAGCTGCAGAACGCTCTGCGTAGAACGGACCACGTTCGCGATGTGATCCAGTTGATCCGCCATCTCCTCGGGTGAGAGCAGCGAATTGCGAATCAGCGACCCGTTCAGGATCGCCCAGAAGGCCGGGCGCTCCTCTCGCTCCCAGAGCTTCGCACGCTCCATGCGGGCCTTGACCTGCTTCTCGACGACTCCTGGCCGCAGCCACGGCAGCGAGGTGCGCACGACCGCCTTGGCGTACGGCTCTGTCTGCAACAGTCCCGGGATGATCATCGGTGCCCAGTCCTCGATCGTCTCGGCGTACGGCTCCATCTCCGCGACGTCCGCGAAGTACTCCGCATGCCCGGACTGCTTCGCCTTGCGCGCGTCTTCACAGCGGCGCTCGAAAAAGCCGTCCGTCCCCAGCTTCGCGTCCACATGCCGGGCCAGATCCTGCGGCATCCGGCGTTCGCCGCGCTCGATCTGGCTCAGGAACGGGACGCCCCTGAAGCTGCCGTCCGCCAACTGCTCCAGCGTGAGTCCGGCGGCCTCCCGTTTGTAGCGCAGCTCGGCGCCGTAGAAGGAGGGGACATTCGCCGACGCGTCGGTGTCCTTACGAGGGGGCACAACAGACCACCGCCATTTGCCACTTGCCCAGCGCAATCCGAAACCCTTCCCACGCTACGCCGGGACACGCCAGCCTGTGAGCAGTTCGTCACAGTCCGCACAGGGCGAAACAGGAAGGCCCCCCATGAGCGACCACGTCCCCGACCGCGAGGCCATCGAGGCCCTCACGCAGCTCCGCGCCGCCCTCGCAGCGCACGGCATCACGCTGCCCTCGCTCGACCTCCACCTCCCCTCCTACGCCGGCAGCTACCGCACCCCTCCCCTCATCTCCCTCGGCAACTGCAACACCGCCACCGCGCAGCGACTGGCCGCCGCCCTGGCCGACCGGTGAACGCCCTCACCATCCGGCTGCTCGCCGTCCCCGGGGCCGTACCCCTCCTCCGCCACGCCGTGCGCGAGCACCTCGGCGACGGCGCCTGCCCCGACGCGGAGCTCTGCGTCAGCGAGCTGCTGACCAACGCGATCACCCACCTCGGCGAAGGCACGCCCGTCACCCTGCGGATCACCGGAAGGGCAACCCGTACGCGGGTCGAGCTCACCGATCCCGAGCCGCGGGTGTGGCCCGTACCGCGGCAGGCGACCGACGGCGACGAGTCCGGGCGGGGGCTGGCCCTGCTCGACGCCGTAGCCCTGAGCTGGGGCGTCGTCCGGGGCCCGGACACCAAGACCGTCTGGTGCGAGCTTTGACGCTGGTCACATTGCCCGCCAAGGGTTGCGCCTTATTACCGACGGGTAGCATCATTACGTTACCGATTGGTATGTACGAGGAACCTCTCTCCCCGAGCCTTAACGGAGCCGTCGCCATGGGGCACTACAAGTCGAATCTCCGCGACATCGAGTTCAACCTCTTCGAGGTGCTCGGCCGCGACAAGCAGTACGGCACCGGTCCGTTCGAGGAGATGGACACCGAGACCGCCAAGAGCGTCCTGTCCGAGCTCACCCGCCTCGCGGAGAACGAGCTGGCCGAGTCCTTCGCGGACGCCGACCGCAACCCGCCGGTCTTCGACCCGGCCACCAACACCGCGCCGGTCCCGGCCTCCTTCAAGAAGAGCTACGAAGCCTTCATGGACTCGGAGTACTGGCGCCTGGGCCTGCCCGAGGAGATCGGCGGCACCACCTCGCCCCGCTCCCTGATCTGGGCCTACGCGGAGCTGCTGCTCGGCTCGAACCCGGCCATCTGGATGTACTCCTCCGGCCCGGCGTTCGCCGGCATCCTCTTCGAAGAGGGCAACGAGGCGCAGAAGAAGGTCGCGCGGATAGCCGTCGAGAAGCGCTGGGGCTCCACCATGGTCCTCACCGAGCCGGACGCCGGCTCGGACGTGGGCGCCGGCCGCACCAAGGCCGTCCAGCAGGCCGACGGCTCCTGGCACATCGAGGGCGTGAAGCGCTTCATCACCTCCGGTGAGCACGACATGGAGGAGAACATCCTCCACTACGTCCTCGCGCGCCCCGAGGGCCACGGCCCGGGCACCAAGGGCCTGTCGCTCTTCCTCGTCCCGAAGTTCCACTTCGACTGGGAGACCGGCGAGCTGGGCGAGCGCAACGGCGTCTACGCCACGAACGTCGAGCACAAGATGGGCCTCAAGGCCTCCAACACGTGCGAGATGACCTTCGGCGACCAGCACCCCGCCAAGGGCTGGCTGATCGGCGACAAGCACGACGGCATCCGCCAGATGTTCATGATCATCGAGTTCGCCCGCATGATGGTCGGCACGAAGGCCATCGCGACCCTGTCGACGGGCTACCTGAACGCGCTGGAGTACGCCAAGGAGCGCGTGCAGGGCCCGGACCTGGCGAACTTCATGGACAAGACCGCGCCCAAGGTCACCATCACGCACCACCCCGACGTGCGCCGCTCGCTCATGACCCAGAAGGCGTACGCCGAGGGCATGCGCGCCCTCGTCCTGCACACCGCGACCGTCCAGGACGAGATCCAGGTCAAGCAGGCCGCGGGCGAGGACGCCTCCGCCCTCATCGGCCTGAACGACCTGCTCCTGCCGATCGTCAAGGGCTACGGCTCCGAGAAGTCGTACGAGCAGCTCGCGCAGTCCCTGCAGACCTTCGGCGGCTCCGGCTACCTGCAGGAGTACCCGATCGAGCAGTACATCCGCGACGCCAAGATCGACACCCTCTACGAAGGCACCACGGCCATCCAGGGCCAGGACTTCTTCTTCCGGAAGATCGTCCGTGACCAGGGCGCCTCGCTGAACCTCCTCTCCGAGACGATCAAGAAGTTCCTGGCCGAGGCCGTCGGCGGCGAGGAGCTGGCCGGCGCCCGCGACGCGCTCGCCAAGGCCGCCGTGGACCTGGAGGCCATCGTCGGCCAGATGATCGTCGACCTCACCGCCACCGGCGAGGACGTCAAGAACATCTACAAGGTCGGCCAGAACACCACCCGCCTGCTGATGGCCTCCGGCGACGTGGTCGTCGGATACCTGCTGCTCAGGGGCGCCGCCGTGGCCGCCGAGAAGCTGGCAGGCGCCTCCGCGAAGGACGTCCCCTTCTACACCGGCAAGATCGCCGCCGCGAAGTTCTTCGCGGCCGAGGTCCTCCCGGGCGTCTCGGTCCAGCGCGCGCTGGCCGAGGCCGTCGACAACTCCCTCATGGAGCTCGACGAAGCCGCCTTCTAGGCTGCGCGCGGGCCGCGCAGGCCCGCAGCACCAGTACGCCGTGTACGCACAGCGGCCGGGTCCTCCGCAAGGGGTCCCGGCCGCTGGCGCATGCGCTGCCTGGTCCGCCCCGGGGCCCTGTCCTGCGGCTTTCCCCCGATGTCAGTCGTTCATGGGACGCTCGTACGCATGAGTCCACAGGATCAGCACGGCAGCAGGGGGTACTCCGTCCCCACCGGGCGCCCGTACGCCCTCAAGGAGCTGCAGGCGAGCCTGGGCAGTCTCGGCGACCACCTGCGCGAGCTGTACGAAGGCGCCCACCCCGCCGAGTACGACACCATCGCCGACGCGCTGTACGTGGCCTTCCAGACGGCCGCCGGACTCGCCCCCGCCAAGAGCTACACCGGCTGCTCCGAGCACCCCAACGGCGCCCTCGACCCCGAGGCGCCCGACGGCTGGGGCCGCTGCCTCATCTGCAACGACCGGCGACGGCTCGGACAGCGCCGGCACGGCGCCCCGCCCGCCGCCCCCGCCGGGGAACAGCGCCGCCTCGGGTACCCCGTACCGGAGGGCCCGTACACGCTCCAGGCACTGCGCGCGTGCGTGCGCACCGTCGAGGACCAGCGGTTCCACCTGGGCCTGTCCTCCCCCGCCGAGGACTTCGTCCGCATCGCCGACGACCTCCACCGCGCCTTCATCGTCGCCCGCGAGCTGTCCCGGCCGCGCAACGCCTCCGGCTGCTCCGAGCACCCGGGTGCGCCCATCGACCCCGATGCACCCCCCGGTGAGGCCTGTATCTTCTGCGCCGGACGCAAGAGACGCGCGCAGCGCTCCCCGCAGACCCCGGAGATGCTCCCGCGCATCCGCCGGGGCGAGCGCAGACAACTGCAGCGCCGATTCGAGCGACCGCCGGGCTGAGAACCGACGGGACCGCAGATCACCCACCCTGCGGACCCTGACCTCGGCTATCCGTCGCAGTCCGGCCATGGCGAACACGACCGTCGTTAAGGTGAACCACATGAGCTCTCCCGCCCGCTTCGACCGCGGCCACACCGACGACCTGATGACCTTCCTGACGGCCAGTCCGTCGCCGTACCACGCCGTGGCCAATGCGGCCGAGCGGCTGGAGAAGGCAGGCTTCAGGCAGTTGTCGGAAACGGACGCCTGGGATGCGGGCACCAGGGGCAAGTTCGTGCTCCGCGGCGGTGCGCTCATCGCCTGGTACGTCCCCGAAGGCGCGGCCGCGCACACCCCGTTCAGGATCGTCGGCGCACACACCGACTCCCCGAACCTGCGGGTCAAGCCGCAGCCGGACACGGGCTCCCAGGGCTGGCGGCAGATCGCCGTCGAGATCTACGGCGGCACCCTCCTCAACACCTGGCTGGACCGGGACCTGGGCCTCGCCGGCCGGCTGACCCTGCGCGACGGCAGCGAGCGCCTGGTCAACGTGGACCGCGCACTGCTGCGCGTCCCCCAACTCGCCGTACATCTGGACCGGTCGGTGAACACCGACGGCCTCAAGCTCGACAAGCAGCGGCACATGCAGCCGATCTGGGGCCTGGGCGACGTGCACGAGGGCGACCTGATCTCCTTCCTGGAGGAGGAAGAGGGCCTGGAGCAGGGCTCGGTGGCCGGCTGGGACCTGATGGTCCACTCCATCGAGCCGCCCGCCTACCTGGGCCGCGACCGCGAACTGGTGGCCGGTCCGCGCATGGACAACCTGCTGTCGGTGCACGCGGGCGTCGCGGCGCTGGCGGCGGTGTCGGGCGCCGAGAAGCTCGACCACATCCCGGTGCTGGCCGCCTTCGACCACGAGGAGAACGGCTCGCAGTCGGACACGGGCGCGGACGGCCCGCTGCTGGGGAACGTGCTGGAACGTTCAGTCTTCGCACGCGGAGGCTCGTACGAGGACCGCGCGCGGGCCTTCGCGGGCACCATCTGCCTGTCCTCGGACACCGGGCACGCCGTCCACCCCAACTACGGGGAACGGCACGACCCGACGCACCACCCGCGCGCCAACGGCGGCCCGATCCTGAAGGTCAACGTCAACCAGCGGTACGCGACGGACGGCAGCGGGCGCGCGGTGTTCGCGAGCGCGTGCGAGCGGGCCGGCGTGCCGTGGCAGACCTTCGTCTCCAACAACTCCATGCCGTGCGGCACGACGATCGGCCCGATCACGGCCGCCCGCCACGGCATCCAGACCGTGGACATCGGCGTCGCGATCCTGTCGATGCACAGCGCGCGCGAACTGTGCGGCGCGGACGACCCGTACCTCCTCGCCAACGCCCTGGTGGCCTTCCTGGAGGGCTGACCCCCCGGGAAGGCCTCAGGGGGTCACTCCTGCTCGTCCATCCCGGCCAGGACGAGGGGCAGCCGGGAGGCGCCGTCGGCGGTGACGCGGACGGGCACCCCCCAGTCCTGCTGGTGGACGTGGCAGGCCGGGTACTCGTTGGCGGGGTCGTCGTCGCACGACGCCGCCATCGCGGAGACGTGCAGCACGCCCTCGGTGACCTCCGGGTTCAGCGCCAGCTCCCGGAACAGGTCGGTCCCGGCGCCCTCGCCCCCGGCGAGGAGCTCGGGCGGGGTCGAGGAGACGAGCAGCCGGGTGGACGGCCCGTAGCGGGTGTCGAGCTTCTGCCCGCCCGGCGCCCGGAACACCACGTCGAGCCGGAGCGCGCCGGCCGCCACCTCGGTGGCGGCCCGCTGCGTACGGTGGGCCACGGACTCGACCCGTACGGCCTCCTCCGGGAGCCGCAGCCGGGTCAGCCGGTGCCGGGCCGACTCGACGACCACGATGTCTTCGCCGACCAGCACGGCGTCGCTGGGCTCGCGCAGATCGGTGGCGAGCGTGGACACCTGCCCGGTGGCGGGGTCGTAGCGCCTCAGCGCGTGGTTGTACGTGTCGGACACGGCGACCGAGCCGTCGGGCAGGGCGGTCACCCCGAGCGGGTGCTGGAGCAGGGCCTGGCCCGCGTCCCCGTCCCGGTGTCCGAAGTCGAACAGGCCGGTCCCGACGGCGGACGTGACGGCGTAGCCGGTCTCGGTGGGGTGGACGTACCTCAGGGCGCTGGTCTCGGAGTCGGCGATCCACAGCCGGTCCCCGGCGGCCGCGAGCCCCGACGGCTGGGCGAACCAGGCCTCGGCGGCCGGCCCGTCGAGCAGCCCCTCGTTGGTGGTACCGGCGGCGACGGCGACGGTGCCGCTCTCCGGATCCCAGGTCCACAGCTGGTGCACACCGGCCATGGCGATCCACACCCTGCCCTGCCACCAGGCCACGTCCCACGGCGAGGACAGGTCGACCTCCAGGGCGGGCCCCGAGGTGGGCGAGCCCTGCCACCACTGGCGTCCGGTCCCGGCGACCGTCTCCACGTGCCCGGTGGCCGGGTCGTAGGTCCGCAGGGCGTGGTTGACGGTATCGGCGACCACGACCCTCCCGTCGGGCAGCAGCGCCAGCCCCTGCGGCTCGCTGAAGGCGTCGCCGCCGAAGCCGCGCTCGCCGCTGCCGATGCGGCGGACGACGCTCTCCCCGTCCGCGTCCAGCTCGACGAGCTGGTGCCGCGTGGTGTCCGACACCAGCAGGTTCCCGCTCGGCAGCAGCAGCGCCTTCCCGGGGAACCGCAGGTCGCTCGCGACCGGCTCGGGCGCCACGTACGGCCCGTCCCCGCGCCGCAGCGTCCCCTTGGCCTCGTGCTCGGCCTCCAGCTCCTCGACCAGCTTCGCGATGGCGTGCGCGTGCCCCTCACCGGCGTGCTGGGCGACGATGTAGCCCTCGGGGTCGATCACGACGAGCGTGGGCCAGGCGCGTACGGCGTACTGCTTCCAGGTCGCGAGCTCGGGATCGTCCAGCACGGGGTGGTGCACCTCGTACCGCTCGACGGCGTCGACGACGGCGGCGTGCTCGGCCTCGTGCACGAACTTCGGCGAATGCACCCCGATGATCACGACGGTGTCGCGGTGCTTCTCCTCCAGCTCGCGCAGCTCGTCGAGGACGTGCAGGCAGTTGATGCAGCAGAAGGTCCAAAAATCGAGGATCAATGTGCGACCTCGGAAGTCGGCGAGCTTCAGGTCCTTCCCGCCGGTATTGATCCAGCCGCCCTTGCCGATCAGCTCGGGGGCACGGACACGGGCACGGCGGCGGGGCGCGGGCGCGGGGGTGGGCGCCGGGGCGACATCGTTCATCCTTCAAGCTTGCCATCCGGGCGTGAACACCGGGTCACAGGTCCAGGTGCACCCGCAGGGGTGACGACGGGTGGCGGCCGTCCGTGCGAGTCTGGACGCAGGCAGCGAAGGAGTCGTCCGCAAATGACCACCGCGCACAACTACGGCGAGGGCATCGATCCCGAGCACGCCCTCAAGTACGCCATCCAGCACCACAGCGGGGACCGCACCGAGATCGTCGAAGGGGTCATCAGCAACGTGACGCCGAGCTGGGACCACGAGAACGCGGCCGACGAGATCCGTGATCAGATCCGCCCCCGGGTCAAGGAGCTGGGCTGCGTCACCGGCTCGGGAAACCTGGACCTTCCAGGTTCGTCGAACTGGTACATCCCCGACCTCGCCGTCGTCCCCAAGGCGCTGGCGAAGGGCGGGAGTGCTCTGCTGCCGGACCAGGTGCTGCTCGTCGTCGAGATCACTTCCGAGTCCAACGCCGAGACCGACCGGGTCGTCAAGCGGAAGCGGTACGCGGAATACGGCGCGCCCTTGTACCTGCTGGTCGACCGGATGGAGAAGACGGTCACGCTGTTCGCCGAGCCCGGGCGGCTCGGCTACACCAAGGTGGACGGGCCGCATCCGTTCGGGACGCCGGTGCGGCTGCCCGAGCCGTTCGGGATCGAGCTCGACACCAGCGGGCTCTAGTCGGTGATCACCCGGTAGCGTGCGGGGGCGTGACGATATTCGACGCCGTGAACGCCACCGCCGTGCGGAGCGCGGACCAGTTGCGCGAGCTGTACGAGGAGCCCGGTGAGATGGCCCGGCGCAAGGCCGTGGACCGGATCCACGAGGCCGCCCGGGCTGTCATCGGGCGGTCGTCGCTGGTGTTCGTCGCCAGCGCCGGCGCCGACGGGAGCTGCGACGTGACGCCCCGGGGCGGGCCGCCCGGATTCGTGGCCGTCCTCGACGAGTTCACCCTCGCCGTCCCCGACGCCACCGGCAACAAGCGGCTCGACACCGTCCACAACATCGTGGAGACGGGCCGGGCCGGGCTGATCTTCGTCATCCCCGGCCGGGCCACCACGCTGCGCGTGAACGGACGCGCCTGCGTCTGCGCCGACCCCCGGCTGCTGGAGCAGCTGACCGCCGTCGGCAAGCCGCCGCGCAGCGCGATCGTCGTGGGGGTCGAGGAGGCGTACCAGCACTGCCCAAAGGCGTTCCTGCGCAGCGGCGCGTGGAAGCCCGGGCAGTGGCTCGCCGAGGACGCCGCCCCGAGCTCCGCCGAGGTCACCCTCTCCCACCTGGACCTGCCCGGTCTGACGATCGAGGACGTCCGCCGGCAGGAGCGCGAGTCGCTGCAGTACCGCTACGAGTGATCGAAGAGGGCGCTCAGGCGCGGCAGGCGCGGCGAGAGTTCGGCCGTGTCGTCGAAGTCGAAGTCCCAGGACGGGTCCAGGGGCGGGTAGCTGATCGTGAAGGAGTCCGCCGGGAGTTCGCGGCCGGTGGCGGACTCGTAGGCGGTCCAGGCGATCGACAGGGCCTCCTCGTCCCACAGTTCGTGGCCGTCGGCCGCGGCCTCGCGGACCGCCGGGTGGGCAGCCAGGGAGTCCGGGTCGGCCAGGGCCGCTTCGAAGGCGTCCCGGCCCTGGGTGAGGAGCCAGCCGCGGAAGTAGTCGAAGCCGTCGTCCGAGCAGCCGCCGTTGATCACGTAGGCCGCGGCCCAGAGCGGGCTGCGGTAGGACTCCGCCAGCAGGTCCCACAGCACCTGCTGGGCCGCGGCTATCTCCGCCGCCGGACGGGCGGCCAGCAGCTCCGCCGCCCGCCCCGCCACCTCGTCCGCCGCATCGCCCGCGCGGGCCGTCTCGATCAACTGCCAGAACGTCTGCTTGTCCATGGGAAAAGCCTGGCACCCGGCACTGACATCAGCCGAGGAAGGAGTGGAGAGATCTCGTGAGCGATGTGATGAAGGTGTTCTGGACCTCCGCCGGGAGGAGGTCCAGGGAGAGGTACGGGTTCAGGTCCTCCAGCTCGACGAGGAGCAGTTCGCCCGAGGGGGCCCGGCAGGCGTCGACGCGCTGGATGCCGTGGTCGAGGGTGTTCCACGCGATGAAGGCACGGGCGAAGTCCAGGTCCGCCTCGGTCGGGGCGTAGGGCTCCAGCTCCCAGCGGCGGGCCGGATCCGGGGCGTACAGCGCGTACTGGAAGGCGTCGTCGACGAAGTAGAAGGACACCTCGTACGTGAAGTCGATGCGCGGCTGGATCAGCACGGCCCCGGCCGGGCCGTCCGGTGTGGCGGTGAAGGCGAGGCCGATGGAGTCGGCGCCCTGCTTCGGCTTGACCGCGTACGTGGGGACCTGCGGCAGCTCCGCGAGGCGCGCCGGGTCGTCGATCGTCGGGATGACCGGGTAGCCGGCGGCCGTCAGGTCGAGGAGGTACTGCTTGCCCGCCATGTCGGCGCGGCCGGTGAGGGGGTTGTAGACCGGCGTGCCGGCGGCGAGGGCGGCGGCGCGGAAGGAGTCGTAGGCCTCCTGGTAGTGCAGGACCGGGCCGCTGTTGCGGACGATCACCGCGTCGAAGCCCAGGGGGAGGAGCGCCTCCGCGTCCGCAGGGTGGCACAGGGCCAGGTCGAAGTGGGCGCGCACCCGGGACGTGAGGAATATGTCCTCGTCGCAGTAGCGGCGGCCGCGGGCCGGGTACGCCAGGTCGGTCACGTAGAGGAGGGGCATGGCGGCAATCTATCGCGGGCACTGATCAGCGCATGAAATACCTCGTACGGGACAAAATGCCGGCCGTCGGGGACGACTACCGGATCGAGGACGAGGACGGGCGCCACGCCTTCCTCGTCGACGGGAAGGCGCTGCGGTTCCGGGACACGCTGGAGCTGAAGGATCCGGACGGGCGGATCCTGATCACCTTGCGGGAGAAGCTGCTCGTGCTGCGCGACGCGATGACGCTGGAGCGTGGGGGCCACCTCCCAGCGGTAGCCGGGGGAGAGCGGCGGCTCGCGGTGATCCGCAGGAAGCGGTTCACCGGGAGTTCAAGGTCGAGTACGACGGGGAGCTGCTCGCGCTGGTCTCACGGCAGTGGCACCGGGTCCGCGAGACGTACGCGGTGGACGTGGTCCGCGAGGACGCGGCGCTGCTGGTCGCGGTCGCGGTGTGCGTGATCCGGATGGCGGAGAAGGAGCGGGAGGACGGGCCGTGGGCAAGGTCCGGCTCGCCGCCGGGCCCGCGTGAGTACGGGCCCGCGGCGAAGTGAGCATGCGCACTCATGCCGTGGCGGCGCGCCGGAGGCGAGGATCGTCCACGTCCCCACGGAAGGAACCCCACGGAAGGAACCCCACGGTGAACCCCAGCACGTACGCCGCCTTGTACGGCCCGTGGCAGCCGACGAAGCCCGCCCCCGAGGAGCGGCCCGTCGTCGTCGTGCTCGCGGTCCTGCTGTGGACGGCCACCTTCCTGTCGTTCGCCTGGCTGGCCAGCCTCTTCGCCATCGCCGTCGTCTGGGGTGCGGCGGCCGGGGCCCCGGTCGGAGGTCTCGTCCTGCGCGTCGCCCTGGTCCTGGCGGGCGCCGCCGCGGCGCTCACCGCTCTGGCCTTCGCTCCCGGAATCCGCCGGCTGGCCGTTTCGAGCCGCATGCTCCTCCTGGGTGCCCTGGCGTGCCCGGTTCCCACCGTGCTCGCGATCTGGTCCTGGCTCCGGACCGGCTGACCGGGTCAGCGGCCGAGGCGGCGGTCCTTCAGGGCCGGGAACTGGGCGCGGGTGTCGGGCACCTTGGCCGGGTCCAGGTCCACGGTGAGGACCGCCTCGCCGGGGCCCGCCTCCGCCAGGACCTCGCCCCACGGGTCCACCACCAGGCTGTGCCCGGCCTGCTCCACGCCCGCGTGGGTGCCGGCCAGCCCGCACGCCAGGACGTACGACTGGTCCTCGACGGCGCGTGCCCGGTTGAGCAGGGTCCAGTGCGACCGGCGGCGCGCGGGCCAGCCCGCCGCGACGACCATCGTGGTGGCCCCGGCGTCGACCAGGCCGCGGAACAGCTCCGGGAAGCGCAGGTCGTAGCAGGTGGCGATGCCGAGGGTCTGCTCCGGCAGCACCACCGTGGTCAGGGAGTCGCCCGGCGACATGAGCACCGCCTCGCCCTGGTCGAAGCCGAAGCGGTGGATCTTCCGGTAGGTGGCGGCCAGCTCGCCGGCCGGGGAGAGGACGAGGGCCGTGTTGTAGAGGGAGCCGTCGCCCGCGCGCTCCACGATCGAGCCGGCGTGCAGCCAGACCCCGGCGTCGCGGGCGGCCTTGGACATGGCTTCGTAGGTCGGGCCGTCCAGTGGTTCGGCCTCGGTCTCGAACTGCTCGTAGGCGAAGGCGCCGACGGGCCACAGTTCCGGCAGCACGACGAGGTCGGAGTCCGCCTGCTCGCGTACGAGCTCGGCCACGCGGGCACGTCGGGAAGTCACCGACTCGCCCTCGTTCACTGCGATTTGGATCAGCGAGGCGCGCACACTACCACCGTCCTGGCGTTCAAGCCGTCAACTCGGGCCTACGATCGTCACACGAAAGCACTGCCGGGGTGCTCACCGGCAGCGTAGTTTTGGAAACTGAGTCCACTGCTTCCGAAAACGCGCCACTGAACAGCACCGCGAGGGGTCCCGTTGACCGTCCATCCCAGCCTTCAGCCCTATGCCGACGCGTGGACGCACTCCATCGAGGCAATATCCGAGCTGGTCCTCCCCCTGACGGAGGGCGAGTGGAACCGGGCGACGCCGTGTCCCGGCTGGTCGGTCCGCGACGTCGTGTCACACATCATCGGCATCGAATGCGAGCAGCTCGGGGACCCGCGGCCGATCCACACCGTGGCGCGGGACCTGCGGCACGTGGTGGACGAGTTCAGCCGGTACATGGAGGTGCAGGTCGACGTGCGGCGTCACCACACCGCGCCGGAGATGACCTCGGAGCTGGAGTACACCGTCATCCGGCGCTCGCGGCAGCTGCGCAACGAGAAGCGGGATCCGGACACGATGGTGCGGGGTCCGCTGGGCGACCAGGTGACGCTGGAGCACGCGCTGCGGCTGCGCGCGTTCGACGTGTGGATCCACGAGCAGGACCTGCGGGCGGCGCTGGGCGTGCCGGGGAACTGGGACGCGCCGGGTGCGTACGTGGCGCGGGACCTCCTGCTGGCCGGGCTGCCGAAGGTGGTGGCGAAGCGGGCCGGGGCGCCGGTGAACTCGGCGGTGGTCATCGACGTGCACGGTGCGCTGGAGTTCATGCGGACGGTACGCGTGGACGCCGACGGCCGCGGCACGGTGGACAAGTCGCCGTCGCTGGGCCCGGCCGTGACGCTGACCCTGGACTGGGAGACGTACGTCCGGCTGGCGGCGGGGCGGGTGCGGGCGCACGTCGTCGCCGACCGGGTGAAGGTGGAGGGCGACGCGGAGCTGGCGGAGGCCATCCTCACGCAGTTCGCCGTGACGCCCTAGGGCTGCTGGGACTGCTGGGGCTGCCCGGCGCGCGCTGCGGCGCGGCGCAATGCGGTGGGGCTGATTCCGTACGCCTCGCGGAAGGCACGGCTGAAGGCCGCGGCGTTGCCGAAGCACCAGCGGGCGGCGATGTCGTGGACGGGGCGGCCGGCCAGCTCCGGGCGGGCCAGATCGTCGCGGCAGCGTTCCAGGCGGCGGCGCCGGACGGTGGCCGAGACGCTCTCCGATCCGTCGCGGAACAGCAGGTGGAGGCGGCGTACGGAGATCCCGTGCGCGGCGGCGATCAGGCCCGGGGCCAGTTCGGGGTCCCCGAGGTGGTGCTCGATGAAGACGTCGATCCGCTCGCGCAGGGCGCGGGTGCGGGCCTCGGCGGGGAGTTCCCCGTAGGCGTCGACGCGCTGGGCGAGGCAGGCGGCGGACAGTTCGACGGCCACCGTGCCGAGCCGCTGGAGCTCCTGGGGCGAGCATTCGGAGCCGTGCGTTTCGAGCGAGGTGAGGAACTGCGCCAGGATCGCGGCCATCCCGCTCTCCGCACCGATGCGGCGGCCGAGCAGCGGGTCGATCCGGCCGGCGCGCAGGGGCAGCGCGGTCCTCGGGAGCTGGACGACCAGCGCCCCGAGCGTGCCCTTCCCGGGGCGGCAGTCGGCCTCGAAGGGGTGCGAGGTGTCCCAGAGGATCATGTCGCCGGGGGCGAGTTCCGCTTCGCCGCCGCACTGGGACATCCACATCCGGCCGCGGGTCAGCAGCGACAGCTGGTACTGCTCGGGGTCCCCGCGCCGGATGAGTGCGGGCGTGCGCCGCGACCGTACGTGCGAGTACTCGAAGGACGACACCTGTACGGCTCCGAGGTCCAGCACCGCCGCCGCCGCATGAAAATCGGCGGACCGCTCACTGGCGAGGGCGGTCGGCATCAGCGAGCTGGAGACGACGTCGTTGAACCACTCGAACCGCTCCGCCTCCGGCACGGTGTCGGCGGACAGCTTCGTCCACATTCCTGCGGTTCCCCCTCCCGACGCCGCTCCCTCCCGGGACGGCGGCCCTACGGTCCCTCGCGCCCTGCGGCGTCCGGCAGGGGACACGCGCGGGAGACCCGGTCCGGTTCCGGGCCCGGTTACGCACCCCGTCCCGCACCCGGTTCCGCGCCGCCGCGTACGGCCCCACCTGCGGGTACGGACGCGGGTGCGGGGATCGTGATGCGGTGGCGGCCCGCCTCCCGGGCCGCCTCCCGGGCCAGTGCGCCGCGGCGCAGCCGGAGGATCTGGGAGACGCCCAGCGCTTCGAGGATGAACACCGTCGAGAAGGCGATGCGGTAGTTGTCGCCGGTGGCGTCGAGCAGGACGCCCACGGTCAGCAGCGTGGTCATCGACGCGATGAAGCCGCCCATGTTCGTGATCCCGGAGGCGGTGCCCTGGCGCTCCGCCGGGTTGGCCGGGCGGGCGAAGTCGAAGCCGATCATCGACGCCGGACCGCAGCCGCCGAGGACCAGGCACAGGGCGATCAGCAGCCCCATCGGCGCCCTGTCCCCCGGGTGGGCGAGGACGGCCGCCCAGAGGAGGGCCGTGAGGCCGACCGTGCCCAGTGCGAGCGGGATCCGCGCGGACTGGCGGCGGCCGACGATCTGGCCGTAGACCAGCCCGAGCGCCATGTTGGAGGCGACCACCAGCGTCAGCAGTCCGCCCGCGGTGGTCCGCGACAGCCCCTGCGCCTCGACCAGGAACGGCATCCCCCACAGCAGCAGGAACACCATCGCCGGGAACTGCGTCGTGAAGTGCACCCACAGGCCGAGGCGGGTGCCCGGTTCGCTCCAGGACTCCCTGATCTGGCGGCGGACGAACCCCCCGGAAGCCCCCGCGGAAGCCCCCGCGGCCCGGACCCCGGCCGGCGCCGGCTCGTGCCCCTCCGGGTGGTCCCGCAGGAACAGCACCAGCGGCACCAGCACCACCAGGCCGGCCGCCGCGCTCCCCGCGAAGGCCGCGGTCCAGCCGACCCCGTGCAGGACGGGGGCGAGGACGAGCGTGGAGACGAGGTTGCCCGCCATGCCGACCAGCCCGGCGAGCTGCGCCATCAGCGGCCCACGGCGGGCCGGGAACCACCGGGTGCCGAGCCGCAGCACCGAGATGAAGGTCATCGCGTCGCCGCAGCCGAGCAGCGCCCGTGCGGCGAGCGCCATCCCGTAGGAGGGCGAGAGCGCGAAGCCGAGCTGGCCGACGGTGAAGAGCACCGCGCCCAGCGTCAGCACCTTCTTGGTGCCGAGCCGGTCGACCATCAGGCCCACGGGTATCTGCATGCCCGCGTAGACGAGCAGCTGGAGGAGGGAGAAGGCGGCCAGCGCCGAGGCGTTGACGTGGAAGCGGTCGGCGGCGTCGAGACCGGCCACGCCCAGGCTGGTACGGAAGATCACCGCCACGAAGTAGACGGCGACGCCGATGGACCAGACGGCGACGGCCCGTCCGCCGCCGGGCGGGTCCTTGACCGGCTGCGGCGCACTCCCCCGGGCGGTCACCGGCCCGGCCCCCGGACCAGTTCCCCGACCCGCCCGATGTGGCCGCGGACCACCGCGGCGGCCGTGTCCGCGTCCCCGGCGCGCAGCGCGTCCAGGATCTCGGTGTGCTCGGCCAGGGTCCGCTCCAGCCGGTCGGGGTGGGCGTGCAGCAGGGCCACGCCCATCCGCAGCTGCCGGTCGCGGAGTTGGTCGTAGAGGCGGCACAGGATCTGATTGCCGGCGCTGCGCACGATCTCGGCGTGGAAGCCCCGGTCGGCGGCCATCATCGCGGCGAGGTCTCCCTCGGCGGCGTGCCGGCGCTGTTCCTCCAGCAGGGCGGCGAGCCGGTCCAGCAGGCCGGGTGGCGCCGGTACGGCTCTGCGGACGGTGAACTCCTCGACCAGCAGCCGGGTTTCGAGCACGTCCGTGATCTCCTGCGCGGAGACCGGCAGCACCAGCGCGCCCTTCTTCGGGTACAGCTTCAGCAGCCCCTCGGTCTCCAGACGCAGCAGCGCCTCGCGGACCGGCGTGCGGGACACTCCGACGGCCTCGGCGAGTTCGCCCTCGGTGAGGAGGGTGCCGCCTTCGTAACGGCGGTCGAGCACACCGTGCTTGACGTGCTGGTAGACGCGTTCGGCGGCGGTCGCGGTGCTGGTGGCGGTGCTGGTGGCGGCGGGGGTGGCGGCGGACATGCGCACAGCATAGATACAACAGAGGTGCAAGCCGGGGCCCGTTCCAGGATGCGGACCGCCCCGCCTCCGACCCGTTCGCGCCCCACCTGCATCGAAGGATGTACGGCGCCTTCGTCCGCCCGCAGGACGTACGCGGCCCCGCGCGCCGGGAGCCTGGAGTCATGGCCGACACCCTCGCCCCGGTGGTCCGCACGACCACCCGGCTCCCCCTGTTGGACGTCCTGCGCGGCGCCGCCGTCCTCGGCACCCTCATGACCAACGTCTGGATCTTCGCCTCCCCCGGCTCGGAGTGGAGCGTGCTCCAGGGCGGTCTGGACCTGCCCGACCCGGTCGCCGAGCCAAGCGCCGCCGTGATCGCCGAGAGCGTGTTCCGGTTCCTCGCGGACGGGAAGTTCCTGTCCCTGCTGACGATCCTGTTCGGGGTCGGCCTGGCCATCCAGTACGACTCCGCCGCGCGCCGCGGCGAGCCCTGGCCCGGCCGCTACCCGCGGCGGGCCGCGTTCCTCTTCCTGGAGGGCACGGTCCACTTCGTCCTCGTCTTCGCCTGGGACGTGCTGATGGGCTACGCCGTAACCGCCCTGCTGGTGGCCTGGCTGCTGGCCCGCTCCGAGAAGGTGCGGCGGGTGGCGATGTGGACCGCGGGCGGGCTGCACCTGGCCCTGGTCGGCCTCGTGACGCTCGGGGACCTCGCCGGTCCGGCCTCCGGACCCGAGGCCCCCGACCCACAGGCCGTCCGCCTCTACGCCCACGGCAGCTGGTCCGACCAGATCGCCTTCCGGTTCGACCACGCCCTCGCGCTGCGCATCGAGCCCGTCTTCTCCTTCGGACTGCTGGTCTTCCTCTTCCTCCTCGGCGTCAGGCTGCACCGCGCCGGCGCCTTCGCCCCGACCGCCGACGGGCGCCGGATCCGGGTCCGGTTGGCCGCCTGGGGCCTCGGCGCCGGTCTGCCGCTGGGCGCCGCCGCCGCGCTCGGCGGATCCGACTTCTTCTTCCTGGGCCGCTACGGCACCGCTCCGCTGATCGCCGTCGGGTACATCGGCCTGATCGGCTGCGCCCTCGACCGGTTCCGGGTCCCCGGCGCCGACGCCCTCGGCTCCGTCGGCCGCACCGCCCTGTCCTGCTACGTCGCCCAGAACCTGCTCTGCATGCTGCTCTGCTACGGCCTCGGGCTGGGCCTCGCCGACCGGCTGGGCGGCAGCGGCCCCTGGTGGGTGATGGGCCTGTGGGCCGGAGTGAGCCTGGCCCTGACGGCCGGGTCGCGGCTGTGGCTGCGCCGCTTCGAGCGCGGCCCCCTGGAGGCCGTGCAGCACGCGGCCCTCAGGCCGCGCCGCCCGTCCGCGGGGTGACCTCCACGTCCAGCACGAACTCGTCGTACGGGGCCTCCTGCGGGTAGGGCGGCCGGACCTGGGCGAAGCGGATCCGGGCCCGGCCACCGCCCGGGGGAAGGCCCCGTACGACGTACGTCCGCTCGACCGGGGCCCCGGGGAGGCCGTCACCGGAGGCCGTCGGCCCCTCCGTCACCGCCACCACGTCCGCGTCCCCCGTGACCTGCCAGGTCCACACGTACCCGCGCGCGCCGCGGCCGGTGAGCCGCAGCTCGTACGGTTCACCGGGGCTCAGCACGACGCTCCGCATCTCCACGCCCGCCAGGTCCTCTCAGCTGTCGGATCTCAGCCGACGGGGCCGATGACCGCCCCCTCGTGCCAGCCCACCCCTCCCCCGGACCCCGTCCGGGAGGCGCCCCCACGCCAGTAGTGCTGGAGGAGGCCGTCGGTGCGCAGGACGACGACTTCCAGGTTGAACCCGAAACTGCCCTGGAGCATCCCGGTGACCGCGGCGACGTCGTGCCCGAAGACCGCGCTGCGGCTCCAGGCCGAGCCGCCCGCGTTGCCGCGCCACCAGTGCTCCACGCGCCCGCCGGCGACGGCCACGCACAGCTCGTAGTTCCCGGCGGTGTCCTCGTCGGCTGCCCCGTACTGCCCCTCGATCAGGCAGGGCGCGGAGACGGCCGGCGTACCGCTGCCGAAGACCTCGCCGGCGCGCCAGGCGAAACCGTTCGGGTCGTCGCGCCACCACAGCTGCATGCGGCCGTCGGTCCGGGCGGCGACCACGTCGAGGTGGCGGCTGCGGGTCTGGACGAGGGCGGGGCCGTAGTGGGCGATGCCGGAGGCGAAGCGGCCGCCGTCGTTCCAGTTCCAGGGAGCGCCGTTGATGCGCCGCCAGTGGTGGAGGCGGCCGTCGGCGGTCCGCACGACGACCTCGAAGTTGCCGGGCTTGCCATAGTCGCTCTGGATGAAGGCCGGGGTCGAGCCGACGGCCGCGTCGCCCGGGCCGAAGGCGCCGCCGTCGCGCCAGACGCGCACGGACTGCTCGAAGTACCAGTGGCGCAGCCGGCCGCCGGTGGTCACGTGCAGGGACTCCATGTTGCGGTTGTAGGTGGTCCCGGTGAAGGCGGGCTGGCCGGAGACGTCGTTCGCGAAGGCGTCCGCGCGGGCCCACGCGAAGGGGGCGTCGCCCTCGCGCCACCAGTGCTGGAGACGGCCGCCGGTGGTGGTGGCGAGGAGCTCGAAGTTGCGGTGGGCGCGGCCGTTGCCGCTCTCGTAGACGTTGCCGGTGTGCAGGCGGCGCTTGGCCCACGGGTCGATGTTGGTGCCGCGCAGGCCGCACTTGGCCCAGTGGTCGATGTCGACCTCGCCGTAGGCGATCCGGCCGTAGCCGCCGACGTGGTAGCCGGTCCCCCAGGAGTTCTTGAACAGCCAGCAGCCGGCCGCGTCGTCGTAGCCGACGATCAGCACGCAGTGGCCGCCCGCGAGGTGGTCGCTGGTGCGGTGGTAGACGCCGGAGCCCAGGCCGAAGAAGTCGTCGTACACGTCGAAGCAGGCGGTCAGCGGGCCGACCGTGTCCAGCCAGACCTTCTGCTGCTCGACGTCGCCGAGCCGCACGTAGTCGGTGATCCGGACGGTGCGCCCGGACCGGTCCCAGCTGGGCGTGTACTCGGCGCGCCAGGCGTCGCGGCGGGCGGCGGGCAGACCGGCGGGCGGGGTGCTGTACGGCCAGCAGTCCGGGTCGGCGAGCCCCCCGTTGCCCTTGATCCAGTCGAGCGCGGTCTCCGGATTGGAACCCTGCCCGCAGGTGAAGCGCAGACCGTCGTGCACGTCCCCCTCGGAACGCTCCGCCCATACGCAGTGCTCGATGCGGGCCATGGACTCCACCAGGCCGGCGGCGCCGAAGGCCCAGCAGGAACCGCACGGGTTCTGGTCCTTCACCTTGGTGATCCACGGCCATCCCCAGCGGCTGCGCCAGTCCACGGCGGCGGGCCGGGCCGCTCCGGTCGTCGCCGGGCCCGGCAGGAACCCGTGGGCGGCCCGGCGCCGGGTCAGGTGGGGATTCCCGCTCTCGTGCCCGATCATCCCCCGCAGATCGACGAGCCCCACGTCCTCGGCGGGCGTCAGGTTCGCCCCGGGCTCCAGACCAAGCGAGGGCCGCGGCACCGGCTCCTCGTCGGCCAGGTGCTCCATGACGGACCAGCGCGCCCCCCGCGCCGCGAGCCGCGCCCGCAGCTCCCCCACCGCCTGGACAGACTCCTCCGGCATACCGGCCCCCCAGTGTGCAACCGCTCGGATGCGAGACCCGCGAGCGTCCCTCCCCCACCAGGGGGCGTCAAGGGGGTCCGCACGGTCGCGCGGTGGCACGGGGGGGGCGTCACGCGGCACGGATGATGTCCGATCGTGATCCACGAGCAATTCGATCGTGCATACGATGCGGTTCATGATCGCCCTGTCCGTGGACCCCACCTCGCAGAACTACGCCGCCGGGCAGGTGGTCGCAACCTTGGCCGTGGCGGCCCTCGCCGTCACGTTCCTCTGGCGCGCCACCAAGCCCTGGCGCAACGCCGCGGACAAGAGCGGCATTGCGCCCGCCGAGCGCAAGCGCCTGCAAGGGAAGCGGAACCAGGTCGTCGTCCTGGCCACGGTCTTGATCACCGTCCTCGCGGCGATGAAGGCGGCCTCGGGCCGGTAGGACCCGGCCACCGAACGCCGGGTCCGGGACGGGTTCAGCCGTGCAGGGCCTCGCGGATCCGGCGTACGGAGGGGTTCACCATGGCCGGGTGGTCGCCGACGACCACCGTCGGGACGGTCTCGTTGCCGTCGGCCACGCTGCGGACGAAGGCCGCCGCCTCGGGGTCCCGCCAGATGTCGACCTTCCGGTACGGGATCCGGGCCAGGCGCAGCTGCGTGCGGAGCTTGACGCAGAACGGGCACCCCGGCCGCCAGTACACCGTGACGTCGTTCATCGCGCCGCCGAGTGGACGGCCTTCGCGCACGGGAGTCGGGTCATGCCCGAAGCCTATGCCGGAAGCCGCCGGTCAGGGAGAGGTCCGTACGGGCCGGGTGGCCCGTGGAGGGGCCCGTATAAGGTCCCCGTATGGGGACCTGGATCGCGCCGAGCGTCATCGAGAGAGAGCTGTACGAGGCCAAGACCGCCGGCGACTGGGCCGCGTACTTCGACGTACTCGCCCGCGCCCAGCTCTACCTGGTCCAGCACCGCGTCCAGTCCGACGCGCATCCCGACTCCGTCTTCTTCCACGCCACCCCGGACCGCATGCTCGTCGTCCACACCGCCGGCATGCTGCCCGCGCCCGCCCCCGAGACGGTCTTCGAGTCCCGGAGCCTGGGCTGGTTCTCCAAAGTCTGGGGCCCCGGCGATCCCGCCTTCCTCGCCGTGAACCCGGGCTCCCCCACCGAGGCCTACCTCACCACCACCCCCGCCGACCTGGCCCGCTGGCGCGCGCACGCGGACGCGGCGCCCGCGTACGGCCTGCCCGAAGGGAAGGTCCACGCCCTCTTCACCGGCGGGCCGCTGCACGGGCCCATCGCCCACGGCCTCGCCGTAGGCAGCCATCTCGCCGTGACGAACGGCGAGTTCTGGAACGCCCTCGCCTACCACGGCAGCGGCTACCAGCACGAGCGCCGCCGCGTCGCGAAGAGCTGGAGCATCACCGACCGCGCCGGCTGGCTCTCCGCCCTGGAGCAGCTCCTGACCGTGGACGTGGTCAGCCCCGTCTGGGAGTTCGCGCTCCGCGTCCGCCGCGTCCTCGCCTCCGACTTCGCGGGGCCGGTCGACATCGAGCACTGGCGGCACGCCGCCGAGGCCAGCCTGCGCCGCAGCGCCGAGCGTTCCGCCGAGCCGCAGCTCACCCCCGACGGGGTCACCGTCGCCCAGCCGCGCCCCACCGCCGAGGTGGAGGGCGAGATCACCGGCGTCAAGCGCCTCATCGGCCGGATCACCCGCTACGAGCAGCGCTTCCGCGCCGACGGGCTGCTCCCCGAGGACGGCTGGGTCCGCTCGGTGGAGGCCTGGGACCTCGGCCGGGCCTCACAGATGGCCCGCTGGGGCATCGGGTGCCGCTACGGCACCCTCCACGAGGCCGAGAAGGCCGTACTGCGCGCCGGGGACGCCGCCCGCCAGACGTACCGCTCGTGGGAGGAGTTCTCGGCCGGGTACGTCCTCGGCCGGTGCCTGCACTTCGACGAGGAGGAGTTCGGCACCTGGTACACGACGGCCCTCGCCGCCCACGTCGCGCTGACCACCGACCAGGCCAGCCCGTGGCTCAACATCCCCTGGAACTGACCGACTTCGGTTAGTGACCGCGGGCGGGCCGGAAACCGGCGGCGGCCCGCCCGCGCCCCGGTTAGCCTCGCCGTCATGACTGTTGAGCTGAATGAGACCGTGCGCGGGCTGCTCGACTCCCCGCACCCCGCCGTCCTGTCGACCATCAACCCCGACGGCAGTCCGCAGAGTTCGGTGATCTGGGTGACCCGCGACGGGGGCGACCTGCTGATCTCCACCGAGCAGGGACGCCGCAAGGAGCGCAACATCGTCCGGGACGGGCGGGTCGGCGTCACCGTCTTCGACCTGGCCAACCCCTTCCTCTACGCCGAGATCCGCGGCACGGCCACCGTCACCGAGGACGTCGGCCGCGCGGTGGCCGTCCGCATCGCCGAGGAGTACCTCGGCCCGGGCGCCGGCAAGGAGTACCGGGACGCCCCGGCGCAGGACGTCCGCGTGGTCGTCCGCATCACCCCGACCAGGGTCCTGGGCAACGCCGCGCGCGCCGCGGGCTAGTTGTATTGCCCCGGGAGGCCGGATACGGGCCCGTCACGGCCGGACCGGTCACGGCAGTCCGGGCCGGACCGCCGACCAGGCGTCGACCGCCTCCGCCAAGGAGCCGCCGTCCGGCAGGTGCGGGCGTACGGCGGTCAGCCAGGGGATCAGGCTCTTGATGCGGCGCAGGTGCCGGATGCGGTGGTGCGGGAGGTCGCGCCAGCCGCGGCCCTGCGCCGCGGCCTGCGCCGGGGTCAGGTCGATCAGCGCCAGCAGATCCCGGCACAGGGCCGCCGGGTCGCCGCCGCGGGCCGGGCCGAACTGCTGGATCAAGTAGCCCTGTACGTAGGCCAGTTCGGGTGCTGCGGCCAGTGCGGGCGTGCCCTCGGCCTGCGCGCACCGGCGGGTGGCCGCCAGCGCGACCCGTCCCCAGCGCAGCCGGACCTCGTCGGGAAGTCGTTCGTCGCGCATCCGCACGCCGGCGAGGACGCGCAGGGTCCGCGGGTGGGGTTCGTCCCGCAGCGGCGGCCCGG
Organism: Streptomyces sp. NBC_01233; assembly: GCF_035989305.1. NCBI lineage: Bacteria > Bacillati > Actinomycetota > Actinomycetes > Kitasatosporales > Streptomycetaceae > Streptomyces > Streptomyces sp. NBC_01233. The sequence continues at coordinate 4,724,936 of NZ_CP108514.1, read as the reverse complement.
TGGCCAGCCAGGCCTCCAGGTCCTCCAGCGAGTGCCCGTCGGGCGGCACCGAGGTCAGCACCTGCCCGCGGGTGAGCAGGGCGACCATGGCGCCCGTGAAGTGGACCTTCGCGACGTGTCCGGCGTCGAAGGAGGCGACGGGCCGCCCGTACCGTTCGATGTGGCGCAGGCCCATCCTCGACTCCCCGACGGCGTAGACCTGCCCGGCCCGGGCCACCCCGCCGACGCACCGGACCACGCACACGCCGCCCGTGACATCAGCCTCCTCGACGGAGTACACCTGCAATTCGGCGATGGACACCCGACCCCCTTCCCCGGGCGGGAGATTACCGTCCGGGGCCCTCCCCCTGCCCTTCCAGGGCGTGCGCGTAGGCCCGGAATCCGCGCCGGATCCCCTCCGGGGAGCCGGAGGAGGGCAGCAGGACGCCGGGCAGGAACGCGACCCGCCACATCAGATGGACCTCGTGCACGGAGCGCTCGTACCCGGGGCCCGCCACCAGGGCGCACGCGTCCTCCAGCACGTCCAGTACGGCGACGACGGCCTGAGCCGCCGCCCGGGGCGACCGCTGTACGCCGGTGCCCACCAGTGCCTGCATCAGGTGCGCCAGCTGGAGGTCGGCGCCCATCCGGGCCATGCGCCGCATCGGCCCCGGGCGGCCGAGCTCCGGGGTGAGGGCCTCGAAGCCGCCGGACCGGAGCAGCAGGCCGGCCGGGACGATCTCGTGGTCGCGCAGCCAGCCGAGCTCGTCGGCGATCGCCATCACCTCCGGGGCGAAGCCGCCCAGGTCCCGGATCCCGGCCAGGATCCGCTCCAGCCGGGCCGCGTGGCGTACGACGAACTCCCCTGCCGGCAGCCCGGCGAGGGTCGCCCCGCACTCGACGATCCCGCCGAGGGGCCCGAAGGCGGCGCGCGCGAGGCCTTCGCCGCTCGCGTCCCCGGTCAGATCGAGCCCTGCAGGTACACGCGGGCCCGGGTCACGAGGCTGCCCCCGGACCCGGCTCGATGCGGTCCAGCAGGGGCGCCGCCCACTTCGGGAGGACGGACGCCGCCGGCCGGGGCGGGCGGGGGTCGGAGGTGACCCCGATGCCTCCCGCCGGGTCGCCGTACACGAACCGCTGGGACCACCCCAGCCAGGAGCGGACGAACAGGTTCGCGCTCCACGCCAGGGCCAGCGCGCCGCGCAGCCCGGGGACCTCGTACCAGTAGCTGGTGAGCACCACGGCGCGGGAGACCGCCTCGTCCGGGTGCCCCGGCCGGGAATCGGCGGTGAGCCCGGCGGCCAGCACCGATGCCGCGAACCGGTTGTCGGCGAGCAGCCCGCCGCTGTCGCAGACGACCGCGTCCAGCAGGTCCGCCGGGAGGCCGGCTGCGGCCTGCTCCAGCCTCGCCAGCAGCTCGGGCAGGCCCGGATCGCCGGCCGCCTCCGGGCCGGGCACCACCCTCAGGTCGACCGGCAGGCGGTCGTCCCCCGTGCGGGCGGCCAGCAGGTGCACGTACGCCAGCGCGCGCAGGGTCTGCCAGCGGCAGAGCGTGTCGAGCAGCGCGGTCCGGGAGCTGCGGAAGGCGAGCCGCACCGGCCAGTCGGCGGCCCGGACGTCGTTGCCGAGCGCCCGCAGCTCCGCCGGCACCGGGGCCGGGTAGACCCGGCTCTGGCCGGGGTCGTAGGACGGCTCGGCGCGGTAGCCCGGCCAGTCGGGCACGGGATTGCGGGGGGGGGGGTACCGCTGCGGCTACTCATTCACTTCGTCGTCCTTCGGGGTCCGCCACTTCGCCGGCCCCGCAGGTACCTCTGGCACCGCGCAGCCCCTTCCGGATGCCGGCGACCGCTGCGGGCGAGACCTCCAGGTCCCCGTCGCCCGCCATCAGACGGCGTCCGTACGGTCGACGGCGCAGGCCTCGGGCACGATGCCCACGACCGGCGGGAAGAGCATCGAGCCGTCCTCGTCGGCCACGTTCACCGCGACCCCCGCGGGACCGTCGACCATCGGGACGATCGCGTCGACCAAACGCGCGCCGAGGACGGAGAGGTACTCCCACTCCCGGTCCCCGGCTCCGCGCGCCTGCGCGAAACGGGCGAGGGCCGCCTCGTCCGTGAACGCGTACAGCCAGCGGACACCGCCCTGGACGACGGACATCAGACCTCCGTCGGCCCCGTCCGTCAGCGGTGCGAGCAGCACCGCACGCCTGAACTCACCCACCAGGCGGCCTGGTTCTCCTCTGCCGTCGCGGTACGCGGAGATTTCCTCGGTCAGTTCCATGGCCGTTTCCCCTCCCGTGCGAGCGGTGGCCCGAAAGGAGAAACGTCCCTCAGACCCCGGACGGTTCCTCCCACACCAGCCGGATCTCGGTGACCTCGTAGCCCGCGCGGTCGAAGGCGGCGGCCATCGGGGTGTTGACGGTGTCGGTGGTCGCGGTGATGCGCTCGGCACCTTCGGCGGCGTGGAAGCGGGTGATCTCGCCCAGGATCTCGTCGATCAGGCCCCGGCCGCGCTGTTCCGGTACGACGCCCAGGTAGCCGACGTTGCGGTGGTACGGGGTGGCCGACGGGATGGCCATGCCGGCGAGCGTGCCGTCCGGGAGGTGGGCGAGGCGCCACCAGGAGCGCTCGCCGGGGCAGTCGAGGTAGAACTCGACGTCCTCGCGGGCCAGTTGTTCCGCGTCCATCGACTGGAGCTCGGTCTGCGTGTGCAGGTCGAGGCTGCCGGCGGACAGCCGGGTGAAGGCGTCCAGGAACTCCTCGTCGGTGCCGTCGCGGAAGACGATCCGTCCGGTGGGCTCGGGCGTCCCGGCGGCCGGGGTCCACTCGTAGCGCAGCCGCTCGATCTCGCGCGTCAGGCCGGTCCTGTACGCGGCCTCCTGGCGCCAGGCGACCGCGGCGGCCGTCTCCGGGTCCTCGCGCCAGCCGCGGGGCAGGGAGATGTTGTAGACCGGCGGCTTGCCGAAGGCGGCGTGCCCGGCCGCGAGCAGCCCGGCGGCCACGGCGGCCGGGTCGGCCACGCAGGCCCGTACCTGCAGGCAGTCGAGCGCGATGGGCTGCCCGCTGTCGGAACGGCCCCACCACAGGGCGCGGGCCAGGATCTCCCCGTCCTCGTCCTCGGCGAACCAGGTCCACTCGGGCCGCAACCGGTTCCCGGCCAGCTCCTCCCGGATCTTGTCGGCGGTCAGGGCGGGGACGGGACCGTCGGCCGGGTAGGCGACGGCGCGGTCCAGGTCTGCGGGGTCTGCGGTGGCAGCGCGAAAGAACATCCGGCGATGATCACACGGGTCCGAATCCCCCGGCCAGGGGTTTCCTGCGGATCAGCGCCGGGTGCCGGTGTCCACGATCTCGCCGGTCTCCGGGTCATGCGGCCGTGGAGATCGCCCGCGTTGTCGGGCGCCGGGCATCGCGTCCCGCGTGCGCGCACCGACAACGGCCGATGGCCGGCCTCCTCGGGGAGACCGGCCATCGGGTGGGGCGTGGTGCGTGCCGCTACGCCCAGGTGATCAGGCGGCGGGGGTGTTCCAGGACCGCCGCGATGTCGGCCAGGAAGCGGGAGCCGAGCTCGCCGTCGATGAGACGGTGGTCGAACGACAGCGCCAGGGTCGTGACCTGGCGCGGCTTCACCTTGCCCTTGTGGACCCACGGCTGGAGCTTGATCGCGCCGATCGCGAGGATCGCGGACTCGCCCGGGTTCAGGATGGGCGTACCGGTGTCGACGCCGAAGACGCCGACGTTGGTGATGGTGAGGGTGCCGTTCTGCATGTCGGCCGGGGACGTCTTGCCGTCGCGGGCCGTGGCGACCAGCTCGGACAGGGCCGTCGACAGCTCGCCGAGCGTCTTGGTGTGGGCGTCCTTGATGTTCGGGACGATCAGCCCGCGGGGGGTGGCCGCCGCGATGCCCAGGTTCACGTAGTGCTTGAGCACGATCTCCTGGGCCGCCTCGTCCCAGGACGCGTTGACGTCCGGGTTGCGGCGGATGGCCACCAGGACGGCCTTCGCGATGAGGAGCAGCGGGTTGACGCGCAGCCCCGCGAGGTCCGGGTCGTCCTTGAGCTCCTGGATCAGCTTCATCGTGCGGGTCACGTCGAGCGTGATGAACTCGGTGACGTGCGGTGCGGTGAAGGCCGAGCCGACCATGGCCTGGGCGCTGACCTTGCGGACGCCCTTGACCGGGATGCGGGTCTCCCGCGCGGAGGCCGGTACCTCGGCCGCCTGGACGGCCTGAGCCGCCGCCGGAGCCGCCACCGGGACCTCGGCGGGCGCAGCCTGCGGGGCGATCGCCGCGGCGGCCGCCGCGTGGACGTCCTCCCGGGTCACGACCCCGCCGTCACCGGTGGGGACCACCGAGGACAGGTCGATGCCGAGGTCCTTGGCGAGCTTGCGCACCGGCGGCTTGGCCAGCGGCCGCTCGCCGGTCGGCTGCGCCGGGACCGCGGGGAGCACCGGCGCGGCCGGAGCGGCCGGCGCCGCCGGAGCGGTGCCGTTCTGCGCGGGTGCACCGACGGCCGCCTTGCGCGGGCGGCGCTTCGTGGAGGCGGTGGAGACCCCGTAGCCGACCAGGACGGGCTGGCGGGCCGCGGCGGCCGGCTCCTCCGGCTCGGTGGCGACGGGTGCGGGGACGGCTGCGGCGACGGCCGGGGCCGCCTCCTGCACCGGGGCCTCCGCAGCGGCGCCGTCCTCCGTCTGCACCGAGATGATGACCTGGCCGACGTCGACCGTGGTGCCCTCCTCGAAGAGGAGCGCGTGCACGACACCGTCGAACGGGATCGGCAGTTCCACGGCGGCCTTGGCCGTCTCGACCTCGCAGACGACCTGACCGTCGGTGACCGTGTCACCCGGCTGGACGTACCACTTGAGGATCTCGGCCTCGGTGAGGCCCTCGCCCACGTCGGGCATCTTGAATTCGCGGATCGTCATGAACGTGGCTCCTCAGTACGCCAGCGAGCGGTCGACGGCGTCGAGCACCCGGTCCAGGCCCGGCAGGTACTCGTCCTCCAGGCGGGCCGGCGGGTACGGGGCGTGGAATCCGCCCACGCGCAGCACCGGCGCCTCCAGGTGGTAGAAGCACCGCTCCGTGATGCGAGCGGCGATCTCCGAGCCGACGCCCAGGAAGACCGGGGCCTCGTGCACGACGACCAGCCGGCGGGTCTTCTCGACCGAGGCCTGCAGACCGTCGAAGTCGACCGGGGACATCGAGCGCAGGTCGACGACCTCCACCGACTTGCCCTCCTCGGCGGCCGCGGCCGCCGCCTCCAGGCAGACCTTCACCATCGGGCCGTAGGCGGCCAGGGTGATGTCCGAGCCCTCGCGGGCCACGCGCGCCTTGTGCAGCGGGTAGGGGATGGCGTCGACGTCGACGTCGCCCTTGTCCCAGTAGCGCCGCTTCGGCTCGAAGAAGATCACCGGGTCGTCGCTGAGGATCGCCTGCTGGAGCATCCAGTACGCGTCGCTCGCGTTCGACGGGGAGACCACCTTGAGGCCCGGGACGTGCGCGAAGAGCGCCTCCGGGGACTCGCTGTGGTGCTCGACCGCGCCGATGCCGCCCGCGTACGGGATGCGGATGACGACCGGCATCTTGATCTTGCCCAGGGAGCGCGCGTGCATCTTCGCGAGCTGCGTGACGATCTGGTCGTACGCGGGGAAGACGAAACCGTCGAACTGGATCTCCACGACCGGCCGGTACCCGCGCAGGGCCAGGCCGATGGCGGTGCCGACGATGCCCGACTCGGCGAGCGGGGTGTCGATGACCCGCTCCTCGCCGAAGTCCTTCTGCAGGCCGTCGGTGATCCGGAAGACACCGCCCAGCTTGCCGACGTCCTCACCCATGATCAGGACCTTCGGGTCCTGCTCCAGGGCCTTGCGCAGCGACTCGTTGAGCGCCTTCGCGATCGACATCTTCAGGGCAGCCATCAGTGACCCTCCTCGGTCGCCTCGAAGGACGCGAGGTAGGCGGCGAACTGCGCGCGCTCCTCGTCGACGAGCGCGTGCCCGTCCGCGTAGACGTTCTCGAAGATCGCCATGGTGTCCGGGTCGGGCATGGAGCGCACGGCCTCGCGCACGCGCTTGCCCATGGCCTCGCTCTCGGCCTCCAGCTCGGCGAAGTACGCCTCGTCGGCGCCGCCCGTGGCCAGCAGGTGGGCCTTCAGGCGCAGGATCGGGTCCTTGGACTCCCAGGCCGCCGTCTCCTCGTCCCGACGGTACTTCGTCGGGTCGTCGGAGGTGGTGTGCGCGCCCATGCGGTACGTGAACGCCTCGATCAGCGTCGGGCCCTCGCCGCGGCGCGCCCGGTCCAGGGCCCAGCGGGTCACGGCCAGGCAGGCCAGCACGTCGTTGCCGTCGACGCGGACGCCCGGGAAGCCGAAGCCCTGCGCGCGCTGGTAGAGCGGCACGCGCATCTGGCGCTCGGTCGGCTCGGAGATCGCCCACTGGTTGTTCTGGCAGAAGAACACCACGGGGGAGTTGTAGACGGCGGAGAAGTTGAAGGCCTCCATCACGTCGCCCTGGCTGGAGGCGCCGTCGCCGAAGTAGGCGATGACGGCCGCGTCCGCGCCGTCCTTGGCCACGCCCATCGCGTAACCGGTCGCGTGGAGCGTCTGCGAGCCGATGACGATCGTGTAGAGGTGGAAGTTGTTGGTGTTCGGGTCCCAGCCGCCGTGGTTCACGCCGCGGAACATCCCGAGCAGGTTGGTCGGGTCGACGCCGCGGCACCAGGCGACGCCGTGCTCGCGGTAGGTCGGGAAGACGTAGTCCTCGTCGTTCAGGGCCCGGCCGGAGCCGATCTGCGCGGCCTCCTGGCCGAGGAGCGAGGCCCACAGGCCCAGCTCTCCCTGGCGCTGCAGGGCGGTCGCCTCACCGTCGAAGCGGCGGGTCATGACCATGTCGCGGTACAGCCCGCGCAGGTCCTCGGTGGTGATGTCGGCGACGAAGGGGGCGAATTCCGCGTTGTCCGCGTTTTCCACCCGGTCCCCTTCGGGCGTCAGCATCTGTACGAGCTGAGGTACGGCGTCCTGCGTCTGCGCGGTGGCAGCGGCGGCGGGCTTGGCGGCGCTCGCCGCGCCTGCCGCCCGCTTGGTGCCGCTGCTGCGTCGCGGCTTGCGCGCGGCAGTGCTCTCCACGGTCACGTGTGCTCCTCCGTCGGTCCGGCACCCGGGTTCTCCGGGGTCCAGTGCGGCTCACCTGCATCCGTAACGAGCGCACGGGGTGTGTGCGTCGCGTTCGGGATTCAGGCGTGACAGGTGCCCCGGCGAGTGCCCTGCGCAATGCACGTTACCCAGTGCGCCGCATAACTGCGAAACCCCGTTTGACCTGCGTTTTTGCTTGGATTTCCAAGTAAATCCGCGGCAGCGGGAACAACCACTGGTCACAGCCTTGCAGGGGCCGGGAACAACGGCACGTTATCCCGGGTAACTCCGGCAGGGAAGGGGTGAGTGTGTGAAACTGACTTCGTGCGCGAAGACGGAAAAATCAAGGTATTCCTCCTGGACGACCACGAAGTGGTACGTCGGGGCGTCCACGAGCTCTTGTCGGTCGAAGAGGACATCGAGATCGTCGGCGAGGCCGGTACGGCCGCGGATGCCCTGGTCCGCATTCCCGCCACCCGCCCCGACGTGGCGGTCCTCGACGTCCGGCTGCCCGACGGCAGCGGTGTGGAGGTGTGCCGCGAGGTGCGCTCCCAGGACGAGGACGTCAAGTGCCTGATGCTGACCTCCTTCGCCGACGACGAGGCGCTGTTCGACGCGATCATGGCCGGCGCCTCCGGCTACGTGCTCAAGGCGATCCGCGGCAATGAGCTGCTCAGCGCGGTGCGCGATGTCGCCGCCGGCAAGTCCCTGCTGGACCCGGTCGCCACCGCCCGCGTGCTGGAGCGGCTGCGGGACGGCAAGAACGGCAAGCGCGACGACCGGCTCTCCCACCTCACCGAGCAGGAGCGGAAGATCCTCGACCTGATCGGCGAGGGCCTGACCAACCGCGTCATCGGCGAGCGGCTGCACCTGGCCGAGAAGACCATCAAGAACTACGTTTCCAGCCTGCTGTCCAAGCTGGGCATGGAGCGCCGCTCCCAGGCCGCCGCCTACGTGGCCCGCCTGCAGGCCGAGAGGCGCTAGCCGGCCCCGCCGCCCCGGGCGCGGGCCGCTCCGGGAGCCCTCCGTCACGGGCCGTGACACCCCGTCGCCGCGTGGTTCCCCGGTGCGCGCCGTGCCATTCGGGACCAACGTCCCCGATCATCGGGGCGGGCTCCTCTTTCCCGGTGGGATGCCGGTGGCGGACAGTGGACGGCATGTCCCCCGAGGAACTCCACGCCATCGAACTCCTGCGGCGGGTGCCGTACGGCCGAGTGGCCACCAGCATGCGCGCGCTGCCGTTCCTCGCCCTCGCCCGCCACGTCGTGGTGGACGGCAGGGTCGTCCTGAGAATGCACTCCGGTTTCGGCTACCACCGGGCGTGCAACGGCAGCGTGGTGGCCTACGGGGCGGACAACTTCCATTCCGGGGACCCCCGGCTCTGGTCGGTGCAGTTCACCGGAACGGCGCAGCTCGTCGAGCCGACCACCGCAGAACTGGAACTATTCGGTCCGGGTCCGCATTTCGTGGACGGCGCCCTCTTCGACCCCGTCTACCTACACATCGAACCCCAGTTCGTCACCGTGCACGCGCTCGCCGGGAATCCGGAACGGCAGTGCCAGCACGCGCTCTGAGCACCTCTGACCAGCCCGTACGCGGAAAGGGGAACGGGCCCGGCGGAATTGATTCCGCCGGGCCCGTCCTCGTACGTCACTCCTGGGAGTTCGGGCCCGGCGGCTCCACGGGCTTCGTCGCCGTAGCCGTAGCCGTCGGTGACTTCGACGGCGTGGGGGACGCCGACGTGCTCTTGGACGCCGACGCGGACGCGGAGGCGGAAGCCGAGGCCGAAGCCGACGGCGACGGGCTGAAGGTCTGCGTCCGGGAGCGGGTCGCCGTGGGCTGGGTTTCGGTGGTCGGGGTCGGGTTGTCCGCGGTCTGGTGCGAAGGCTGGGCGTCCGGGGACTTGGACGCGCTCGGCGCGGCGCTGGAGCTCTGCTTGGTGCCCGGCGTCGGCTTCTCGTCGCTCTTGCCGCCCACGCTGTTGACGGCGAAGGCCACGCCGCCCGCGATCGCGACGATCGCGAGCACCGCGAACAGCCACATCTTCCAGCGGCTGCCGCTGCCGCCGCGGTCGTCGTAGCCGTCGTAGCCGCCGGGACCGCGGCCGCCGGGGAACGCCGAACCGTCGTCCGGGTTCAGCGGCGGCACCATCGGCTGCTGGAACTGCGAGGTCGAGGCGTGCGAGGGGTACGGCTGCTGCCCGCCGGTCCCGGCCACCGGCATGACCGTGGTGGCGCTGGCTCCACCACGGTCATGCGGCAGGGCCATGGTGACCGGACCGGTGTTCCAGGTGCCGGTGTTCGGCCCCTGGTCGTGCAGCATCCGCAGCGCGTACTGGACCAGCCCGCGCATCTCCTCGGCGCTCTGGAACCGGTCGTCCGGGTCCTTGGCGAGGGAGCGCATGACGAGCCCGTCGAGCTCCTGCGGGATGTGGTGGCCCTCCGGCAGCTGCGAGGGCGGCACGGGCACGTCCTGGACGTGCTGGTAGACCACCGACAGCGGGGTCTCGCCGGTGAACGGGGGCCGTAGCGCGAGCAGTTCGTAGAGGAGACAGCCGGTCGCGTACAGGTCGGAGCGGTGGTCCACGGCCTTGCCGAGGGCCTGCTCGGGCGACAGGTACTGCGGGGTGCCCATGACCATGCCGGTCTGGGTCATCGTCGACTGGACGCCGTGCAGGGCGCGGGCGATGCCGAAGTCCATCACCTTCACCGCGCCGGCGTCGGTGATGATGACGTTCGCCGGCTTGATGTCGCGGTGCACGATGCCGTGCTGGTGCGAGTACGCGAGGGCTTCGAGCACGCCCGAGGTGATGATGAGCGCCTGCTCGGGGCCCGGCGCCTCGGCGCTGACCAGCAGGTCGCGGATGGTGCGGCCCTCGACCAGCTCCATCACGATGTACGGGACGGTGTTGGGGCCGACCCGGTCCTCGCCCGAGTCGTACACGGCGACGACGGCGTGGTGGTTGAGCCCGGCGACGGACTGTGCCTCGCGGGTGAAGCGGGCCTTGGACACCGGGTCCTCGGCCAGGTCGGCGCGCAGCAGCTTCACGGCGACGGTACGGCCCAGCCGTACGTCCTCGGCCGCGAAGACCTCGGCCATGCCGCCCCGGCCCAGCCGGTGCGTCAGCCGGTAACGGCCGTCTCCCACCAGGCCGCCTGCGCCCCAGTGCTCAGGACCATCGGTCATCCCGGCGCCGTTTCCCTCGGGTTCGGGTGCCATCAGTCCTCGCCGTCGTCTCTCTCGGCCGCCGCTCAGCGGTAGTCCTCTGCCATGGTGCTCCGACGAACGCTACAGCCTCGGAACCGGTCACCGTTCGGACAAGACCACCCTGTGCCCATGTGGTCACGGAACGGGCACCTGGCTTGACGTGTGCTTGCCCTCGGGCAGACTGGGCGCCATATGCGCCCGGCCAACGGCGTAGGGACACATCCCGAGGGGAAGCAACAGTCATGAGCCAGGACGGCACTCAGGGCCAGTACGCGGGCGGCTCTCTGGCCGGTGGCCGTTACCAGCTAAGGGACTTGCTGGGCGCGGGCGGCATGGCCTCCGTGTACCTGGCGTACGACTCGGCGCTCGACCGGCAGGTCGCCATCAAGACCCTGCACAGCGACCTCGGCCGCGAGCAGTCCTTCCGCGAGCGGTTCCGCCGCGAGGCCCAGGCTGTAGCGAAACTGTCGCACACGAACATCGTCTCGGTATTCGACACCGGTGAAGGCGAAGTGACGTTCGGCGGCTCCGGCGCGGGCGACGGCGCCGTGATGCCCTACATCGTCATGGAATACGTGGAAGGCCGGCCCCTCGGCTCGGTTCTGGAGGCGGACATCCGCCAGTACGGGGCCATGCCGGCGGACAAGGCCCTGAAGGTGACGGCCGATGTGCTGGCCGCCCTGGAGACCAGCCACGAGATGGGGCTCGTCCACCGCGACATCAAGCCCGGCAACGTCATGGTGAACAAGCGCGGCGTGGTCAAGGTGATGGACTTCGGCATCGCCCGCGCCATGCAGTCGGGGGTCACCTCGATGACGCAGACCGGCATGGTCGTCGGCACCCCGCAGTACCTCTCGCCCGAGCAGGCGCTGGGGCGCGGGGTCGACGCCCGCTCCGACCTGTACTCGGTCGGCATCATGCTGTTCCAGCTGCTGACCGGGCGGATCCCCTTCGACGCGGACTCGCCGCTGGCCATCGCGTACGCCCACGTGCAGGAGGAGCCGGTCGCCCCGTCCTCCGTCAACCGGTCGCTGACCCCGGCGATGGACGCGCTGGTGGCGCGGGCCCTGAAGAAGAACCCGAACGAGCGCTTCCCCACGGCCGCGGCCATGGGCGACGAGGTGGCGCGCGTGCTGGGCTCCGGGCAGACCGGGGCACCGGTCATCGTGCAGGGCCAGGGGCCGCTGAGCAGCGGTGCGGGCGTGAGCTCGGCCGTGTTCCCGCCGGTGGACTCCGGGTTCCAGGCGCCGCCGCAGTCGGTGCAGCAGCCGTACCAGGCTCCGCACACCCCGACGCCCGCCCCGTACGCGCCGACGCCGGCCCCGCAGGCGCACGCCCAGGGCGGCTACGCCTACCCGCACACGCCCCCGCCGCAGCAGTACGCGCCGCAGACCCCGCCGCCGTACACGATCTCCCCGGCGAGCACGGCGAGCCAGTCCGGGGCGGCCGGCGCCGGCAAGCGGAACGTGCCGGTGGTCGCGGGCGCGATCGCGGTGGCGCTGCTGGCCATCGGCGGTCTGATCGCGGCGATCGCGATGAACGGCGACGAGGACAAGGGGGACCCCACGGCGAACCCGGGGAGCTCCACGGGCGCCTCCGCCTCCGCCTCGGCCAAACCCGGGTTCAAGGGGCCCGACACCACACGCACGATCGACCCGAAGAAGTGCTCGGAGCCGGTGAAGCACTACAGCGAGGCCGGCAAGTACTCGGCGCCGGACCTCAAGTACAAGAACCTGCTCTCCGTGAAGGAGTGCATCCAGGCTGCGGGCGGCAAGTACACCATCGAATGGAAGGACGAGGCGGTCTACGGCAAGGACACCGTGCTGGTCCAGTCGCCGGCCGTCGGCGAAAAGATCAACAAGGAAGGCACGGAGTGGACGCTGACCGTGTCGACCGGCAATCCGGAGTAGTCCCCGGCCATGCGGCGATTCGGCGCAATCCGGAGCGCTTCCGAGTGCTTCGGAGTGGTCCGCAGCAGAGGCGCTTCACGGCACACCCGCATCCCGGGCACCCTGATGGGGCGCCCGGGATGCCAGTTTTGCCCCGCTATGTAAATCTGAGCGCATATCTCTGACGCCGAGCGAGCGTCTCGGCCGCTCGGGACGGGAGGGGCTCCCCGTGATCCAAGGATTCCGTCCGCCCCGCTGGCTGGCCTGTGCCGCCCTAGTCGCCGCCGCGCTCGCCCCCGCCGCCTCCGCGTACGCGGGCCCCTTCGCCCTGGCCTCCGGCTCCGCCTCGCGCACCTCACCCGCCTCACCCACCCCGTCGAACGACGGCTACCGGGAGCTCGCCGGCAGCGCCGCCGGAGTCGGGCGGGAGCGGCCCGGCCGCCCGGCCGGCGAGCCCGCCAACCCGGAGCTGGTCGTGGCCGCCCGGCCGCTGCCGGTCCGCCCGCAGACCCGGCCCACACCCCCGGTTCCGTCACCGACCCCGCCACCGCCGGTCGTGGCGCCGAGCCCGCCCGGAAGGGTCACCGCGCTCGGCACCGAACCGAACGACCGGGCCGCCGACCTGGCCGCGCACATACTGCCCCTCGGCACCGGATTCGCCCTGATGGGACTGGGTCTGGGCTACCTCGGCGTGCGCCTGCGCCGGAGCATCTAGCCGAACACCGCGCGGGGATCCCCCTTGCGGCGTGCGCCTGAGGATGGTTGCCGAGAGTGAACATACTCGGTATACATACTCGGTATGTCGATCCGTCACGGGCTTCTCGCCCTGCTGGAACGGGGTCCTCGGTACGGCTCCCAGCTGCGCACCGAGTTCGAATCCCGCACCGGCTCCACCTGGCCGCTCAACGTCGGGCAGGTGTACACCACCCTCGCCCGCCTCGAACGCGACGGTCTCGTCGCCCCCGACGGCGAGGACAGCGCCGGGCACACCCTGTACGCCATCACCGACACCGGGCGCACCGAGCTGCGCGAGTGGTACGAGCGTCCCGTCGACCGGGCCAACCCGCCCCGCGACGAGCTCTCCATCAAGCTCGCGATGGCCGTGGGCGCGTCCGGAGTGGACATCCGCGCCGTCATCCAGTCCCAGCGCCACGCCACGATCAAGGCGATGCAGGACTACACCCGGCTCAAGGCCACGGCACTCGCCGCGGTCGAGAGCGGGCAGTCCCGCGAACGCGACGACGTGGCCTGGCTGCTCGTCCTGGAACAGCTGATCTTCCAGACCGAGGCCGAGGCCCGCTGGCTCGACCACTGCGAAGCCCGGCTCGTACGGCTCTCCCTGCCGGCCGACCGGAGGGCCGGCGAACCCGAACCGCCCCAGGCCGCCACTGCCGAGACCTCGGCCCCGACCACCACCGCCCGGCCCCGTACCGCCCGTACGCGGCGAGGCTGAACCACCGTCCCAGGGGGGACCCTTCATGCCTGATCAGCCCCAGCCCCAGCCCCAGCAGCCCGTACTGCAGTTGGACCAGCTCGTCCGCACCCACGGCAGCGGCGCCACCGAGGTGCACGCCCTGCGCGGGATCAACCTCTCGGTCCACCCTGGCGAACTCGTGGCCGTCATGGGCCCGTCCGGCTCCGGCAAGTCCACGCTGCTGACCCTCGCGGGCGGCCTCGACACCCCGAGCAGCGGCCGGGTCATGGTCGAGGGCACCGACATCACCACGGCGAGCCGCAAGCAGCTGGCCGCCCTGCGCCGCCGCAGCATCGGGTACGTATTCCAGGACTACAACCTGATCCCGGCCCTCACCGCCGCCGAGAACGTGGCCCTGCCCCGGGAACTCGACGGGACCTCCGCCCGCAAGGCGCGGGTGTCCGCGCTCGCCGCGCTGGAGGAGATAGGCCTCGGCGCACTCGCCGACCGCTTCCCCGACGAGATGTCCGGCGGCCAGCAGCAGCGCGTGGCCATCGCCCGCGCCCTCGTGGGCGACCGCCGCCTGGTCCTCGCCGACGAGCCCACCGGCGCCCTCGACTCCGAGACCGGCGAGTCCGTCCTCTCCCTGCTGCGCTCCCGCTGCGACGCGGGCGCGGCCGGGATCCTCGTCACGCACGAGCCCCGGTTCGCCGCCTGGGCCGACCGCGTGATCTTCCTGCGCGACGGCAGCGTGGTCGACGAGACCCTGCGCAGCCGGCCCGACTCGCTCCTCTCCGGGCAGGCGGCCGGCCGGTGACCTTCTCGCTCCAAGGCCGGTACCACGCGTGGGTCGCGGCCCTGCGCATCGCCCGCCGCGACGCCTGGCGCGCCAAGGGCCGCAGCTCCCTGGTCCTCGCGATGATCGCCCTGCCGATCATCGGCGTGAGCGCCGCCGACCTCACCCTGCGCAGCGCCGAGCTCTCTCCCGAGCAGACCCTCTCGCGCCAGCTCGGGACCGCCGACGCCCAGGTGCACTACTCGCGCATGAACATGCCGATCTACCAGCTGCCCAACGGCTCCAACTACGCACCCGTCGGCGGCTTCGAGAAGGTCGACGGTGCGGCGATGTCGCAGGAGCCCCCGGAGGAGCTGGACACCTCCGTGCTCCCGGCCGGGACCCAGGTCATCAAGGACTCCGTGGGCTACGGCAAGGTCCGCACCAAGCACGGGCTGCTCGGCACCGATCTGCGCGAACTCGACACGCAGAGCCCGCTGGTGGACGGCATCTTCACGCTCGACCGCGGCCGGCTGCCCGAGCGCGCCGGCGAGGTCGTCGCCACCACCGCCTTCCTGAAGCACTCCGGCCTGTTCGTCGGCTCTGCGGTCACCCCGCGCGGCGCGACCACCTCGTACAAGATCGTCGGGGCGTACGAGCTTCCGAGCAAGCTCGGCAAGGACGAGATCCTCGCCCCGCCGGGAACCCTGATCGCCCCGCTCGACCGGGCGCTCGAATCCTCCGGCGCCTTCGGGCTCCGGCCCAACGTCAGCTACCTGGTCAAGGTCGGCGGCGATGGTTTCACGTGGAACATGGTCAAGGCGGCCAACACCAAGTCCCTGGTGGTCGTCTCCCGCGCCGTCCACCTGAACCCGCCCGTCGATGCCGACGTGCCGCTCTACCAGCAGGAACCCAAGGAGCAGTACGAGCAGGACGCGGGCAGCGCCTCCGAAATGGCCGTCCTCGCCACCGTCGTGGGCCTCGCCATGCTGGAGATCTGCCTGCTCGCCGGACCGGCCTTCGCGGTCGGCGCCCGGCGCTCGCGCCGCCAGCTCGGCCTGGTCGGCGCCAATGGCGGCGACCGGCGCCACATCCGCTCCATCGTGCTCTCCGGCGGCCTGGTCATCGGCGCCGTGTCCGCCGTCATCGGCACCGTCGTCGGCGCGGCACTCACCATCGCGCTCCGCCCCGTGCTGGAGGACCAGCTCGGCGTCCGCTTCGGCGGCCTCGACTTCCGCCCGCTGGAACTGGCCGGCATCGCCCTGCTCGCCGTGGTGACCGGCCTGCTGTCCGCGATCGTCCCCGCAGTCACCGCGTCCCGGCAGACCGTGCTGGCCTCGCTGACCGGCCGCCGCGGGGTGCGCCGCGCCAACCGGGTGCTGCCGATCGTCGGCCTGCTCGCCGTCGCCGGCGGCGCCGTGATCGCCCTGTACGGCACCGCGTCGAAGATGGGCTCCACCGTCGTCGCGGGCGGCAGCGCCCTCGCCGAACTCGGCATCGTCGCCCTCACCCCGGTCCTGGTGGGCCTGTTCGGCCGGCTCGGACGCTGGCTGCCGCTGTCGCCGCGGCTCGCGCTGCGCGACGCCGTCCGCAACCGGGGGCGTACGGCGCCCGCCGTGGCCGCGGTCCTGGCCGCCGTCGCCGGCACCGTCGCGGTGGCCACGTACGAACACAGCCGGGACCTGCAGATGCGGCACGAGTACTCCGCCGACCTGCCGCACGGCACCGGGCTGCTGCAGGCGAGTGAGAGCAGCGCCCACAAGGAGGTGCCGGCCCTGCGCGAGGCCCTCTCCAAGGACCTTCCCGTGGCGGTCCGGGCGGACTTCGACCGCCTCGTCGTCGGCATGCCGGGCTGCGAGCCGTACTCCAGGGAACCCGGCTGCGGCCGCGTCGAGATCATCAGACCCAAGGACCAGCGCTGCCCGCTCTACGACACCCCCGGAGGACCTCAAGCCTTCACCGACGAGCAGGCCCGGGTACTGCGCCAGGACTGGCGCTGCGCAAAGAGCAAGCGCGGGATGCAGAGCACGCTGGTCGTCGCCGACGAGAAGCTGCTGAGCGTGCTGGCGGTCACCGACCCGGGCTCCGTGGCCGCCCTCAAGGAGGGCCGCGCCGTCTCCTTCGACAGGCGCCAGGTCAAGGACGGCAGGATCAACCTCCGGGTGGTCATCGTCAAGGAGGGCGCCAGCACCCACTCCGCGCTCGGCGAGGATCCGGCCGGTGAGGACAAGATCCTGCCCGTCCACCTGGCACCCGAGACCGCCGACGGCTGGGGCATCGAACTGGTCCTGCCGCCCGCCGCGGCCAAGGCCGCCGGGCTGACCACCGCGCCGTCCGGTTCGTACTTCACCCTCGACGGGACGGCGAGCAGCGAGCAGCGGCAGAAGATCGCCGGGGAGATCGACCAGATGGGCGTGGAGGCCACCATGCGCATCGAAGAGGGCTACCAGGGCAACGACAGCCTGGGCCTGCTCGCCCTGACCGTCTTCGCCGGCCTGGTCACCATCGGCGCGGCCGGCATCGCCACCGGGCTCGCCCAGGCCGACGCCGAGGCCGATCTGAAGACCCTGGCGGCCGTGGGCGCGGCGCCGCGGGTGCGGCGAACGCTGAGCGGCTTCCAGTGCGGGGTGGTCGCCCTGATGGGCGTCGTCCTGGGCTCGGCGGCCGGGATCCTGCCCGCGGTCGGCCTGCGCATGGTGCAGCGACGGGAACTGGACGCGCTCTACCAGCACTCCCTCAACAGGGGCTACATCTCGACGACGGAGGCCGTGCCCTACGTGCCGATCTCCGTGCCGTGGGAGACCCTTGCCCAGCTGATCGTCGTGGTCCCGCTGGGCGCGGCCCTGCTCGCGGCGCTGGTCACCCGCTCCACCGGCGCCCTGGCCCGCCGGACCGCGGGGTAATCCCGGTGCCCCCGTACAGGGTGGATCACGACTGTACGGGGGCACACCGTGTGAGAACGAAGGTGTGCGAGAGAATGACGGCATGGAGATGCCGAGGAGTGAACGGTCGCAGGACAACCCCCCGCACGTCCTGATCGTGGGACAGGACGGGACGGCGGTCGGCGACGCCGATGACGAGTCGCGCGAGGTCCCGGTGACGGAGATGGTCGAACAGCCCGCCAAGGTCATGCGGATCGGCAGCATGATCAAGCAACTCCTGGAAGAGGTACGCGCCGCGCCTCTCGACGAGGCGAGCCGGGTCCGGCTCAAGGACATCCATGCCGCCTCGGTGAAGGAGCTGGAGGACGGTCTGGCCCCGGAGCTCGTGGAGGAACTGGAGCGCCTGTCCCTCCCGTTCACCGAGGAGGCCATTCCTTCCGAGGCCGAACTGCGCATCGCGCAGGCACAGTTGGTGGGATGGCTGGAGGGCCTCTTCCACGGCATCCAGACGGCTCTGTTCGCGCAGCAGATGGCGGCGCGGGCCCAGCTGGAGCAGATGCGGCGCGCCCTCCCGCCGGGCGGCCCCCACGACGACGACGATGACGGCGGCCACGGCGCAATCCGCTCGGGCCCGTACCTGTAGTTCGCAGACAAGGCGGGTCCGGATGCACCACGCATCCGGACCCGCTTCTCTTTCAGGCCCGCCGGATAAGCCCGGAGTAAGTGCGGCTCCCCTCAGGGGACATGGTCGACGCATACTCTGGGGCATGAGCTACGACGCGATCGTGCTGGCCGGCGGCGCCGCGCAGCGACTCGGCGGGGCGGACAAGCCCGCGCTGAGCGTCGGCGGCCGCGCCCTCCTCGACCGCGTCCTCGACGCCTGCCCCGACGCCCGCACCACGGTCGTGGTCGGCGGCCGCCGACCCACCGCACGCCCGGTCCGCTGGACCCGGGAGGACCCGCCCGGCGGCGGCCCCGTGGCCGCGCTGGACGCCGGGCTGCGCGGGACCACCGCCGAGCTGGTCCTCGTACTCTCCGCGGACCTGCCGTTCCTGGACCGGGAGACCGTACGGGCCCTGCTCGACGCGCCCGGCCCGGACGGCGCGATGCTGCGCGACCCCGACGGCCGGGACCAGCCGCTGGTCGCCGCCTACCGCGCCGAGCCCCTGCGCCGCGAGATCGCCCTGCTGGCCACCGAGCACGGCGGCCTGACGGGGCTCCCGCTGCGCGCGCTCACCTCCGAACTGGACCTCGCCCGCGTCACGGCGCAGCCACTCGCCTCCTTCGACTGCGACACCTGGGACGATCTCGCCGCCGCCCGCGCCCGGATCAGGGAGCATGGAACCGTGCTGGACCAATGGATCACCGCCGCCAAGAACGAGCTGGGCCTCGACCTCGACGTCGACGTCAAGACCCTGCTCGATCTCGCCAGGGACGCCGCCCACGGTGTCGCCCGGCCCGCCGCCCCCCTGACCACCTTCCTGGTCGGTTACGCGGCCGCCCAAGCCGCCACCACCGGCGCCGACCCCGCCCAGGCCGTCGCCGAAGCCTCCCGCAAGGCCGCCGACCTGGCGCTGCGCTGGGCGGCCGAGGCCGAGGCCGACGCGGGTACCGGCGCAGGCGGCGACGCCGCCGCCGAACAGAACGGCTCCGGATGACCCCCGCGAACTCCGCCGAAGAGGCCCTCGACGAGGCCCTGGCCCTGGTCAGTCGCGCCCCCGAGGGCGGCGGGGCGGGCGGGCACCGGGCGATCTCCTGGCCGCGCGCCCGGGAGGCCGCCGTCCACGCCGGGGCCGGGGTGCGGGCCCGTACGCACCGGGTTCCGCTCGCCGACGCCCTCGGCGAGGTCCTGGCCGCGCCCCTGGACGCGCTGACCGACCTGCCGTCCTTCGACACCTCCGCCATGGACGGCTGGGCCGTCGCCGGTCCCGGCCCCTGGAGCGTCCGTACGGGCGCCGGGGTCCTGGCCGGTTCCGACCGGCCCGAGCCCCTCGCGGACGGCGAGGCCGTACGGATCGCCACGGGCGCCCGGATCCCCGCCGACACCACCGCCGTCATCCGCAGCGAGCACAGTCGCGAAGCCGGCACCCAGCTCTTCCCGGACCGGCCCGTCCTCACCGGCCAGGACATCCGCCCGCGCGGCCAGGAGTGCCGCTCCGGAGACCTGCTGCTGCCCGCCGGTTCCCTGGTCACCCCGGCCGTCCTCGGGCTCGCCGCGGCCGCCGGGTACGACGAGCTGACCACCCGGCCCCGGCCCCGCGTGGAGGTCCTGGTCCTCGGCGACGAACTGCTCACCGAGGGCCGCCCGCACGACGGGCTGATCCGCGACGCCCTCAGCCCGATGCTCGGCCCCTGGCTCGCCCGGCTGGGCGCCGAGGTCATCGGCACGCGAAGGCTCGGCGACGATCCCGCGGGGGCCGCGGCCCTGCTGGAGGCCGTCACCACCTCCACCGCCGACGTGCTGGTGACCACCGGCGGCACCGCTTCCGGGCCCGTCGACCACGTCCACCCCGTCCTGCGGAAGGCGGGCGCCGAGCTGCTGGTCGACGGGGTGGCGGTACGCCCCGGGCACCCGATGCTGCTGGCCCGCCTCGGCGACCGGGCCGACGGGCGGCACCTGGTCGGGCTGCCCGGGAACCCCCTGGCCGCCGTCTCCGGGCTGCTGACCCTCGCCGAGCCCCTGCTGCGCGCCCTCGCCGGCCGTCGCAACCGCCCCCGCTACACGGCGCCGGTCCAGGGCGACGTACCGGGCCACCCGTACGACACGCGGCTGGTCCCGGTCCTGCTGAGCGACGAGCACGCGGTGCCGCTGCGCTACCACGGCCCCGCGATGCTGCGCGGGGTGGCCGCCGCCGACGCGCTGGCCGTCGTACCGCCGAAGGGCGCGCGCTCCGGGCAGGACCTGGAGATCCTCGATCTGCCGTGGGCTTCCGGAGGATGTTTCACGTGAAACTTCACGGTCAGGACGCGATGGCCCGCGAAGCCGACGAGAAGCTCGTCTCGCGGCGCATCAAACTGCCCAAGCGCATCGTCGAACAGCCGCTCAGGCAGGTCACCAAGCGCCTGCTGATGGCCCTCTCCGTGCTCTTCCTGACGGTCTTCATCGTGTGGCTGGACCGCGACGGCTACCACGACAACGCCAACGAGCAGGTCGACCTCCTCGACTGCTTCTACTACGCCACCGTGACGCTGTCGACGACCGGTTACGGCGACATCGTCCCGTACAGCGACAGCGCGCGGCTGATCAACATCCTGCTGATCACGCCGCTGCGGGTGCTGTTCCTGATCATCCTGGTCGGCACCACCCTGGAAGTCCTGACGGAACGGACGCGGGAAGAGTGGCGGCTGAAGCGCTGGAGGAAGAGCTTGCGTGAGCACACGGTCGTCGTCGGCTTCGGCACCAAGGGCCGCTCGGCCCTGCAGACGCTGCTGGCCACCGGCCTTTCCAAGGAGCAGGTCGTCATCGTCGATCCGAGCGCCAAGGTGATCGACACGGCCAACGCGGAGGGGTTCACCGGTGTGGTCGGCGACGCCACCCGCTCCGAGGTGCTGCTGCGCGCCGAGTTGCAGAAGGCCCGTCAGATCGTCATCGCCACCCAGCGGGACGACACGGCGGTCCTGGTCACGCTGACGGCCCGGCAGCTCAACCGCGGGGCGAAGATCGTCGCGGCGGTGCGCGAGGAGGAGAACGCCCCGCTGCTGCGCCAGTCCGGCGCCGACGCCGTCATCACGAGCGCGAGCGCGGCCGGCCGGCTGCTGGGCCTCTCGGTGCTCAGCCCGAGCGCGGGTGCCGTGATGGAGGACCTGATCCAGCAGGGCAGCGGCCTCGACCTGATCGAACGGCCCGCCCGCAAGTCCGAGGTCGGCAAGTCGGTACGGGACACCGACGACCTGGTGGTGAACGTGCTGCGCGGGCACCGGCTGCTCGCCTACGACGATCCGCACGCGAGCCCGATCCAGCTGACGGACCGTCTCATCACCATCGTCCGGGCGACGCCGCCGTTCTCGCCCCCCATGACACGGGCCGCTGCCGGGTAAGGACGAGTTGGCGTAGCCTCCGGGCCATGCATGCGATCACCATCGAGCAGCCCGGCGGCCCCGAGGCCCTCGTCTGGACCGACGTACCCGATCCGGTGGCGGGCGACGGCGAGGTCCTCGTCGAGGTCACGGCGAGCGCCGTGAACCGCGCCGACCTCCTCCAGCGGCAGGGGTACTACGACCCGCCTCCCGGCACCTCGCCCTATCCGGGGCTGGAGTGCTCCGGGCGGATCGCCTCGATCGGGCCGGGAGTGTCCGGCTGGTCGGTGGGCGACGAGGTGTGCGCCCTGCTGGCGGGCGGCGGGTACGCGCAGCGGGTGGCCGTTCCGGCGGGCCAGCTGCTGCCGGTCCCGGCGGGCGTGGACCTGGTGACGGCGGCCGCGCTGCCCGAGGCCGTCACGACGGTGTGGTCCAACGTGTTCATGGTGGCCGGACTGCGCCCCGGCGAGACGCTGCTCGTGCACGGCGGGTCCAGCGGGATCGGGACGATGGCGATCCAGCTGGCGAAGGCGGTGGGCGCGACGGTCGCCGTGACGGCGGGCGGCCCGGAGAAACTGGCGCGCTGCAAGGAGCTGGGCGCGGACATCCTGATCGACTACCGCGAGCAGGACTTCGTGTCGGAGCTCAAGGCGGCGACGGGCGGGGCCGGCGCGGACGTGATCCTGGACATCATGGGCGCGAAGTACCTCTCCCGGAACGTGGACGCCCTGGCCGTGAACGGCCGCCTCGCGGTGATCGGACTCCAGGGCGGCGTGAAGGCCGAACTGAACCTCGGCGCGCTGCTCTCCAAGCGGGCGGCGATCACCGCCACCACGCTGCGGGCCCGCCCGCTGGAGGAGAAGGCGGCCATCGTCGCGGCCGTACGGGAGCACGTGTGGCCTCTGGTCTCGGCGGGCCGGATCCGCCCGGTGGTCCATGCGTCGTACCCCATGACGGCCGCCGCCGAGGCCCACCGGGTCATGGAGTCGAGCACCCACGTCGGCAAGCTCCTGCTGACGGTCTGAGCGCGGCTCACGACACGGCGCCCCGCGCCCGCGCCTCAAAGGCCGGCGAGGCTGAAGGATTCAGCCTCGCCGGCCTTTGAGGGTCCGCGCTGAGCTACAGGCTGCGCAGCAGGACCGCCGGGGATTCCACACAGTCGGCGACGTAGCGGAGGAAGCCGCCCGCCGTGCCGCCGTCGCAGACCCGGTGGTCGAACGTCAGCGACAACTGGACGACCTGGCGGACCGCCAGCTCGCCCCCGTGCACCCACGGCTTCGGCATGATCCGGCCCACCCCGAGCATCGCCGCCTCCGGGTGGTTGATGATCGGCGTGGAGCCGTCGACCCCGAACACCCCGTAGTTGTTCAGGGTGAAGGTCCCGCCCGTCAGGTCGGCCGGGGCCAGCTTCCCGGCCCGCGCCAGCTCCGTCAGCCGGGCGAACTCCGCAGACAGGGACTCCGGGTTCCGGTTCTGCGCGTCCCGGACCACCGGGACCATCAGGCCCCGCTCGGTCTGTGCGGCGAAGCCCAGGTGCACGGACGGGAGCCGGACGATCTCGCCCGCCGCCAGGTCCACCGTGGAGTTGAGCTCCGGATAGCGGGCCAGCGCCGCCGTGCAGATGCGGGCCAGCAGCGCCAGCACCGAGATCTTGGGGCCGCCCACCGCATTCATCGCGGCGCGGGCCGCCATCAGCTCGGTGGCGTCCGCGTCGACCCAGCAGGTGGCGTCCGGGATCTCCCGGCGGCTGCGCGACAGCTTCTCTGCGACGGCACCGCGCACGCCCTTGAGCGGGATCCGCTCGCCCTGCGCCGCCACGGCCGCGACGGGGGCCGCAGCCGGAGCCGGCGCCCGCAGCGCGGCCAGCGCCGCCTCGACGTCCGCCCGCAGGATCAGCCCCTCAGGGCCCGACCCGCGCAGCGCGCGCAGGTCGACGCCGTTGTCCTTGGCCAGCTTCCGCACCAGCGGCGAGATCACCGCGACGGGGGCGGCGACGGCAGCCGCGGGGGCGGCGGTGGCGGTGGCGGCAGTCGCGGCAGGGACGACCAGCGCCGTGACCTCGGCGGTGACGGGTCGCACCCGTCGCCGACGCGCCGGGCGCGAGTGGTCCGAGCCGTAGCCGATCAGGGGCCGGGGCGCGTTGCCGGAGCCTTCGGCCTCCGGGACCTCCCCGGCCTCCGGGAGCGTCTGCGCACCCACCGCAACGGTGATCAGCGGAGCCCCGACCGGCAGCTCCTGCCCCTCCTCGCCGAAGCGGGCGGTGACCACTCCGCCGTACGGGCAGGGCACCTCCACCATCGCCTTGGCCGTCTCGACCTCGACGACCGGCTGGTCGATGGCGACGACGTCGCCCACCACCACCAGCCAGCGCACGATCTCGGCCTCGGTGAGGCCCTCACCGAGGTCCGGCAGCTTGAATTCCATGACCTGCGGCATCAGTTCTCCCACTGCAGGCGTGCCACGGTGTCCAGGATCCGGTCCACTCCCGGCAGGTGGTGCTTCTCCAGCATCGGCGGCGGATACGGGATGTCGAAGCCCGTCACCCGCAGCACCGGCGCCTCCAGGTGGTGGAAGCAGCGCTCCGTGACGCGGGCGGCGATCTCCGCGCCCGGTCCGCCGAAGCCGTTCGCCTCGTGGACGACCACCGCGCGCCCGGTGCGGCGTACGGACTGCACCACCGTCTCCTCGTCGAAGGGGACCAGCGAGCGCAGGTCCACGACCTCCAGGTCCCAGCCCTCCTCGCGGGCCGCCTCGGCGGCCTCCAGGCAGAGCGGCAGCGAGGGACCGTAGGTGATCAGCGTCGCGCTCGTGCCCGTCCGGCGGACCAGGGCCTTGCCGATGCCCGGCACGGCCGCCGGCGCCTCGGGGGACCAGTCGGCCTTCGACCAGTAGAGCCGCTTCGGCTCCAGGAAGACCACCGGGTCGTCGCTCGCGATGGATGCGCGCAGCAGCCCGTACGCGTCCTCGACCGTCGCCGGGGTCACCACGTGCAGGCCGGGCGTCGCCACGTAGTACGCCTCGGAGGAGTCGCAGTGGTGCTCCACGCCGCCGATCCCGCCGCCGTACGGCACGCGGATGGTGATCGGCAGCGGCATCGCGCCGCGCGTCCGGTTGCGCATCTTCGCCACGTGCGAGATCAGCTGCTCGAACGCCGGGTACGCGAAGGCGTCGAACTGCATCTCCACCACCGGCCGCAGCCCGTACATGGCCATGCCGACCGCCGCGCCCAGGATCCCGGCCTCCGCGAGCGGGGTGTCCGTGCAGCGGTCCTCGCCGAACTCCTTGGCGAGCCCGTCCGTGATCCGGAAGACCCCGCCGAGCGTCCCGACGTCCTCGCCCATGACGTGGACCGTCGGGTCCTCGGCCATCGCGTCGCGCATGGCCCGGGTCAGGGCCTGCGCCATCGTCGAGGGCTTGGCCCCCGGCTTCGCGGACTTCGCCGCCGCCACCGTCGTCACGCCTGGTCCTCGGCTTCCAGCTCGGAGCGGAGCACGGCCGCCTGCTCGCGCAGCCGGTCCGTCTGCTCCGCGTACACGTGCGCGAACAGGTCCATCGGGTCCAGCACCGGGTCCGCGTTCATCCCCTCGCGGAGCGCCGCCGCCATCACCTCGGCCTCGTCGCGCGCCGCCTGGATGCCCGCCTCGTCGATGATCCCGCGCGCGGTCAGCTCGCGCTCGAGCAGCTCGATCGGGTCGTGCGCCTTCCAGGCCTCGACCTCGGCGTCACCGCGGTAGCGGGTCGCGTCGTCGGCGTTCGTGTGGGCCTCCATCCGGTACGTCACCGCCTCGATCAGCGTCGGACCGCCGCCGGCCCGGGCCCGCCGGACCGCCTCGGCCAGCACCTCGTGCACCGCCGCGATGTCGTTGCCGTCGACCAGCCGGCCGGGCATCCCGTACCCGACGGCCTTGTGGGCCAGCGTCGGGGCCGCGGTCTGCTTGGCGAGCGGGACGGAGATCGCGAAGCCGTTGTTCTGCACGAGGAAGACCACGGGGGCCTGCCAGACGGCCGCGAAGTTCAGCGCCTCGTGGAAGTCGCCCTCGCTGGTGCCGCCGTCGCCGACCATGGCGAGGGCGACGACGTCGTCCCCGCGCAGCCGGGCCGCGTGCGCCAGGCCCACCGCGTGCGGCAGCTGGGTGGCGAGCGGGGTGCACAGCGGGGCTATGCGGTGCTCCCGCGGGTCGTAGCCGGTGTGCCAGTCGCCGCGCAGCAGGGTCAGCGCCTGTACGGGGTCCAGGCCGCGCGCCACGGCCGCCAGGGTGTCGCGATAGCTCGGGAACAGCCAGTCCTGGTCCTCCAGGACCATCGCGGCCGCGATCTCGCAGGCCTCCTGGCCGACGGTGGAGGGGTAGACGGCGAGCCGGCCCTGCTTGGTGAGCGCCGTGGCCTGGGCGTTGTAGCGGCGGCCGCGCACCAGCTCGGCGTAGCAGCGCCGCATCAGCGCGGGGTCCAGCCGGTCGGCCGCCTCGGTGCCCAGGACCCGGTAGGGCTCGGGGTCCGGGAGCAGCGGAGCGGCGTCCGTACGGGGCCTCCAGGCGGGCGGCGGGGTGGGACGGTGGGACGCACCGGCACCGGGCAGCTCTTGGACCGTCATGGCGGCGTACACCTCCTCGTGGGAAGCGGGCTGGGGGCACCCCCAGCGGTAGCTGGGGGAGGCGACGGCTCGGGTGTGAGGCGCCTCACCTACCGATTGTTCGGTTGTCCGCGCAATTTGGCTACAGGCGACTCCAGGCTGTGGACAAACGGGCGCCGGGGCCCTGGGATGGATGCAGGACGTCCAGGAGAGGGAGGCATCGGGCAATGCCGGATGAACAAATGGCCGGAGCTGGTTCCGCACCCCTTCCGCCGGGGGGCGCACCGGGCGCACCCGGTGCCCCGGGAGTCCCGCCGGCCGCACCCCGTCCCCTGGACCCGATCGACCGGTCGATCATGCGGCTGCTGCAAGCGGACGGCCGCGCATCGATACGGTCGGTGGCGGAGCAGGTGCACGTCTCGCGCGCGAACGCCTACGCCCGCATCAACCGGCTCATCGACGACGGGGTGATCCGCGGTTTCACGGCCCGCGTCAACCACGAACGCGCGGGCCAGGGCGCATCCGCCTACATCACCCTGAAAATCGTCCAGAACTCCTGGCGGACGGTCCGCGAGCAGCTGCGCGGGCTTCCGGGGGCCGCCCACATCGCCCTGGTCAGCGGGGACTTCGACGTCCTGCTGCTGGTGCACACGCCGGACAACCGGACGCTGCGCGAGCTGGTCCTGACCCGCCTCCAGGCCATCCCCGAGGTCCTCTCCACGCGCACCCTGCTGGTCTTCGAGGAAACGGATCTCCTGGACACGGGGCGGGCTCCGGGCGGTGGCGCCCCGGCGATCACCGAGGAGTAGGCCGTACGTGCGACAGCGCCCCGGGAAGGGCCCGGAGGCCGTTCCCGGGGCGCTGTGCGCGGCACCTACGGGTGGATCACCGGGTTCTCGTAGTAGCCGGAGATGTCGACCACGAGGTCGGTCTTCTCCCAGCCCTGGTTCCAGAAGTCGACGATGCCGTTCTGGCCCCCGCTCGCCTGGACCAGGTTCGGGACGGTCTTGCCCTTCGTCCAGTTCAGGGTCGAGGCGCTGGGCCGCGCCGGCGTGACCGCGGTGCCCTTCTCGTACTGCTCGACCGAGTTCGGGTCCGGGGCGACCGAGAGGAAGCCCCCGCCCGCCGTGTTGGTGACGGTGGTGTTCAGCACGTACGCGGTGACGGCGCCGTCCTCGGGGAAGAACGGCACGGCCAGGTAGTCGCGACCGGCGATCGGTCCGTAGGCCCCGCTGATCGCGCCCTCGGGGTCGCGCGTGTCGAGCCAGCGCATCGGCGAGAGCGGCATGAAGGCACCCTGGCCAGCCGGGCTGTAGTAGCCGACGACGTCCACCACGACATCGGCTCCGGCCCAGGCGTTGTTGCGGATGTTGATGCTGCCGTCGGGGCCGACCGGCACGATCACCGAGTTGGCGACGGTCTGGCCGGCGGTGAAGTTCACGTTGGACGCGAGCGGGATCTTGCCTCCGCCCGGGTAGACGATCAGGTGGCCGGCCTCCTTCGGGCCGGTCACCGTCACGTTGAGCGCCACGGCCTTGACGCCCTGGGGCACCCCGCGCAGGCCGGCGATCTGCGTGCCGAAGCTCGTCTGGCCGGGGACCTGGCCCTTGTTCGTGCCGAGGCCCTCGCGGGTGTCGACGAAGCGGGTCGGGGCCATGGGGGTGTAGCCGTTGGATGCCGTCTGCGTGAAGTAGCCGGTGATGTCGGCGATCAGGTCGACCGACTCCCAACCGCCGTTGTAGAGGTCCACGGAGCCGTCGTTGCCGACCGGTACGACGACCAGGTTCGGAACCGTCTGGCCGGCCTCGAAGTTGATGTCCGACGAGTTCGGCCGCCGGTTGCCCGTGTCGTAGGCCGTGATGTGCCCGCCGCTGGTGGTGTTGGTGACGGTGACGTTGAGTACCACGGCCCGCACGCCGGCCGGGATCGTGCCGTAGCCGCCGACCTTCACACGGGCGCTGGTGTACGGGGCGACCTTGGCCTTCGGCGCGCGGAACCCCTCCCGGGTGTCCAGCAGACGCGTGGGCTCGTACGGCGTGAACTCGGAACCCGACGTCACGACCGTGAGCTCGTTCTCGACGTACACCTTGTTGGCGACGTCGTTCACGCCGACCTTGATCTTGTACTCGCCGACCTCGGCGTAGGTGTGCTCCGGCATCAGCAGGGTGGAGCCGGAGGCGGCGAGCAGTTCCACCGGGCTCCCGTCGCCCCAGGAGACGCTGACTTCGAGTGCGGCATCGGCACTCGTGACGTCCGCCTCCAGCTGGAGGGAGTGCGCGCCGGTGTTCGTGGCGCTCAGGGCGACCTTCAGGTACGGATTCCCGGCGGCGACGACGTCCGCCCGCGCGGCGGCGGAGGTCACCTTCCGGGTGGACTTGTCGGCACCGCTGGTGAAGGTCCTGAAGTTGGACGCTCCGACCTTCTTCGGGTCAGAGGGCTTGGTGACCTGCTGAACGGCCGGCGCGGACGGATCCGCGGCCTGGGCCGTGCCCGGCAGAAACCCGACGACGGCCGCGACGATCGCGACGGATGAAACTACGAGACGGCGACTGCGTACCGGTCCCCTCATTTTCGTTCGGTGCGATGGTCCCGAACGCGAGTTTTTGAACGCGCTCAAGACTGAAATCCCGCTCAGGGTACAGAATCGCCCGACCGTTCGTCAGAGGGGGTTGCACCCGCTGGTCAGCGGGCGGTGCGCAGGCCGTCCAGGGCCATGCTGACCACCGCGTCGGCGAGTTGGTCCTGGCTGGTTCCCGGATGCGGGCGGTACCACTCGACGAGGGAGTTCACCATGCCGAACAGCAGGCGGGTGGCCAGCCGGATGTCCACGTCCGCCCGGAGGTCGCCGTCCGCCGCGGCGGCCTTGAGCAGGTCGGCCACCTGGTGGTCGAACTCGCGGCGGCGTTCCAGCGCCCAGCGCTCGGTCCGGGTGTTGCCGCGCACCCGCAGCAGCAGCGTCACGTACGGCAGCTCGGAGACCAGCACCTCGACCGTGCGGCGCGTGACGTACTCGACGCGCTCGACCGCCCGGCCGCGGACCGCCCCCGGCTCCTCCAGCACCGCGAAGAGCCCGTCGAGGGCGCGGCTGACGGCGCGCCGCAGCAGCTCCTCCTTGCCCGTGACGTGGTGGTAGATCGAGGACTTCGAGATGCCCGCGGCCTTGGAGAGGTGCTCCATCGAGGTGCCGTCGTAGCCGCGCTCGTTGAAGACCTGGACGGCGACGGACAGCAGCGTCTCGGGGGTGTACGTGTCCCGCTTGACCGTGGTCATTCGGCCTCCTCCTCGTCGCCTGCCGCGTAGCCCAGCTTGAACAGCGCCAGTGAGGGCGCGTACCGGCCTCCGGGACAGCGCTCGTCGAGGTGGTGGAGCAGGTCGTAGGCCCAGTCGCGGCCGAGCCGGTCGTGCCATTCGGCGGGGCCCGCCGGGTAGTTGACGCCGAGCCGCATCGCCGTGTCGATGTCCTCGGCGCAGGCCACGCCGCGGGCCACGGCGTCCGCCGTGAGGTCGATCAGCATCGCCACGGTCCGGGCGACGATCATGCCGGGGACGTCGCCGATGACGGAGACCTGCTTGCCCAGCTTCTGGAAGAGGCCGATCGCCTCGGCGAGGGTCCGCTCGCTGGTGTCCTCGCTGGCGGAGAGCGCGATCCGGGTGGCGCCGCGGTAGTCGAGCGCGAGGTCGAAGTACACGACGTCCGCGAACTCGACCGAGGTCTTCCCGTCCGCCAGCACCAGCTGGCCCTCCCCGGGCAGCTGGATGTACGGGCCCCCGTGCTCGGTGGCCGTCACCGCGATCCCGGCCTCCTCCAGCAGGTCGGCCAGCTCCGCCGCGGGCCCGAGGTCGCCCACCACGGTGACCTTGGCCGGGGCCTCCTCGGGTCCGGCGGTGTGCGGCTGCGCGGCGACGGCCTCCGGGCCGTACGGGAACCAGCCGTGGCCCGACTTGCGGCCGAGGCGGCCCGACTGGACCAGCCGGCGCTGCGCGAGGGAGGGGGTGAACTTGGGGCTGCGGAAGAAGGACTCCCACACGGAGCGGGTCACGGCCTCGTTGACATCCTGGCCGATCAGGTCGGTCAGCTGGAACGGGCCCATCTTGAAGCCGCCGCTCTCGCGGAGCACGGCGTCGATGGTGGCCGGGTCGGCGCCCTGCTCCTCGTACACCGCGAAGGCCTCGGCGTAGAAGGGGCGGGCGATCCGGTTGACGATGAACCCGGGGGTGTCCGCGCAGCGGACCGGCGTCTTCCCCCAGCCGAGGACGGTGCGGTACGCGCGCTCGGCGGCTTCCGGGTCGGTCGCGAAACCGCTGACCACCTCGACGAGCGGGAGCAGCGGTGCCGGGTTGAAGAAGTGCAGGCCGAGGAAGCGGCCTGGGTGCGCGAGCCCGGCGGCGAGCTCGGTGACGGAGAGCGAGGAGGTGTTCGTGGCCAGCAGCGCGTCCGGCGAAACCACCTCTTCGAGCGCAGCGAAGAGCGCCTGCTTGACGGTGACGTTCTCGACCACCGCCTCGATGACGAGGGCGGCCCCGGCGAGGTCCCCGAGGGCGGTCGCCGAACCGATTCGGCCGATCGCGTCCTCGGCCTCGGCACGGTCGAGACGGCCCTTGGCGGCCATCCGCTCGACGCGGTCCTGCACGAAACCGACGCCGTCCGCGGCGAGGGTCGCGTCGATGTCGTAGATCAGCACGCGGTGACCTGCGAGAAGGGCGACCTGGGCGATGCCCTGGCCCATGGTGCCCGCGCCGACGACCGCCACAGTGCGGGACCGCTCGATTGCTGTCATGTCCTGATCCTCCCGCACCGACTTATCCACAGGCCCGCCGGGCCCTCTTGTCCCGACCGATCGTTCGGTTACTCTAACTCCAGTCTGCTCTTCTTCGCCCGGCTCAACGAGGAGTTGGTCCCTGATGGCCGCCGAGCTCACCGTCCCCCAGTTGTCCGCCAAGCACCGGCCCACCCTGGACCAGGCCCTGTCGGCGATCCGCAGCCGCGCCTACTGGTCCCCGCATCCCGAGCACCCCAAGGCCTACGGCGAGACCGCGCCGGCCGACGGGCTCGCCGCCTTCGAGGCCCTGCGCGGCTCTCGGCTGGACCTCGGCCAGCCCGGCACCGACGGCTGGACGGGTGCCGAGGTGTCCCCGTACGGCCCGGAGCTCGGCGTCGAGTACCCGCACGCCGACCCGGACGTGCTGCTGCCCGCTATGAAGGCCGGCATGGCCGCCTGGCGCGATGCGGGTCCCGAGGCACGCGCCCTGGTCTGCATCGAGATCCTGGCCCGCATCTCCGCCCGCACCCACGAGTTCGCGCACGCGGTCATGCACACCAGCGGCCAGGCGTTCATGATGGCGTTCCAGGCGGGCGGCCCGCACGCGCAGGACCGCGGTCTGGAGGCGGTGGCGTACGCGTACGAGGAGCAGACCCGGGTCCCGGGGCAGGCCGACTGGTCGAAGCCCCAGGGCAAGAAGGACCCGCTGAATCTCGGCAAGAGCTTCACGGCGGTCCCGCGCGGCATCGCCCTCATGATCGGCTGCAACACCTTCCCGACCTGGAACGGCTACCCCGGCCTGTTCGCCTCCCTCGCCACCGGCAACGCGGTGCTGGTCAAGCCGCACCCGCGGGCCGTGCTGCCGCTCGCGCTCACCGTCCAGGTGGCGCGCGAGGTCCTCACCGAGGCGGGCTTCGACCCGAACCTGGTCGCGCTCGCGGTCGAGCGCCCGGGCGAGGGCATCGCCAAGACCCTCGCGGTCCGCCCCGAGATCAAGCTGATCGACTACACGGGGTCGACGGAGTTCGGCGACTGGCTCGAGACCAATGCCCGTCAGGCGCAGGTCTACACGGAGAAGGCCGGCGTCAACACCGTCGTCCTGGACTCCACGGACAACTACAAGGGCATGCTGGCGAACCTCGCGTTCTCCCTGTCCCTCTACAGCGGCCAGATGTGCACCACCCCGCAGAACCTGCTGATCCCGCGCGACGGCATCGCCACGGACGCCGGCCACAAGACGTACGACGAGGTCGTCGCCGACCTCGCGGCATCGGTCGGCGGCCTGCTGGGCGACGACGCCCGGGCCAACGCGCTGCTCGGCGCGCTGGTCAACCCGGACGTCAAGGCCCGGCTGGAGGCGGCGGCCGCACTGGGCGAGGTCGCGCTGGCCTCCCGGGAGGTCGTGAACCCCGAGTTCCCGGACGCCGTGGTCCGCACCCCCGTCCTGGTCAAGCTGGACGCGGCCAAGCCGGACCCGGACGCGCCCTACCTCTCGGAGTGCTTCGGCCCGGTCTCCTTCGCCGTGGCCGTGGACACCACCGCCGACGCCCTCGACCTGCTGCGCCGCACGGTGCGGGAGAAGGGCGCCATGACGGTGGGCGCGTACACGACGTCCGCGGACACCGAGCGGGCGATCGAGGAGGTCTGCCTGGAGGAGTCCGCGCAGCTCTCGCTGAACCTGACCGGCGGGGTGTACGTCAACCAGACCGCCGCGTTCTCGGACTTCCACGGCTCGGGCGGCAACCCCGCGGCCAATGCCGCGCTGTGCGACGGCGCCTTCGTCGCGAACCGCTTCCGAGTGGTGGAGGTCCGCCGCCAGGCGTAGTCCCCCTCCCGATCAGGCCCTGGACGCCTCCTCTCCGAAGGTTCGGACGGAGGCGTCCACCTGGGCCATCCTGCGCAGGGCGGCGAAGACCGCGTCGCCCAGCACCGTGCCGACGACCACCGCCTCCACGAGGTCCTCCCGGGCCACCCGGCGGGCGGTGTAGTCCAGGTCTGCGCGGCCCACCCGCTCGGCCGCCTCCGCGTAGTCGTCGAGCACGTCCACGAAGCCGCCGTGCCCCACCCGGTCGAGCGAGGCGAGCGCGGCCACCAGCGCCTCGACGGCCTTGTTGGCGGGATCGACGCGCCAGCCGCGCGCCTCGACCAGCCGCGCCACCCGCTCCCGGGCCAGTACGGTCTCCGCGTCCTCCGCACCGCCGCTGCCGCCGCCTTCGCCGTATCCGGGCACCAGGCTCTGCGCCGCCGCGCCCAGCATCTCGTGCACCGGCCGCTCCTTGTCGTCGACGGCCGCGAGCACCTCGCCGATGGCCGCCACCGAGAGTCCGCCGACTTCCAGCAGTGCACGGACCAGCCGGAGCCGACGCTCG
The DNA here is from genome assembly GCF_035989305.1 of Streptomyces sp. NBC_01233. Classification (NCBI taxonomy): domain Bacteria; kingdom Bacillati; phylum Actinomycetota; class Actinomycetes; order Kitasatosporales; family Streptomycetaceae; genus Streptomyces; species Streptomyces sp. NBC_01233. The sequence goes on along the minus strand of NZ_CP108514.1, from coordinate 4,691,951 downwards.
TGCACGTCCCCGTAGCTGGCCTGGTTGGGGCTCGTCAGCTCCCCTGCCGGGAGCAGGCCCTCCCGTAGGTAGTACTTGATCGTCGGTACCGGCACCCCGGTCCGCCGGCTCAACTCACCGATGCGCACGTGCGTTCACCCTGTCTTCGCTTGCCCTGGCCACCCCCATCATAGATAGTGGCACTATCAGATAGCGGAGAGCGCCGCTATCCATTCATCACGGGGGTATGAATGCCGATGTCCTCCTGGCGTACCCGGCACCGTCCGCTGGTGCTGTTCGCCCTGGTCATGGCCGTGTGGGCGCTCGGCTCCGCGGTCGGACTCCTGGTCGACGACCGCGTGCTGACGGGGGCGCCGATCTGGGCCAAGCCCTTCAAGTTCTCGGTCTCGTTGGTCGCCTACTGCCTCAGCCTGGCCTGGATGATCTCGCTGCTGGGCGAGGACCGGCGGCGGCTGCGCCGGGCCGCCTGGTGGGCCGGCACGGTCGTGGTCGCCGCGGGCGCCGGCGAAATGGTGCTGATCACCCTGCAGGCCCTGCGCGGGGTGCGCAGCCATTTCAACGGCGCGACGCCCTTCGACACCCAGGTCTACTCGCTCATGCGCGACACCGTGGTCGTACTGTGGCTCGCCACGCTCGTCATCGCCGTCCTGCTCTGGCGCGCCGGGACCGCCGACCGCGCCACGACCTGGTCGATCCGGATCTCCACGGTCCTCGCGCTGACCGGTGCCGGACTCGCCGTCCTGATGACCCTGCCCACCGCCGAGCAGCAGCGCCTCGACGCGGCCGGCCTCGAGGCCCCGGAGACCGGCGGGCACAGCGTGGGCGTGCCCGACGGCGGCCCCGGAATGTTCCTCACCGGCTGGTCCACCACCGGCGGAGACCTGCGCATCCCGCACTTCTTCGGAATGCACGCCCTGCAGCTGCTCCCGCTCCTCGTGCTCGTCCTGGCCGCGCTCGCCCCGCGCTTCGCCCGGCTGCGCGACGAACGGGTGCGGGTGCGGCTGGTCTTCGTGGCCGGTGCGGTCTACACGGCCGTGCTCGCCCTGCTGACCTGGCAGGCACTGCGCGGCCACTCGCTGGTCCACCCGGACGGTGCGACGCTCGGCGCGTCCGCACTGATCCTGGCCGGGGGCGCGCTAGGCGTCCTCGCCGCCCTCTTCGCCGGCCGGCGGTCCGCCCCAGTGGAAGAGGGTCATGGCCACGCTGGTGGCGAGGTTGTAGCTGGAGACCTGCGGGCGCATGGGCAGGGAGACGAGGTGGTCGGCCCGGTCTCGGAGCTCCGGTGAGATCCCGTGGCGTTCCGAGCCGAAGGCGAGCAGGGCGTCGTCCGGGAGGGTGAGGGTACGGATGTCCACGCCCTCCGGGTCGAGCGCGTAGAGCGGCCCGGGCGGCAGCTCGTCCAGTGCGAGGCGCTCGACGGTGGTGGCGTAGTGCAGGCCGGCCCCGGCCCGGACCACGTTCGGGTGCCAGGGGTCGAGGTCGCCGCGGGTCACGACGCCGGTGGCGCCGAACCCGGCGGCGAGGCGGACGACGGCGCCGACGTTGCCGAGGTTGCGGGGGTTGTCGAGCACGACGACGGGCGCGGGCCTGGGCAACCGCCCGAGCGCGGCGAGGCCCGCCGCCCGGTCGGGACGTACGGCGAGGGCCGCGACCCCGGTGGGGTGCACGCGGGGGAGCAGCTCCTTGAGCGTGGCCCGGCGCACCAGCCGGGCCACCTCGGGCTCGACGTCCGGAGCCAGCTCGGCGGCCAGGGCCCGTACGGCGGCGGGGTCCTCGGCGACGACCATCCGCACGTCCGCGCCGAAGCGCAGGGCGTGCTTCAGCGCGTGGAACCCGTCGAGCAGGACAAGATCCGCCCGCCCGGCGGCCTCCCGCCACTCCCGCACCGTCTCGTCTGCGCCCGCCCGCTCACTCATGCCCCGACCCTACGGTCCACCGGGACCCCCGCCGCTCCGCGGGCCTCACCCGGCCGCTCGCATCGCTCCGCGGGCCTCCGCCGCCGTGCCTTGTGCCGCTGCGCGGAGCTCTCCCCGCCCCGCCCTTCCACCGTTCCCCGGGCTCTGCCCGAACCCGCGCCTCAAACGCCGGAGGGGCTGAAAGACAGCCTCGCCGGCGTTTGAGGAGCGGGGCGGTTCGGGGCGGAGCCCCGGTCCTTCAGCCGCGCCGCCGCGGGGCGGGCTCAGCGGGGGACCGGCTCGGGTTCCGCCGCCACCGGGACCGGCTCGGCGGCGGCTGCGCGGCGGCTCGGTCGCAGGGCGGTGCAGCGGGCGCCGAGCCACACCAGGAACACCGTCGGCAAGAAGACCGCGTCGGCGGCGATCATCGCCAAAGAGAAGAACGGCAGCCCCAGCAGCACCGCGATCCCCACGTGCTCCAGCATCATCACGGCCAGCAGCACGTTCTTGATCCGCCGGTTGAACAGCGTGAACGGAAACGCCACCTGCACCGCCACCGTCCCGTACGACAGCAGCATCACCAGCGTCCCGCTCCCCGCCACCAGCGCCGAAAGCCCCGGCCACGGGGTGAAGTAGTCCAGCCCCAGGGGGTAGTACAGGGCCGTCCCGTCCTGCCACCGCGACCCCTGGATCTTGTACCAGCCCGCCGTCGCGTAGATCAGGCAGACCTCCGCCATGATCACCAGCAGGCCCGCGTTGTGCAGCAGGTTGGCCAGGACGTCCAGGACCGCCCGCCCCTCCCCCTCCGGCTCGTAGCGGTCCACCAGCCACCACAGCCCGCAGACCACCCACACCGCCGCGAAGACCGCCAGCCAGCCGTAGCCGAAGCCCCCGGTCGCGGTCCCGTACGCGAACACGACCCCCAGTACGCCCCACAGCACCGGCCCGGCGGCTCCCGCGGAGGCGGTCCCCCGCAGCCGGGCCCGCCGCGCGTCCAGCGACCACACCTGCGCGCACCGGGTCAGCACCAGGTAGATCGCCATCAGGTGGATGACGTTGTCCCCGCCGTCGCCCATGAACACGCTGCGGTTCTGCAGCGACAGCACCCCGACCATGAACACCACGGACGTCGCCCGCGTGCGCCAGCCCAGCAGCAGTCCCACGCTCGCCAGCACCGAGACCGCGTAGACGATCTCGAACCACAGCGTCGAGTCGGACCACATCAGCACCGTGAAGGCACCGTTGGAGTCGGTCAGCCGCTCCGCGAGGCGCCAGCTCCACGGCCCGTCCGGCCCGTACAGCTCCGCGCGGACGGGGAACTCGCACAGCAGGAAGAAGAGCCAGGTCCCGGCGAAGCCGATGCGCACCACGGCGCTCTGGTACGGGCCGAGCGCCTGCCCGGTGACCTGCGCGGCCGCACGCCCGAGGGCCGCCCGGGCCCGCGTCACACCGTCCACCACGGCAGCTCCCGGTAGTAGGTCTGGGTGTCGGTGGTCTCGGTGCTCCACTTCGGCGCGGGCACCGCCGTCGTCGCCGATCGCATCTGGATCCGCAGGATGTGCCCGCCCGGGTGCTGCGGGGAGAGCCGGTTCACCGCGATCCGCCGCAGGTACTCCTCGGAGAGCTCGCCGCGCTCTCCGGTCGGCTTGTCGTCCTCGTCGTGGGAGCCGGTGAAGAAGTCCCAGGCCCGGCGGAGCTCGTTCTGCCGGGTGTGGCTCGGCAGCAGGCTGTGCCGGATGGCGGCGGTGTCCTCGGCGCTCAGGTCGCGCCAGTCGGTGGTGATCAGCTCGCCGGCGGCGGTCCGCACCTGCGCGCGCGCCTCCACGGCGATGTTCTGCTGGAGCGGATTGGGGGCGAAGAGCTTCCAGTTCTGTTCGAACTCGGGATAGATCCAGCCGTCGATCGTCCGCGCGTGCTGCTTGCTGACCGTGTTGGACGGCGCCACGTGCAGGAAGACGAACGCGAGGTGCGCACAGGCGGCCACGGCGACCGCCCCCAGGGCCAGGGCCGTCACGACGCGGTACGGGGTGGACAGACCGGCTATTCCGGGCGCCCGGGACGGTGGCGGAGCGGCCTCTTCGGCGAGCTCGTGCCCGTTCGAATCCATCCCGCCCCGATCGTCCGGCGTCCACAGGGTTGACCACAGAGGTTGACACCCTACGGGCCGCCGTCTCACCATTGAAGCGGATGAACCGAACGATCGGTCGGTCGGGCGGACGGCAGACACTGACAAGGGGCCGGAATGGTGGCAGTGACCCCGGAGACGGGACCGGACACGGCCCTCGGGGCAGACAGGACGGACGGGACGGACATGACTGCTGACCTGGGCACACAGCTCGCGGCGGCGTTCGACGCGGCCGTGGCGGCGGACGAGCGCGTGGAGCCGCGCGACTGGATGCCCGACGAGTACCGCGCCTCACTGGTCCGTCAGATGGCACAGCACGCCCACTCCGAGATCATCGGCATGCAGCCCGAGGCCAACTGGATCACGCGCGCGCCCTCGCTGCGCCGCAAGGCGATCCTGATGGCCAAGGTGCAGGACGAGGCCGGCCACGGGCTGTACCTCTACAGCGCGGCCGAGACGCTCGGCACCAGCCGCGACGAGCTGCTCGACAAGCTGCACTCGGGGAAGCAGAAGTACTCCTCGATCTTCAACTACCCCACCCTGACCTGGGCGGACGTCGGCGCGATCGGCTGGCTCGTGGACGGCGCGGCGATCACCAACCAGGTGCCGATCTGCCGCTGCTCCTACGGGCCCTACGCACGCGCCATGGTCCGGATCTGCAAGGAGGAGTCCTTCCACCAGCGCCAGGGGTACGAGCTGCTCCTCGCCCTCTCGCAGGGCACCGAGGCCCAGCACGCGATGGCGCAGGACGCGGTGAACCGCTGGTGGTGGCCCTCGCTGATGATGTTCGGCCCGCCGGACGACGAGTCGGCGCACTCGGCGCAGTCGATGGCCTGGCGGATCAAGCGCCACTCGAACGACGAGCTGCGCCAGCGGTTCGTGGACATCGCCGTCCCGCAGGCCGAGTCCCTCGGCCTGACCCTGCCCGACCCGGACCTGAAGTGGAACGAGGAGCGCGGGCACCACGACTTCGGCGCCATCGACTGGGCCGAGTTCTGGGACGTGCTCAAGGGCAACGGCCCCTGCAACGAGCAGCGGATCGGCCAGCGGCGCACGGCCCACGAGGAAGGCGCCTGGGTGCGCGACGCGGCCGCGGCGTATGCGGACAAGCAGGCGGCAAGGCAAGCGGCGGCGAACGCCGAACAGAACGAGGAGGCACGGGTATGACGCAGAACTGGCCCCTGTGGGAGGTCTTCGTGCGCTCGCGCCGCGGCCTCTCGCACACGCACGCGGGAAGCCTGCACGCCCCCGACGCGGAGATGGCCCTGCGCAACGCCCGCGACCTCTACACGCGGCGCGGTGAGGGAATCTCGATCTGGGTGGTGCCCTCCACCGAGATCACCGCCTCCTCGCCGGACGAGCGGGACCCGTTCTTCGCCCCGTCCGCCGACAAGCCGTACCGGCACCCGACCTTCTACGACATCCCGGAGGGGGTGAGCCACCTGTGACCAGCACGGACACCGGCACCGGCACGACCAGCACCACCGGCACCACCGCCGCGGCGGCTCTGGCGCTCGGCGACGACGCGCTGGTCCTCTCCCACCGCCTCGCCGAGTGGGCGGGGCACGCCCCCGTCCTGGAGGAGGAGGTCGCCCTGGCGAACATCGCCCTCGACCTGCTCGGCCAGGCCCGCATCCTGCTGTCCATGGCAGGCGACGAGGACGAGCTGGCCTACCTGCGCGAGGAGCGTTCCTTCCGCAACCTCCAGCTGGTCGAGCAGCCGAACGGCGACTTCGCCCACACCATCGCCCGCCAGCTCTACTTCTCCTTCCACCAGCACGAGCTCTACGGGGAGCTGGCCCGCGGGGACGGCCCGTTCGCCCCGCTCGCGGCCAAGGCCGTCAAGGAGACCGCGTACCACCGCGACCACGCCGAGCAGTGGACCCTGCGGCTCGGCGACGGCACCGAGGAGAGCCGGCTCCGCATGCGGACCGCCCTGGACTCCCTGTGGAAGTACACCGGGGAGATGTTCCAGCCGGTCGAGGGGATCGACGGCGTGGACTGGGCCGCCCTGGAAGAGCGCTGGCTGACCGCGCTGACCGGCGTACTGGAGCGGGCCGGTCTCGCCCTGCCCGAGGGGCCGCGCACCGGCGCCTGGGCGGCCGGAGCCGGCCGGCAGGGCCTGCACACCGAACCGTTCGGGCGGATGCTCGCCGAAATGCAGCACCTGCACCGCAGCCACCCGGGGGCGTCATGGTGACCACCGACGCCGGAGTGACCCGCCTGGAGGCGGAGCTGGCCGAGCTGGCCGGTTCCGTCCCGGACCCCGAGCTGCCCGTGCTCACCCTCGGCGAGCTCGGCGTGGTGCGCGGCGTGCGGATGCACGAGGACGGCCATGCCGAGGTCACCCTCACGCCCACCTACACCGGCTGCCCGGCCATCGAGGCCATGTCGGCGGACATCGAGCGGGTCCTGACCGGCCACGGCATCCCCGAGGTGCGGGTGACCACCGTGCTCGCCCCCGCCTGGTCGACCGACGACATCAGCGCCGAGGGCCGCCGCAAGCTCGCCGAGTTCGGCATCGCCCCGCCCCGCCCGCACGCGGCCGGCGGACCGGTCCCGCTCACCCTGTCGGTCCGCTGCCCGAACTGCGGATCGACCGACACCGAACTGCTCAGCCGGTTCTCCTCCACCGCATGCAAGGCGCTGCGCCGCTGCACCGCCTGCCGCGAACCGTTCGACCACTTCAAGGAGCTCTAGATGGCCGCCCCCCGCCACGGCGCGTTCCACCCGCTGACGGTGGCGGCTGTCGACCGGCTCACCGACGACTCGGTGGCGCTGACCCTCCGGGTTCCCGCGGAACTGCGCGAGGAGTACCGGCACGCCCCCGGCCAGCACCTGACCCTGCGCCGCGCCGCCCCCGAGGGCGGCACCGAGGTCCGCCGCACCTACTCGATCTGCTCCACCGCCCCGGTGCCGGACGGCCCGGGCCCGGCGGAGCTGCGGGTCGGGGTGCGGCTGGTGGAGGGCGGGGAGTTCTCCACCTTCGCCCACAAGGAGATCGCGGCCGGGGACGTCCTCGACGTGATGGTCCCGGCCGGCCGGTTCGTGCTGGAGCCCGCCGCCGCCCCGGCCTCGGGGCACTATGCGGCGATCGTCGGCGGCAGCGGCATCACGCCCGTGCTCTCCATCGCCGCGAGCCTGCTGGCCGCCCGGCCCGACGCCCGCTTCTGCCTCGTGCGCAGCGACCGTACGGCGGCCTCGACGATGTTCCTGGAGGAGGTCGCCGACCTCAAGGACCGGTACCCGGCGCGGTTCCAGCTGGTGACGGTCCTCTCCCGGGAGGAGCAGGAGTCGGGGCTGCCCTCCGGGCGGCTGGACGAGGAGCGGCTGGCGGCCTTGCTGCCCGCGCTGCTTCCGGTGGCGGAGGTGACGGGCTGGTTCCTGTGCGGCCCCTACGGTCTGGTGCAGGGCGCGGAGCGGGCCCTGAGCGTGCTCGGCGTCGTCCGGACCCGGGTGCACGAGGAGATCTTCCACGTCGAGGAGCCCACGGCGCCGGCCCGTACGGCGGCCTCGGCGGCCGCCCCGCAGGGGCGGGTCACCGCGCGGCTCGACGGGCGCTCCGGCACCTGGCCCGTCCAGGACGGGGAATCCCTGCTGGACGCGGTGCTGCGCAACCGCGCGGACGCCCCGTACGCGTGCAAGGGCGGGGTCTGCGGCACCTGCCGGGCGTTCCTGGTGTCGGGCGAGGTCCGGATGGACCGGAACTTCGCACTGGAATCCGAGGAGACGGAGGCCGGGTTCGTGCTGGCCTGCCAGTCGCACCCGCTGACGGAGGAAGTGGAGATCGACTTCGACCGCTAGGGAGTTCCTCTGTCCAATTTCCAGAGCGTGTTCTATCTTGACGCACCGTCAGACCTGAACGCGCGCGGGAGGACAGGCAGTGGACTTCACCTTCACCGAGGAGCAGCAGGCCGCCGTCGAGGCGGCCAGGGCCGTGTTCGCGGACGTCGCACCCGACGGCGTGCCCAGCCCCGCGCTCACCCCGGGCGCCGTCGCCGACGACTTCGACCGGCCACTGTGGGCCAGGCTCGCCGGCTCCGACCTGCTGAGCCTGGTCCTCGCCGAGGAGCACGGCGGCGCCGGCCTGGACGCCATCGCCCTGTGCCTGGTGCTGCGCGAGGCGGGCCGGGTGCTGGCACGGGTACCGCTGCTGGAGCACTGCGCCGCCGCCATGGCCGTCCAGGCCCACGGCAGCCGCGAACTGGCCGACGCCCTGCTGCCCGCCGCCGGACGCGGCACGCTCGTGCTCACCGCCGCCGCACACGGCCGCTCCGGCCACGACCCGGCCGAACTCGCCGTCACCGCCCGCCGCGAAGGCGCCGACTGGATCCTGGACGGCACGCAGACCGCCGTCCCCTGGGCGCAGAGCGCCGACTGGATCGCCGTACCGGCCCACACCGGCGAGGGCGACGCCGTCCTCGCGCTCGTCCCGCGCACCGCCGAGGGCCTCGCCCTGGCCGAGCAGGTCTCCACCAGCGGCGAGCGGCTCGCCGAACTCGCCCTGGACGGCGTACGGGTGGACGCCGCCCACCTCATCGACGCCCCGGAAGCCTGGGAGCGGCTCCGCCGGCTCCTCGCCACCGGCACCTGCGCACTGGCCCTCGGGCTCGGCGAGGGCGTCCTCACCATGACCAGCCAGTACACCGGCAAGCGCGAGCAGTTCGGCTTCCCGGTGGCCACCTTCCAGGCCGTCGCCGTCCAGGCCGCCGACCGCTACATCGACCTGCGCGCCATGGAGGTCACCCTGTGGCAGGCCGCCTGGCGGCTCGACGCCTCGACCGGCGGCGCCGGCGGTCCACTGCCGAGCTCCGGTGACGTCGCGGTCGCCAAGATCTGGGCCTCGGAGGGCGTACGCCGGGTCGTGCAGACCGCCCAGCACCTGCACGGCGGCTTCGGCGCCGACACCGACTACCCGCTGCACCGCTACCACGCCTGGGCCAAGCAGCTGGAACTCCAGCTCGGCCCGGCCGCCGCGCACGAGGAGGCCCTGGGCGACCTGCTGGCCGCCCACCCCCTCGGCTGAGCAGGGGCTACAGCACGAAGGCCGGGCTCCCGCTGTCCGTCACCATCGGGCGTCCGGCACCGTCCCAGGCCTGCATCCCGCCGTCGATGTTCACGGCGTCGATCTCCTGGCGCACCAGGTACTGGGTGACCTGCGCGGAACGCCCGCCGACCCGGCACATCACGTACACCCGGCGGCCGTCGTCGACGGCCTCCGTCAGCTCACCGAAGCGGGCGACGAAGTCGCTCATCGGGATGTGCAGGGCGCCCTCGACGTGACCGGCCGCCCATTCGTCGTCCTCACGGACGTCGAGGACAAAGCCTTCGGAGGGCACCGCGGCGGCGTCCACCGAGGGAAGCGGTCCGAAGTTCATACGTCGCCTTCTCTCATCGCAGATGGTCCTTCCAACCTATCCGACGGGCGCATTCAGCCCCGCCGGCACCAGCCGGCACCAGCCGGCACCAGCCGACACCAGCCGGCCCGCTCACTCCGCGGCGAGCGCGGCCGCCAGTTCCGCCTCGCGCTCGGAAACCTGCGCCAGCAGCTGCTCCGCGATCTCCTCCAGCAGCCGGTCCGGATCATCGGGCGCCATCCTCAGCATCGACCCGATCGCACTGTCCTCCAGCTCCCGGGCCACCAGCGCCAGCAGCTCCTTGCGCTGCGCCAGCCACTCCAGCCGGGCGTACAGCTCCTCGCTCTCGCTCGGGGCAGCCGCCTCCGGGGCCGGGCCGGCCGCCCACTCCTCGGCCAGTTCGCGCAGCAGCCCCTCGTCGCCCCGCCCGTACGCGGCGTTGACCCGCGCGATGAACGCGTCGCGCCGTTCCCGCTCCGCCTCCTCCTGGGCGAGGTCGGGATGCGCCTGGCGGACCAGCTCGCGGTACAGGCGGCGCACCTCCTCCGAGGGCCGCACCCGCTCCGGCGGCCGCACGGGCCGGTCGGTGAGCATCGCGGAGGCGTCGTCGGAGATCCCGTCCGAGCTCAGCCAGTCGTGGAACAGCTCGTCCACCCCCGGCATCGGCATGACCAGTGCGCGCGCTTCCTTGGCCCGGCGCAGATCGTCGCGATCCCCGCTGCGGGCCGCCTTCGCCTCGGCGATCAGCGCGTCCAGCTCGTCGAGCCTCGAGTACATGGGGCCGAGCTTCTGGTGGTGCAGGCGGGAGAAGTTCTCCACCTCCACGCGGAAGGTCTCCACCGCGATCTCGAACTCGATCAGCGCCTGCTCGGCGGCCCGTACGGCCCGCTCCAGGCGCGCCTCGGGGCGCTCCTCACCGGTGGAGGAGTCGCCGGAACCACCGGGGACTGTCTGCTCGGGCTGCTCGGTCTGCTCGCTCACCCGGCCAGCCTACGGCCCGCCCGCGCGGGCGACGTCTTCACCGGGGGCACTTCCCGGCGGTGGCCGGGGAAGGGACATCGCCCGCGCGGGCCGCGGTCCGGCACGGTCCTGCGCCGTCCCTTCGGGAGGGACGACCGGCACGGTCCCGGGCCGTCCCTTCCGAAGAGACGACCTAAACCCCGGCTTCCGCGGCGATCCGCCCGCACCGCACGGCCGCCACCAGGTCGGCGTGGTCGGCCTCGGTCCGGTCGGCGTAGGCCACCGCGAAGGCCGCCACCGCCTCGTCCAGCTCCTCGTTCTTGCCGCAGTAGCCGGCCAGCAGCCTCGGGTCGGCGCTGTGCGCGTGCGCCCGGGCCAGCAGGGCGCCGGTCATCCGCCCGTAGTCGTCGATCTGGTCGACGGCCAGCGCCGCCGGGTCCACGCTGCCCTTGCGGTTGCGGAACTGCCGCACCTGGAACGGCCGGCCCTCCACCGTGGTCCAGCCCAGCATGATGTCGGAGACCACCTGCATCCGCTTCTGCCCGGCGACCACCCGGCGGCCCTCGTGCTCCTCGGGCGGCGAGGTGAAGCCCAGTGCGGGCAGGTGCGGCAGCAGCACCGAGGGCCGTGCCTCCTTCACCTGGAGCACCAGCGCTTCGCCCCGGTGGTCCAGCAGCAGCACCACGTACGAGCGGGTGCCGACGCTCCCGGTCCCGACCACGCGGAAGGCCACGTCCTGGATCGCGTACCGGGCCAGCAGCGGCAGCCGGTCGCCCTGCAGCGTCCGGAGGTAGGAGCCGAGCGAGGCCGCCACGGCCGCCGCCTCCCCGTCACCGACGCGGCGCAGCACGGGCAGCGCGTCGACGAAGCGCAGAGCGCCGTCCGGCCCGGTCACCGTCGACTTGGCGGCGAACCGGGCGGAGGTGTTGTTGCGGGCCTTCACCGAGACCCGCTCCAGCGTGCCCAGCAGATCGCGGGCGTCGGTGTGCGAGACGAGCTCCTCGTCCGCGATGGCGTTCCACGCGTCGAGGGCGGGCAGCCTGGCCAGCAGCCGCATGGTCCGCCGGTAGGCGCCCACCGCGTCGAGGGCGGCCGCCCGGCAGGTGTCCTCGTCCGCGCCGGCCACCCGGCCGGCCAGCACCAGCGAGGTCGCCAGCCGCTTGACGTCCCATTCCCACGGGCCGAACACGGTCTCGTCGAAGTCGTTCAGGTCGATCACGAGCCGCCCCCGGGCGTCCCCGTACAGGCCGAAGTTCGCCGCGTGGGCGTCACCGCAGATCTGCGCGCCGACCCCGGTCACGGGGCCGCCCGACAGGTCGTGGGCCATCAGCCCGGCCGCCCCGCGCAGGAACGCGAAGGGGTTCGCGGCCATCCGGCCCACCCGTATGGGAGTCAGCTCGGCGACCCGCCCCGCATTGGACTCCTCCACCGCCCGGACCGCGTCCGGCCGCCCGGCGGGCGCCACGAAGGCGGCGTGCGCCGACCGCGGCACGCGCACGCGCAGCGCCTTGCCCTCCTCCTTGGGCGAACCCGCAGCCACCCGCGGCGCGAAGCCCGCCACGTCCGGAATCCGCTGCCCCGCTACCGCCGCCATCGGCGCCGCCCCCACCCGTTCAATCGATCGCTGTTTCGAACGGGCTGACCGTATCTACAGCCCGGCGTCCCTGGCCAGCAAGGCGGCCTGGACCCGGTTCTCACAGCCCAGCTTCGCCAGGATCCGGCTCACGTAGGTCTTCACGGTCGCCTCGCTCATGTGCAGCCGCCGGCCCGCGTCCGCGTTGGAGAGTCCCTCGCCGAGCAGCGCCAGCACACCGCGCTCCCGCTCGCTCAGCGCCGCCACCTGACGCCGGGCCTCCTCGCCGCGCACGGCGGCCTTCCCCGACGCCAGCTGGTCCACCACGTGCCGGGTGGCCCCCGGCGAGAGGTACGCGTCCCCCGACGCGGCGGCCCGGACGGCCCCGATCAGCTCGCCCGGCGCCGAGTCCTTCAGCAGGAATCCCGCGCCGCCCTGGCCCAGCGCCCGCAGCACGTTCTCCTTCTCACCGAAGGTGGTCAGGATCAGCGCGCGCACCTGCGGCACGGCCCGCCGCAGCTCCCCCAGTGCGGTCAGCCCGTCCATCACCGGCATCTGGATGTCGAGGAGCATCACGTCGGGCGCGTGCGAGCGGGCCAGTTCCACCGCCTCCCGGCCGTTCGCCGCCTCCGCGACGACCTCGATGTCCGGCGCCGAGGTCAGGATCATCCTGATCCCGGCCCGGATCAGCGGCTCGTCGTCGGCGATCACCACTCTGATCACTTCGGCTGTCACCCGTGCTCCTACTGCTTGACCTCGTAGACCTGCTTGTCGACGAGCTTGCCGTCCTTGAAGCAGAACCGGAAAACCAGGTCCGTGCTCCAGCTTCCCGACGGTTCCTCGGCCAGCAGGGCCAGGCACTCCGAGCCCGGCGGCCTGGCCGGCCCCTTGCGCACCGCCCCCGCCGTCATGAAGCTCTCGCCGCTCGGCAGCCGGTCGCGGACGGACGCCTCCGGCTCGCCCACGTGCACGGCGTCGAACTCGTCCCGGCCGATCATCGCGTCGCCCGCCGAGTCCGCCAGCAGCACCGCCCCGGCGCCGAGCACGATCACCAGCAGCACCACCGCCGCGAAGGCGATCCCGCAGCCCACCGCGATGCCGCCGGTCCGGCTGCGCACCCGTACGGCCAGCTCCCGGTCCACCGCCGCCCAGTCCATCGGCTGCTCCCCGGCCGGCCCCCGCCCCCCGGCCTGCGCGTGCGTCTGTGCATGGGCCCGCTGCCCGAAGTCGTCGGCCACGTCCTCGACCCCGGCCGGCTCGGTCCCGTACGGGAGCACCCCGGCCACCCGGAACCCGCCGCCCTCGGTGGCGCCCGCGTGCACCATCCCGCCGACCAGCCGCGCCCGCTCGCGCAGCCCCGTCAGGCCCTGCCCGCCCGAGACCACCTCGACGTCCGCCGGACCGGCCGCCGGCCCGTTGGCGATCTCCACCACCAGCGAGTCGTCCTCGTACCGCAGCTCGACGGCGATCGGCGCCCCCGGAGCGTGCTTGTACGCGTTCGTCAGGGCCTCCTGGACGATCCGGTACGCGGCGTGGTCGCACGCCGCGACCAGCGGCCTCGGCTGCCCCGACGTGGTCAGCCGTACGTCGGTGCCCGAGCCCCGCGCCGCCTCCACGACCCCCGGGATCCCGGCCACGCCGCGCGCCGCGGGCTGGGCCTCCTCGACCGGTGCGGGCGCCTCCACGCCGTCGCGCAGGATGCCGACGACCTCGCGCAGTTCGTGCATCGCGGACACCGAGGCCTGCCGCAGCACGCCCACCGCCTCGCGCTGACGGCCGGTCAGTTCCGGATCCACCTCCAGCGCCCCGGTGTGCACGGAGATCAGGGCCAGCTGGTGCCCCAGGCTGTCGTGCATGTCCTGGGCGATGCGCTGCCGCTCGCGCAGCCTCGCCTGCCCGGCGACCATGGCCCGCTCGCGCAGCAGCTGTCCGTTGCGCTCGTGGAGCGCCCGCAGCAGGGTGCGCCGCTGCGACCAGTACCGGCTGGCCAGACCGGGCATCACGATCATGGCCAGGAACATCAGCGTGGAGAACACGATCACCAGCAGCGGCCGCATCTGCGCCGACTGGTCCGCCACGCTGGCGCCGACCGCCGCGACGAAGGCCAGCGCGAAGGCGGCCACGGCCCGGCCCACCCCGACGATCCGCCGCCCCGCCGACCAGGCCAGCAGGGGCGTGATGAAGAACGTCCCCGGGAGGAGGGCGCCCACCGCCGAGGCGAGCACGAGCGCGGTCCCCGGCAGCCGCCGGCGCATCAGCGTCAGCGCCACCACGACCACGGAGCCCACGAGCATCCGCCGACCGGACCCGCCGCTGAGCTCGTCGACGCCCAGGCCGAGGATGGCCAGCACACCGCCGACCGCCAGGTCCGCCACCAGCATCCGCCGGGTCCACGGCTCCGGCCCCCTCAGCCAGTCCCAGCCCGCACGCGTCTTCGCCGTCACATCCACCCGACCGACCCTAGACAGCCGACGCCCCGCCCGACCGCCCTCTTTCGTCGCACCCGCCGCGACGAAAGTCGTCCGCCCGTCCGCGCGGCTCCGCCGGCCGCAACTGGTCTCGCCATGCGGACAGTTGATCAAGTCGATCGGGTCGGCCGGCAAGGCCGCACGTCAGGCGCGTTCGGGAGGGACGTACGTCACACATGCCGCAGGGGCGGGGAAACACGAAACGGCCGCCACCGCTTTCGCAGTGACGACCGTCTCGTCGATGTGGGCGAGGGGGGATTTGAACCCCCACGTCCCGAAGGACACTGGCACCTGAAGCCAGCGCGTCTGCCGTTCCGCCACTCGCCCGAGCAGCGTCCCAGTGGTTCTTCCCTTTCGGGCCGTTCCCCTGGCGACGTCGAAACATTAGCACGGTGGGCGGGGTGGTTTCACATCGCTTTCCCGGCACCCCCGCACCCCTCGTCGGACGGGCCCCTCCCGCACTCCGGTCCCGGTGCGGGACACTGTTCCTGCGGCGCCCCTACGATCCCTTGTGAGGACCAACACTCGTCCTCACAGGAGCGATGGGGAACCACCCGAATCCGCCACGCGTGGATACGATCAGTAAGCAGTACAGGGCGACAACGACGGAGGAGGTGCCCCATGGGAGTTCTGAAGCGGTTCGAGCAGCGACTCGAAGGTCTGGTGAACGGCACCTTCGCCAAGGTGTTCAAGTCGGAGGTCCAGCCGGTGGAGATCGCCGGAGCCCTCCAGCGGGAGTGCGACAACAACGCCACCATCTGGAACCGCGAGCGGACCGTCGTCCCCAACGACTTCATCGTCGAGCTCAGCGCCGGTGACTACGACCGTCTGAGCCCCTACTCCGGGCAGCTCGGCGACGAGCTCGCGGGCCTCGTCCGCGACTACGCCAAGCAGCAGCGCTACAGCTTCATGGGCCCCATCAAGGTCCATCTGGAGAAGGCCGACGACCTCGACACCGGG
Source organism: Streptomyces sp. NBC_01233 (assembly GCF_035989305.1). NCBI lineage: Bacteria > Bacillati > Actinomycetota > Actinomycetes > Kitasatosporales > Streptomycetaceae > Streptomyces > Streptomyces sp. NBC_01233. The sequence continues at coordinate 4,676,613 of NZ_CP108514.1, read as the reverse complement.
CTCTACCGGGTCCGCAGCCGCACCCTCGCCTCCAGCACCTCCCAGCCGCAGGCAGGGCCGCCGTCACCGCAGGGCGGCTACGGCTACCCGCCGGAGAACCAGCCGCAGGGCGGTTACGGCTACCCGCCGGTCGCCGCCCCGCCCATGCCCAGTGCGCCGCCCCCCGGCGGCGCGGGCACGCGGCGTCCCGCCCCCGGCGGACCCGCCGGAGCGGCCCCCGCGGCCGGCCCGGGCGGTCCCCGGCGGCACTGGATCGAGATCAACGGCACCCGCCACCAGATCTCGCGCCCCACGCTCGTACTCGGCCGAAGCACGGAAGCCGACGTGCGGATCGACGACCCCGGCGTATCCCGCCGGCACTGTGAGATCCGGACCGGAACGCCCTCGACGATCCAGGATCTCGGGTCCACCAACGGCATCGTGGTGGACGGGCAGCACACCACCCGCGCTACGCTCCGCGACGGCTCGCGGATCGTCGTGGGCAGTACCACCATCATTTACCGGCAAGCCGAAGGGTGAAGCGGGGGCAATGTCAGAGCTGACCCTGACGGTCATGCGGTTGGGTTTCCTAGCCGTTCTGTGGCTGTTCGTCATCGTGGCCGTCCAGGTCATCCGCAGCGACCTCTTCGGAACGAGAGTGACGCAGCGCGGCTCCCGCCGCGGCGGCGCCACCGGCGCCCCGCAGCAGGCGGGCCGCCAGGCCGCGCCTCCGCAGCAGCGCCAGCGCCGCGGTGCGCCCACCAAGCTCGTCGTGTCCGAGGGCACCCTCACGGGAACCACGGTGGCCCTCGCCGGCCAGACGATCACGCTGGGCCGCGCCCACGACTCCACGATCGTGCTGGACGACGACTACGCGTCCAGCCGCCATGCCAGGATCTATCCCGACCGTGACGGCCAGTGGATCGTCGAGGATCTCGGGTCCACCAACGGCACGTATCTCGACCGGACCCGGTTGACCACCCCGACGCCCATTCCGCCGGGCGCACCGATCCGCATCGGCAAGACCGTCATCGAGCTGCGGAAGTAGTACGAGAATGAGCGAGCGGAGCGAGCGCGCGGCGGTGATCCGTCCCACCGAGGACACGGACACGTGCGCGCTCCCGACCGGAGGGTGGGCAGTGTGGCTCGAGACCGGTTGTACCCGGAGCCGACCGGCGAGGTGCGCATGAGTCTGTCCCTGCGGTTCGCCGCCGGATCACACAAGGGCATGATCCGCGAGGGGAACGAGGACTCCGGCTACGCCGGCCCCCGTCTCCTCGCGATCGCCGACGGCATGGGAGGCCAGGCCGCCGGCGAGGTCGCGAGCTCCGAGGTGATCTCCACCCTCGTGCAGCTCGACGACGACGTCCCGGGCTCCGACATCCTCACTTCGCTCGCCACCGCCGTGCAGCGCGCCAACGACCAGCTGCGCGTCATGGTCGAGGAGGACCCCCAGCTCGAGGGCATGGGCACCACCCTGACCGCCCTGCTGTGGACCGGCCAGCGCCTCGGGCTCGTCCACGTCGGCGACTCCCGCGCCTACCTGCTGCGCGACGGCGTCCTCACCCAGATCACCCAGGACCACACCTGGGTGCAGCGCCTCGTCGACGAGGGCCGCATCACGGAAGAGGAAGCCACCACCCACCCGCAGCGCTCGCTGCTGATGCGCGCGCTCGGCAGCGGCGACATCGTCGAACCCGACCTCTCCATCCGTGAGGTCCGCGCCGGCGACCGCTACCTGATCTGCTCCGACGGGCTCTCCGGCGTCGTCTCGCACCAGACCCTGGAAGAGACCCTCGCCGACTACCACGGCCCCCGCGAGACCGTGCAGTCCCTGATCCAGCTCGCGCTGCGCGGCGGCGGACCCGACAACATCACCTGCATCGTCGCCGACGTCCTCGACACCGACAGCGGCGACACCCTCGCCGCCCAGGTCAGCGACACCCCGGTGGTCGTCGGCGCGGTCGCCGAGAACCAGCACCAGCTCTTCGACGGCGGCAACGCCATGCAGACCCCGGCCGGCCGGGCCTCGGGCCTCGGCCGCCAGTCCCCGCCGCCCGCCGGTGCCTTCGGCCCCCCCGGCAGCGGCGACGCCCCCGGCTACGGGTACTCCGAGCAGGGCCAGGGCGGCGGCGGTTACGGCAGCTTCGGCGAAGCCGAACGCTACGACGCCGACTCCGGCTACGAGGACACGTACGACCACCCCCGCAGGCGCCGCAGCAAAGGGCGCAAGTGGACCACGCGTACGCTGACCCTGCTCATCGTCGTCGGTGTCATCGGCGGCGGCCTGTACGCCGGCTGGCGCTGGACCCAGACCCAGTTCTACGTCGGCAAGAACGGCGAGCACGTCGCGCTCTTCCGCGGCATCAGCCCGAAGCTCGGCCCGCTGAAGCTCTCCAAGGTGGAGACCGACCGCCCCGACATCGAACTGAAGTACCTGCCGCCCTTCAAGCGCAAGCTGGTCGAGGCCACCATCAGCGAAGGCAGCCTCGACGTCGCCAAGAGGAAGCTCGACGACCTCGGCGTCCAGACCTCCGCCTGCAAGAAGGACGAAGAGCGCCGCAACGCCGAGGCGCAGAACACTCCGACACCCGGTCCCAGCCTGACTCCCGAGGAGCAGCAGCTGGTCGGCCTGTGCGGGAAGTAGCAGTCACACGCGGGCGCAGGGGGCCTGCCACACCATGAGCGTAGTCACCAACACGACCACCATCGGCGCCATCGAGCTGCCGAGCCGGCGGAACACCGAGCTCCTGCTGCTCGCCTTCGCCGTGGTCATCCCGATGTTCGCCTACGCCAACGTGGGCCTCGCGATCAACGGCACCCTGCCGCCCGGCATGCTGCTCTACGGCCTCGGCCTCGGCGCCCTCGCCGGGATCGCGCACTTCGTCGTGCGCCGGTACGCCAAGTACGCCGACCCGCTGCTGCTGCCGCTGGCCACGCTCCTCAACGGGCTGGGCCTCGTGCTGATCTGGCGCCTGGACCAGTCCGAGCGGCTGCAGAACCTCGCGAAGAAGTCCTTCGGCACCTTCTCCCCGTCGGCGCCCCGCCAGATGATGTACACGGCGGTGGCCATCGCCCTGTTCGCCGCCGTGCTCCTGATCCTCAAGGACCACCGCGTCCTGCAGCGGTTCACGTACATCTCCATGGCCGGCGCCCTGATCCTGCTGATCCTTCCGGTCATCCCGGGCCTCGGCGCCGACGTCTTCGGCGCCAAGATCTGGATCAGCGTCGGCGGGTTCTCGATCCAGCCCGGTGAGTTCGCGAAGATCGTCATCGCGATCTTCTTCGCCGGCTACCTCATGGTGAAGCGCGACGCGCTCGCGCTGGCCAGCCGCCGCTTCATGGGCCTCTACCTGCCGCGCGGCCGCGACCTCGGCCCGATCCTGATGATCTGGGCGATGAGCCTGCTCGTCCTCGTCTTCGAGAACGACCTCGGCACCTCGCTGCTCTTCTTCGGCATGTTCGTGATCATGCTGTACGTGGCCACCGAGCGCACCAGCTGGATCGTCATCGGCCTGCTGATGTCGGTCGGCGGTGCCACCGTCGTCGGGGCCACCGCCAGCCACGTCAAGGCCCGCGTCACCGCCTGGCTCGACCCCTTCGCCTGCTACGTCACCTCCGGCGCCTGCGAGCAGGTCGGCCAGTCGATCATGAGCTTCGGCTCGGGCGGCGTCCTCGGCGCCGGGTGGGGCCAGGGCAACTCCGACCTCATCGGCTTCGCCGCCAACTCCGACTTCATCTTCTCCACCGTCGGCGAAGAGCTCGGGCTCGCCGGTGTGATGGCCTTCCTCCTGATCTACGGCCTCATCATCGAGCGGGGCGTCCGCACCGCCCTCGCGGCCCGCGACCCGTTCGGCAAGCTGTTCGCCATCGGTCTCTCCGGCGCCTTCGCGCTCCAGATCTTCGTGGTCGCCGGCGGGGTCATGGGCCTCATCCCCCTCACCGGCATGACGATGCCCTTCCTCGCGTCCGGCGGTTCCTCCGTCCTGGCCAACTGGATCCTCATCGCCATCCTCATCCGGATCAGCGACACCGCACGCCGCCCGGCCCCGGCCCCCGCCCCGTCCCCCGACTCCGAGATGACCCAGGTGGTCCGCCCGTCATGAACAAGCCCCTGCGCCGCATCTCGCTGTTCTGCGGGCTGCTCGTCCTCGCCCTGCTGATCCGCACGAACTGGCTGCAGTACGTCCAGGCCGAGGAACTCAGCACGCGCAAGGAGAACCGCCGGGTCCAGATCGCCCAGTACGCGACCGAGCGCGGCAACATCATCGTCAACGGCGCGCCGATCACGGGCTCCGCGGTCACCGACGGCAGCGACTACAGGTTCAAGCGCACCTACATGGAAGGCGAGCTGTGGGCGCCGGTCACCGGCTACGCCTCGCAGGCCTTCGGCTCCACCCAGCTCGAATCGCTCGAGGACGGCATCCTCACCGGCAACGACGACCGGCTGTTCTTCGACCGCACCATCGGCATGTTCACCGGGGAGAAGAAGCAGGGCGGCAACGTCGTCACCACGCTCAACCCCGCGGCCCAGAAGGCCGCCTTCGAGGCGCTCGGCAAGAACAAGGGCGCGGTCGCCGCCATCGATCCGCGCACGGGTGCCATCCTCGCCCTGGTCTCCACCCCCTCGTACGACCCCTCCAGCTTCGCGGGCAACTCCAAGGCCGACGAGAAGGCCTGGGTCGAGCTGAAGGACAGCGAGGACAAGAAGCTCGTCAACCGCGCACTGCGCGAGACCTATCCGCCGGGCTCCACGTTCAAGGTGGTCACCGCGGCCGCGGCCCTGGAGAACAACGTCGTCAAGAACATCGACGACCCGACGGACACCCCCGAGCCGTACATCCTGCCCGGCACCCAGACCCCGATGGAGAACCACGCCAAGGGCTGCGAGAAGGCCAGCCTGAACAAGGCCATGGAGGTCTCCTGCAACTCCGTCTTCGCGAACCTGGGCGACAAGGTCACCCGCGACAAGATGGTGGAGACGGCCGAGAAGTTCGGCTTCAACAACGACAAGGTCGATATTCCGGTCCGCGCGTTCGCCAGCATCTACGACAAGAAGATGACCAGGGACGGCAATGCCCTGAGCTCCATCGGGCAGTTCAACACCGCGGCCACCCCGCTCCAGATGGCGATGGTCACCGCCGCGATCGCCAACGACGGCAAGCTGATGAAGCCTTACATGGTCGACCATCTCACGGCCCCGAACCTGGACGTCATCGAGAAGCACGAGCCGCAGGAGATGAGCCGGCCGCTGTCCGCCGCCAACGCTCAGAAGATCCAGCAGATGATGGTCAACGTCGTCCAGAACGGCACCGGCCCCAAGGCCAAGATCTCGGGCGTGACGGTCGGCGGCAAGACCGGCACCGCCCAGCACGGCGAGGGCAACAAGAAGCGGCCGTACGCCTGGTTCATCTCCTACGCCGAGAACGCGGACAAGTCCTCGCCCGTCGCCGTCGCCGTCGTCATCGAGGACAGCGGCGCGGAGCGCGAGGACATCAGCGGTGGCGGCCTGGCCGCCCCCGTCGCCAAGGCCGTCATGGAAGCGGTGCTCAACGGCTAGGGGTGACCAAGCAGTGACGGGCCGGAACGGAGTGACCCACATCACTGAATTCCGCCCGGATCCGAGCGTACGGTACCGGTCCAGTATCAGCCTGTGGCCACGAACCGATCACGGACGATCGGCCGGTAGCCTTTGCGCGAACAGCACACCGCCGGACCACACACAGGTGCGGTCGGGATGACGGAGAGGGCTGCAACGTTATGGAAGAGCCGCGTCGCCTCGGCGGCCGGTACGAGCTGAGCCACGTGCTCGGCCGTGGTGGCATGGCCGAGGTCTACCTCGCCCACGACACCCGGCTCGGCCGTACCGTCGCCGTCAAGACCCTGCGTGCCGACCTCGCCCGTGACCCGTCCTTCCAGGCCCGGTTCCGGCGCGAGGCCCAGTCGGCCGCGTCGCTGAACCATCCCGCGATCGTGGCCGTCTACGACACCGGCGAGGACTACGTTGACAACATCTCCATCCCGTACATCGTGATGGAGTACGTCGACGGCTCCACCCTGCGCGAACTCCTGCACTCCGGCCGCAAGCTGCTGCCCGAGCGCACCCTGGAGATGTGCATCGGCATCCTCCAGGCCCTGGAGTACTCGCACCGGGCCGGCATCGTGCACCGCGACATCAAGCCCGCGAACGTGATGCTGACGCGCACCGGCCAGGTCAAGGTCATGGACTTCGGCATCGCCCGCGCCATGGGCGACTCCGGCATGACCATGACGCAGACGGCCGCCGTCATCGGCACCGCCCAGTACCTCTCCCCGGAGCAGGCCAAGGGCGAGCAGGTCGACGCGCGCTCCGACCTCTACTCCGCGGGCTGCCTGCTCTACGAGCTGCTCAGCGTGCGGCCCCCGTTCGTCGGCGACTCCCCCGTGGCCGTCGCCTACCAGCACGTACGGGAAGAGCCGCAGCCTCCGTCGAACTTCGACCCCGAGATCACGCCCGAGATGGACGCCATCGTCCTCAAGGCCCTGGTCAAGGACCCCGATTACCGCTACCAGTCGGCCGACGAGATGCGCGCCGACATCGAGGCCTGCCTCGACGGCCAGCCCGTCGCCGCCACCGCCTCCATGGGCGCGGCCGGCTACGGCTACCCCGACCAGGGCCACGGATACGGGCAGCCGGGCTACGACCAGCCCACCACCGCCCTGCGCGCCACCGAAGGCGGCCAGACCGCGATGATGCCCCCGATGCCCCCGGGCGACGGCGGCTACGGATACGGCGACCAGGGCCACGGCGGATACGACCAGGGCCAGGGCCGCCGCCAGCAGAAGAAGAGCAAGGCCTCCACGGTCCTGCTCGTGACGGCCGGCATCCTCGTCCTCGTCGGCGCGATCCTCATCGGCCGCTCGCTCTTCAGCGAGACCGCCGACAACCGGCCCGCCGTGCCCAAGCTCGTCGGCCAGACCCTCGAACGGGCGCAGAAGAGCGGCGACGCCGTCGGCCTCAAGGTGGTCAAGGGCGCCGACGCACCCTGCGACGACCAGCCCAAGGGCAACGTCTGCAAGCAGGACCCGGCGGCCGACACCAAGGTCGACGAGGGTTCCACGGTCACGGTGACGGTCTCCTCGGGCGCGCCCAGGGTGCAGGTCCCCAACGTGACGCGGCTCTCGTTCGAAGAGGCCGAGAAGACCCTGAAGGAAAGGGGCTTCCAGGTCGAGCGCAAGACCGAGGAGTCCGACCAGACCCCCGGGATCGTGCTGGAGCAGGACCCGAAGAGCGGTGAGGCGGAGAAGAACTCCGTCATCAAGCTGACGGTCGCCAAGGAACTGGCCAAGGCCGTGGTCCCGGAGCTCAAGGGCAAGAGCAAGGACGACGCGGAGAAGGCGCTCAAGGAGGTCAGGCTCAAGCTCGGCAGCGTGACGGAGGCCGACCAGCCCGGAGTCGCTCCGGGCACGGTGATCCTCCAGCAGTTCGCGGCGGGGCAGCAGCTCGACGTGGGCAAGACGGTGAACATCACCATCGCCAAGGCCTCGACGGCGACCGTGGTGCCGAACTTCGCCAACCGGACCCTGGGCCAGTACAAGGACGAGCTGCAGCGCGCCAACCTGAGGGTCGGCGTCGTCGCCGGCCCGACGGACGACAACGCGATCGTGATCGGCACCAGCCCGCCGCCCGGCACCCCGGTGAACTCGGGCCAGGCCGTCAACGTCTTCACCCAGCAGGGCCAGCAGGACGGCGGTGGCATCATCTCCGGCCTGACCGGAGGCAACGGCCGCCGCTAGCGCACCGGCCGAACACGAAGAGGTCCGGCCCTTCCCCGTCGACCGGGGGAAGGGCCGGACCTTTTCCGTACCCGCCGCTGTGCGGCCTCCTGAGCCCCGCCCTGGACCGCCCGTGACCCGAGTGACCCCGTGGGGCCCCGCGGGGCTCAGGAGGCGCCTCAGGAGCCCCCAGGGGCCTTCCTCAGCGCAGCTCCGCCGGCGGCGTCCGCTTCGCGTCCACCTTCTCCGTTCGGACGAGCTCGCCCCACACGATGTACCGGTACTTCGAGGTGTAGACCGGCGTGCAGGTCGTGAGCGTGATGTAGCGGCCCGGGGCGGTCTTGCCCGACTCCTTCGGGACCGGGTTGATCACGTCGGTGTTGTACTTCGACGTCTGGCGCAGCTCCGCGAAGACCTTGTAGACGTACCAGGCGTCCCGGGTCTCGAAGACGATCGCGTCGCCGTTCTTCACCTTGTCGATGTTGTGGAACTTCGCCCCGTGTCCGTCGCGGTGCGCGGCGAGCGAGAAGTTCCCCTTCTCGTCCCACGGCAGTGCCGACTTCACCGGCTCCGTGTAGTACCCGGCCACGCCGTCGTCGAGGACGTCCGGCGCCGTGCCCGGCTTGACGAGCACCTCGCCGTTCTTCATCGCCGGTACGTGCAGGAAGCCGACGCCGTCCTTGGTGTCGAGCGCCCCGGGCCCCGCCGGCTGCGAGGGCGTCTGCCACTGCTGACGGACCTCGTCGCCCTTCGCGGAGGCCTGCCGGTCCGCGAGCACGTTCGTCCACCACAGCGAGTAGGCCACGAACAGGCCCAGCACCAGGCCCACCGTGATCAGGACCTCGCCCAGCAGGCTCAGGAATCCCGCGAGCACACTGCGGTTGCCGGCGGGCGGGGCCGCGGCGCGGCGGCGGGCTCGAGACACTGCTTGATTCGTCCTTAACTGGTCAGCGCGGGCGGCGGGCCCTGGCTGCGGGGCCGTTCCCCGGTCATCCTGCCCCATACGATCATCCGGTAGGTGCTGGTGAACTCCGGGGTGCAGGTGGTCAGCGTGATGTACCGGCCCTCGGCGGTGAAACCGGACCCTTCCGGCACGGCCTTGAGGACCGCCACGTTCGTCGGCGGTGTCTGCGCCAGCGCCGAGGTCATCTCGTACGTGTAGTACGCGTCCCGGGTCTCGACCACGACGGGATCCCCGGGCACCAGCCGGTTGATGTAGCGGAAGGGCTCGCCGTGCGTGTTGCGGTGGCCGGCCACCGCGAAGTTGCCCTGCTTGTCCGAGGGCATCGCCGTCTTCAGCGCACCCTCGCCGTAGTGCCCGACCATGCCCCGGTCCAGCACCTTGGGCTTGCTGATGCCCTCCGCCACCGGGACCTTCACGTCGAGCTTCGGGATGTGGAGGACGGCGAAGCCCTGGCCGGGCTCGAAGGCCGTCACCGGCGGTGCCGCGGCCCCGTCGCCGCCCGGCGGGTGCTCCCAGGTCTGGCGCAGCGAGCCGGCGGCCCCGTTCGCCGCCCGCTCCGCCACGACGTTCGTGTACCAGAGCTGGTAGGCGACGAACAGCAGCATCACCAGCCCCGTCGTGATGAACAGCTCTCCGCCCAGCCGGCTCGCGATGACCACCGGGCCGCCCGACGCCGGCCGCCTGCGCCGCCGTCCGCCCCGCCTCCGGGTGTGTCTGGCGGCCCGTTTCGCGGCCTCCTGAGCTGCCCTGCGTCGCGCGGCCCGGCCCTCCGTGGGCGCGGACGGCGCGACCGTCGTCACGCGACGGCCTTGCCCACCACCGGGGCCAGCCCCACCGAGCGCTCCACGGCGCCCGCGTCACCGCACCGCACCAGCCAGTTCGCGAGCATCCGGTGGCCCCACTCGGTCAGCACGGACTCGGGGTGGAACTGCACGCCCTCGACGTCGTGCTCCCGGTGGCGCAGGCCCATGATGATCCCGTCCTCGGTGCGCGCCGTGACCTCCAGCGCGTCGGGCAGGGTGCCGGGCTCGGCGGCGAGGGAGTGGTAGCGGGTCGCGGTGAACGGCGACGGCAGTCCCTCGAAGACCCCCAGCCCTTCGTGGATCACGGGCGAGGTCTTGCCGTGGAGCAGCTCGGGCGCCCGGCCCACGACCCCTCCGTAGGCGACCGCCATCGACTGCATGCCGAGGCACACGCCGAAGACGGGAACGCCCGTCCGCGCGCAGTGCCGGACCATGTCGATGCAGACGCCCGCTTCCTCGGGCGTGCCCGGCCCGGGGGACAGCAGGACGCCGTCGAAACCGTCCTGCGCGTGCGCGAGCTCGACCTCGTCGTTGCGCAGCACCTCGCATTCGGCGCCGAGCTGGTAGAGGTACTGGACCAGGTTGAAGACGAAGCTGTCGTAGTTGTCGACAACCAGAATGCGCGCGCTCACGGAGTGGCTCCCGATCCCTCGTCCACCGTCACATCGTTGAACGGCAGGAGCGGCTCGGCCCACGGGAAGACGTACTGGAACAGTACGAAGACCACCGCGAGGACCAGTACAAGTGAGATCAGCGCGCGGACCCACGCGTTGCCCGGCAGGTGCCGCCAGATCCAGCCGTACATGCCGCCTGTTTCCTTTTCGTCCATATTCGTTCAACGCACCGCGGGGGCGGTACGCGAACAGACTAAAGGCAGCGGCCCGACGGGGTGGGTCACCCGGACAAACCCTCCGGCCGGCCCTGCCCCACGGGGCGGGTGCCGGTCAGCTCGGCCCAGACGACCAGCCGGTGGCTGTGGCCCCACTCCGGATCGCAGGTCGTGAGGGTCAGGTACCGGCCGGGCGTGGTGAACGGCGACTTCTCCGGGACGGGGGAGACCACCCCCACCTCGGTCGGCAGTGTGCGCAGGGGCCCGCCCCGCACGGTGTACGTGTACCAGGTGCTCTCGTCCTTGAGGATCACCTCGTCCCCCTTGCGCAGCTCGGGGAGGTCCTTGAAGGGGTCGCCGTAGGTGCGCCGGTGTCCGGCCACCGAGAAGTTCCCGGTGGCGCCGAGGCGGGCGGTGGCGGCGTAGTGGCCCAGCCCCTTCTTCAGCAGCTCGGGGTCCGTGCCCTCCAGGACGGGCTTGACCCAGTCCGGGCCGAAGCGCGGAACGTACATCTCGGCGAAGGCCCGGCCGGCGGGATGGGGCGCCGGTTCGGCGGGGGGCGCCGGCTGCGCGGACGGCGTGGGCCGTGCGGGCTGCGGCGCGGCCCCGGGCGCCGCCGCAGGGGCTGCCGCCGCCCAGCGGTCGCGCAGCCCGGCCATCTCGCCGTCCATGGCCCGGTCGGCCTTGACCCCGGTCCACAGCAGGACGTAGGCCACGAAGAGCACGATCAGCGTTCCCGCCGTCAGGCACACCTCGCTGAACGTCCGTACCACCAGGCGCAGTACGACGTCGGGACGGACCCGCTCACGGGGTGGGAGCCACCGGCTTCGCATAGTGGAGGTCCACTGTGCCGGAGTAGCCGGGAAGTGTCAGCGCCTTGCGCTCGTCCACTTTCCAGCCGAGCCCGTACGCGTTCACGTACAGCTGGTAGTTCTGCAGGGCCGGCGAGGCGGCGAGGGCCTTCTTCAGCGCGCCCGGGTCGCCGACCGCCGAGATCTTGTACGGGGGCGAGTAGACGCGGCCCTGGAGGATCAGGGTGTTGCCCACGCAGCGCACCGCGCTCGTGGAGATGAGCCGCTGGTCCATGACCTGGATGCCCTCGGCGCCACCCTGCCAGAGGGCGTTCACCACGGCCTGCAGGTCCTGCTGGTGGATCACCAGGTCGTTGGGCTGCGGCTCGGGCACGTTGGGGATGCGGGCGGTGGCGTTCGGCGGGGCGTCGTTGAGGGTGACCGTCAGGCCCTTGCCGGACAGCTCCTCGGTGCCCGAGGCCGCGCGCAGGGCGGCCAGCTTCGCGTCCTCGGCCTTGGTGCTGCCGTCGTCGCGGTCGGCGAGGGCGTCCACCCGGTGGCGGGCCACCGCGGTGCTCTGCTCCAGCTCCGCGTTGTCCTGGCTGCGCTCCTTGATGAGGTCCGACAGCTTGAGGAGCGAGGCGTCCGTCCGGATGTTCGTACCCTTGGAAGTGTTGAAACTGGTGACGAAGAGCAGCCCGGCCAGGGCGAAGACGGCGGCTGTCAGCAGCCGGGCCGGTCTGGCCAGGCGACGGGGACCCGCGGAGGAGTCGTCGGAATTGCTCAACGTACCCTTCTCCTTCAACGCCACAGGTCCACTACGCTAACGGACGCCCGGGGCAGGCAAGGTCCCCAGCGCATCGACAGGAGAGCCCCTCGTGCCGAAGTCACGTATCCGCAAGAAGGACGACTACACGCCGCCGCCGACCCGGCAGCCGCAGAGCATCCGGCTGACGAACCGCAGCTGGGTCGCCCCGGTCATGCTGGCGTTCTTCCTGATCGGACTCGCGTGGATCGTCGTCTTCTACGTGACCGAGACCCAGCTGCCGATCGAGGCGCTGGGCAATTGGAACATCGTGGTCGGTTTCGGCTTCATCGCCGCGGGATTCGGTGTGTCCACGCAGTGGAAGTAGCACCTCCCGGCCTCTGACGGAAGCTCTCCCCATGAGTTATCCACAGCGTCATCCACACCTGAGGAAAAGACAGAAGATCTGTGGATAACTCTGTGGAGAGTTGACGCCGGTGTGATCAGGTGAGTTCCGCCGTACGGAGCAGGACAAGGGCCGTGGCCAGCAGGAACACCCCCGCACAGGTCCCCCACTGGACGAGTGTGCGCGTCCTGCCCGTGGTGGGCGTGAGCATGCCCAGCCCCACCAGGGCGCCGGTCACCAGCCCGCCCACGTGGGCCGGCCACGACACGCTGATGCCGCCGAGCGGAACGAAGGTCAGCACCAGCATCAGCACGACCATGACGATGACCGGCCGCATCTCGTACCGCAGCCGGCGGACCAGGACGACCGTGGCGCCCAGCAGGCCGAAGACGGCGCCGGACGCGCCGAGGGTCGGCGTGTTCGGCGCGGACATCAGATAGACGAGGGCGCTGCCGCCCAGGCCCGACAGCAGGTAGACCGCCAGATAGCGGGCCCGGCCCAGCGCCGCCTCCAGCGGGCCTCCGATGACCCACAGGGCGATCATGTTGCCGGCGATGTGCCACAGCTCGGTGTGCAGGAACACCGAGGTCAGCAGCCGGTGGTACTCACCGGTGGACACGCCCTCGATGGGGCCGACGAGGTAGGCGAACTCCCGGTACCGGGCGATCAGCTCCAGCTGGACCACCAGGGCCGGGTTGATCGCGCCCACCAGGAACACCAGGACGTTGATCCCGATGAGGATCTTGGTGACGAGGTGGGGGTCGGCGGCGACCACCCCGCCCGCGAGGGTGCGCGGCGCGTTCGCGGTCGGCCGGTGCCCGGTGCCGGAACCCTCGCGGACGCATTCGGGGCACTGGAAGCCGACCGAGGCGCTGATCATGCACTCGGGGCAGATGGGGCGCTCGCAGCGGGTGCAGCTGATCCCCGTGTCGCGGTCCGGGTGGCGGTAGCAGCCAGGCAGACGGTCGGTGTCCATCGGTTCCCTCGATCAGCGGCGAGGCAGGGGTGTGCCCCGCCGGTCCGGTATGCCCCATCACTTCATACGCATGCAGGACGGACGGGCGGGGCGGAAAGGTTCCCGGGGCCGGGCCGGGGCCGGCCGGCGCGCGGGGCCGTCAGCGCTTCTCGACGACCACGGACTGGATGATCACGTCGTCGAGGGGGCGCTCGGTGCGCGGGTTGGTGGCGCTGCCTGCGATGGCGTCCACGACCTTCTGGCCGGCCGGGTCGGTGACCTCGCCGAAGATGGTGTGCTTGCGCGTCAGCCAGGCGGTGGGCGCCACGGTGATGAAGAACTGCGAGCCGTTGGTGCCCGGGCCCGCGTTGGCCATGGCGAGCAGGTACGGCTTGGTGAAGGCCAGGTCGGGGTGGAACTCGTCGGCGAACTGGTAGCCGGGGCCGCCGGTGCCGTTCCCGAGCGGGTCGCCGCCCTGGATCATGAAGCCCTTGATGACGCGGTGGAAGACGGTGCCGTCGTACAGCGGGTCCGTGGTCTTCTGGCCGTCGGTGGGCCGGGTCCATTCGCGGGCTCCCGTGGCGAGCTCCACGAAGTTCCGGACGGTCTTCGGAGCGAAGTTCTCCAGCAGCTCGATCTCGATGTCGCCGTGGGTGGTCTTCAGGGTGGCGTAGAGCTTCTCGGCCACGGATCTGCCTTCCATAGTCATCACTGTCGGTCCAGATGGTCGCACGGAGCGCTCCGCAGCACTGAAATCCTCCACCCGTATGCCCTGTCACGCATGCCTGTCGCCGATAGGAGAGGCATGATCCGACAAAGGGTGGAAAGGTGAACTGTGTCCGCCACCGAGGAGGAGGATCCCGTGACCCGCAAGGACAGCGTGCGCCTGGCAGCCGAGAGCGCCAGGGAGAGTTTCCTGCACGCGGCGGAAGTGGTGGCACCGTACGCGGAATCCGCCAGGGACGCCGCGGTGCACTACGCCCAAGAGGCCAACGAACTGCTGGCGCCCAAGGTGTCGTACGCGGCCGACGCGGCCGCCCGGCAAGCGCGCACGACCTACGACTGCCATCTGCAGCCCCGGCTCAAGGCGGCGCGCGCACACGTGCCGCCGAACGTGGACCGGGCGGCGACGAAGGCGGTGCACCAGACCCGGATCGCGGCGCGGCAGGCCGCCGACTACACCCAGCCGCGGATCGAGAGTGCGATCGCGGCCGCCACTCCGGTGGCCGAGGAGGCCGCTTCGCGGTCGGCGGCGGCGTTCGCGGCGCTGCGCGGCCAGGTGTCGGCCAAGGAAGTGCAGAAGCTGGTGCGGCGCCACGAGCGGCGGGAGCGCTACAAGGGGCTGGTCAAGGGTGCGGTGGTCGTCGGCGTGCTGGCCGGCGTCGCCTTCGCGGCGTGGAAGTGGTGGGACCAGCAGTCGAACCCGGACTGGCTCGTCGAGCCGCCGGCCGCCACGGAGCTGTCGTCGCAGGACGCCGCTCCGGCGAGCTTCGACGACGAGCTCGCGGCCAAGGAGCGCGAGACCGGCTCGGCTTCGGACGACACGCAGGGCTGAGACACGCGGAAGGGGCCCGGATCCTGCTGGATCCGGGCCCCTTCCGCGTGTGCGTGCGGGTCTCAGCCGGGGAGGGTGAGGACCATGCCCGGGCGGATCAGGTCGGGGTTGGAGCCGACGACGCCCCTGTTCATGGCGTAGAGCTCACGCCAGCGGGCCTCGTTGCCCAGCTCGCGGCGGGCGATCGCGGAGAGCGAGTCGCCGGGCCTGACGGTGTAGGTGCGCTTCTTCGAGGTGGCCGCCGCCTTGGGCATCGGGGCCGCGGGCACGGCCTTGTGCGCGGCCGACGCGGGGGAAGGGGTGTGCGCGGCGCCCCGCGCGGCGGCCGTGGGCCCGGGCTTCGGCATCGCGTGCGGCTGGGGAGGGGCCGGCACCGCCTTGTGGGCGGCGGACGTCGGGCTCGGGGTCGCGGGGGCGGGCCCCGGCTTGGGCTTGGGCGGTGCGGAGGCCGCCATGCGCTCGGCGGCGGCCCTGGTGGCCGCGGCGGCGTCGGCCGCCGAGCTCGCGGGAGGTGTCGCCCGCGCGGCCGACTGCTGCTCCACCTGCTCCTTCGCCTTCTCGGCGGCCTCGTCTGCCTTCTTCTTGTCGGACTTCAGGAAGTCGAAGAGTCCCATGTGCGTACGCCTCCGGCGTGATGGTGCCCCCCTGGGCTCGGTGCCTTCCTCCACTGTCGGACACGGGGCGCCGGGTGGCCCTGTGACAGGGCCGTCCGGGGGACCCGCGGCGCCCGTGGAACGCCGCCCCCGGCGGCCGGGAACGTGACGGGAGGGGACCGGGAACGCACGGCGGCAGCATCGTGGGACACGATGGAGGAGAATTCTGTGATCATCAGACAGTCCGCGGAGCGGGTCGTCCTGGTCAGGCCCGGACCAGGGCTCGTACGCGCTGCGGTCGTGGCGGGTCTGGACGTGTGGGTGGTGTCGGATCCGGGCCCGTGGCCACCGGACGCACGACTTCCCCCCGAGCTGCCCCCGCAACGTCTCCTCCGGGTGGACTTCGGCGACACGGCCGCGCTGCGCACCCTGTTGACGGACACGGTCCTCACGCACGGGATCGGGCACGTCCTGTACCTCGCGAGCGATCTCGAAAGGGGTCTCGACAGCGGGGCGGCGGCCGCCGCCGGGGAAGTCCTGCGGGAACTGTCCGCGGGGCGGGAGACCCCCTCGGGCCCGCTGCCGGACGCGGTGACGATCCGGCGCATCCTCAACGAGAGCCGGACCTCGGACGTACGCGCCGAGGAGGCGAGGTCCGTCGCCGAGGCGCGTTCACTGGCCGAGCACTTCCCCCTGCCGGTGGTCATCAAGTCGGCCGACAAGGCGGGCTGTTGGTGGACCGTTCCGGTGCACGACCGGCCCGGACTCGACCGGTGGGCCGAACAGGCGGTCACCGCCCGGCATTCGGCCCCCTATCTCGTCGAAGAGCTCTTGACGGGAGCCAAGTTCCATGTGGAGACGCTGACCGTGGACGGCATGCACCTCGTCGCCGGCATCACCCCCGAGGGGAACGCCGTACCGCTGCACGAGACGGAGCAGGCCGGGATCCGCGCGACGGTGCGGGCCCTGCTGGATCTGGCCGGGTACGAATCGGGCGCCACGCGGACGGACGTGCTGGTCAGCGCACGGGGATCGCGGATCGCGGCGGCCATGGAGCCGGGGCGGGAACGGGCCGGGAACGGCCCTTCCCGGCCCGTTCCCGCGAGCGGTATCGAGAGGGGAACGGACCGGTAAGGGCCTCGGCCAGTCTGTGTCTTGTCGAGAGCGGCCACCGCACCACACGGGAACCGCACACCGGGTACGCAACCAGGGGGATCAACACATGCGCAGCAAGCTGGCTGGACTGGTCGGGATCTTCGCGGCGGCTCTGGTGATCGGCGTCGGTGTGACGGTCCAGTCGGCGGACGCCGGTCAGCCCTCCGGGTACGAGGTCCTCGCGGACGACCGCGGCCCGGGCGCCCCCTCCCCGGGCCCCTCCACCCGCTGAGCCGGCCGCCGGCCGCCGGCCGCGCACGACATGGATGTGCCCCGCACCGGATTCGGCGGATTCTTGGGGTCCTCGCAACACCTGACGGTCTACGTGCTCGTCAGTAGATCACGCAGGCGCTCGGCTGGGGTTTTCCAGCCGAGCGTTTTGCGGGGCCGGCCGTTGAGTTGCTGGGCGACGTGTTCGAGGTCTTCGGGGCTGTGCACGGACAGGTCGGTGCTCTTGGGGAAGTACTGCCGTAGCAGGCCGTTGGTGTTCTCGTTCGATCCGCGCTGCCAGGGTGAGTGCGGGTCGCAGAAGTAGACCGGCACGCCTGTGGCCACGGTGAACTGCTTGTGCGCGGCCATCTCGCAGCCCTGGTCCCAGGTCAGCGAGCCGCGCAGGTGCCCGGGCAGGGTCTGGATCAAGGGCACCAGCACGTCGCGGACCTCCTCGGCCGTATGCCCGCCGGGCAGATGCCCCAGCATGACGTAGCGGGTGGAGCGCTCGACCAGGGTGACGATCGCGCTCTCGCTGCGGGGGCCGACGATCAGATCGCCCTCCCAGTGACCGGGCACTGCCCGGTCCTCGACCTCGGCAGGACGCTCGGAGATCATCACCATCTCGTCGACGAACCGGCGCGTGCGCTGGTCCGGGCTGCGGTGCGGCTTGCGGCGAGTGCGCCCGGTGCGCAGCGCGGCCGCGACTTCGCGGCGCAGTCCGCCACGGGCCTGGACGTAGACCGCCTGGTAGATCGTTTCCGGGCTCACGCGCATGCTCTCGTCGTCGGGGAACTCGATGACCAGAGCGTGGCAGATCTGCTCGGGTGACCACTGTTCCTGCAGCTTTTCCGCGACGAACCGGCGGAGCGGGCTGTCCTGGGCGAGCTTGGAGTCCTTGGGGCGCGACCGGCTCCTCGCCCATGCCCGCTGGGCCCGGTGCGGCCGGTAGACGCCATCGACCGACCGGGCGTCGATCTCGCGCTTGATCGTGGACGCCGGTCGGCCCAGTGCCCGTCCGATCGCGCGCAGCGACCGGCCTTCACGGTGCAGATCAGCGATCAGCTCTCGCTCGGTCACCGTGAGAAACCTGGGGTGCAGTTCGGCCTCGACCGTTGCGAGGGACGACCTTGAAGAGGTGGCGGCGATGGTGGTCACACCGGTCTTGTAGTCGATGCGGCGCCCGTCAGGATGCAGGCGCGAGTGGCCGATCTGCCGGATACCGCGGTCCCAGTCCTCAGCGGTGCGCTCATGGACGCCGGCCTGCGCGGCGGCATCACGGCGCCGGACTCCCGCAGCACGCAGCCGCTCGTACTCCGCCCGACCGGGGTGGCCGGGCCTGCGAGGCTTGCCGCGACCACGGACTCCGGCCCGGCGTGCCCACCCGAACGCCGTGTTGCGGTTCACTCCGACTGCACGAGCCGCAGCAGTGATGCTGCCGTTCTCCCTGTCCAGCGCCTCGAAGAACCTCGCCTTCAGCACCTCGAAATCCACGATCCCCGCAACTCCCTGAACTCCAGGGTGTTGCGTGGATCATTAGAACCCGCCTTCCGGTGCGGGGCACATCCGCGTACGGGGTCAGTACGTCCGGCGGTGCGCCGGCAGGCCCATGAACTCGAATAAGTCCTCCGCGGCCGCACGGTGTCCGGCCGCCGCCGGGGAGTCCCCGAGGGCCTCGGCCGCACGGGCGAGGCCCACCAGCGCGGACGCCTCCTCGGCCCGGAAGCTCATCGGCGCCGCGATCCTGTGGGCGTGGGCGTGCAGGGCCAGCGCCTCCTCGTGCTCCCCCCACGTCATGTGGAGCCGGCCGAGGACGTTCTCGACCTTGGCGAGCCGGATCGGGGCGCCGCTCGTACGGCCGAGGAGCAGGGCCCGCTCGGCGAACGCACGCGCCTGCGTGCCGTCCCCCCGCTCCTGCGCCACCTGGGCGGACACCGCGAACACCAGGGCGACGTCACCCGGCGACCTGGTCTCGTCGCACAGGTCGCGGGCGCGTTTGAGGGTCTCGTGCGCGTCCGTGTACTCGCCGAGGCCCACCTGGGCGAAGGCCAGATCGGCCAGGGCCATGATCTCGTTGCTGCGGTAGCCGAGGTCGCGGTCGATCGCGAGCGCCCTGCGGGCGGAGGCGGCCGCTTCCGGATAGCGGCCCCACCGCTCGTACAACGTACTGAGCATGGTGAGGCTTTCGGCCTCCTCGCGCGGGTTGCCCAGTTCCCCCGCCATCGTGAGGGACCGCTCCAGCAGGGGCAGGGCCTCCTCGTACCTCCCGAGCATCGACATCAGCAGCCCGATGGTCGCTTCGCTGTGCGCCTCGGTGTGCAGGTCCCCGGCGCGGACCGCCGTGTCGCGCGCCTCCGTGGCCACCTCCAGCCCTTCCTCGAAACGGCCGAGCTTCCAGCAGGCCGCGCCCAGATTGGCCAGGCTGATGCCGAGGAGCGCCGGGTCGTCGAGCCGGCGGGCGGCGGCGACCGCGAGGTGCCCGACGCTCCAGAACTCGTCGAGCTGTCCGTGCGTGTGCAGGTGGAAGCCGACGTTGCGGCTCAGACAGGCCGCGTACCGGTCGTGGCCGGACCGCTCGGCGAGGGACACGGCCGCCAGCAGCCCCGCCTGCTCCCGGTCGAACCACCGCACGGCCTGGTCGGCCAGCGTGAAGGTCGGCCGTTCGCCCTGGTAGACCGGGAGACCGGTGGGCCGGCGCTCGCGGCCGGGGAAGAGCACCTCGCAGGCGGCGTCGGAGGTCGTCAGGTAGTAGCCGAGCAGCCGCTCGACCGCTGCCGCGTCGTCCTCCGCCGTCGCCGGCCCCCGCAGGCTCTGCGCGTAGCTGCGCACCAGGTCGTGGAAGGTGTAGAGGCCGATGTCGGGCTGCTGCACCAGGTGGACGTCGAGCAGGAACTCCAGGGCGTCCTCGGCGTCCCGGACGGCCGTGCCGAGCAGGGCCGCCGCCGAGTGGACGTCGGTTCCGGCGCACGGGTACAGGCTCAGGATGCGGAACGCCGTGCGGTACTCCTCGTCCATCGCCAGGTAGGACAGGCGCAGGGTCGCCGCGACGCTGCGCTCGCCCGAACTCAGCTCGTCCATCCGGCGCTTCTCGTCCCGCAGCCGCTCGACCAGGTAACGCACCGTCCAGCGCGGCCTGTTGCGCAGCCGGGCGGTCGCGATCCGCAGGGCCAGCGGCAGGTGGCCGCACAGCTCGGCCAGTTCGGCGGAGGCCTCCGGCTCGGCGGCCACCCGGGTCGTGCCGAGCGTCTCGGTCATCAGGCTGGTGCTGTCCTCGGGCTCCATCATCCCGATGGACACCCACTCGACGCCGTCGAGGTCGAGCAACCGTCCCCGGCTCGTGATCAGCACCAGACAGCCGGGCGAGGCCGGCAGCAGGGGCCGGATCTGCGCGGCGTCGACCGCGTTGTCGAACAGCAGCAGCATCCGCCGGCCGTCCAGCTTCGAGCGCCACAGGGCGGTGCGGCCCTCCAGGTCCTCGGGGATGCGGTCGCCGGGCGTGCCGACGGTCCGCAGCAGGCTGTCGAGTGCGCTGGCGGGCGACACGGGCTTCCCGCCCGGTGTGAATCCGTGCAGGTCGATGTGGAGCTGCCCGTCGGGATACCCCCCGGCCAGGCGGTGGGCGGCGCGTACGGCCAGGGTGGTCTTGCCCATGCCGCCCATGCCGTCGATGGCCACGATCCGGGAGTACCGCTCGGCGCCCCGGCCCTCGTCCTGTACGTAGTCGAAGAGTTCGGCCAGTTCCTTGGCGCGGCCGGTGAAGTCGGGCAGGTCGTACGGCAGGGTGCACGGCGCGTCGGCCGGTGCGGGCGCCCCGGCCTGCGTCCGCGGCTCCCCGGCAACCGGTTCCGCGAGGCCCGGCGGCCCGGGGGCCGCGGCCTCGGGCACCGTGCGTACGGGACCGGCCGGCTCGGGCACCGGCGGTACGGGGGCCGCCTGCCCGGCCGGTTCCGGACGCACGGGCGCGGCCGGTACGGGCGCCACGGGTACGGGCGCCGGGCGCTCGGGCGCGGCCAGCTCGGGGCTGTCCCGCAGGATCGCCTCGTACAGCCGGGCCAGCCGCGGTCCCGGGTCGATCCCGAGCTCGTCGACGAGGAGCTCCCGGACCTCCCCGTACTCCTTGAGCGCCTCGGCCTGCCGCCCCGAGCGGTACAGGGCGAGCATCAGCTGGCCGCGCAGCGTCTCCCGCAGCGGGTGCTGGGTGATCAGGGCGCGCAGCCCGGAGATGAGCTCGCCGCTCTCGCCCAGGGCGAGGCACAGGTCGAAACGCTGCTCGGCGGCGGCCAGCCGGCGCTCTTCCAGCGCGGTCGCCGCGGCCTCGATCACCGGTCCGCCCGCGCCGGACAGCACCGATCCCCGCCAGAGCGCGAGAGCCTCCCTCAGGGTTTCGGCGGCCGCGGACTTCCGGCCTTCCCGCAGGGCCTGGCCCGCCGCCTTGGTCAGTGCGTCGAACTCCAGCAGGTCAACCTGGTCGTCCGACACCACCACGCGGTATCCGGGCCCGTCGGTCGCGATCACCTCGTTGCCTGCCGGTATGCGTCGCCGCAGATCGGCGACGGCCTTGCGGACCTGGTGCGCCGCGGTCACCGGCGGGTCCTTCTCCCAGGTCGCCTCGACGAGACGCGCAACGGGCACCACCCGGCCGGCTTCGAGAAGGAGCGTGCACAGGACCCGTTCCTGGATCGCTCCCCCCAGTCTCAGCCGTACTTCCCCTATCCATCCCTCGAGCGATCCGAGGACGTTGAAGCGTGGTCTTCCCCCCACGGGTACCGCGCTTCGTCTCTCCCCGGATTCCTCGTCCGCCCCCGGCATCGGCTATCCACCCCCAATGAACACAGCCCCTGGCCGGGCCATGTGAACCAGATCATAGGGGTTCCCCCTAGCGCGCGGTAAGCATCCGGTAGCAGATCGGGAAGGGCGGCACAGACAGTTCATGGGCAGGCCGGAGGAGCTGGCAGCACGCAGAACGAGTGCCAAAGGAGCATGGTGTGGGAAGACTGGAGCGACCACTGGCCCCCGATGCCGGACCAGTCACCGCGTTCGCCCGGGAGTTGCGCAGGCTGAGGACGGCGGCCGGCAGTCCCGGTTACCGCGACATGGCCACGCGGGCCATGTTCTCCGCCTCGGTGCTCTCCGACGCGGCCGCCGGCTACCGCCTTCCGACCCTTCAGGTGGCCCTCGCCTTCGCGGAGGCCTGCGGCGGTGACCGCGCCACCTGGGAGCGCCGCTGGCACGAGGCGGCGCGCGCCGAGGGTGACGAAGGCGCGGCCCGCCCGGCCGCCAAGGCCGTGCAGCAGCACCAGGAGAACGAGCTGCGCGCCGCCGACGTGCGCGCCGTTCTGCCGCCGCCCGCCCAGTTGCCGATGGAGCCCCATCCCCTGGTGGGGCGGGCCGAACTGCTCCGGCGGGCCCGGGCCATGACGGCTCCCTGCTACGGCGAACAGCGCCCGCCGGGTCCGCTGCTCATCAGCGGTCAGGTCGGTGCGGGCAAGTCCGTCTTCGCCCTGCGGCTCGCCCACGAGCTCGCGACGGGCCTGCCGGACGGACAGCTCTACGCGAACCTGGACCCGGCCGCCGACGGACGCAAGGACGCGGCGGGTATCGCGGGCGGTTTCCTGGAGGCGCTCGGCATCCCCGCCGACCGCATCCCGAACGACCCCGGACAGCGGATCGGCCTGTACCGGTCGCTGCTCCACAGGCGTCGGCTGCTCGTGGTGCTCGACGGCGTGACGCACGAGCGCCAGATACGGGAACTGCTCACCGCGGCGCCCGAGAGCCGCATTCTCATCACCAGCCGGTCGCGGCTCCTCGGCCTCGACGGAATTGGCCGAATAAGGCTGCCCTCACTGGACCGCGACGAGTCCATGGAGCTGCTCGCCCAGCTGATCGGCGGGGACCGGGTCGGCACCGAGCCGCGCGCCTGCCTGCGGCTCGCCGACGCGTGCGGGGACCTGCCGCTCGCGCTGAACCTGGCCGGCCGGCGGATCGCGGCCCGGCCCGAGTGGATGCTTCAGGACTCCGTGTCCGAACTGCTCGGCGAGGGGCGGCGGGAACCCGGCCGCTTCCTGCGCCGGCTGCAGATCGGGGACGAAGGCCTGGGCAGCCGCCTGGACAGCGCCTACCGGCTGCTGACCCCGTGGGCCCGCCTGATGCTGCGCCAGTTCGCCGGCTCCGAGAACCCGCCCTCCGTGGACAACGTGGTGTACGAGTCCACGGACGCGCTGGCCGTCCTGGTCGAGCGGTCCGCCCAGCCGGTGGAGGACCTCCTCGAACGCCTCCTCGACGCGGGCCTGCTCGAACACTCCGACCTGCCGGGGCAGTACGGGCTGACGCCGATGGCCAGGGCCTTCGCACTGGCCCAGCCCGACCCGACGGAGGAGGAGCAGGCGCCCTCGGCGCGCTCCGAGGCGCTCGCGCGGGTCGCCCGCTAGGCGGCGGCCGCCCACCAGGAGGCGCCCTGCGGCTCCCGCTGCGGGGCGCCTTCGCGCGTCGTTTCCTCAGCCGCCGGACCGCCCGGGGCCCTGCCTGCCCGCCGCGTACGTGATCGTGAGGTAGAGGTGTTCGTCGAGGATCTTGGCGAGGGAGACCCCGGCCCGGCCGATGTCGGCGCACAGGGTCCGCTCGTCCATGCCGCCGCCCTCGGCGAGCGCCGCCCGCGCCCAGGTCCGGCCCGTCTCCAGGTGGCGGGCGAAGGCGGCCCCGTCCCGTACGCCGTAGAGCCGGTCGGCGATGGCCGCGTCCCACGGCATGACCGAGTCGGGCCGCAGGGCGTACAGCGCCTTGGACGCGGCGGTCGGGCCGAGGCTGCGGCGGCCGATCGGCAGCGCGGCCAGTTCCTCGTAGGCCCGCGCGAAGCGGGAGATCTCGCGGGGGGTGAGCCGGGACAGCGGCGCCTGCGGCAGGGGGTGGCGCCCCCACCAGGCGGCGATCCCCGCGCCGAACAGGTCGGGCTCCCCCTCCCGCGGGTAGCGGATCCGGCAGCCCCAGGAGTTCAGCCAGCGGTGCAGGGCGGCGCGATGCCCGGCGACGGAGAGGTCGAGTCCGGGGGCGGTCTCCTCGCGCAGCGCCAGCCAGCTCCGGTCCACCGCCGCGAAACCGTTGAACACCTCGGCCGAGGCCCGCAGTTCGGACAGGGAGGGAGCGGGCGGCGGGGGCGCGGCGGGAGCCGGGTGGTCGCGCGCCACCCGGGCCGGCACCACCATCCGCCAAGCCTCGGTGACCAGTTCCGTCAGCTCCTGCAGGTCGAGGGCGGCCATCCTGGCCTCGGCCCAGTTGAAGCGCAGATCGGACTCACGGGGCATGAAGAACTTCGCCGGTTCGGCGGCGACGAGCGCCGCCCGCTCCTCCTTGGGGAAGGCGAAGCCCAGCTCGGTCTCGTCCCGGGAGAGGGCGAGATAGACGATCTTCCCGATCCGGAACTTCACCCGGTCCCGGATCAGGTGTTCCTCGGTCCTCGGCAGGCTGAGCGCGAGCCTGCGTACGTCGTCCGTCGTGACCACCGTTTCCTCCTTCACCCTCGGCCGCCGGCTCACCGGCCCGCGAGCTGCGGGGCGAGGGCGTCCAGCGGCGGCCCGTCGAGCGCGCCGAGCCCGATCAGCGACGGGACCCGGCCGGTCAGCCGGTCCGCCAGCGACCGCGCGATGAGCGGCGCGAACTTGAAGGATGTGCCACCGCAGGCCGCGTACGCGTACGCGTCGCCGCCCAGGGCGACCACCAGCGGCCCGCCGGTCTCGGAGAAGGAGGAGTAGTAGGCGTCCTTGGCAGCGGTGACCCAGGCCGGGCCGAAGCCGGGCAGCAGGTCCCCGAACTCCTTCTCCAGCCGGCGCTGCCAGTACGGATCGGTGGCCTGGTCGGTGATCTCGTCCACGACCCGGCAGGCGGTGGCCGAGGTCAGCTTGAGGGCCGTGCCCGCCACCGGCGGGATCAGCCAGGCTCCCCCCTTGGTGCCGAGCGCGGGGATGGCCGGGGTGGAGGCCCAGGCCTGGGCCTGGTTCCGGGGCACCCTGCAGTAGAGGAGGGACTGGCGGAACAGCGTCAGCCGCTCGGCGATGCCGTCCGGCATCAGTCCGCGGGACCAGGGGCCCACCGCGACCAGTACCGCGTCGCCGTGCAGCACCCGCCCGTCCACCAGCCGTACGTTGCCGTCCTCGCCGTCGACGGCGGTCACGGCCCGGTGCTCGATGAGCTCGATGCCGGGCTGCCACTTCAGCCAGCCGACGCACGCGGCGAGGACCCGTTCGGCGAGCAGGACCCCCGCCTCGTCCTCGAGTACCGCGCCGAGACCGCCGTCCACGTACAGGTGCGGATAGCGGTCGGAAAGGCCGGCCGCGGTCAGTTCCCTGACGCTGCCTCCGGCGTTGCCGAGCATCGCCGCCGCTTCCGACGCCGCCGCGGGCGGCAGCACGGTGAGGGCGCCGACCTGCTCGTAGAAGCGGGTCAGGAAGAGCTCTTCCAGTTCGACCCAGCGGTGGTGCGCGCGCAGCGCGGCCGCCGTGGCCTGCGGATCCGAGGGGTGCAGGGCCCGCAGGATCCGGTGCTGGTCGAAAGAGGTGGCTCTGCTGTGCGGGATGGGGCCTTGGTCCACGACCGTGACCTTGTGTCCGTCGAGCACGCATTCGATTGCCGTGAGCAGGGCGATCACACCGCCGCCCACTACCGTCACCCTCGCCGCCATCACACACCTCCTTTCAGTGTTCCGGTGCCGACGTGTCAGCTGTCGAGGACGATCGTGGTCAGTGCGGCGGCCTTGGCGAGGTGCTCCTCGCAGCCCGGCCGGTCTTCGCCGGCGCAGATCACGTTGGCGTACCTGCTGAGGTAGCCGTCCGGGGGGAGCAGCAGCGTCGTCCCCGGCCGGACCATGACGTTCGCCTCCAGCAGTCCCGGGGTGTCCGCTGCGGTGGGCACGTCGAC
This sequence comes from Streptomyces sp. NBC_01233, assembly GCF_035989305.1. NCBI lineage: Bacteria > Bacillati > Actinomycetota > Actinomycetes > Kitasatosporales > Streptomycetaceae > Streptomyces > Streptomyces sp. NBC_01233. Next base: position 4,650,966 of record NZ_CP108514.1, on the reverse strand, counting down.
CGAGCGGGCGGTGCCGTTCTGGTGCGGGTAGAGGAAGCGGATGCCCACGGTGCGGGCCTTGGTCGGCGTCCACTCGGGGCGGGTGCCGGTCGCCACTTCCGCGGCCACCTCGCCCGGCTCGATCCCGGTGGCGAGACTGCCGAGGTACGGGATGAGGTCGCCGCCCAGCCGGGCGTTCACCTCGATGATCACCGGCCCGCGGGAGGTCAGCTTCACCTCGGTGTGGGTGATCCCGTAGCCGACTCCCAGTTCCCGGTGGGCGTCGCGGAGGATGCCCAGCAGTTCCTCGTCGGCCAGCAGCGGGTCGGTGGCGCTGACCACGTGCCCGGTCTCCTCGAAGTAGGGCTCCAGGCCCACTTCCTTGTGCGCGAGGAAGAGCGGGGTGTAGCCGCCGTCGAAGACCACGCCGTCGATGCTGATCTCGGGCCCGATCACGCACTCCTCGACCAGCGCCCCGCCCTCGTAGTCGCTGTTCCCGCCGTGGCCGGCGGCGTCGGCGACCTCGAAGGCCGGGCGGACCCCCTCGGGGCCGTCGACGCGGATGACGCCGATGCTCGCCCCCATGCCGCGGGGCTTGAGCACGACCGGGTAGCCGAAGGAGTCGGCCGCCGCGAGCGCCTGCTCGGCGTCGGTCACGTAGGCGAAGTGCGGCTGGGGCAGTCCGGCGGCGGTCAGCAGCTGCCGCGTGTTGTGCTTGTTGCGGCAGTTGTCGGCGCCCCGCGAGGTCAGTCCGGGCAGGCCCAGCCGCTCGGCTATGAGCGCGGCGGTCACCACGAGCGTCTCGTCGTAGCTGAACACCCCCACCACCCGGTGCTCGGCGGCCACCGCCTCGGCGGCCCTGAGGAGCCCGTCCCGGTCGGGCACCAGGCGTTCCCGGTCGAGCAGCTCGACGGTGGTCGAGCCGATGACGTACTCCTTCTGCCAGGTCGGATCCACCGCGTCCAGGATCCAGATCGGGCGCCGGCGGGCGGCGCCCGCGAGCAGGTACTCGCGGTAGGCGCGCTGTCCGCTGCCGACCAGGATCACCACGCCGCCATCGGTCGTGTTGGCGTCATCAGTCATGTCGTTCACCTCGCGGAGTGGGTCAGGACCCGGTCGCCGGCCGTCGCGATCGCCGCCAGCTGGGGCTGCGCGATGGCCAGGTAGTCGGGGGTGGACAGGGCCACGGAGCGGTCCAGGCGGGCCGCGTTGAAGTAGATCTCTTCGGTGAGGATCAGGCCCTCGTCGACGACGAGGTGCAGATCGGGGTGGAAGCTCAGCGGCATCACCGTGCCGCAGACGCTGCCGGCCAGCCGCTCGGCCATCTCCGGCGTGGCGAAGGCCGTCCGGCCGCCGCCGAACAGCGAGCCGACCGCCTCCAGGTCGACCTGCCGGTCACCGGGCACCACCGCGAGCACGTACTTGCCGACCCGTTTGGTGATGCTCACCCGGACGACGATGCACTTCGCGGCCTGCTCCAGCGGGTGGCCGCGCAGCACGCTCGCCAGGTCCGTGCGGCCCTCGGCCGGGTGGTCGATCAGCCGGTAGCGGGCCCGGTGCCCGTCGAGGTGGTCGATCAGCCTCTGGTACATCACAGCACCTCGCCGACGTAGTGCCAGTCCTCGGGATTGATCAGCCCGAAGGGGTTGATCGGGGCCACGCCCCGGAGGTCCTTCGCGACCTCCAGCAGACGGAAGGGGAAGTTGGGCATCCAGATGACCGGGACCTGCTGCGCGATGTAGTCCTGGTAGGCGTAGAGGTCCTCCAGGTCGTCGCTGACCACCGTGCGCGCGATGAGTTCGTCGGCCTTCGGGTCGCTGTAGCTGCCGAAGTTGACCGAGGAGCCGGTCGAGTAGAGGGCCTCTCCGGTCGGGTAGAAGCCGGGGCCGTAACCCCAGCCGCCGTTCCAGTCGCTGAACTCCCACAGGCACGGGCTGTCGGGGCCCGGGGTGCAGGTGGTGTCCTCCAGGACCAGGACGCTCGCCTCGACCTCGGTCAGCTCGATCTCGATGCCGGCCTGTGCGGCGTCGGCGGCGAACTTGCGCATGACCGCGGTCAGGGTCTCGTGCCCCTTGGCGTACCGCATCGAGAAGCGCAGCGGGGTGCCGGCCGGGATGCCCTCTCCCGCCTCGCCGGGGCCGGTGCCCTCGCGGACGCACGTACCCGGGGTGGTGCTGGTGTCCCAGCCGTTCTCGGTCAGGAGGCGCCGGGCCGCGTCGATGTCGAAGGGGTACGGGTCCTCGTGCGCGGCGGGCGAGAGCAGCGGGCTGTCGGGCAGGACCGGGATGGGCCCGGTGGTCGGGTAGCCGTAGCCCTTGTAGACGTCGCGGACGGCGCCCCGGGAGTCGAGGCTGGACTGCAGTGCCTGGCGGAAGTAGAGCTGCTTGAAGATCTTTCCGGCGACCGTCGGGTTGTTGAAGTTGATCGGGAAGTAATGGATCTTGTAAGTGAGCTGGGGCACGAGGTCGTAGTGCTCGCCGAGCGGGTTGGGCCCGCCGAGCTGCGGGTCCTCGGCCGGCTCGGTGACCTCGTCGAAGGGAAGGAAGCCGATCTGCACGCCGTCGACGGCCTCGGGGCCCCGGCGGAGCATCTCGTACTGGTCGGTGTCCGAGTCGGTGGGCACCAGCCGGAACTCGTCCAGGTAGGGCTTGTTGGGGCCGGAGTAGCTCTCGTTGGGCACCAGGACGCATTCGCCCGAGGTGCCGTCGATGGTGTAACTGCTCAGCCTCCAGGGCCCGTTGACCACGCTCCAGACGGGGCTGGTGTCCCAGCCCTTGCGCTCGTCGTTACAGGCCCGCAGATAGGCGTAGACCGCGGAGGCCTGGGCCGGGTCGTGCGTGGCGTCGGCCGGCCGGTCGTCGCCGGTGCGGTCCCAGGCCCTGGGCAGCGGGGTGATGGTGCTGAACTGGTTCATCAGCACCCAGTTGTGCGAGTAGGCGCGGTCGAAGGTGAAGCTGACCTTGTCCTCGGCGACCTTCTCGTAGCCGGTCAGGTTGTCCGGGAAGAAGCCCGGCGTGTAGCCGCCGAAGCTGTCCTTCTCGGCCTCCAGGAGGTGCATCCACAGCATCACGTTGTCGGCGTCGACCGTCTCGCCGTTCGACCACTTGTACGGCTTGACGGTGATCGTCGCCGTGCGGCCGTCCTCGCTCCACTCGGGGGGCTCGGCGAGGCTGCGCTCGTAGTCGACGGTCGGCTGCCCGCCGGTGCCGTACCAGTACAGCGGGCGGTACATGAGCGTCTGGAACTCGTGCAGGTTGGCCACCCCGTAGTACTCGCCCGGGGTGAACGGGAAGATGAAGACCGGGCTGAAGCCGCTGGTGCAGGCCCAGGTCACGCTGCCCCCGCGGAGCGGGGTGGCGGGCGGGGTCATGTCCTTACCTCCTCCAGTGCGGATTCACCGCTGTCCGAGTGGGCTCCGTAGCGCTCCCAGCGCTCGTTGAGCCGGATCCGTCCGTCGTCCAGGAATTCGGGGGTGCTCCAGCACCGCCCGGCGACCACCTCGCCGTCGGCGAGGACCATCGTGTAGGCGAATTCGAGGTTCCCGTCGGACTCCACGCGCCCGTTCAGCGAACCCCTGCGGACGGGCCCTCCGTCGAAGTCGGCCCAGAGCAGGTCGCCTTCCTGGTGGTAGTGGCCGACGGGGGCGTCCTCGCCCGCCGGGTAACCGGTGTTGCGGAAACTTCTGCCGTCGTAATCGATCACGGGCGTCGTATCTCCTGAGTGATGCATTTGACCGCGCCACCGGCCTTCAGCAGTTCGGACATGTCCACGCCGTGCACCTCGAAGCCGCGCTCGCGCAGCTCACCGATCAGGTGGGTGGCGGTCTCCGTCACGACCACGTTCAGTCCGTCGCTCACCGCGTTCAGGCCAAAGGCATCGGCATCCTCCCGGGTGGCGAGGACCGCGTCCGGGTACAGCTCCCGCAGCACGTCCCGGCTCTCCTCGGAGAAGGCGGCGGGGTAGTACGCCACCAGGTCGTCGTCGAGGACGCACAGCGCGGTGTCCAGGTGGTAGAACCGGGGGTCGGTCAGGGCCAGGCCGACCACCGGCAGGCCGAAGAAGTCACGGAGTTCCCCGTGCGCGCCGGGGTCGCTGCGGAAACCCGCGCCGGCCAGGATCCGCCGGCCGGCGGGGGCGAAGTCGCCCTCGCCCTCGTTGATGTACTCCGGGACCTTGATGTCGGGGTAGCCGTGGTCCTCGAACCAGGCCCGGTAGGCGTCGGCCTCGGCCGCCCGCTCCTGGTGGCGGAACTTCGCGATCAGCACCTTGCCGTCGACCACGGTGGCCCCGTTCGCGGAGAACACCATGTCCGGCAGGCCCGGGACGGGGTCGATGGCGGAGACCTCGTGGCCGAGGCCGAGGTAGAGGTCCCGGATCCGCTCCCACTGGGTCAGGGCCAGCCCGGCGTCCATCGGCTTGTCCGGGTTCATCCACGGGTTGATTGCGTAGCTCACCTCGAAGTGGGTGGGCCGGCACATCAGGTAGTGCCGCTTCGTGGCCGTGCGCCGCGGGGACTCAGCCATGTTCGGGCCTCATCTCCGTACGGATGCGGCTGGCCACGATGTGGGCCGTGCTCAGCGCCTCCTCCAGCGATTCGCCCGTGGCGCCCAGGAAGCCGAGGATGTTGTTGCCCGCCGGCGGACGCTTGATGACGGTCCCCGGAGTGGCCGTGATCTTGAGGAAGAAGACGGAGGACGGGACGTCCTGCGGCACCTCGATCGACTCGACCGTGCCCGCCCCGCTGATCAGGCACATCGCGGCGGTGTGCACCGAGGTCGGCGAGTAGTGCGAGACGTCGGGCCGGGTGCCCCGGGCCACGTCCACCACGCACCGGATGGGGTCGTGGCCCGCGCTGATCCGCGCCATGTGGTCGAGCCCGCCGCCGCCGGGGCGGATCGCGATCTCCAGGATGAAGGGCTTGCCCTGGTGGAACCTCACCTCCGCGTGCAGCACGGACCGGCGCAGTCCCTGGGCGTGGGCGGCGTCCCGGACCACCTCGTGGACCGCGGCCACCTGCTCGGGGGTCAGGGAGCTCGGCGCGTGGTGGACGTCGTCGTCGAAGGTCCCGCTCTCGACGGTGATCCGGTCCACGATGGAGCCGAGGTACACCTCGTCGTCCCAGGCCAGCGCCTCGATGAGGTGCTCGTGGCCGTCGAGGTAGCCCTCGACGATGATCCCGTTCGGGCCGAGGTCCAGGCCGTCCGCCTCCATCAGCGCCCAGGTCATGGTCTCGATGCCCAGGGTGGCGTCCGCGAAGCGGGCCTTCATCTCCTCGGCGTCGTCGACCTTGAAGACGAAGTTGCTGGCCGCACCCAGGGTCGGCTTGAGGATCAGCGGGTAGCCCAGCTCTTCGCCGGCGGCCAGCGCGGCCTCGATGTCGGGGGCGTGGCGGAAGCCGGGGTGCGCCGCGCTGCCGCGCTCGTGCGCCTGGCGCATCAGCAGCTTGTTGCGGCTGGTCCGGGCCGCTTCGAACCCGATGCTCGGCAGTCCGAGCGCCTCGGCGACGACCGCCACCGTGACGACCCCGGACTCCGAGAAGGTCAGGACCCCCTCGAACTCCTCCTCCCCGTGCCAGACCTTGGCGGCCGTGACGATGTCCTCGATGTGCTTGGATCCGGCGATCCGGTAGCGCTCCGCGTCCCAGAAGTCCTCGGTGCCCAGTCCGTTGAGGACGTAGACCTCTGCTCCGAGGTCCTGGACCTGCTGGTAGCGGGAGATGTAGTAGGTGGCGTTCTGGCTGGCCTCGATGGCGAGCAGCTTCATCTCTGCTTCCCCCCTCAGACCTTGGCCGGGACGGACTCGCGGGCCTCGGCGGCGCGCTCGGTGACCTCGGCGGCGGGCTCGACGGCCTCGGCGGCCTCGGCGACGGCCTCGGACTTCTCGGCGGCAGCGGCGGCGGCGACCTCACGGTCGTGCTTGCTGAGCGAGATGACGGTGATGGTGGCGATGGCGACGACCAGGGCGGAGAGGGCGTAGAAGCCGTTCTTCACGTTGGTGGAGTCGACCAGGAGCGAGATCAGGACGACGGCGGTGGTGCCGGCGGCGAGGCCGAAGGCGTTGGTGGCACCGAAGACGAAGCCCGTGCGCTCCTCGGGCGCCGCGCTCATCAGGGCGGTACGGGCCGAGATGCGGGCCACGCAGAAGGCGATGGCGGCGAACGGGATGACGGCCATCATCGCGTAGAGGTGGACGGACTCCAAGGACAGGAGCACCGCGAAGGCGAGGTAGCCGATCAGGGCCGTCTTCAGCACGGTCGCCTTGGAACTGATCTTCTTGAAGGCCCAGGCCGCGAACAGCGCACCGATGCCGAACAGGGCGTCGACGATGCCGAGGTAGCCGGCGTTGGACTTGAAGCCCTCGATGACCAGGACCAGCATGATGCTGTTGCCGACGATGATGACGATGTTGCCGATGATGTAGAGCACCGCGAGACGGGCCAGCGGCGGGCGGGAACCGGTCAGACGGGCGGCGGCAGCGGCAGCGGCCTTGGCCACGGCCTCCGGGGCGCTGGTGCCCTCGCCGGCCGGACGACGGCCGATGAAGAACAGCAGGACGGCGGAGAGCAGGAACGTGATCGCGTTGAAGTAGAAGAGCGACGTGGTGCCGACCCAGACGATCACCCAGCCGCCGAGGGCCGCCGAGGCGAGCGTGCCGCCCTGGATGGCGATTTCGGCGTTGCCGTTGAACTGGGCCAGCCGGGACTCGGGGATGCGCTCCTTGATCAGGGCGTTGCTGGCCGGGAAGAAGAGGGCCGCGGAGATCGACAGGACGAAGCTGGCGACGTAGCTGACGGTCGAGGGGTTGCCGCCGAGGGCCAGCCAGACCGGCAGGGCGATCGCGGCGGCGGCGCTGGCCAGGTCGGAGACCATGGCCAGGGTCCGGCGGTCGAAGCGGTCGGCGAGCTTGCCGAAGAACAGCGAGAGCGCCACCTGCGGGATGGTGACGGCGATCATCAGCCAGCTGACCGCGAGCATGGTGTTGGCCTCGGTGAAGACCAGGTACGAGGCGGCGGTGAGCTGGATGCCGTTGCCCAGGTTGGTGATGAAGGTCGCGGGGATGAGCAGTCGTTCTGCCCGATTGGGACGGGGCGGGGCGATCGTGGACACAGTGCTCCTCGGAGGTCAGGCTCGGATGTCGACCGGCTCGGCCAGGGACTCGAAGGCCCCGACCGCGGTGGACAGGAGGGGGAGTCGCAGGGGAGCGACGGGGGCGGCTGCGAAGGGGCCGGCCGGAAGGGCCAGATCGGCCCCGGCCCGCTCGGCACGGGCGGCGAGGTCGACGAGCAGCGGAGCGGCGCACGCCGTCAGCGTCCGGACGGCGAGGACCAGGTCCCCGAGGTCGGTCGGCACGTCCGCCGCCACCCGGTCCGCCTGCCCCAGCAGCCGGTCGAGGTGGACGACGACCAGGTCGGCGGCCCGGTGGAGGCTGAAGCTCTCCAGCTCGTAGTGGGAGCGGAAGCGCTCGACGACGATGCCCGCGTGATCGGCGCCGGTCCGCGACACCGGGAGCGGCGCGTCCGCCGGGACGGCCGCGAGCAGCTCCTCCAGGCGGCCGGCGAGCCGGTTCCACGGCTGGACCAGCCGGGAGCTCGCCAGGGTGTCGAGCGCCTCGCGGCTGAAGTTCGTCCGGGAGTGCTCCGGCGCGGTGAGCGCCAGGTAGAAGCGCACGAGGTCGCGCGGCACCTCGGCGACCAGATCTGCGGCCCAGACCACGTGGCCTTTACTCGTTGAGAACTTCTGGTTCTCCAGTTCGTAGAACTCGTTCGACACGATGGCGTGGGGCTCGACGTACCGGTCGCCGTGCGCCATCAGCAGGGCCAGGTGCGTCATTCCCCAGAAGTAGACGTTGTCGAATCCGAGGAAGTACACGAGGTCGATGCCGTGCTCGGACAGCCAGTGCTCGTCGTAGCGGTCGGTGTGCTCACCGAGCTGCTCGGCCGCGTACCAGGTGCAGTACATCGAGGCGGCCATGCCCTCGGCCCAGGCGTTGAGGACCTGGCCCGGCGTCTCCACGAACGGCGCCGGGATGCCCCAGCCGGTGGGGTAGGTGATCGGGAAGTCCGGCAGCGGACGCTCCAGCGCCTCGCGGACCAGCTGCGCGGTGTGCGGCCGCAGCACGTCCCGGTGCCGGACGTAGTAGTCGGCGAGGCGGTCGCGGTACTCCTCCATCGGCAGCACGAGGATCTGCGCCTCGCGGTGCGTGACCACGGCGCCCGGGTCGACGGTGGAGCGCGGACGCAGCAGCTCGTCGAAGTTGTTGGGGTGTCCGCAGGACTCGCAGAGTCCGCCGCGGCTCTCCACCAGGCACACCGGGCAGTCGCCGGCGACCAGGCCTTCCATGAGGTACTCGCCGGTGGCCTCGACGTACGGCAGGCGGACGGTCTTCAGCCGGAACGCGCCGTCGTTGTGGAGGTCGGTGACGAAGTCGATGACGGTCTGCCGGTACCCCTTGTCGAAGGGGGCGAAGCCGTCCACGGAGATGCCCGCCGCCTCCAGGGTGGCGCGGATCTGCGTCGCGGAGCGCAGGGCCAGCTCCTCCGGCGTCAGGCTCGCCTTCGCCGCGCTGGACACCACGTAGGTCTGGCTGTCGTCGGTGCCGCTGGTGAAGATCACCGGGCGGCCGGACGCCCGCAGGTAGCGGGCGTGCACGTCACCGGCCAGGTACGGGCCCGCCAGGTGCCCGGTGTGCAGGTCCCCGTTGGGGGTCGGCGGCGGCGCGATGATGACCGTACGGCGTGTCATGTCCGGGCTCCTTCGTGGCGTGCTGCGAACCGCTGCGTCATGTCGAGGTCCCACCAGACCGAATACATCTCGAAGTCCTCGGCGGACTCGTTGATCACCCGGTGGTCCGAGCCGGGGGTGAAGTAGACGATGTCCCCGGTCACGAGGGGCTTGCGGACGCCCTGCGACTCCAGGACCGCGGTGCCGGAGACGGCGATGAAGATCTCGTACTCGTGGTGGGCGTGCGCCGTCGACGCGGTGCCGGGCCGGATCACGCACCAGGACCCCTCGAAGGGGGCGTTGAGCTCGGGCCAGGGCAGCAGGCGCTGGGCGTCCAGCCCGTTCTCGTGCGTCAGTCCGTCGCGGTCGAGTTGCTTGGTGAGCATGTGGGTCGTTCTCTCCTCGTCAGGCGGGTACGGCTCGTGAGGGGCGCGCGGGACTCAGACCGCGCCGGCGAGCGCGAGCTCGCGCTCCTGGGCCGGGATCTCCACCGATCTCGTCCGGCGGTGCGCCACGATGTCCCGGGTGATCTCGGCGGAGCGGCCGGCGAGCACGCTGAGCAGCGAGTCGGCGATGCCGTGGGTGGCCTCGTTGACGCCCTGCAGGTAGCAGGCGGCCGTCGCCGGGCGGCCCAGGTCGAGCCGGTAGTTCCGGCTCACGTTGATCTCGTCGAGTCCGATCGACTGCGCGAGGGCCTTGACCGCCCACGGCATCTCGCGGACGAAACCGGTGCCGAGGAGCACGAGGTCCGTGCGCATCTCCCGCTCGGCACCCGACTTGCGGTCGACGAGGGTCAGGACGATCTCCTCGCCGTCCATCCGTGCGGCGCTCACGTCGGTCATGGGGTGGAGCGCCAGGCGCTCCTGGCCGCTGCGGCGGTCCTGGTAGAACTGCCGGTACAGACCGTCGAGGGTGGCCGGGGACAGACCGCCGTAGTTGGAGCGGTACATCTCGGCGAGCAGCTGCTGGCGGGCCTCGGGCGAGGACTCGTAGAACTCGTCGATGAAGGACGTGTAGTACAGCTCGTTGGTGAACTTGCTGCTCTCGTAGCCGTTCAGGCCGATGGAACGCATGATCATGGTCGGCTTGCACTCGGGCAGGTCCCGCAGGGCCGCGCCGAACAGCTCGGCCGCGCTCTGCGCACCGCCGATGACCGCGACCCGGTGCGGCAGGTCCGCGCGCACCCCGGCGATGCGCTGCGTGTACTGCGTGCTGTGGATGACGCGCTCGGCCGGCAGGCCGTCGAACACGGCGGGGACGTGGGCGTCGCGGCCGGCGCCGATCACCAGGTAGCGGCAGCCGATGGTGTCACCGTTGGCCAGGGTGACCAGCCAGCCGGAGAGTTCGCCGTCGTCGCCGTTCACCGCTTCGACGGAAGTGCACTCGCGGCCGTATTCGACCTTCACCGTGTCGAGTTCGTCGGCCACCCACTGCAAGTACTCGGATATCTCGCTGCGGTACGGAACGAAGCTGGCCAGGTTGACGAAAGCGTCGAGCCGCTCCTGCGAGTGAAGGAAGTTGACGAAGGAAAAGCGGCTGCACGGATTGCGCATGGTGACCAGGTCCTTGAGGAAGGAGACCTGGCTGAGCGCGTCGGGCAGCAGCATGCCGCGCTGCCACACGATGTCCTGCTCGCGCTCGATGAGCAGGGTGTCGCCGACCAGCTCGGGAGCGAGCTCCTCGACGGCGACCGCCAGCGCGAGGTTCGCCGGTCCTGCACCGACTGCGAGCAGTTCGACGTTGCGATGCGCCATGGAAGTACCTCCAGATGGAACAGGTGGACAGGTTCGTACGGTCGGGCAGGACGGTTCGGGATCTCTTTCCCGTCCTTGCGTCGCCTCCCGAAACCGGGTGACGTCCACATTCCACGGGAGCCCACGATTGCCCGGAAGCGAAGTCGGACACGGACAATCAACTCGGCCGAGGGCCTGGTCAGAGGGTTGATTGGCCGGTGTCCCGGACTGCTTCCGGTCAACGCGGAGCGCCTTTTCCATTGGCCCCAGTGATCAGTTGCGTTCGCGCTTCCGGCCGGCCCGAAACATCCCTCGGGCGGCCGGGCTTCCATCCCCACCCCATGAGAAGGAGCCCTCGTGCCGCTCACCGAGCCCATCACCCCCGCCGGCGCTCTCTACCGTTCGGAAAGCCCCACCCGGGTCGCCACCCGGCGCCGTCTGCTGATGTGCCGGCCCCGGCACTACGACGTCACGTATTCGATCAACCCGTGGATGAACCCGCAGCACGCCACGGACAACGCGCTCGCGGTCAAGCAGTGGGAGGGGCTGCGCGCGCTGTACCTCGAACTCGGCCACGTGGTCGAGGAGATAGACCCCATCGAGGGCCTGCCCGACATGGTGTTCGCGGCCAACGGCGCCACCGTGGTCGACGGCAAGGTCTACGGGGCCCGCTTCCGGCACGCGGAGCGCACCGCGGAGGGGCCCGCGTACCTGAGATGGCTGGAAGGCCGCGGTTACACGGACACGCTGTGGCCCGAGTTCGTCAACGAGGGCGAGGGCGACATCCTCACCGTCGGGCGGCGCCTGCTGGCCGGCACGGGCTTCCGCACCGACCCGCGCTCACACGCGGAGGCGCAGGAGTTCTTCGGTCTCCCGGTCACCTCGCTGACGCTGGTGAACCCGGAGTTCTACCACCTGGACACGGCGCTGTCCGTCCTGTCGGACGACGAGGTCATGTACTACCCGGCCGCCTTCTCCCAGGGCAGCCAGGCGGTGCTGCGCGCCATGTTCCCGAGCGCGGTCCTGGCCGACGCCGAGGACGCCGCCGTGTTCGGGCTCAACGCCTTCTCCGACGGCCGCCACGTCCTGCTGCCCGCCGCGGCCACCGGCCTGCACGCCAAGCTGCGCGCGCGGGGCTTCGAGCCGATCGGGGTGGAGCTCTCCGAGCTGCTCAAGGCAGGCGGCAGCGTCAAGTGCTGCACGCTCGAACTCCGCGACCGCTGAGCGGGACGGGCCGGACGGGGCGCGGGCGCGGCCGGCGGACGCCCGCACCTTCCGTGCCGGCGCGGCAGCACGGAAGGTGGCACGGGCGCTCCCGTCACACGGTGGCCGGCCGGCAGCTGCGGCAGCCCCGGAACCCGGCGGCGGCGGCCTCGTCGGCCGAGGTGAACGGCACCTCGTGCCGGGCGGTGATGCGGCGCGCGTGCGCGCACGTCGGGTAGCAGAAGATCCGCGTGGTCCCGCTGCCCAGGAAGCGGGCCCCCATGCGTACGAACCGCTCCACCCGCTCGGCGTCCACGCCCTCCCCTTCCCGCAGCCGCCCTTCGAACGCGGCCGGCAGGCCGCAGTCCGCCGGCAGCCCGTCGTCCCGGCACACCCGGTGCGCCGGCACGAGTACGGGCACGGGATTGGCCCGGACCGCCGCCATCACCTCCGCGGGGGCGAGGGCGGGCAGTCCGGCCTCGCGGGCCAGCCAGCCCGTCGGACGCAGCTGCCCGAACGGGATGAGCCGGGTGGCCTGCAGGACCGCGCTCTGCTCGTCGGGCAGCGGGCCGAAGTCGTAACGCAGGGTCCGGTCCCGGCCCCGCAGGGCCCGCGCCAGACCCGGCGGGGGCTTGGTCCCGCAGAGCACCGACCGCCGGGTCCGGGCCCGGTAGGCCTCCTCGAACGCCGCGTCGTCCGCGTACCAGTCCGTGGCGGCGGCGCCGGTCACCGCTCCCCGCCCGTGAGCCACGTAGAGGGGGCCGACCGGTGAGTCGGTGCGCACGTAGCAGTCGTAGCGGTGCGCCGGAACACCGGCGCGCTCCAGCACGCGTACCGCGAACCCTGCGGGTGCCACCTGGCGCAGGGTGCTCAACTCGTCCGGCAGTCTCATCCCGCCGCCTCCTTCCGTTTCTCTCGGGCCGGCCCGTGCCGCGTGCGGTCGGCGGCTAAGACGGGCTCGGCGCGCAGAGTGGCCAGACCCCGCGACACCTGCGCCTTCACCGTTCCGACCGGGCAGTCCAGGACCGCGGCCATTTCCTGGTAGGTCAGCTCGCCGATGTACCTCAGGACCACGGGCAGCCGGTGGTGGTCCGGCAGACCCGACAGTGCGGTCACCAGCCGGGCCCGCCGTGCCCCGTCGAGCGCGCGTTGTTCCGGCCCCGGAGCGTCGTCCAGGGTCTCGGCACACGTGACTTCGACGCCGTCGGCCACACCGGGCCGGCGGCTCAGGGTACGGAGGTGGTTGCGCCACACGTTCGCCGCGATGGTGAGCAGCCAGGCACGCGGCTGGAGCTGCCTGCGGCGCTCGGCGGAGTACTCGCGCAAGGCCGAATAGGCGCGCAGGAAGGTTTCCTGACCCAGGTCGTCGGCTTCTCGCGCGGAGCCCGAGAGGCGCAGCAGAACGGACCGCACGGCACCGGCCTGGGTGCGTACGAGTTCGGTGAACCCGTCGTCCAGGTCGGTCGCGAGCAGTTCCGTCAGCGGCAGAGCCATCTCGTCCATCGTCCTGGTAAACACCGGACCGCGCGAGACCGTTGCACCGGACGCGGGACCGCACACTCGATTTTTCGCTTCTGGCCGAAACCACGGTGTTCTTGGCCAGAAGCGACACCTGATGATCAAGGTTTTGCAGTTACGGTCGGATCGTGGGCGCTGAGCCGCCCCCACGGTTCGAATTTTCATGGTCCTGCGGGATTTCGGGGGCACGATGTCGACCCTTGTACATGGAGAATTAGGGAAACCTTTTTCCAGGCGTTGTCCTCTCGCCCTCTTTCCTGTCGTGCCGCGCCGTCCGGCACCGCACAGTGACCCGATATCCAAAGATCCCGACGGGCTGCGCCTCACGCGTTCCGTCGCCGCGCACCTTCCGCTCGCAGCCGCTGGAAAGGCGCCACCGAGCTGCACCTCAGCCACCAGGGGGAACGTTGGAGAACCGCGTATTCGGGACGAGATCCGCGGAGGACTGCAGCTGGTCCTTCGGTGAGCGGATCCGCTCGTTCCGGGGGCGGGCCGGCCTGCCCCAGCACGAGCTCGCGGAACGCGCCGGAGTGAGCGTGCGGACGCTGCGCGACATCGAGCAGGGCCGGGTGCGCCGGCCGCAGACACGGACGCTGCAGCTGCTGGCCGATGCGCTGGGCCTCGACGCGGACGCGGCGCGGCAGCTTTCGCCGCCCGCGCGCGATGCCGTGCGCCCCGGTGACGGGCGCCCCGCCGACGGACGTCTGCAGATCGGCATTCTCGGGCCGCTGTCCGTCCGGTACCGGGGCATCGAGACGCCCGTGCAAGCGACCAAGGTGCGGCGGTTGCTCGCCCTGCTGGCACTCCAGCACCCGGAGCCGGCCAGCCTGGGGGAGATCACCCACACCCTGTGGCCGAACGACCCCCCGCGCTCCTACCAGAGCCTGGTCCACACGTACGTCAGCCAGGCGCGCCGGCTGCTGCTCCCCTCCGACTCCGCCACGGGGGTGCCGGCCGACTCGTTCCTGACGCGCACGCACACGGGCTACGCACTGGCCCTGGACCGCGACCAGGTCGACCTGACCCGTTTCCAGGACCTGTCGCTGCGGGCGCGGCAGGCGCACGGGGCCGGTGACGCGGCGGCCGCCCACGAGCTGGCCGGACGCGCCTACAAGTGCTGGCGCGGACCTCTCCTGGCGGGCGAACCGCTGCTGCCGCACCATCCCGCCGCCACGGCGGCCGCCCGGCAGCGGGTGGAGAGCCTCCTGCTGTACGCGGACCTCGCCCTGCAGCTGCACCGGCCCGGGCAAGTGGTGCAGGCGCTGCGCAGCGCCAGCGAGGAGGAGCCGCTGCACGAGGGGCTCCAGGCGTCGCTGATGCTGGCACTGGCGAGCTGCGGGGAGCAGCAGGAGGCGCTGAGGGTCTTCTCCGGGGTGACGCGCAGACTCGACCAGGAGCTGGGCGTCCAGCCGGGCGACGAACTGCGGCGCGCCCATCTGCGGATCCTGCACCAGGAGCTTCCGTGGCCGAGGACGGGACCGGTGGCCGAACGGGCGGCGTCCGGCGCGGGAGCACCGCTCGTACGGCGGCCGGCCACCGCGCCGCCGCCGAGGCCCCGGCCGTCCCAGATGCCGGCCGCGAGCACGGGCTTCGTCGGGCGCGGCGCCGAGCTGGACCAGCTGGACCGGCTGCTCCTGCCCACCTGCGAGCGCGGCGGGCAGGTCCCGGCGGCGCTGATCACGGGTTTCCCCGGGGTGGGCAAGACGGCACTCGCCGTGCGCTGGGCACACCTGGTCCGAGAGCGCTTTCCGGACGGCCAGCTGTACGGCGACCTGCACGGCTACGGCGACCGGCGTCCCCTGCGCCCCGAGGAGGTACTCGCCTCCTTTCTACGGGCGTTGGGCGTCCCGGACGGGGAGATCCCCGACACTCTCGACGAAGCCGCGAACCTGTACCGCACCCTGCTGTCGGACCGGAGGATGCTGATCGTCCTGGACAACGCGCGCGAGGAGAGCCAGATCCGGCCGCTCGTCCCGGGGACGGCGAGGTGCGCGGTCCTGGTCACGAGCCGCAACACCCTGCCGGGGCTGGTGGCCCGGGACGGTGTGCCCCGGCTCGACCTCAACGTGCTCGACCGGGACGAGGCGCTGGCGCTGCTGGGCCGGCTGTTGCGCAGCGGCCGGGTGGAGGCCGAGCCGCTGGCCGCGATGGCGCTGGTCCGGCACTGCGGCGGTCTCCCGCTGGCGATCCGGCTCCTCGCGGCCCGGCTCGCGGAGTACCCCGGGAGCGGGATCGCCCAGCTCTGCGTCGAGTTGCAGGAGGCCGGGGCGTTCTCGGACCTGCCGGTCGCGAGCGACGACCTGTTCGCCGCGGCCCACGCGGCGTTCGAACTCTCCTACGTGTCCCTGCTGGAACCCGTGCGGCGCTGCTTCAGGCTGCTCGCGCAGACCGAGGGGCGGCTCGCCAACGCTTACACCATGGCGGAACTGGCCGGCACGACCCCGATGGAGGCGACGCACATGCTGCGGCGCCTGGTCGGTGCGAGCCTGCTCCGCGAGTGCGTGCCCGGCCGGTTCTCGCTCCCCGCTCCGCTCCTGCGCTACGCGCGCAGACTGGCGCTGCAGGGCGACACGGAGCGCTTGCATGCCGTGTGACGCGGGCGGCGGCCACGTCAGCCGCCGAGTGCCAGCCGGCCGGCGAACACACCGAACACGACGGCGGTGAGCCCGTCGGCGATCCGCAGCGTGCGCGGGGACCGCAGGTGCCGGGCGAGCCGGTGGACCAGTCTCATCCAGGTGAGGAGCCAGATCAGCCCCAGGGCCAGGTAGCAGGCGGCCAGCAGGGGGACGCCCGCCTCGGGAGCCATGCCCGCGGGCACGAACTGGGGCAGGAAGGCCATCAGGAAGATGCCCACCTTGGGGTTGGACCCGGTGCACAGCAGGCCCTGCACGAAGGCCTGCCGGTCGCGGGGCCCGGCCGAGGCGGCGACCCGGACCGCGGCGGCCCCGGCCGCCGGGGCCTGCGCCGCCGGGGCCTCGGCGCCGGCCGGCCGGGAGAACCGCCGCAGGGCGAGCGCGGCCCATCCGAGCAGGACGAGCGCGCCGGCCCACCGGAACGCCGCGAACAGCTCCGGGCTGGCGGCGAGCAACGCGGCCAGCCCGGCCGCACCGAGCCCGGCCTGGGCGGCCCCGGCCGTGATCATGCCGAGGGCGGCGGCGGTGGCCACCCTCAGGGACCCGTTCAGCACCAGACCGGTGATCAGGACGAGGTCGGGGCCGGGCATCATGATCACGATCAGGGAACTCACCAGGAACGCGGCGGTGTTGATCTCTACTCCTCGATGGACAGGAGGCGTTCCGCGGCTCGGACGGCCTCGTAGTCGCGCCGGATCTGTTCCTCGTCGGGGTGGGCGAGGATCACGAACCCGAAGTTGAGGCTGTCGACCAGGTCCCGGGTGGCGCGGACGTGGTCGCCGTCCTTCAGGCTCTGGACCGAGAAGTGGTGGCTCGGGAGGTCGCGGAGGGCCTCCAGGGCCGCCGTTCCGGAGACGGTGCCGGTGCGGGGCGCGATGTGGAAGACGCACATCTGGTGCAGCAGCAGCTCGTACCCCTGGGGAAGTTCGCCCCCGGTCAGCCAGCGCACCGTCCGGTCGATCTGGCTGTCGGCGGTGGCGTTGCGGTTGAAGCGCGGCTGGCCGCCGCCGTGGGGGCGGGCGCCGAGCTCGATGAGCAGCGGCCCGTCCGCGGTGCCCATCACCTCGACGTGGGCCGAACCGAAGCGCAGGCCCACCGCGTCCAGGACGCCGAAGACGTACTCGGCGAGGCCCGGGATGGCCGGGTCGTCCGGGGAGAGCCACCGCATGGTGTCGTAGACCGCCATGTGCGGACCGTTGTCGACCTTGCGGTAGGCGCACACGTCGACCACGGCGTGCTTCCCGTCGTGGCTGAAGGTGTCGATCACGTACTCGGTGCCGGTGACGAACTTCTGCACGATGAGCCGGTCGTCGGTCTCGCCGAACTGGTTGGTCCGGCCGAGCTGGCGGCCGAAGACCGCCCTCCAGTCCTTCCCGCCCGCCAGTTTGATCACGCCGTCGGTGCTGGCGCTCTTGGGCGGCTTGACCACCAGGTCCGCCCCGGCCAGGCCCTCGCGCTCCAGCCAGGCCGCGACCTCCTCGGCGTCGTCGGTGCAGATCTGCGGGATGACCGGCAGGCCGGCCGCCGCGACGGCGGCCGCCATGCTGCTCTTGTCCCGCCGGGCCGCCGCGAGTTCGGGCACGTTGCTGCGCCCGGGCACCACCCGGGGGGCGAGGCGCTCGGCCAGTTCCACCCCGGACTCGCAGCCGGCCAGGACGGCTCGCGGGTCCAGCTCCCGCAACCGCTCCACGACCGGCTCCAGGTCCCCCTCGTACACGATGATCTCGGCGAAGTCCTGCGGCCGGTAGGAGGAGGCGTAGGCCTCCGGCGGGCGGGGGCCCGTCACCACCGCCACCACCGGCACGCCGTGCTCGGTCAGCGGCTCCGCGAAGAGGGCTCCCGAGGAGTAGGGGTCGACGATCACGCAGGGCCCGCTGCCCCGCGGTGCGCCCGCCGCGCGTTCAGCGTCCGTCACGGCCGGCCGCCTTTCCGGCCAGAGCGGTCACGGCGTCGCAGTAGCGCGCGAAGAACTCACCAGCGGGTTCGCTGATGCGGCGGGCGCGCACCGGAGCGTGCACCATGCCCTCCTCCATCACGTACGTCACCGGCGTCCCGTTCTGCTCCAGCCGGGCGGTGTACTTCTCGGCGTCGACGCGCAGCGAGTCCATCTCGCAGCCCACCACGTAGGCGGGCGGCAGGTCGTGGAACTCGCCGGTCAGCAGCGGCGAGACGTACGGGTTCTCCGCCTGTTCGGGCTCGGGGCAGTAGCAGGCGGTGTAGAACTCCATCTCGCCACCGGACAGCAGGGGGGCGTCCTCGCCGCCGTGCCGCCAGCGGGTGAAGTCCAGCACGGGGCTGATCACCGCCTGGCCGCGCAGCCGGGGGCCGCCCCGGTCGCGCGCCATCATCGAGAGGACCACGGCCATGTTGGCCCCCGAGCTCTCCCCGCAGAGCACCGCGGCTTCGGGGCCGATGCCGTCGAGCCCGAGCGCGGGCAGGTCGGCCAGGGTTCCGCACAGTCCGGCGTAGCAGTCCTCCAGCGGCCCGGGGTACGGGTTCTCCGGGGCCATGCCGAAGTCCAGGGCGATCGCCACCAGACCGGTACGGTCGGCGAGTTCGGCGACCAGGCTGTGGTGGCTGTGGAGCGAGCCGATGACGAAGCCGCCGCCGCGTATGTAGAACAGCACGGCGTCGCCCGCGCGCCGGGCCGGTTCGTAGATGCGGATCCGGGCGGTGCGGCCCCCGTGGGTGACGCTCGCGTCCCGGTGGCTGACCCCCTCGGGCACCGGGATCGGCAGCACCTCGGTCAGCGCGTCGTACAGGGCGCGCTGTCGTTCGACGGGATAGGTGTAGAAGTCGGGTGGCAGGGCGCCGTCGACGGTCTCCACGAACTTCTCGATGCCGTCTGCGTAGGGCATGGGCAGCTTCGCTCACTTCCGGATACGGGGCGGGGAGGGGGCTCAGGGGGTTTCTGCGGTTGCCGGTGCGACCGGGCCGGAGGTCGCCCCGGTCGGCTCGGCGGGACGGGCGCCGGCCGGATCGGACCCGGCGGCCCGCTCCTTCTCGGCGGCGGGCGGTTCGGCCATGCCGAAGAGGATGGCGACGACCGCCACCGCGGTCAGGCCGCCGCACAGCCACCACACGGAGGCCGCCGACGCCTGCCAGGCGGCGATGCCGATCACCGGGCCGACCGCGTAGCCGATCTGCATCGGGAACGCGCAGGCGGCGATGTACCGGCCCCGCAGGTGTGCGGGGGCGACCCGGCCGGGCCAGGCGGAGGCGGTCGGGGTGCCGACGATCTCGCCGATCGTCCACACCACCGTCGCGACGACGAACATGGCCATGCCGGGGCCGGCCACGTACAGGTTCATGCCGACACCCACCAGACCGATGCCCAGGGCGACCGCGAACCGGGCCGGGAGGTGCTGCACGTACTTGGTGAACAGCAGCTCCAGGCAGATGACCATGGCCGCGTTCAGCGACAGCAGGACCGAGTAGAAGGTCGGGCCGTGGCCGTCGGCCTTGAGCTGGAGCGGCAGGGCGGAGGTGTGCTGGATGTAGACGACGGCGTTGAGGAACAGCGCCAGCAGGAACAGCAGGTAGCGCTTGTCCTGCAGCACGGCCAGGTACGACCGGCTGCCCTCCTCCGGCTTCGGCCCGGCGGAACCGGCGGTCGTGCCGGTGCGGACCAGGACCAGCGCCAGCAGGGCGAAGCCCGCCTGCGCGCCCGCCTCGGCGTAGAACATCAGGTTGTACGAGTAGGTGATGAGCAGGGCGCCGATCAGCGGGCCCGC
Source organism: Streptomyces sp. NBC_01233 (assembly GCF_035989305.1). NCBI lineage: Bacteria > Bacillati > Actinomycetota > Actinomycetes > Kitasatosporales > Streptomycetaceae > Streptomyces > Streptomyces sp. NBC_01233. The sequence goes on along the minus strand of NZ_CP108514.1, from coordinate 4,631,446 downwards.
GGTGGTGCCGAGGTTGAACGCCATCCGGTAGACGGCGAACACCATCACGTGGTGCTCCTCGGGGGTGGCTTCCACCAGCAGCGCCGAGGAGGCGGGCCGGTAGGCCTGGGCCACCACACCGATCACCGCGGCCACCGCGATCACCAGGGGCAGGGTGTCGAGGTAGACCAGGCTGAGGGTGAGCAGGCTGGCGAACGCCATGGAACCGACGATGGTCCGCGCGTAGCCGATCCGGTCCGAGACCGAACCGCCGACCAGGACTCCGACGACCGAGCCCACTCCGTACGCACCGAGCGCGAAGGCGGCCGCGGAGGTGCTGAAGCCCTTGTCGGTGAGGTAGAGCACCAGATAGATCTGGAGGAAGGTGCCCAGCCGGTTGATCAGCATGCCGACCAGGACCAGCCAGATCGGGCCGGGGATCCCCCTCAGTGTCTCGGTGACGGAAGGCCGGACGGCCTTGCGTCCCTCCGGGGAGCCTTGTCCGGTGGTGCTCACGGAGCCGGCACCTCCACCGGCCGGGAGGCGACTTCCACGATCTCCGGGGTGCGCAGCAGCGCGGCGCGCGCCTGCTCGACGGAGTCGGCCAGGGCGATCACGCGGGCGTAGCGGGAGATGTAGCCGCGGGGCGGCAGGCGCAGCACCGCACCCGGGTCGACCATGGCCTCGGCGCTGTGCACATCGGGACCGAAGCGGTCCTCGTGGACGGTCACGGCCTCGATCTCGACGTCCTCGTCGGGGTAGAGGAACGTGATCGCGGCGGCCTTGCGGTGCTGCGCCGTGGTGTCCGGCGTGCGGCCCGCGGCGGTGTCGGCCGCCGCCATCGCGACGTCGACGCCGGTGGCCAGGTGCCCGAGGTAGGGGATCATGTCGCCGCCGAGACGGGCGTTGACCTCCATCAGGCGCAGACCGCCGGCGGTGATGCGGAACTCGGTGTGGCTGACTCCCGTGTGGAAGTCGAGCGCGGCATGCGCGGCGCGCAGTGCCTCCAGCAGTTCGGGGTCGGTCAGCAGCGGATCGGCCCCGTCGACCTCGTGGCCCGTCTCCTCGAAGAAGGGCGCCAGGCCGACCTGCTTGCGGGCCACGACGAGCGGCACGCACTCGCCGCCGAAGAAGACCGCGTCGACGCTGATCTCCGGGCCGTCGGCGTACTCCTCCACCAGGACCGACACGTCGAAGACGGGCACTCCGGGGTAGGAGGCGCCGGAGGCGGCCCGGTAGGCGTTCTCCATGTCCTCGGGGCCGTCGGCCTTGCGCACGCCCATCCCGCCGGCCAGGCCGCGCGGCTTCACCACGACGGGGAAGCCGATCTTCTCCGCCGCGGCCCGCGCCTCGCCCAGGGAGCGGACGCCGATCGAGACCGGCTGTGCGACCCGGGCCGCGTCCAGCGCGATGCGGGTGGCGTTCTTGTCCCGGCAGGCGGTGACCGCCTCGGGGGAGTTGCCCGGCAGCCCCAGCGCCTGCGCCACATGGGCGGCGGGCGTGACCAGTCCCTCGTCGTAGCAGAACACCCCGGCCACCTCGTGGGTGGCGGCCACCTGACGGGCGGCCTCGACCAGGGCGTGCGGGTCGGTGTTGTCGACGACCGTGCTCCCCACCACGTACGGGTCCTCCCAGCTCACCGGTGCGGGCTGGAGGAGCCACAACGCGTAGCGCCGGCTCACCGTCCGCAGGATGAACTCCCTGCTGCGCCGGCCGCTGCTCCCGATCAACAGCAGAAGGGGCTTCTCCCCGTCCCACGCCATGGTCCACTCTCCTCGTTCGTCGTCATGCGTCCGGCGGGTGCGGTGCGGGCCCCTCACGGCCCCGCCCCGCACCCGCCATCACCTGTAGAACACCGGCCGGGTCCGGGGCGTTGCACCGGCCCCGGACTTGGCCGGAAGGGGTCAGACCGCCGCGCCCGGGCGGGCGAGTTCGGGCGACAGGGGCCGGTACTCGCGGCTCGTGACGCCGCACGGCCGGCCGGAAACCGCCGGCCGTCCGGCCGGCCGGCTGTCGGGGAAGACCGCCGTGACCCGGCTGCCGGCCCGTACCGCCGGGATCTCGGCGCGCAGCCGCGCCGCGGACGTCTTGCGGTCGTGCCAGGGGCAGACGAGCCGGGAGGCGTCCGGCGTCACGCCGGCCAGGTGCAGCGGGCCGCCCCGGTGGGGGCACTCGGCGTTCATCACGAAGCCCCGGCCGTCGACCGTCGCGTACACGTACGAGGTGCCCGCGACGACCACGCAGTTCTCCCGCCCGGCGACGGGGAAGCTCACTACAGGCATGTGCGGTAGTCCCCCACCGAGTGGATCTCGTAGACGCACTCCTCGGACAGGATGTCGGCGCCGTGCAGCCGGTTGCGCCGGATGACGACGCCCTCGCCGGCCTCCAGGGTCAGCGAGGAGCCCAGTCCGCTCTCGAAGCGCATGGTGCCCGAGACGATGTGGCAGAGCTCGTCGCCCTCGTGGCAGTGGGTGTTCGACAGCTCGTTGAAGGGCTCGACCAGGTGCGCCACCGGCGCCTCCACCCGTCCCTCCCGGATGGCCTCGTAGACGGGGCCGTGCAGCTTCTTGAGCTCCGGCTGGTCGTCCATCCAGGCGATCTGCGCGCAGAAGTCCTGGTCGGCGACCTCCAGGAGCACCCGGTACTCCTCGATGCCGCGGACGATCTCGGGGATGATCCCCTCGCCGTGGGCCTCGATCAGCGGCGCGATGATCTTCTCGCGGGCCATGCGGCCGTGGTGCTGGTCGATGTGGACGTGCTCGGTGAAGTAGGTGGTGTCGACGGAGTCGCCGAAGACGCCGTGCAGCAGCCGGTCGGCGCGCTGGCAGAAGTCGACCAGCGAGCTCTCCGTGTAGAACAGCGCGCCCACGTAGCGGAAGAACAGCTCGTGGTTCTTGCCGAGGTAGTGGAAGTAATTGTTCAGCAGCAGGCTGCTGTTGAGGTAGTACTGCCAGTACCGGTGGAGGTCGGCCTGGAGACCGACGGACTCCAGCGTCCGCTCGAACAGGGTGCTGTGCTTGGTGTCGTGCACGCCGTAGCCGTACTCGTCGATGACGACCTTGAACCACTCGGACTGGACGGGACCGTAGTAGCCGAGCACGTTGCGGATCATCGGCGACGCCTCGGAGAAGAAGTCCGCGGCGAACTGCACCAGCCACATGCGCGCCGCGCGCTCGGGGTCGCCGGAGCCGGTGATGGCCTGCTCCACCGGCGTCCGCTCCTCGCCGCCGCCCATGTCGAGGGAGTCCAGGTAGCTGTCGAGGCTGGCCTTGGTCCACTTGCCCGAGGTCTCGACCTCGTCGTCGAGGAAGCCGAAGGCGTACCGCTCCAGGGCGGGGCGGACCCGCTCGCCGAGCGCCCGGTTGGCGGGGCTGTAGAACGCCCGGAAGTCCTCCTCCTTGCCCTTGAGCCCGGACTTGGGGAAGAACACCAGGTCGGCCTCGTATATGGAGGTGAGCAGGCGCTGCGTGGCCAGGCTGGTGTAGTCGAGGATGTTCTCCCGGCCCGGCACCTTGTCGAAGTCGAGGTACGGGAGCACCTGCGGCCGCAGCTGGCGCCGGTACGGGTTGTCGTGGTTCTGCCAGTCCGTGTTGTCGAGGAAGATCGGATTCGTGGCGTACTGCACGATGGCGTCGCGCAGGGCGGTGCCGCTGAGCTCGAACGGGATGTGCTCGGGTACGTGACTCATTGCGTGCTCCTTGGTCCGGATCGCAAGACGTGCGGCCGCGTGCCTGGTGGGCGGGCCGGGTGGGTCAGATGTGCGCGCTGAGGGAGAAATCGCTCCAGCGGAGGCGGAGGGGGACCGTCTCACCCGCCTTCACCTGCACCGGCTTCTCCAGGGGGACCCATCCCTGCATCCAGTGCGAGCGGGTGTTCTCCGGGGAGTTGCACAGCGTGGTGCCGTTCCCCATGTCCAGTTCGAACCAGACGACCAGGGCGTGCGCCTCTCCGTCGGCGCTCGGGACCAGGTCGACCGGGCGTTCACCCGGCTCCAGGTCGTCCTCGGCCAGGTCGAACGCCAGCACCTCCGCGGTGTCGGACAGGAACCGGTGGGGCCAGGTGTTGAGCCGCACCGGGAGGTGCCCGCGGGTGGCCAGGACGTTCATGAGGGAGACGTCGAAACCCTCGGCCGTCGTGACCTGGTTGAGCCGCAGGATGTCCTCGCTGCTGACGAGGCGGCCGTAGAGCCGGCCCGCGGAGGGGAGCATGATCCCGTCGGGTTTCAGCAGGTGCCGGCGCGCGTGCCGGATCGACGGCAGGAGGCCCTCGCCGATGAGACCGCAGTCGACGATCTCCGAGATCAGCACGTCCACCGGGCCGTCGAGGTCCTGGCCGATCTCCAGCAGGTTGGAAGGCTTCCCGATCACCGTGATGACATCGCTGAACCCGTGGGCGTCGACCACCTGGCGGGCCACCTCGGCGAGCATCGGGTTCATCTCGCAGGTGATCACGCGGGCCGCGCCGGCCCGCGCCGCGGCCATGGCCAGCAGCCCGCTCCCCGAACCGATGTCCAGGACCGTCGCCCCGGCCGGTATGCCCCGCTCCAGGGCGCCGACCAGGGCCTCGTTGCGCTCGACGTCGTTCAGCATCGCGAAGTGCCAGCGGGGCACGGTTCTGCGGGCGATCCGCCCGAAGACCTCGGAGTCGGTGGCCGCGCCGCCGGCCGGCGTCGTGAGCAGCGCGGACGCCTGCTCGGCGATCTCGTTCATCTGCTGCGCCAGCGTCTGCAGCGAGGCCGTGATCAGGCGGTGCTGCGAGCTGGTGGGCGACGGACCCGGACCGCCCGGTCCCGGATCGTGCCCCGTTGTCGCGCCGCCCCCTGCGACCTGGACCTGCTGCATGTTCGCTCCTCCCGTTGAACCGCCGGATCAACCGTGGTGCACGAGCGGCCGGCAAGATCCCCGCGCCGTCGCAGAGTCGACCGTACGGAAGGTCGGTGGTGCGACACTCCAGCGATCCTCCAGTCGTACCGGCGGTTCTGCCAGGCATTGACTCCCGGTGGGTAGGGGTTGACCTGCGAACGTGTCAGTGCTGCCGCTTCACTGGAAGCAGGCGGCAGAAACCGGGTCCCCGCGCCGGTTGATTCCGCCGCTATCGGGCGTCGTGGAAGATGACGCCCAGCACGTGGCGCTGCCCGCTGGTCACGGAGCTCACCCCGTGCCTCAGGGTCACCCGGCTCCAGCCGCGCACCGAGCGCACGGGACGGTGGCTGACCGTGAAGATCATTCCCTGGCCCTGTGCGGGCCTCTTGACGAGCGGGCGGGACTGGGCGCGCGGGCGCTGCTCGACGAAGACGCTCTCTCCACCGGTGAAGTCCTCGTCCGGCCGGTCGAGCATGATCGCCACCTGGAGCGGGAAGGTCAGATCGCCGTAGACGTCCTGGTGCAGGCAGTTGTAGCCGCCCCGCTCGTACCGGAGCAGGAGCGGTGTCGGGCGGTGCTGCCCGGCAGCCGCGCACGCCGCGATCAGTCCGTCGAACTCGGGGGCGAACGCCGGCTGCCCCAGCCGCCGCGCCCAGTCGTTGGCGATCCGGGCGAGCGGCGGATACAGCTGCTCCCGCAGGTTCTGGACGAGCTCGGGCAGCGGGTGGGAGAAGTAGCGGTAGAGGCCCTCGCCGAAGCGGTGCCGCGCCATCGTCACCGTACTGCGGAACGCGGTGGGATCGTCGAAGAGCTCCCGCAGGTTCGCGCACTGCCCGGCCGTCAGCAGCGGCGGGGTCAACGCCACTCCCTCCTTGTCCAGTTCGGCGGCCAGCGCCCGCCAGCCGAGGTTCTCCAGGGCCGGCGCGCCACCCGTCGCCGGCGCGCCTTCCGGTGCGTACGCGGTGAAGGACGTGGTGGAGGCCGGACCGGGCAGGTCGAAGCCCGGAAGCTGAGGTGGCTCGTAGGCGCTCACGTGCTCTGCTTTCTGTGGCGGGGGAGGGTCAGTGCGCGGGCCGTGCGCCGGCCGCTTCGAGGGCGAGCAGATCGCGCTTGGCCTCCGGCCCTCCCGCGTACCCGCTGAAACTGCCCGTCGCGCCGACGATCCGGTGGCAGGGCAGGACCACGCACAGCGGGTTCGCGCCCAGCGCCGTACCGACGGCCCGCGCGGCGCGGGGCCGGTCGAGCGCCTGGGCCAGCTGCCCGTAGGTCGCGGTCCGCCCGTACGGGACGAATTCCGCGAGCCTCATGTTGGTGAGCCGGCTGAAGGGGGTGGCGAGCCGCAGGTCCACCGGAACGGTGAATGCGCGGCGCCCGCCGCTCAGGTAGGCGTCGATCTGCTCCCGGGCCTCGTCCAGCACCTTGAGCCCCGGCGCTCCCGCTTCTCCGGGCTCCACCGGGCTCAGTCCCGCCCGGCTCAGCCGCTCCGCCGCCGTCTCTGCCGTGCCGTAGCAGCACAGCACGAGCGCGTCGTCCGTCGCTGCCAGCACGAGCGACCCCACGCGCGTGGCATGGAACACCACCGTGGCGACGCCGGTGGCAGGGCTGGTGGTCGGCATGGCACGACTCCTTCGTTCGTCATGAATTTCGTTCAGCACGCTCGCGTCCCGCTCGGGAAACCCACGATGCGGCCGACGGTAGAAACACCGTCTCCGTGCGAACAGTTGCGAAACGATGCGCACCACCGCCGCCGGGTTCGTCCGCGCCGCCTCTGAAGAGTCTGAAGAGGTAGAGCCATGACCGCCGCAGCCGGTGCGGGCACCCTGCCGCAGCAGCTCGGCGGGTCACGAGCCCGCTGCTCACCGTGGCGCCGGCCCAGGGCAAGCCGGCCGACGCGGCGGACGCGAGCGGCGTGATGACGACCGCGGCGCAGATCGCGCAGGTCGGTGATCCACCTGGGGCCGCTCGCCGGCACAGCCGAGGGCAAGAACCATGCCAGTCAGCACACGAAAAGGCCCCTCTGATCCGCGTTACCGCAGGTCAGCGATCCAGCGCACCTTCGGTGCGCGCCGGGGGCGTGGTAAATCCCGGGCGCGCGCCGGGGGTGCTTCTGTCTGCCCTGCCGGGGGCTGGTACCGGTTCGGGAACCTTGGGGTGTTCGTTCCGGCCGAAACCGATGCCTCTGTGATGCCCGTGAGCTCGCAGGTCAGCGTGGTGCTGGGGGCCGTCCACGGGAACCGTGGAGTGTTGCTGTGAAGCACGTGCGTCAGAATTCCTGATTCACCCTGGCCCTCCCGGAACGGCATACCCGGTTGTCCGGCGAGGGAGGGAGCAAGACCGTGGACGTGCTGCACGAACGCTGCGCCGGCCTCGACATCAGCAAGAAGGACGCCAAGGTATGCGTCCGCACCCCCAGTACGAAGCGGCGGGGGTCCTTCACGGCCGAGACCACGACGTGGGGATCGACCTCGAACGCAGTCCTGGACCTGCGGGATCACCTGCTCGCCACCGAGGTCACCCTGGTGGTGATCGAGGCGACCTCGGACTATTGGAAGCCGTTCTACTACGTGCTGGCCGAGGGCTTGAACGTGATCCTCGTCAACGCGCGGCAGGTCAAGAACCTGCCCGGCCGCAAGACGGACGTCTCGGACGCGGCCTGGCTGGCCCAGCTCGGCGCCCATGGCCTGGTGAGGCCCTCCTTCGTCCCACCCCAGCCGATCCGCGAACTACGAGACCTCACCCGCGCCCGGACCACCGCCACCCGCGAACGCAGCCGTGTGGTCCAGCGGTTGGAGAAACTCCTGGAGGACACCGGAATCAAGCTGTCCGCGGTCGCCTCCGACATCATGGGCGTCTCCGGCCGGGCCATGCTCGAAGCCCTCATCCGCGGCGAAGCCGACCCGTACGTCCTCGCGGACCTGGCCAAACGCAAGCTCCGCAGCAAGATCCCCGAACTCACCGAGGCCCTGACCGGACGCTTCCGCGAACACCACGCCTTCCTGACCCGCCTGCATCTGGACCAGTACGACCAGCTCACCGGGATGATCGACCAGATCAGCGGACGGGTCGAGGAGGCGATGTCGCCCTTTCGTGGCGCCCTCGACCTGCTCGACACCATCCCCGGGATCAACCAGGCCACCGCCGAGGTGATCATCGCGGAGACCGGCGGGGACATGACACGGTTCGCCTCCGCCAAGCACCTCGCGTCCTGGGCCGGGGTCTGCCCCGGCCACCATGAATCCGCCGGCCGCACCAAGAACACCAAGGTCCGGCCCGGCAACCCCTACCTCAAAGGCGCCCCCGGGCTCGCCGCGTTCGGCGCGGTCAGAACCAAGGACACCTACCTCGCCGCCCGCTACAAACGCCTGACCGCCCGCCGCGGCCCGCTCAGGGCCCTGGTCGCCGTCGAGCACTCGATCATCACCGCGATCTGGCACATGCTCACCGACAACGCCGCCTACCAAGAACTCGGCGGCAGCTACTTCACCCAACGCGACCCCGAACGCGCCACCCGCCGGGCCATCGGCCAGCTCAACCAACTCGGCTACACCGTCACCCTCAACCCCAGGGAGACCGCCGCCTGACCGGCAGACCAGACACCCGGCGGCCCTCAACGGCCACCGGGCACCCAGCCCTGCCCACACCCACCCTGACCTGCTGCTATTTACGCATCAGAGGGGCTAAAGAGAGTGGAGCCTAGGAGATTCGAACTCCTGACATCTGCCTTGCAAAGGCAGCGCTCTACCAACTGAGCTAAGGCCCCATGGAACTGGACGCACCCGTCCCACGCGAGAGAGGGGGTCGTTCCGCAGAACAGAGTACCGGGTGTACCCCCTCATCTCGCAAAATGATAGGGACTCCCGCCGTGCGACCACTCTCCGTAAGATGCTCGCGAGGTTCGCACCAGCGAAGGGGAGTAGTAAGAGTGGACGCAGTACAGCAAGAGGCCACGGCCAGAGCCAGAGAGCTTCAGCGCAGTTGGTACGGGGAGCCGCTGGGAGCGCTCTTCCGCCGGCTCATAGATGACCTCGGCTTGAACCAGGCCCGCCTCGCTGCCGTCCTCGGTCTGTCGGCGCCCATGCTGTCCCAGCTGATGAGCGGCCAGCGCGCCAAGATCGGGAACCCGGCCGTGGTGCAGCGCGTCCAGGCCCTCCAGGATCTCGCCGGCCAGGTTGCCGACGGAAGCGTCAGCGCCGGGGAGGCCACCGACCGGATGGACGAGATCAAGAAGACGCAGGGAGGATCCGTCCTGAGCAACAGCGGCCAGACCACCATCAGCTCCGGCGCGCCCACGGTCAAGCGGGTCGTCCGCGAGATCCAGTCGCTGCTGCGCTCGGTCTCCGCGGCCGGCGACATCATCGACGCGGCGAACACCCTCGCCCCCAGCCACCCGGAACTGGCAGAGTTCCTCCGGGTGTACGGCGCGGGCCGCACCGCGGACGCGGTCGCCCACTACGAGGCCCACCAGAACTGACGGCACGAGGGCGGACGACGGGTGACGGGGGACGGGGGACGGGCGCAGCGATGGGTGAGATCTTCGCCGGTCGGTACGAGCTGATCGATCCGATCGGGCGCGGTGGCGCGGGTGCCGTGTGGCGCGCCTGGGACCACCGCCGTCGCCGCTACGTCGCCGCGAAGGTCCTCCTTCAGAGCGACGCCCACACCCTGCTGCGCTTCGTGCGGGAACAGGCCCTGCGGATCGACCACCCGCACGTGCTCGCTCCCGCCAGCTGGGCGGCCGACGACGACAAGGTCCTCTTCACCATGGACCTGGTCGGCGGGGGCTCCCTCGGTCACGTGATCGGGGACTACGGCCCGCTGCCGCCCCGCTTCGTGTGCCTGCTGCTCGACCAGCTCCTGTCGGGGCTGGCCGCGGTGCACGCGGAAGGCGTGGTCCACCGCGACATCAAACCGGCCAACATCCTGATGGGGGCCACCGGAACCGGGCGGCCGCACCTGCGGCTGTCCGACTTCGGCATCTCCATGCGCAAGGGCGAGCCCCGGCTGACCGAGACCAACTACGTGGTCGGCACCCCGGGCTATTTCGCCCCCGAGCAACTGCTCGGCGCCGAGCCCGACTTCCCCGCCGACCTCTTCGCCGTCGGGCTGGTCGCCCTGTACCTCCTCCGGGGCGCCAAGCCCGATTCCCAGGGCCTCGTGGAGCGCTTCCTGGCCCATGGCACCCCGGGCGCCCCGCAGGGCGTTCCCGCCCCGCTCTGGGACGTCCTCGCCGGCCTCCTGCAGCCGGACCCCCAGAGCCGGTTCCGTACGGCCACAGGGGCGCGCAAGGCCCTTGCCGAGGCCGTGGAACTGCTGCCGCCGCCCGCCCCGGACGAGGATCCGGTGGAGGTGTTCGACCAACTCGGCCCGCTCCCGCCCGGTTTCGGCCCGCAGGGCCCCCTCGCCACGACGGCGGTGACCCCGCACGCGCCCACGGCCGGCGTGGTGCCGGCCGGCGCCTCGGCCTCCGTGACGCAGGCCGCGGAGCCCGCCCCCACCGATCCGCGCGGAACGGCGGCGACGGCAGGAGCCCCGCCGACGGCCTCGACCGCCCCGATCGCGCCGACGGCCCCCTACCCGGCCGTCCCGGCCCAGGTGCCCGCGTACGGGCCCTCGGAGACGGGCAGCTTCCACCTGCCGCCGCCCACCCCGGCGGGCCCGCCGTCACCGGCGACCGTGCCGGCGCCGACGGCCTCGGGCGCCCCGCCCGTCCGGGCGGCCGGCGCCGTCGCCCCGCCTCCGGCGAAGGCGGTGGCCTCGCTCCTCGCCGCGGCCCTGCTCTGCTTCGCCGTCGGCGTCTGGGCCCTCACGCAGCTGTAGGACCGCGCCCGCGCCCGCGCCGCCCGAGCAGGGTCCAGCCGCCCAGCACGAGCAGCAGCACCGTCCCGGTGCCGAAGCCGGCCCCGGCCACGACGCGCATCACGGAGCGCTTGTCGGCGGCCTCCGCGGCCTCCGGGGCGGTCAGCCCCTCCTCGGCGGCGGTCCGGTCCTCCTCGCCCACCCCGAAGCCGCCCGCGGCCGGACTCCCCTTGTACGCGGGCGCCTCGGCCGGGGTCCCGCCGACCTCCAGCCGCAGGGTCAGCGGCACGGGCACCGCGTCCTCGGTGAAGTCGGCGACCTTCGAGCCCATCGTCACCGCGACGTAGTACCAGCCCGCGACGGCCACGGACCGCACGGCCGGGTCGCTGGCGAAGCGGTTCTCGTAGACGACGGGAGGGGTCTTCCCCAGGGTGATCCCGGCCTGCTTGCCGTCGTACGAGACGTCCTTGTCGGAGATCAGGCCCCGGTACGGGGTGTAGAGCGCGACCGTGAGCCCGCCCGAGGCGGAGCCGTACGTCTTGGTCATCCGGGCGGCGGCGAGTTCGGCGCCGACCCCCAGCTGCTGTCCCCAGTCCAGCGGGACCCGGTAGTAGCGGGTCTGGCCGGGCCTCATCTCGTCGCGCCACACCCCGGCGCCCAGGGCGCGCGCGTCGTTGAAGCCGGTGCCCCCGGTGCGGCCCACCGCCTCGGTACCGGGCAGGGCGGGGGCCCCGGAGGGCCAGCTGCCGGGCGCGGTGGTGGGAGCGCCCGCGCCGCGCCCCGGTTCCCGCTGGACCTTGATCTCCAGCGGCCAGGGGCTCTGGTCGTAACCCTTGGCCGAGGTGCGGGTGATCTTGGCGTAGTACACGCCGGCGGGCGCGCAGTCCTCGTCCTCCCCGCCCCACCGGACGCCGGCCGCGCTGATGGGGTAGGGGTCGTAGCCGAAGTTCGCCCGGCCGGTGCCGGCCCGGCAGGAGCTCCCGGCGGTGGTCATGATCTCCACCTCGATGCCGTCGCCGCCGGACACCTTCGCGCCCGCCCCGGGCCGGACCACGGCGGAGACGTAGACGTTCGAGTCGTCCTTCTCCAGGACGAGCCGGTACACGCGGTCCCCGGGGCCGAGGGTGTCCTTGTAGACGCTCCCGGGCTCGATCTGCGGGGCGTCCGCGGTGGAGGGCTTTCCCTCAACCGCCTTCGCGCCGTCCGCGGCCCGGTACGTCGGGACCGGCTGCGGCTGCGTCCCCTCCGCGCGGGCGGCCGCCGGCAGGGCGGCCGTCAGGCCCAGGGCCGCCGCCCCCACCACGGCTCCCAGCCGCACCGTCGTCCGTACCCGACCCATCACGTCCACCCCGAGTTTGCTAGCGCAAGCCAAATCTTTGCATAACGTAAGTTTTCGTCACAGAACAGCACAAAGCCCCGGCCGCAGCGGCAGCCGGGGCTTCATGGGATCAGCCTTGGGTCTCACACACCGGAACCAGAAGGCACGGAGTCGGTTGCCTCCGTCCACAGGTCCTGCTCGGCGCGGTCCGCCTGGATCTGGCGGTACACGAGGAGCCCGCCGATGGCGGCCAGTGCGACCAGGAGCAGCTTCTTCACCGCGCGACCTCGTCTTTCGTTGACGTAGGGGACTTCTGGCAGCCAACAATACACACCGACCGATACCGATCGGTGACCTGCCAACCCACCAACTGGCCCTACGACAAAGACCCCCAGGCCTTGGCCTGGGGGTCTTCGACACTGTGGGGCTAACAGGATTTGAACCTGTGGCCTCATCCTTATCAGGGATGCGCTCTAACCAACTGAGCTATAGCCCCATCCGCGCTGCGCGCTGACTCCTGAAGATTAGCGCACAGACCCGGTCAGGCCAAAATCCGTTCCGACCGGGCGTCTGCGCAGGTCATCCGACCCCTTGCAGGCCCTCCTGCGAAGGCCTACTCGTCCTCGGCGAGCGTCAGCTCCACACCGCCGACGAAGCCCGCCGACAGGTTGTAGATGAAGGCGCCCAGCGTGGCCAGTGCCGTCGCCAGCACCACGTCGATCACCGCGATCACCGACGTGAAGGTCAGCACGCGCGGCAGCGACAGGAACGACTGGAGGTCGAAGCCGTTGCTCTCGTTCGAGCCGGTCGCCTCGCTGATCGTGCCGCCGACGGTCGAGAAGACGCCCATCGCGTCCATGACCATCCACAGCACCGCCGCCGCCACGATCGTGCAGATGCCCAGCGCGATCGACAGCAGGAAGCTGACCTTCATCACCGACCACGGGTCGGCCTTGGCCACCCGCAGCCGCGCCTTGCGCGTCCTGGGCGCCGTACGGATCCCCGGACGCGGCTTGCGCTGTGCGGCGGCGCCGCCGTTCGCCCGCGGCGCGCCCGCGCCCGGGGGCGCCGTGTAGGCCTGCGGCGGCTGGTACGGCGGCGGCGCGGGCCGGTCCTGGCCGGCTTCCGCGCCGGCCGTCGACTGCGGCCCTCGGGTGTCCGTCACGGCGATCCCCCTGCCCTCGGCGGTGGCGTCGCCACCTTGGGAGTCCGCGGCGGGGCCACGGGCACCGTTCGCCCCAGTCTTGGCCGGTCCGGCGCCCGTGGCTCCACTCACGACTTACTCCTCGTGCTCCCCGGCCGAAGGCTGCGTGCCCTCGGCGGCCTCGGCGGCCTGTCCGTCGGCCACCTCGGTCTCGTTCTCGTCGGCCTCGACCTCGTCAGCTTCCTGACCGGCCTCGGCGTTACGGGCGATGCCGACCACGGCATCGCGCTTGCCCAGGTTGATCAGCTGGACGCCCATGGTGTCACGGCCGGTCTCCCTGACTTCGTTGACGCGCGTACGAATCACACCACCGCCGAGCGTGATGGCGAGAATCTCGTCCGTTTCGTCCACCACGAGCGCCCCTACGAGCGACCCGCGGTCCTCCACGATCTTCGCGGCCTTGATGCCCAGACCACCACGACCCTGGACGCGGTACTCGTCGACCGGCGTCCGCTTGGCGTAGCCGCCGTCGGTCGCGGTGAAGACGAACGTACCCGGCCTCACCACGCTCATGGAGAGCAGTTCGTCACCTTCGCGGAAACTCATGCCCTTCACGCCCGAAGTGGCGCGGCCCATCGGGCGCAGCGCGTCGTCGGTCGCCGTGAAGCGGATCGACTGCGCCTTCTTGCTGATCAGCAGCAGGTCGTCCTCGGCGGACACCAGCTCCGCGCCGATCAGCTCGTCGTCGCTGCCGTCCCCGGTCTCCCGCAGGTTGATCGCGATCACACCACCCGAACGGGGCGAGTCGTAGTCCTTGAGCGCCGTCTTCTTCACCAGGCCGCCCTTGGTGGCCAGGATCAGGTAGGGCGCCGCCTCGTAGTCGCGGATGGCGAGGATCTGGGCGATCTTCTCGTCCGGCTGGAAGGCCAGCAGGTTCGCGACGTGCTGCCCGCGGGCGTCGCGGCCGGCGTCCGGCAGCTCGTACGCCTTGGAGCGGTAGACGCGGCCCTTGTTCGTGAAGAACAGCAGCCAGTGGTGCGTGGTGGAGACGAAGAAGTGGTCGACCAGGTCGTCCTGCTTCAGCTTCGTGCCGCGCACGCCCTTGCCGCCGCGCTTCTGCGAGCGGTAGTCCTCGGTCTTGGTGCGCTTGACGTAGCCGCCGTGCGTGATCGTGACGACGATGTCCTCTTCGGCGATCAGGTCCTCGATGGACATGTCACCGTCGAAGGGCACCAGCTTGGAACGCCGGTCGTCGCCGAACTTCTCGACGATGGCCGCCAGTTCCTCGCTCACGATGGAGCGCTGACGCTCCTGCGAGGCCAGGATCGCGTTGTACTCGTTGATCTTGGCCTGGAGTTCGTCGTGCTCGGCGACGATCTTCTGGCGCTCCAGCGCCGCGAGGCGGCGCAGCTGCATCTCCAGGATCGCGTTCGCCTGGATCTCGTCGATCTCCAGGAGGCCCATCAGGCCCTCGCGCGCGATCTCGACCGTGTTGCTGCGCCGGATCAGCGCGATGACCTCGTCGATCGCGTCCAGCGCCTTGAGCAGACCGCGCAGGATGTGGGCGCGCTCCTCCGCCTTGCGCAGGCGGAACTTCGTGCGCCGGACGATGACCTCGATCTGGTGCGTCACCCAGTGGCGGATGAAGGCGTCGATCGACAGCGTGCGCGGCACGCCGTCCACCAGCGCCAGCATGTTCGCACCGAAGTTCGTCTGCAGATCGGTGTGCTTGTAGAGGTTGTTCAGCACGACCTTGGCGACGGCGTCCCGCTTCAGGACGATCACCAGGCGCTGGCCGGTCCGCGACGAGGTCTCGTCACGGACGTCGGCGATGCCGCCGACCTTGCCGTCCTTCACCAGGTCCGCGATCTTCTGCGCGAGGTTGTCGGGGTTGGTCTGGTACGGGAGCTCCGTGACCACCAGGCACTGGCGGTTCTGGATCTCCTCGACCTCCACCACCGCGCGCATCGTGATGGAGCCGCGACCGGTCCGGTACGCCTCCTCGATGCCCTTGCGGCCCACGACGAGGGCGCCCGACGGGAAGTCCGGGCCCTTGATCCGCTCGATCAGCGCGTCCTGGAGCTCCTCGTGCGAGGCCTCCGGGTGCTCCAGCGCCCACTGCGCACCGGCCGCGACCTCGCGCAGGTTGTGCGGCGGGATGTTGGTCGCCATGCCGACCGCGATGCCCGCGCTGCCGTTGACCAGCAGGTTCGGGAAGCGCGCCGGCAGGACCGTCGGCTCCTGGTTGCGGCCGTCGTAGTTGTCCTGGAAGTCGACGGTCTCCTCGTCGATGTCCCGGAGCATCTCCATGGCCTGCGGCATGAGCTTGCACTCGGTGTAGCGCATCGCGGCCGCCGGGTCGTTGCCCGGGGAGCCGAAGTTGCCGTTGCTGTCCACCAGCGGCATGCGCATCGACCACGGCTGGGCCAGGCGGACCAGGGCGTCGTAGATCGAGCTGTCACCGTGCGGGTGGTAGGTACCCATGACGTCGCCGACGACACGGGCGCACTTGTAGAAGCCCTTCTCGGGCCGGTAGCCGCCGTCGTACATCGCGTACAGAACGCGGCGGTGCACCGGCTTGAGGCCGTCCCGCACGTCCGGCAGGGCGCGCGAGACGATGACGGACATCGCGTAGTCGAGGTAGGAGCGCTGCATCTCCGTCTCGAGCCCGACGGGCTCGATGCGCAGCACGGGCTGCTCCTCCGCGGCGTTCTCGGCGTTCTCTGCGGTGGGGGTGGTTTCGTCGGCCATTGCTGGTCAGAAGTCCTTTCAGGCGGCGGTCAGCGGAGCCGACTCAGATGTCGAGGAAGCGGACGTCCTTGGCGTTGCGCTGGATGAAGGAGCGCCGCGCCTCGACGTCCTCGCCCATCAGCACCGAGAACAGGTCGTCGGCCTGCGCCGCGTCGTCCAGCGTGACCTGGCCGAGGACGCGGTGGTCCACGTCCATCGTGGTGACGCGCAGCTCCTCGGCGTTCATCTCGCCCAGACCCTTGAAGCGCTGGATCGAGTCTTCCCTGATCCGCTTGCCGTTCTGCTTGCCGAGCTCCACCAGCGCGTCGCGCTCGCGGTCCGAGTACGCGTACTCGAAGTCGTCCCGGCCCCACTTGATCTTGTAGAGCGGCGGGCGGGACAGGTACACGTGACCGGCCTCGACCAGCGGCCGCATGAAGCGGAAGAGGAAGGTCAGCAGCAGGGTGTTGATGTGCTGGCCGTCGACGTCGGCGTCCGCCATCAGGATGATCTTGTGATAGCGGAGCTTCTCGATGTCGAAGTCCTCGTGCACACCGGTGCCGAAGGCGCTGATCAGCGCCTGGACCTCGGTGTTCTGGAGGATCTTGTCGATACGGGCCTTCTCGACGTTCAGGATCTTGCCGCGGATCGGCAGGATGGCCTGGTACATCGGGTTGCGGCCGGACTTCGCGGAACCACCGGCCGAGTCGCCCTCGACGATGAAGATCTCGCACTTGGTCGGGTCGTTCGACTGGCAGTCGGACAGCTTGCCCGGCAGCGAGGCGCTCTCCAGCAGGCCCTTGCGCCGGGTGAGGTCACGGGCCTTGCGGGCCGCGACGCGCGCCGTGGCCGCCTGGATCGACTTGCGGATGATGTCCGCGGCCTCGACCGGGTTGCGGTCGAACCAGTCGTTCAGGTGCTCGTGGACGACCTTCTGCACGAAGGTCTTGGCCTCCGTGTTGCCCAGCTTGGTCTTGGTCTGGCCCTCGAACTGCGGCTCGCCCAGCTTCACCGAGATGATCGCCGTCAGACCCTCGCGGACGTCCTCGCCGGCGAGGTTGTCGTCCTTCTCGCGCAGCAGCTTCTTCTCGCGCGCGTAACGGTTCACCAGACCCGTCAGCGCCGCACGGAAGCCCTCCTCGTGCGTACCGCCCTCGTGCGTGTGGATCGTGTTCGCGAAGGAGTAGACGCCCTCCGTGTACTGCGAGTTCCACTGCATCGCGATCTCGACCGAGAGCATGCGCTCCTTGTCCTCGGCCTCGACGTCGATGACGGTCGGGTGGATCAGCTCGCCCTTGCGCGAGTTGAGGTACTTCACGAAGTCGACGATGCCGCCCTCGTAGTAGTACTTCACCGTGCGCGCGGTGGGCTCGGCGGTGTCCGCATCGGGGTCGTCCGCGCCGACCGTGGCCTTCGCCGACTCGCGCTCGTCGGTCAGCGACAGCGTGAGGCCCTTGTTGAGGAAGGCCATCTCCTGGAAGCGGCGCGAGAGCGTCTCGAAGGAGTACTCGGTCGTCTCGAAGATGTCGCCGTCGGCCCAGAAGGTGACCGTGGTGCCGGTCTCGGCGGTCTCCTCGTTCTTGGCCAGCGGAGCCGTCGGCACGCCCAGCTTGTAGTCCTGGGTCCAGCGGTGGCCGTCCGTCTTGACCTCGACCGCGACCTTGGCCGACAGGGCGTTCACGACGGACACACCGACGCCGTGCAGACCGCCGGAAACGGCGTAGCCGCCGCCGCCGAACTTGCCGCCCGCGTGCAGGACCGTCAGGACGACCTCGACGGCCGGCTTGCCCTCGGACGGAACGATGCCGACCGGGATACCGCGACCGTTGTCGACCACGCGCACCCCACCGTCGGCGAGGATCGTCACGTCGATGGTGTCGGCGTGCCCGGCCAGCGCCTCGTCGACCGAGTTGTCGACGACCTCGTAGACGAGGTGGTGCAGACCACGCTCACCCGTCGAGCCGATGTACATACCCGGCCGCTTGCGGACCGCGTCCAGGCCCTCGAGGACCTGGATCGCACTGGCGTCGTAATTCTTCTCGTTGGAGTCGCCGGAATCGGCCACGAAGCGCCCTTTCTGGCACAGCGCAGCCCGTACCCCGGACCAGCAAGTGCGCCGGCGGGAGCGGCCGCGTCGTTCTGCGTTGTCTGCGTGATCCCGCGGACGGGCGGGATTTGCTTCAGTCTACCGGTACCACCGACACGAATGGGGGTTTGCCGGTACCTGAGTCCGCATGTGCCGCCCTGAACCTCCTCTCTCCGACTCCCCACATCCGGGAAGGGGCTCAAAGAGGCTCACGCGGGCATCCAGCGCTTCGGCCTGTCAACCTCCGGCTACCGTGAGGGACGCCACCCGAAACAGCCGATCTCCACCCCGCCGGGCCACTCCAGCCCCGCCGGCGTTTGAGGCCCGGGGTCCGGGGCGGCGCCCCGGGTCCCGCGGGGCGGGCTGCGTCCACCCACTCAGGCGGCCCGCACGGGACCGTCACCCGTAGGTGTCCCCGGGACCCTTGCTGCCCGGCGCCCGCCACGGCCCGTAGCCCTTCGGCCGTCCGCCGGGCCCCTGCACCTTGATCAGGCGTACGGTGCCCTGCCCCAGATCCGCGTTCAGCCGTGCCACCAGCTGCGGCGCGAGCAGCTTCAGCTGCGCCGCCCACGCCGAGGAGTCGCACCGCACGACAAGCTCACGGTCCTCGTACCGCTCCGGTTCACAGTGCGCCGCGATCTCCGGGCCGACGATCTCCGGCCAGCGCTCCATCACGCCCGCCACCGCCATCGGCATCTCCCAGCCGCGTTCGGTGCGCAGCCGGTCCAGCGCCGCCATCAGCGGCATCGGGTCCCGGCCGTCCGCGCGGGCACCCGAGCGGAGCCCCGGCTGCCGGCCCTTCTTGGCGCTGGCCGCGTTCCCCCGGGCCCGCGCCTGCTCCCGCGCCGCCGCGAGGGCCTGGCGGGCGAGGTCCACCCCGGAGACCTCCGGGGGCTTGCGGCCCTCCTGCGGGTTCTTGCCGTTCTCGCTCACAGCCGGGTCACCTCACCGCCGGACACCCCGAACCGCGTTCCCACCAGCACCCCCGGGACGTCGTCGTCCACCGCCGCCGTCACCAGCACCTGCTCACCCGGCGCCACCAGCTCCGCCAGCCGTTCCCGGCGCCGCGCGTCCAGCTCCGCGAACACGTCGTCCAGGATCAGCACCGGCTCGCTGCCCTCCGAGCGCAGCAGCTCGTACGAGGCCAGCCGCAGCGCCAGCGCGTACGACCACGACTCCCCGTGGCTCGCGTACCCCTTCGCGGGCAACTCCCCGAGCCGCAGCACGACGTCGTCGCGGTGCGGGCCCACCAGGGTCACACCGCGCTCGATCTCCTGCTTGCGCACGTCCACCAGCGCGGCCAGCAGCACCTCGTAGAGCGCCTCGCGGCTGCGCGCCGCGCCGCTGTCCACCGGTTCGCCGGCCGAGGACTTGTACGCCAGCCCGAGCGGGCCGCCGCCGGGCGCGAGCTGTTCGTACGCCTTGTCCGCCAGCGGCAGCAGCGTCGCGATCAGATCCAGCCGCTGGGCCAGGAGCTCCGCGCCCGCGCGCGCGAGGTGCTGGTCCCACACGTCGAGGGTGGAGAGGTCCATCGAGCGGCCGCCGTGCCGCCGGGCCATCGCCGCCGACTTCAGCAGGGTGTTGCGCTGCTTGAGCACCCGCTCGTAGTCGGAGCGGACCACTGCCATCCGCGGCGAGCGCGCGGTGACGAGCTCGTCCAGGAACTTCCGCCGCTCCCCGGGGTCGCCCTTGACCAGGGCCAGGTCCTCCGGCGCGAACAGCACCGTCCGTACGATCCCCAGCACGTCCCGCGGCCTGACCTGCGAGGACCGGTTGATGCGGGCCCGGTTCGCCCGCCCCGGATTCAGCTCCAGCTCCACCAGCTGCTGGCGCTCGCCCTGGGTGACGGCCGCGCGGATGATCGCCCGGTCCGCGCCCATCCGTACGAGCGGGGCGTCCGCGGAGACCCGGTGGCTGCCCAGCGTCGAGAGGTAGCCGATCGCCTCGACGAGGTTGGTCTTCCCCTGGCCGTTGGGCCCCACGAAAGCGGTGACGCCCGGGTCGAGGGGAACCTCGGCCCGGGCGTACGAGCGGAAGTCGGCCAATGAGAGATGCGAAACATGCATACGGCGCCGACCTCCCCCGGCTTCCCACTACTCGCTGTGGTGCTGTGCTGCTGGTGATCCTTTGCAGCCCTGTGAGCTGCTACTTCTTCTCGACCGCGTGGCCGCCGAACTGGTTGCGCAGCGCGGCGATCATCTTCATCTGCGGGGAGTCGTCCTGCCGCGAGGCGAACCGCGCGAACAGCGACGCGGTGATCGCGGGCAGCGGTACGGCGTTGTCGATCGCCGCCTCCACCGTCCAGCGGCCCTCGCCCGAGTCCTGCGCGAAGCCGCGCAGCTGCTCCAGGTGCTCGTCCTGGTCGAGGGCGTTCACGGCCAGGTCCAGCAGCCAGGAGCGGATGACGGTGCCCTCCTGCCAGGAGCGGAAGACCTCGCGGACGTCGGTGACCGAGTCCACCTTCTCCAGGAGCTCCCAGCCCTCGGCGTAGGCCTGCATCATGGCGTACTCGATGCCGTTGTGGACCATCTTCGCGAAGTGGCCCGCACCGACCTTGCCGGCGTGCACGGCGCCGAACTCGCCCTCGGGCTTGAGGGCGTCGAAGATCTGCTGGACCCGTGCGACGTGGTCCTTGGCGCCGCCGTACATCAGCGCGTAGCCGTTCTCCAGACCCCACACGCCGCCGGAGACGCCGCAGTCGACGAAGCCGATGCCCTTGGCCGCCAGCTCCCCGGCGTGCTTCTCGTCGTCGGTCCAGCGGGAGTTGCCGCCGTCGACGACGATGTCGCCGATCGAGAGCAGCTCGGCGAGCTCGTCGACGGTGGACTGCGTCGCCGCGCCGGCGGGGACCATCACCCACACGACGCGGGGGGCCTGCAGGCTGTCCACAAGTTCCCGCAGGCTGTGGACGTCCGCGAGGTCCGGGTTGCGGTCGTATCCGATGACGGTGTGGCCTGCGCGGCGGATGCGCTCGCGCATGTTGCCGCCCATCTTGCCGAGACCGACGAGACCAAGCTCCATCAGGTGGTTCCTTAAGCGTTGTGGCCGTCTTTGCCGGGGCTTCCCCGGCCGTGTCCTCGCCGGACGCGCAGGGGGTCGCCCACCGGATCCGAGCCTACGCCGGGCCGCGGCGGCGGGCCCTGCGGGCGCTCCATGCCGGCCGGTCGGGCTGCGGGGTTTCCCGGCGCCTTCCCCAGGCTGTGGACGACGTCGGGCCCGGTCCCGCAGCGCGCGAGACCGGGCCCGACGTCGACAGGTGGAGCGTCAGCCGGACAGGCGCACCGGCATGATCAGGTACTTGTAGGCCTCGTCGGCCTCCGCGTCGACCGCCGGGCGGCCGCTGAGCAGAGCGGGCTTGGTGGACGTGGTGAAGCTCAGCTGGGCCACCGGGGAGGCGATCGCGCTGAGGCCGTCCAGCAGGAAGGTCGGGTTGAAGGCGATCGAGATGTCGTCGCCGTCGAGCTGCGCGTCGACCCTCTCCACAGCCTGTGCATCGTCGGAGGAGCCGGCCTCCAGGATCAGCACCCCCTGCTCGAAGCTGAGGCGGACCGGGGTGTTGCGCTCGGCCACCAGGGCCACGCGCTTGACGGCCTCGACGAAGGGCGCGGTCTCGATCACGGCGACGGAGTTGAACTCGGTCGGGAAGAGCGTCCGGTACTTGGGCAGGTCGCCCTCGAGCAGCCGGGTGGTGGTGCGGCGGCCGGCGCCCTCGAAACCGATCAGGCCTTCGCCCGCGCCCGAGCCGGACAGCGCCAGGGTCACGGTGTCACCGCTGGTCAGGGAGTTGGCGATCTCCTGGAGCGTCTTGGCGGGCACCAGGGCGACGGCCGACGCGTCCGGGTTCTCCGGCTTCCACAGGAACTCGCGGACCGCGAAGCGGTAGCGGTCGGTGGAGGCCAGGGTGACGCGGTCGCCCTCGATCTCGATGCGGACACCGGTCAGCACGGGCAGCGTGTCGTCACGGCCGGCGGCGGTGGCCACCTGCTTGGCGGCGGAGGCGAAGACCTCGCCGGGCACGGTGCCGGTCGCGGTGGGCATCTGCGGCAGGGCCGGGTACTCCTCCACAGGCAGGGTGTGGAGTGTGAACCGCGAGGAGCCGCAGACCACGGTCGCCCGTACACCGTCTGTGGAAATCTCGACCGGGCGGTTGGGGAGGGCGCGGCAGATGTCGGCGAGCAGCCGGCCGGAGACCAGGACGGTGCCGTCCTCCTCGACGTCCGCCTCGACGGAGACGCGGGCCGAGACCTCGTAGTCGAAGCCGGAGAGGCTCAGCGTGCCTTCCTCGGCCTTCAGCAGCAGGCCCGCGAGAACGGGCACCGGCGGCCGGGCCGGGAGGCTACGGGCAGCCCAGGCCACCGCCTCCGCGAGTACGTCGCGCTCCACCCGGATCTTCACCGGAACCGCCTCCTGCTGTTGCTCGCTCGTCTGCCGGCCTTCGTCGTCGGCTCGTCGATGCCTCGACCGATGCCGGGGACCAGTCTGACGTACGGCGCCGACAGTCGGTGCGGCTGGCGGTCAAGTCGGGAGCGAGGCGGCGGAGCGGGCTCTCGACGAGTTGTGCACAGGACCTGCTTGAAAACCGAAACCGGACTCACTCTCTATGGGGGTAGTAGTAGGGCCTGTGGAAACGGTGGATAAGCCCGTTCTCGCAGGTCACACCGCGTTTTTTATCCACCGACCCTGTGGGCGACACCGGTGGACAACCCTGTGTCTCTGTGGAGAACGAAAAGTTCTGCACAGGCCGTCCCCAGGGGACCCCGACTACTCCACAGGTGTGTCCCCAGCTTTCCCCCGGTACTCCACAACCCAAACGTCTACATCCGTGTGACCGCTTTCACTCCGGGCGGTGAGAGGGGGTGGTGCGTTGCCGAACAGTGGACAAGGGTGTGGAGAAGAGACCGGATCCTGTGCACAGGGTGCGCGAACCTGTGGGGGGACGGTGGACAACGTCGTGGACAGGCCTGTGGACGAAATGTTTGTCCACACCCTGTGGATGACGCTTGCGCACAATTCCACAGGGTGCTGACCTGCTCTGATGGAGCCTCACCCCGTATGCCTGTGGACAGATTGTGGGCGACGGAACCCGTCCCCAGGGTGTGGACGGAAGAAAGTCACGGAATCTGTGGATGACTTGCTCCCCAGGGGGCGTATTCGAACAGGTCAGGGGCGCGCGGACGAAGAAGGGCGCCCCCGTTGTCGTCCGGGAGCGCCCTCTGTAAGCGTTTGAAGGGGCCCTTGCGCGGCCCCGGGCGAGCGGTACGGGGCCGCTCTCAGCCGTTCTTGATGCGGTTGGTGAGCTCGGTGACCTGGTTGTAGATGGACCGCCGTTCGGCCATCAGGGCGCGGATCTTGCGGTCCGCGTGCATCACGGTGGTGTGGTCGCGGCCGCCGAACTGCGCCCCGATCTTGGGCAGCGACAGGTCGGTGAGCTCCCGGCACAGGTACATGGCGATCTGCCGGGCGGTCACCAGGACCCTGCTGCGCGAGGAGCCGCACAGGTCGTCCACGGTCAGGCCGAAGTAGTCGGCGGTGGCCGCCATGATGTCGGAGGCGGTGATCTCGGGGGCGCTGTCCTCCCCGCCCGGGATCAGGTTCTTCAGGACGTCCTCGGTGAGGCCCAGGTCGACCGGCTGCCGGTTGAGGCTCGCGAAGGCCGTGACCCGGATCAGCGCCCCCTCCAGCTCGCGGATGTTGCGCGAGATGCGGGAGGCGATGAACTCCAGTACCTCCGGCGGGGCGTTGAGCTGCTCCTGGACGGCCTTCTTGCGCAGGATCGCGATCCGGGTCTCCAGCTCGGGCGGCTGGACGTCGGTGATCAGGCCCCACTCGAAGCGGTTGCGGAGCCTGTCCTCCAGGGTGACGAGCTGCTTGGGCGGCCGGTCGGAGGAGAGCACGATCTGCTTGTTGGCGTTGTGGAGGGTGTTGAAGGTGTGGAAGAACTCCTCCTGCGTCGACTCCTTGCTCGCGAGGAACTGGATGTCGTCGACGAGCAGGATGTCCATCTCGCGGTAGCGCTTGCGGAACGCGTCGCCCTTGCCGTCGCGGATGGAGTTGATGAACTCGTTGGTGAACTCCTCGGAGCTCACGTACCGCACGCGGGTGCCGGGGTAGAGGCTCCGCGCGTAGTGCCCGATGGCGTGCAGCAGGTGGGTCTTGCCGAGGCCCGACTCCCCATAGATGAAGAGGGGGTTGTAGGCCTTCGCCGGCGCTTCGGCGACGGCCACCGCGGCGGCGTGCGCGAAGCGGTTGGAGGCTCCGATGACGAAGGTGTCGAACAGGTACTTGGGGTTCAGCCGGGCGGTCGGCTCCAGCGGGCCCGAGGTGGAGCCGCCGGACGGGGCCGGGGGCGCGGCCGGCCGGCCGGGGGCCTGGCGCGGCGCGGGCTGCTCGTACTGCTGCTGTTCGTACTTCTGTTGCTCGTACTGGTGCGACTGATGGGGCTGCTGGGATTCGTACGGGGACTGCTCGTACTTCTGCTGCTCGTAGGAGCCCTGGTCGTAGCCGGAGGGCTCGGGCTGCTGGAGGTAGCCCGGCTGCGGGGAGGCGTAGGGGTCGCGCTCGGGGAAACCGCCGAGGCGGGGCTGCTGCCAGCCGTAGTCGTCCTGCTGGCCGCCGCGGGGCCAGGCGCCGGGCTCGGGGCGCGGCTGCTGGTAGTCCGGGTAGGCGGGGCGGGCGGTGGGGAGCTGGTCGTCGCCGTTGCCGGGGCCGCCGCCGGGGCGCTGGCCGCCGTACGGCTCGTACGGGCCGGGCTGCTGCGCGGGCGGGGAGGGCGGCGCGGGCTCGCCGGCGGAGTCGTCCACGGTGATGGCGATCCGGATGGGGCGGCCGCATTCGCGGCTCAGCGCGTCGCTGATCAGCGGGGCGAGCCGGCCCTCGAGGACGCGCTTGCCCCATTCGTTGGGGACGGCGAGCAGTGCGGTGTCGGCGACGAGTGCCAGGGGCTGGCACCTCTCGACCCACTGCTTGTCTTTTGGCTCGATCCCCGGCTGTCCCTCCCCGAGGAGCTTTTCGAGCACCCTTGGCCACACTGCGGCAAGATCGGCAGGTACGTCAGCCACAGAGCACGCTCTCTCACAGGGGGTCCCACGAATGTGTGGTTCTTTGGGACGGTCGGGACAAAAAATCCGGGGTCAGGCAACGGTAGTCAGGCCAACGGGTACGGTTCAAGTCGTTGTCCACAGCCTGTGCACAGTGTGGGGCCACGTCGACTCGGTTTGACCGGATGGCGTAGCCGCGCGTACCGTAACGAGGTCGAGTTGTCGATGGCTGCTGCCGCCTGCCTACCGATGGGCGAAGGTCACTGATAGTGATCATTTAGCGGTGCCACTCGGGCGAACACGCGAGTTTCCTCGTGGGCGCACGGTGACAGCCAGGCGATGTCCCGCCACAACGATTCATTCTCTGGAGCCCCCGAGTGAGCAAGCGCACCTTCCAGCCGAACAACCGCCGTCGTGCCAAGACCCACGGCTTCCGTCTCCGGATGCGTACCCGTGCCGGTCGCGCCATCCTCGCGAACCGTCGTGGCAAGGGCCGCGCCGCCCTTTCCGCGTAACCACACGCAGGTCGTGACGTCGTGCTGTCTCCCGAAAATCGGCTGAGGCGGCGCGAGGACTTCGCGAGCGCGGTACGTCGAGGTCGTCGGGCTGGTCGCCCGCTCCTCGTCGTCCACCTACGTACAAGCGGTGCAACGGACCCGCACGAGTCGGGGGAGATCGATCCCTCGTCGCGTGCGGGTTTCGTCGTCAGCAAGGCTGTCGGCAACGCCGTCATACGTAACCGGGTGAAGCGCCGTCTTCGGCATCTGGTCCGGGAGCGGCTGTCTCAGCTGCCCGCCGGTAGCCTGGTGGTGGTACGTGCGTTGCCCGGAGCGGGCGATGCCGGCCCCGACGAACTGGCCCGGGACCTGGATGCCGCTCTGGTGCGGCTCCTGGGAGGCGTGGCTCGATGAAGTACCCGCTGCTCGCTTTGATCAAGCTGTACCAGTGGACGATCAGTCCGCTGCTCGGCCCGGTGTGCCGGTACTACCCGTCGTGTTCGCACTACGGGTACACCGCCATCGACCGGCATGGTGCGGTGAAGGGGACGGCCCTGACCGCCTGGCGGATCCTGCGGTGCAATCCGTGGTCCCCGGGTGGTGTGGACCACGTCCCACCCCGTAAACGCCCGCGTTGGCACGAGCAGCTGCGCAGTGCGTTGCGTAGATCTCGCAATGCTCAAGGAGCCTGATTAGTGGACACGATTGCCAGTCTGTTCAGCTTTATCACCACACCCGTGTCGTGGATCATCGTCCAGTTCCACAGCTTGTACGGGGCGGTCTTCGGGCCGGACAGCGGGTGGGCCTGGGGCCTGTCCATCGTGTCCCTGGTGGTCCTGATCCGTATCTGCCTGATCCCGCTCTTCGTGAAGCAGATCAAGGCGACGCGGGGCATGCAGGCGCTCCAGCCGAAGATGAAGGCGATCCAGGAGCGCTACAAGAACGACAAGCAGCGCCAGTCCGAAGAGATGATGAAGCTCTACAAGGAGACGGGCACCAACCCGCTCTCCTCGTGCCTTCCCATCCTGGCGCAGTCCCCGTTCTTCTTCGCGCTCTACAGCGTGCTCGCGAGCATCGCCAGCGGCAAAGAGATCGGTTACATCGACGGTCCGCTGCTGGCCAGTGCGCGTCAGGCACACATTTTCGGCGCCCCGCTGGCGGCGAAGTTCACGGACAGCGCCGCGAAGGCCGCCAGCCTGGACGCCTCGATCACCGATGTGCGCATCGTCACCGCCATCATGATCATCCTGATGTCGCTGTCGCAGTTCTACACCCAGCGCCAGCTGATGCAGAAGAACGTCGACCTGTCGGTCAAGACGCCGTTCATGCAGCAGCAGAAGATGCTGATGTACATCTTCCCCGTGATCTTCGCGGTCATGGGCATCAACTTCCCCGTCGGTGTTCTCGTCTACTGGCTGACCACGAACGTGTGGACCATGGGTCAGCAGATGTACGTGATCAACCAGAACCCGACGCCGGGCAGCAAGGCGCAGGACCAGTACCTGACCCGCCTGCTGAAGCAAATCGGCTCGCACGGCGACGTCAAGGGCCGGAGCAAGAAGAAGATCGTCGCGGCGATCGTGGCCAAGGGCCCGGACCGCAACGACAACGAGCGGAAGTTCATCACGGCTCTGACGAAGCAGGGCTTGGCCGCCCAGCCGGACGGCTCCGTGATCAAGAGTTCCGAGGCCACGGCGGATTCGGATGCGGCGAGCGGCGGTGTCGCGAAGCGGCAGCAGCCGAAGCGGCAGTCGAAGTCGCAGCGTCAGACGCCCAGCAAGCCCTCTCCCAAGAAGTAAGAAGGAGTCCCTCCCGTGACGGAAGGCACCACCACCGCCGCCGCTGAGAGTGGCGACACCCTGACCCGCCTCGAGCAGGAGGGTGAGATCGCGGCCGATTACCTCGAGGGTCTGCTGGACATCGCCGACCTGGACGGCGACATCGACATGGACGTCGAGGCCGACCGGGCCGCGGTGTCGATTGTCAGTGACTCCGCCAGCCGTGATCTGCAGAAGCTCGTGGGCCGCGACGGTGAGGTTCTGGAGGCTCTGCAGGAGCTGACCCGCCTCGCCGTGCACCGGGAGACCGGGGACCGCAGCCGGCTGATGCTGGACATCGCCGGGTTCCGTGCGAAGAAGCGCGAGGAGCTGGCGGCGCTGGGCGCCCAGGCGGCGGCGGACGTGAAGGCCTCGGGCGAGCCGCTGAAGCTGGCCCCGATGACCCCGTTCGAGCGGAAGGTCGTCCACGACGCCGTGGCGGCCGCCGGTCTGCGGAGCGAGTCCGAGGGCGAGGAGCCGCAGCGCTTCGTCGTTGTGCTCCCGGCCTGACCCCTGGCGCGAGTATTCGGCCCCGTCTGTGTCGCAGGCGGGGCCGATGTTTGTCAGCCTGGCATGTGAATGACGCGGCATCTTGAAGACGTGGTTTTTCCAGAACCATGCGGTACGGAAGGACGGTCCCCGTGACGGAGGCAGCTGAGCTTCCCCCGGCGCCTGAAGAGGCGCGCGCGGTGTTCGGTGAGTTTTTCCCGGAAGCTGTGCGGTATGCGGAGCTGCTGGCGGACGCGGGAGTCAAGCGGGGCCTGATCGGGCCGCGCGAGGTGCCGCGGCTGTGGGAGCGGCACCTGCTGAACTGCGCTGTGCTGTCGGAGGTGGTGCCCCAGGGCGTCACCGTGTGCGACGTGGGTTCGGGCGCCGGTCTGCCCGGCATCCCGCTGGCGCTGGTGCGCCGGGATCTCAAGATTACTCTGCTCGAACCGCTGCTGCGGCGGACGACCTTCCTCCAGGAGGCCGTGGAGCTGCTGGGCCTGGACCACGTCACGGTGGTGCGCGGGCGGGCCGAGGAGGTTCTCGGCAAGGTGCAGCCCGTGCACGTGGTGACGGCGCGTGCCGTGGCTCCGCTGGACCGGCTGGCCGGCTGGGGCGTGCCCCTGCTGCGTCCGTACGGGGAGATGCTGGCGCTCAAGGGCGACACCGCCGAAGAGGAGCTGGTGTCGGCCAAGACCGCACTGGCGAAGCTCGGTGTGGTGAAGACCTCGGTGCTGCACGTGGGCGAGGGTCTGGTGGACCCGTTGTCGACGGTGGTCCGGGTCGAGGTCGGAGAGAGCCCCGGTGGGGTGAGGTTCGCGGCCAAGCGGGCTAAGGCGGCCCGGGTGGGACGCACCCGTCGGCGCCGTTGATTGTCTGAGGTGTGGGGGCCCGGCGGAGATTTTGTCTCTGTTGGGCCCTATAGGTATGGATTTCGGAGTGTCGTAGCGGTCTGAAGACCCTGTCTGGGCACTGTCCGGGCATCGTGTTTCACGTGAAACGTCGCTCTCTGCTGCACGGAATCATCAGCCGCGGTCGTGCGGCTGCGTCGCCCCTTCACCGCAAGGACGCAAGGGGGACGGAGTTGTCCACATCGGTGGATTCATCCACAGGAGTACGGGCCCCGCTGGTTCGCGACCCGGGTGACATGGCAGGCTCTGTTCATCGCGAGCCTGATGTCGAGGAGAGTGACACCGTGCGGTCCGACGCCAACCTCGCGGGGCCGATGGCCGATCCGGTCCCCGGTCCCCGCTCTGAATCGGCGGGTGAGGATGTTTCACGTGAAACATTGCCTCCCCCGCTTGTAGACAACGACACCCCCATCGGCCGAGCCGCCCAGCTGGCGGTCGAGGCGCTGGGGCGCACCGGCGAACGGCTGCCCCGGCCGGAGCAGACCCGGGTCATCGTGGTCGCCAACCAGAAGGGCGGCGTGGGCAAGACCACGACGACCGTGAACCTGGCGGCCTCGCTGGCCCTGCACGGGGCGCGGGTCCTGGTGGTCGACCTCGACCCGCAGGGCAATGCCTCCACGGCCCTGGGCATCGACCACCATGCGGATGTGCCGTCGATCTACGACGTGCTCGTGGACAGCCGGCCTCTCCTGGAGGTCGTCCAGCCGGTCGTGGATGTGGAGGGGCTGTTCTGTGCTCCGGCCACGATCGATCTGGCGGGCGCGGAGATCGAGCTGGTGTCGCTCGTGGCGCGGGAAAGCCGGCTGCAGCGGGCGATCCAGGCGTACCACCAGCCCCTCGACTACATCCTGATCGACTGTCCTCCCTCGCTCGGGCTGCTCACGGTGAACGCGCTGGTGGCCGGCGCGGAGGTGCTGATCCCGATCCAGTGTGAGTACTACGCGCTGGAGGGCTTGGGCCAGCTGCTGCGCAATGTCGATCTGGTGAGGGCCCACCTCAACCCGACGCTGCATGTGTCGACCATCCTGCTGACGATGTACGACGGCAGGACCCGGCTGGCCTCGCAGGTGGCGGAGGAGGTGCGCAGCCACTTCGGCAAGGAGGTGCTGCGGACGAGCATCCCCAGGTCGGTGCGCATTTCCGAGGCGCCGAGCTATGGCCAGACGGTGCTCACCTACGACCCGGGTTCCAGTGGTTCCCTCTCCTATCTGGAGGCGGCGCGAGAGATCGCGTATCGAGGGGTCGGAATGCAGTACGACGCCCAGCAGGCCCATCTGGGCCCGGGCATGAACAGCACGCAGAGTGTGGCGGAGGGGATCCAGTGAGTGAGCGACGTAGAGGTCTGGGGCGGGGGCTCGGTGCGCTGATCCCCGCGGCCCCGCAGGAGAAGACGCCGCCGGTGATCAGTTCCGGTTCGACGTCTCCGTCGGCGGTGCCGGTCATGACTTCGGAGCGTGGGATCGCGGCGGCGAAGCTCGCCTCCCTGGCGCAGGCGGATGTTTCACGTGAAACATCGCTGGCGGTCGTCCCGGCACAAGAGCCGGAACCGGTGGCGGCCGAGACCAATGTGGTGGCGGGAGCGACGTTCGCGGAGCTCCCGATGGACGCGATCACGCCGAACCCGCGCCAGCCGCGTGACGTGTTCGACGAGGACGCGCTCGCCGAGCTGGTGACCTCCATCCAGGAGGTGGGCCTGCTCCAGCCGGTGGTGGTGCGGCAGTCGGCTCCGGGCCGCTATGAGCTGATCATGGGTGAGCGGCGCTGGCGTGCCTGCCGGGAGGCCGGGCTGGACGCCATCCCGGCGATCATCCGGGCGACGGACGACGAGAAGCTGCTGCTGGACGCGCTGCTGGAGAACCTGCACCGGGCCCAGCTGAACCCGCTGGAAGAGGCTGCGGCCTATGACCAGCTGCTCAAGGACTTCAACTGCACCCACGACCAGCTGGCCGACCGGATCGGGCGCTCGCGCCCCCAGGTGTCGAACACGCTGCGGCTGCTGAAGCTGTCGCCGTCGGTGCAGCGCCGGGTGGCCGCGGGTGTGCTGTCGGCCGGGCATGCACGGGCGCTGCTTTCGGTCGACGACTCAGAGGAGCAGGACCGGCTGGCGCACCGGATCGTGGCCGAGGGCCTGTCGGTGCGTGCGGTCGAGGAGATCGTGACGCTGATGGCCTCGGAGCCTTCGAGTGCGGTGAAGCCGAAGGGCCCGCGCGCGGGTACCCGGGTGGCTCCGGCGCTCAGCGAACTGGCGACGCGGCTGTCGGACCGGTTCGAGACGCGGGTGAAGGTGGACCTGGGCCAGAAGAAGGGCAAGATCACCGTCGAGTTCGCGTCGATGGAGGATCTGGAGCGGATTCTGGGAACGCTGGCGCCGGGCGAGGGCCGGGTGCTGGAGCAGGGTCTTTCCGGGGAGTGATCCCAGGGCTGCCGAGGGGCGGGTCGTGCCGGTGTGAACCGGCGCGGTCCGCCCCTTCGCTTTGCTGTCGAAGAACGAAGGGCCAGTGGATACGATGCGGTCATGGGTCGTCGGCTGGTACCGCTCACGCTGGACAACCTCCAGGACTTGCCGCGTCGTTGCCGGTCCTGCGTGTTCTGGGAACTGGATCCGGTCAGTGGTGAGGCCGCCGTGAAGGCGGGGACTCCGGCACTGGAGAAGGAGGCGTGGATCTCCGCTGTCCTTCTGGAGTGGGGATCCTGCGGCCGCGTGGTCTATGTGGACGAGGTTCCGGTGGGGTTCGTGCTGTACGCGCCGCCGGCGTACGTGCCCCGGGCCACCGCGTTTCCGACCAGTCCGGTCTCGCCGGATGCGGTGCAGCTGATCACCGCGTGGATCATGCCGGGGTATCAGGGGCAGGGCCTGGGGCGGGTCATGGTGCAGACGGTGGCGAAGGATCTGCTGCGGCGCGGATTCCGGGCGATCGAGGCCTTCGGGGATGCGGGGTGGGATGGTCCGGCCTGTCTGCTGCCCGCGGACCATCTGCTGGCGGTGGGCTTCAAGACCGTGCGACCGCACCCGGTGCATCCGCGGCTGCGCCTCGAACTGCGGTCGACGCTGTCCTGGAAGGAAGACGTGGAGCTGGCGCTGGACCGGCTGTTGGGCGCGGCGCGCAAGGAGCCGGCCTTGCGTCCCCTCTGAGCGGGAGGGGATGTGCGAAACGGGGCCGCCCCAGGAGGGGCGGCCCCGTTTCACGTGGAACGTCAGGCGGTCTTGACCTCGACGAAGTCCGAGAGGTCACGCAGGATGGCGGCCTTCGGCTTGGCACCGACGATCGTCTTGGCGACCTCGCCGCCCTGGTAGACGTTCAGCGTCGGGATGGACATGACGCCGTACTTGGCAGCCGTGGCCGGGTTCTGGTCGATGTTGAGCTTGACGATCTCGATCTGGTCGCCGTACTCGGCGGCGATGGCCTCGAGGGACGGCGCGATCTGGCGGCACGGTCCGCACCATTCGGCCCAGAAGTCGACCAGTACGGGCTTGTCGCTCCTGAGGACCTCGGCATCGAAGTCAGCGTCGGTCACGTTCTTGAGGGTGCCGGCCACAGCGGCCTCCTTCTTCATTCCTGCGGGGTGTGTGGGGTGGGGGCGTGGGGGTCAGACCGTCGCGTGGGCCTTCTCGGCGTCCGCGAGGACGGCGAGGAAGCGCTCGGCGTCGAGGGCGGCGGAGCAACCGGTGCCCGCAGCGGTGATGGCCTGACGGTACGTGTGGTCCACGACGTCGCCGGCGCCGAACACGCCGGTGATGCTGGTCCGGGTGGAGGGCGCGTCGACCTTGAGGTAGCCCTCGTCGTCGAGGTCCAGCTGGTCCTTGAACAGCTCGGTGCGCGGGTCGTGGCCGACGGCGATGAACAGGCCGGTCACGGGCAGCGCGGAGGTCTCACCGGTCTTGGTGTTGCGCAGGGTGAGGCTGGAGAGCTTCTGCTCGCCGTGGATCTCGGCGACCTCGCTGTCCCAGGCGAACTTGATCTTCGGGTCGGCAAAGGCGCGGTCCTGCATGGCCTTCGAGGCGCGCAGGCTGTCGCGGCGGTGGACGATCGTGACGGACTTGGCGAAGCGCGAGAGGAAGGTTGCCTCCTCGATCGCGGTGTCGCCGCCGCCGACGACGGCGATGTCGTGGTCCTTGAAGAAGAACCCGTCGCACGTGGCGCACCAGGAGACGCCGCGGCCGGAGAGGGCGTCCTCGTTGGGCAGGCCGAGCTTGCGGTGCTGGGAGCCGGTGGTGACGATGACGGCCTTGGCGCGGTGCACGGTGCCGGCGGTGTCGGTGACGGTCTTGATCTCACCGGTGAGGTCCACGGCCACGATGTCGTCCGGGACGAGCTCGGCGCCGAACCGCTCGGCCTGACCCCGCATGTTGTCCATGAGGTCCGGGCCCATGATCCCGTCCTGGAAGCCCGGGAAGTTCTCCACCTCGGTGGTGTTCATCAGGGCGCCACCGGCGGTGACGGCACCTTCGAAGACCAGGGGCTTGAGCGAAGCGCGTGCGGTGTACAGGGCGGCGGTGTAACCGGCCGGCCCGGATCCGATGATGATCACGTTTCGTACGTCGCTCACGGGTTTCTTCCTCGTCTCTGCGGACTGCGTGCTGCCTACCGGGGGCCGGTGCGGACTCTCACCCCACCCAACGGATCCTACGGCGCATGCATTCCCCACCCGCCCCACCGTGGACCTGAACGTGTCAGCCCCTGGGGTAGGTACGCGTCAAGAGGACCTTTCCCGGGGTGGCCGAACCGGTGTTCTCGCAGCCCGTGTCGACGAGGTAGGCGTCCACACGCGAGGAGTCGGCCGGGTGCGGCAGGACGAGGAGGTACACCGCGGTGCCCTGATAGGTGCCCCGCTCGGCGGCGAGCAGGGAGTCGGCGCGGCCGGTGGCGTTCTGGACGCAGGCGGGGACGGGAGGTGCTGCCCGCTTGTCACCGGGCGCGACTCCCGGGGCGGGAGCGGTGTTCTCCATGCCGTAGGTGTTGTTCTGCTCCCCCGGAGTGGTCTTGGCACCCGGGGCGGGGGTCATGAGCTGTCGCACGCTGTCCTGGAGCCCCTGTGCGGTGTACGCGCCGTCGGCCGAGGCGGCCGCAGGCGGCTGGGCCGCGGAGTCCGAGGCCTCGGTGCGGGCGGAGGTGTCGCTGGTGGGGGCGCCGGAGAAGTCGCCGAACAGGAAGAGGCCGAGGGCGCAGGCGGCGGCTCCGGCCAGGCCCGAGAGCACGGCGATCCGGCGGCGGGCACGGCGTCTGCCCGGGCCGGTTGGGCCGGTCGGGTGACCGGCGGGCGATGTTTCACGTGAAACATCGCGGTCCGGCGTGCGCGGCCGGACGGCCGGTGCGGCCTGGACCCGGGGCTGGGTCGAGTCGAGGAGGGCCTCGGCGGCGAGGGCCGCGTCGATGCGGCCGGCGATGTCGGCGGGCATCCGGGCCGGCCCCGGGAGGGTGCCGAGAAGCCCGCGGATCTCCTCCAGGGAGGCATGGACGTCGGCGCACAGGGCGCAGTCACCGAGGTGACGGCGGACTTCGGCGGTACGGGACGGGGAGAGGAGACCTTCGGTCAGGTCGGAGATCTCCGAGACGTCCGGGTGCCGGATCGTGCCGGTCGTGCCAGTCGTGCCGGTTGTGGGGCTCACGGTCGTCCACCTCCGCCCTTCACAGCGTCTGGGTCTGGATGCCTGGGTTCTGCCGCTGGTGGGACGGGTGGACCCGGCGTCCGGTTCCTTCCCCGCTCGGTGGCGGTGTTATCCCCGGCATTCGTGCGCAGATGAGTGAGGAGGGGGACGAGTTTCGCCCGGCCGCGGGCGCACCGGCTCTTCACGGTGCCGGTGGGGACCTCCAGGATGCGGGCGGCTTCCGCGACGGGGTATCCCTGCATGTCGACGAGGACGAGCGCGGCCCGCTGGTCGGCCGGGAGGGTGCCCAGGGCGGCCAGGAGCTGGCGGTGGAGGTCCTGGCGCTCCGCGGGGGCCTCGGCGGATTCGTGGGGCTCCAGGAGCCGCTCCAGGCGCTCCGTGTCGTCGAGGGGCGAGGTTCTGCGGGTGGCGGCCTTGCGGGCACGGTCGAGGCAGGCGTTCACGGTGATGCGGTGCAGCCAGGTGGTGACGGCGGATTCCCCGCGGAAGGTGTGGGCGGCCCGGTAGGCGGAGACCAGGGCGTCCTGCACGGCGTCCGCGGCCTCCTCGCGGTCGCCGAGGGTCCGCAGGGCCACGGCCCACAACCGGTCCCGGTGCCGCCGCACGAGTTCCCCGAACGCATCGGGGTCGCCGGCCACGTGCGCGGCCAGGAGTTCCTGGTCGTCGCTGCCTTCCGTGGTTCCTTCTCGCATCACACCCTGCTTCCTCCCCGGATGGAGACTAGGTGCGTCGGCCGGGCGCGTAAAGAATCACGCGGCCCGGCCGCAGCGGGCCGCGCGCAGCCGAGACGGGCGTGCTCACTAGGCCGGTCCGAGCACCTTGATCTCGCTGATTCCACCCCGGTAGCCCCCGCCGGAAGGGGGCAGTTCGGTGACGTGGATCAGCACGTAGCGCGTACGGACCGGAGTGTCGAACGTGGCCTGGAGCTTCTTCTCCGCGCGCTTCAGCTCGGTGAGCCTCTGGGTGAAGGCGCCGACGGTGCCGGGATGGGTGGCATCCGCGGCGGCGGCGAGGACCTCGACCGTCTGCCCGGGCGCGTACATGTCGATGTCGAGCCCGGTCACGTTCTTCAGTTCGCCCAGGTCGACGATGATGCCGCTGCCGTTGTTCTCCTGCTCCAGACGGCCGAAGTCGGGGTAGTTGTAGTACTCCTTGGTGATCCAGGCGGTTTCGGGGTTGTTGTCGATGGTCCTCGGGGCCTGGAGGGGCTGCACCGAGCCCCCGAGGACGGAGACGTCCTGGATCGGCAGGGCCTTTCCGGGCTCGCTCTGCTTCGGGTTGTCCTGGGTGCCCGTCTTGGTGTTGTTGGTGCCGCTGTTGCCCTTCTGGGTGCCGTGCTCCAGGAGAGCGTCGGCCAGTTGCCAGCTGCCCAGGCCGAGGGCGGCGATGAGCAGGGCGGCGACACCCCACTTGAGGGCCCGGCCCGTACGGCTCTGCAGAGGGGGAGGCGGCGGCGGGACGGGCCGCACCTGGGCGGTGGCCGATCCGGGAGGCGTGGGACGGCCGTAGCTGCCCTGCTGGTAGGTCGTGTGCTGGTACTCCGGCGGGGCCGTGAAGGCGGGCTCCGGCGGCCGGATGCGGGGCATCGCGGCGACGGCCTTGGCCAGCTCCTCCGGGCTGGTGCAGGCGGGCTCCTGGCGAGAGGCGGTGGCCCCGTCGTTGGCGAGTGCCCGCATGGCGAGTTCGCCCAGGCCCCGGTGGACGCCGGCGCGCACCTGGTCGGGGGCGATCAGGCCCACGCCCTTGGGCAGGCCGGTGAGGCCGTAGGCGTCGCTCTCGTACGGCCAGCGCTGGGTGAGGGCGGCGTACAGGAGGGCGCCGATGGCCTCGGTGTCGGCGCGCTGCGGGGTCTCGCTGGTGATGCCGCGCAGGGCGGCGTTCACGGCGAGGCCGCGGATGCGGTACTGGCCCGTGGAGGTGCGCAGTATCGCGCTGGGCGTCAGCCGCAGATGGGCCAGTCCTTCGCGGTGCGCGGCGGCCATGGCCTGGGAGACCTGGCTGACGAGCTGATAGGCCTCGTGGGGCTCCAGGGGGCCTGCGGCGAGGACCGCGGTGAGCTCGGTCGCGTCGGGCAGCCACTCGTGGACGACGTAGACGAGGTCGTTCTCCTCCACGGCGTCGAGGACCTGGACGAACCGGGGGTCGCCGAGGAGGGCGGAGGAGCGCGCGGCAGCCAGGACGGACCGTGCCCGCGCGTGGTCGGCGGGCATCAGGTGGACGCCCACGGCACGCCGCAGTTTCTCGTCCATCGCGCGCCAGCTGCTGAATCCGTCCACACGGGTGACGCACTCTTCCAGCCGGTAGCGTCTGGCGAGTTTGTGGCCGCTGTGGGGTTCGGGTGCGGCCGCGGGGGCCGCCTTCGTGCGTTCGCCGTCCTTGTCGGGCATGGGTCCGTCCGCGGCTCGTCCGTTCTGGGTGTCCACCCCGTCGGACGTGGCCTTTGCCGCTTGCGCGGCCAGCGGCTCATCGCCGCCGTTGTCGGCCACGTCGACGGCAGCCGTGCTACGTTCCGCCACCGTCGTTCCTGCCTCCCCATCCGTTGCGCGCTGTAGGCCACTCTGCGAAGCCATGCCAATTGTGCCCACAGTCCGACGCTATGCACGACACACGAACGGGGGCGACGGTTGTGCGCATCAGCGCCCCAAACGTCCGCGGACCATTCCGACCATCGCGTTGAGCTCTTCGATCCGCATCCGCTTGGCGGCGATGAGGAACACGGCCGCCAGGGCGATGCCTCCGGCCACGAGGGCGGCGGCGGAACCGGCGACTCCACTGCCCAGCCACTGGGTGACCGCGTAGGCGGCGGCGCCCGCCACCGCGGCGGCGGGGACGCAGGCCCCCGTGAGGCGCGCGTAGGTGCGCATCACATGGGCGCCGTCGAGGTCGCCGCCGAGGCGGGTCTTGAGACGGCGCCAGGCGACGCCCACGCCGACGGTGTAGCCGAGGCCGTAGGCGGCGGCCATGCCGACGACCGCCCAGCGGGCGGGGAGCACGAAGAACGAGGCCGCGGAGACCGCCGCGTTGACGGCGGCGACGATGACGGTGTTGTAGAAGGGCGTCCGGGTGTCCTCGTAGGCGTAGAAGCCGCGCAGGACGACGTACTGGACGGAGTACGGGATCAGGCCGAGGCCGAAGGCCATCAGGATGTAGCCGATGTTCTGGGCGCCGGAGCCCGAGCCGGCGTAGAGCAGGGTGGCCATCGGCACGCCGAGCGCGAGGAACGCGAAGGCACACGGCACGATCGCGACGGCGGAGGTGCGCAGCCCGTAGGAGATGTCGTCGCGGACCGCGGCGGCGTCCCCGTCGTGAGCGGAGCGGGAGATGCGGGGCAGCACGGCCGTCATGACGGAGACGGTGATGATCGCCTGCGGCATCTGCCACAGCAGCAGCGCGTAGTTGTAGGCGGTGATGCCGGTACCGGGGTGGCCCTGCTTCTCGGCGACGGATCCGGCCCAGGTGGCGAACTGGGTGACGACGACGAGGCCGATCTGGTTGGCGAGGACGAAGAAGAACGTCCACTTGGCCAGGCGGGCGGCCTTGCCGAGGCCGTGGCCCTTCCAGTCGAAGCGCAGGCGCGGCCGGAAGCCGGCGTCGCGCAGGTAGGGCAGCATCGCGAGGGCCTGGACGGTGAGGCCGAGCAGCGTGCCCACGCCGAGCAGGCGCACACCGTCGGCGGTGACGGTGGTGGCGTTGACGCCGGAGGTGGTGAAGCCGCCGAAGGCCCAGATGAAGGCGCCGAAGGTGGCGATGACCACGATGTTGTTGAGGACCGGGGTCCACATCATCGCGCCGAACCGGCCGCGGGCGTTGAGGATCTGACCCAGGACCACGTGGATGCCCATGAAGAACATGGTGGGCAGGCAGTAGCGGGCGAAGGCGACCGCGACGTCCATCTGCTGCGGGTCCGAGGCGATCTTCGGCGACATCATCGTGATGAACACCGGTGCCGCCAGGACACAGATGGTGGTGATGCCGGCCAGCAGGACCACGACGAGGGTCAGCAGCCGGTTGGCGTAGGCCTCTCCTCCGTCGCTGTCGTTCTTCATGGCCCGGACCAGCTGCGGGATGAAGACGGCGTTGAGGGCGCCGCCGCCGACCAGCACGTAGATCATCGTGGGCAGGGTGTTGGCGATCTGGTACGTGTCGTTGAAGGTGCCGACGCCGATGGCGCCGGCGATGACCAGGGTCCGCAGGAAGCCGGTGATGCGGGAGACGATCGTGCCCGCGGCCATGAGCGCGCTGGACTTCAGGAGGCTGGAGGCGCGTCCGGCGGGCTTGCTCGGTGCCGGTGCCGCGACGGGGGCGTCCTCGGCGGGGGGGCGGGGGGCCGCCTCCTGGTCCCGGTAGAGGTGCGCGAAGGCATCGGGTTCCGGCTGGTCCTCCGAGGCCTGGGTGACGAGGGAGTCGACGCCGACGAACTGGGTCGTGGCGGCGTGGTCGCCGTACGGCAGGTGGCGGGAGGGACCGTCCGGCTCGGGCGGCGGGGTCTGGGCCCAGACGCGCGGGTCGGGAGAGTACGAGGGCGCGGTCGGCGCCGCGTAGAGCGGGCCGGGCTCCTGGTAGGTGCCGGGCGGCGGCGGGGGGTGCGAGGCGCGGTCGTAGAGGACCTCGGCGACGGGGTCCTGGGCGGACAGGTCCTGGGACCGGTACGGGTCGTAGTCGTAGGCATCCTGGACATACGGGTCGCGGTCCGGCGCGGGCGCAGGCGCGGGGACCTGCCCGGGCACCGGGGTGCCCGGGGCAGTGCCCTGGGAGGGCGCAGGCCCACCAGTGCCCTGCGCGCGGTCACCGTCGTACGGCGCGTTCATCGAAACCCCACCTCATCGTCCCCAGGCCGACCGGCCACGGCATCGCTCAACGGTCCACTGTCTCACCCGTGCCGGACCCCTCGGTGCTTTGCGGTCCGGTGTCCGGGGACTCGTCACTCGGCTGCGTGCTCTCCTCGGCGGCCGCGCGGGCCGCGACGCGCTTGCGGCTGGCGTACATCTTGATGCCTGCCAGGACCAGGAGGAGCACACCGCCGGCGATGACCAGCATGACGGTGGGGGTGATCTCGGTGGCCTCGACGGTGAACCGTCGTTCCTTGCCGTAGGGGACGCCGTCCTTGGTGAAGAGCTGCGCCGTGACCTCGACGGGACCGCTCGCGGTGGCGTTGGCGGGGAACTTCAACGTCTGGGTGTGGTCGCCCTGGACGGTCACCTGCTGCTCGGCCTGGCCGCTGTCGCCGAACATCAGGCGGGTCGGGTTGCCGGACTTCACCTGCAGGACCAGGTTGTGGACGTCCTGGACGAGGCTGTTCTGGACGCTGACCGGGATGGTGGCGCTGTGTCCGGACAGGGTGGCGTCGGACTTGGGGATGACCTTGACCTTCTCGGTGAGCCCGAGCAGGTACTCCTGCGCCTGGTCCCGGTAGAGGCGGGCCTCCTCGGGACGCCCGCGCCAGGAGGTGGACATCTCCCGGTTGGTGGTGTTGCCGAAGGGGATCTCCACGCGGTCGGGCGCGGCCAGGATCACCTTGAAGTGGTCGAGGGTGTTCTGCGTGGTGCGGATCTTCTCGAAGGCCGACACCGGCAGCTCTTGCTTGCGCAGGGCCTCGGGGTACTGTCCGGCGCCCGGCACCTGGGTGGCGGCGCCGGGATCGGGCTTGGCGGCGGCCGCGGCTTCGAGGTCTCCGGGCTGCGTCCAGCGGCCCGCCTGGAGCCCGCGTACGGCCGCGGCCATCGTCTGCACCTGGCTGACGGTGGGCGTCCGCTGCGGGGCGACGACGAAGCTGCGCTGCTCGTCGGTCTTCTGCAGGTTGAGGGCGAGGCTGTGGGCGAGGAACCGCTGGACGGCCAGGGTGGCGGACCCGGCGTTCAGCATGTCGCCCTCGAAGGCGGTGGACAGATCGGCGTCCGCGACGACGGCGGTGGTGCCGGCGCCGATGGGGCGGGCGGCCGAGGGCGTGTAGCCGAGGGCTCCGCTCTCCACGAGGCTGTCGCTGCGGGTCAGGACGTTGTGGGCACCGGCCGAGGTGGCCACGTTCACGATCGAGGGGTCGATGGCGCCGTTCACGGGCCAGGAGAAGTCGGTGGACGCGGGGACGTGCAGGACGGTCTGCACGGCGTTCTTCGCCTTGTCGGTGGCCGGGCGCAGCTGTCCCAGGGTGCCCGAGACGTCCTTGCCGTGGTGGGCGAGGGAGGCGAGGTCGGGGTCGGCGAAGGGCAGCGCGACGACCTTCTTGCCCTGGACGGCCGCTTCCAGGGAGCTCAGCCACTGCTCGGCGACAGCCTTGTTCTTCCCCTGGACGGGCTTGCCGCCCGGGGTGCGGACCCGGTAGCCCTTGGTCATCGCGTCGACCGTGTAGAGAAGGTCGGGGTCGATGACCCAGGTGATCGGCAGGTCCTTGCCGAGAGAGACCATCTGCTCCAGGCGACCGCCGGCCTTGAGCTCGTCGGCGAGCGAATCGTCGAGGAAGACGGGGGTCTGCAGCTCGTCGGAGCCGGTCTCCGCGGTCACGCGGGTGGTGGAGATCAGCGGCCACGCGTAGGTGATCTGGGAGCGCTTGGAGGCGGCGTCCGGCTGCCAGGGCAGGAAGGTCCGCTTGATCCCCAGGACCTGTTCGGACGGGCGGCTCTCGGTCGCCCCGGACAGGGAGACGCCGAGCTGGTAGACCCCGTCCTTGTCCAGTTCGAGCTTGTTCACCGGGACGGTCAGGGTGAACTCGTGGCGGACCTTCGACGGCAGCGAGGCGATCTTCACGGCGTAGGCCGGATCGATCTCGCCCGGGTCGGCGCCGGCCCGGAAGCCGTTGCGTTCCGCCGCCTCGTCGATGGAGGACCGGTCCGCGAGCGCGGGTCCGACCCGCAGGCCGACGTGCGCGTCGTTGATCGTCTCGGAGCCGGTGTTCACCACGGTCCCGGAGATGGTCAGGGTGTCCCCCTTGACCGGGGCGGCGGGGGTCATGGAGGTCAGCTGGACATCCACGCCGGTCGCCTGCACGGCCTGGGCCTCGGGGGCCGGAGAGTAGACCAGGGCGGCCATCACGGGCGTCCCGGCGAGCAGGACGATCGTGCGCCGCAGCCAGCGGCGCCGGACAGGAGCGGGGGACGCCCCCTGGATGTCTGCCGCCTCGGCCACGCGCTAGCCCGTTCCTCGAAGTGATCAGTGGTCGTCTTTTGTGCGTCCACGCATGGTAACGAGGCCCGCTGTGTGCGAGTGCCGCGCCTTGCCCCACGCGATCGGCTCAGCCCCGGGGTGGCCGGGTACCAGGGTCGCGCAAACGAGGCGGCCCCTGGCGGGCCGGGCACGTACCCTTTTCTGTTGTGCCGAACGCCAACGAAGACACCCCCAGTGCCCTGAGTCAGGTGCAGCGCCGCGCGGTCAGTGAACTGCTGCGGGTCGCCCCTGTCGCCGACGAGCTCGGCCGCCGATTCCAGGAGGCGGGCTTCCGCCTCGCCCTGGTCGGCGGGTCCGTCCGCGACGCGCTGCTCGGGCGTCTCGGCAACGATCTCGACTTCACCACCGATGCCCGCCCCGAGGACGTGCTGAAGATCGTTCGGCCGTGGGCCGACTCGGTGTGGGACGTGGGCATCGCCTTCGGCACCGTCGGGGCGCAGAAGAGCGCCCGCGTCGGGGACGTCGTGCGGAACTTCCAGATCGAGGTGACGACGTACCGCTCGGAGGCCTACGACCGCACGTCGCGCAAGCCGGAGGTCTCCTACGGCGACTCGATCGACGAGGACCTGGTCCGGCGTGACTTCACGGTCAACGCCATGGCCCTGGCCCTGCCCGAGCAGGAGTTCATCGACCCGCACGGGGGCCTGGAGGACCTGGCCGCCGGTGTGCTGCACACCCCCGGGACTCCGGAGGACTCCTTCTCCGACGATCCGCTGCGGATGCTTCGGGCGGCGCGGTTCTCGGCGCAGCTGGACTTCGAGGTGGCCCCGGAGGTCGTGGCGGCCATGAAGGCGATGTCCGACCGCATCGAGATCGTCTCGGCGGAGCGGGTCCAGGGCGAGCTGAACAAGCTGATCCTGTCGGCCAACCCGCGCCGGGGCCTGGGACTGCTGGTGGACACGGGTCTGGCGGACCGGGTCCTTCCCGAGCTGCCCGCGCTCCGGCTGGAGAGTGACGAACACCACCGGCACAAGGACGTCTACGACCACTCGCTGATCGTGCTGGAGCAGGCGATCGCCCTCGAGGAGGACGGCCCGGACCTGGTGCTGCGGCTCGCGGCCCTGCTGCACGACATCGGCAAGCCCCGCACCCGCCGCTTCGAGAGCGACGGCCGCGTCTCC
Organism: Streptomyces sp. NBC_01233; assembly: GCF_035989305.1. Taxonomy (NCBI): domain Bacteria; kingdom Bacillati; phylum Actinomycetota; class Actinomycetes; order Kitasatosporales; family Streptomycetaceae; genus Streptomyces; species Streptomyces sp. NBC_01233. Next base: position 4,588,896 of record NZ_CP108514.1, on the reverse strand, counting down.
TTCCACCACCACGAGGTGGTGGGCGCGAAGATGACCAAGAAGCGGCTGACCGCGCTGAAGTACTCCAACGACATGATCAAGGACGTGTCCCGGCTGGTGGAGCTGCACCTGCGCTTCCACGGCTACGGAGACGGCGAGTGGACCGACTCCGCGGTGCGGCGCTACGTCCGCGACGCCGGTCCGCTGCTGGAGCGCCTGCACAAGCTGACCCGCTCCGACTGCACCACGCGCAACAAGCGCAAGGCCAACGCCCTCTCCCGGACCTACGACGGGCTGGAGGAGCGCATCGGGCAGCTGCAGGAGCAGGAGGAGCTGGACGCGATCCGGCCCGACCTGGACGGCAACGAGATCATGCAGGTGCTGGACGTCGGCCCCGGCCCGGTGATCGGCAAGGCCTACGCCTTCCTGCTGGAGCTGCGTCTGGAGAACGGCCCGATGGGGCGTGACGCCGCCGTCGTCGCGCTCAAGGAGTGGTGGGCCGCGCAGGCCTGAGGGACGAGCGCCGGCGTCGATGTTTCACGTGAAACATCGACGCCGGCGCTCGGTCGGGGGGGCACCTCACACGAGACGTCGCTCCTGCCGGCCCAGCAGCACCGCGGTCAGGGCGTAGAGGGCGGACACGCAGAGGATCAGGGTCGCGGACTGTCCATCGGCGGGGAGCATGAGGGCGGCCACCGCCGCCGCTCCGACGAAGGCCACGTTGAAGAGCACGTCGTAGACGGAGAAGACCCGGCCGCGGTAGTCGTCGTCCACCCGAGACTGCACTTCCGTGTCGGTGGCGATCTTTGCGCCCTGGGTGGCGAGGCCGAGAACGAAGGCGGCGACCAGCATCGGCCCCGGGGCGAAGAACAGGCCGAGGGCCGGCACCAGGACCGCGGCCCCCGCCGAGCAGGCCGTGATCCAGCCGAGGGTGCCCAGCCGGCCCGCCAGCCAGGGGGTCACGACGGCGGCCGCGAAGAATCCCGCTCCGGAGGCTCCGACCGCGGCGCCGAGCAGGGCCAGCCCGTCGGCCTCGTTGTCCGACCAGGAGTAGCGGCAGAGCATCAGCAGCATGACGAACAGCGCCCCGTAGCAGAACCGCATCGCGGTCATCGCGGCGAGAGCCCGGGCCGCCTCGCGCCGGCCGGCCAGGTGCCTGAGGCCTTCGGCCATGCCCCGCACGGTGAGGGCGACCCCTTCGGCGACGGAGGGGTGCACCCGGCCAGGGGGGTGGTCGGGCCCGAGGAGGCCGATGGCGAGGTGAAGGGAGACGAGGGCCGCACACAGGTAGAGACCAGCCCCGAGCAGGACGACGAGGGCGTTGGAGTCCGAGGCCAGCAGCCGGACGAGGAAGGCCAGCCCTCCGCCGGCGACCGCCGCCAGGGTTCCGGCGGTGGGGGAGAGCGCGTTCGCGGTGACCAGCTGATCGGGGTCGACGACGCGGGGCAGCGAGGCGGCGAGCCCGGCCAGTACGAAGCGGTTGACGGCGGTCACGGACAGCGCCGAGGCGTAGAACAGCCAGTCGGGTACCTCCGCGACGATCAGCATTCCGGTGACGCAGGCGAGGAAGGCCCGCAGCAGATTGCCGTAGAGGAAGACCTGACGGCGGCGCCAGCGGTCGAGCAGCACTCCGGCGAAGGGGCCGATCACCGAATAGGGCAGCAGCAGTACCGCCATGGCCGAGGCGATGGCCGCCGGCGAGGTCTGTTTCTCCGGGGAGAAGACCACGTAGGTGGCGAGTGCGACCTGGTAGACGCCGTCCGCCGCCTGGGAGAGCAGCCGTACGGCGAGCAGGTTGCGGAAGTCCCTCAGGCGCAGGAGTACGCGCAGATCACGTACGACAGGCATGAGGGCAAGGGTCACATACGCGGAGGGTCCCCGGGCATATTGCCCGGGGACCCTCCGCGGAAGAACAGCCGAAGTCCAGGTGTCCTTGCGGACCCTTGGGGTTCGACTAGCGCTCGACCTCGCCCTTGATGAACTTCTCGACGTTGGCGTAGGCCTCGTCGTCGAAGTACTGCACCGGCGGGGACTTCATGAAGTAGCTGGACGCCGACAGGATCGGGCCGCCGACACCGCGGTCCTTGGCGATCTTCGCAGCGCGCAGGGCGTCGATGATGACACCGGCGGAGTTCGGGGAGTCCCACACCTCGAGCTTGTACTCGAGGTTCAGCGGGACGTCGCCGAAGGCACGGCCTTCGAGGCGGACGTAGGCCCACTTGCGGTCGTCGAGCCACGCGACGTAGTCGGACGGGCCGATGTGGACGTTCTTCTCGCCGAGGTCACGGTCGGGGATCTGCGAGGTGACGGCCTGCGTCTTGGAGATCTTCTTCGACTCGAGGCGGTCGCGCTCGAGCATGTTCTTGAAGTCCATGTTGCCGCCGACGTTGAGCTGCATGGTGCGCTCAAGACGGACACCGCGGTCCTCGAACAGCTTCGCCATCACGCGGTGCGTGATGGTGGCGCCGACCTGGGACTTGATGTCGTCGCCGACGATCGGGACACCGGCCTCGGTGAACTTGTCGGCCCACTCCTTGGTGCCGGCGATGAAGACCGGGAGGGCGTTGACGAAGGCGACCTTGGCGTCGATGGCGCACTGGGCGTAGAACTTCGCCGCGTCCTCGGAGCCGACCGGCAGGTAGCAGATCAGGACGTCGACTTCGCGGTCCTTGAGGACCTGGACCACGTCGACCGGAGCCTCGGCGGACTCCTCGATCGTCATGCGGTAGTACTTGCCCAGGCCGTCCAGGGTGTGGCCGCGCTGAACGGTCACACCGGCGTTCGGGACGTCGCAGATCTTGATGGTGTTGTTCTCGCTGGCGCCGATGGCGTCCGAAAGGTCGAGGCCGACCTTCTTCGCGTCGACGTCGAACGCGGCGACGAACTCGATGTCACGCACGTGGTAGTCGCCGAACTGGACGTGCATCAGACCGGGGACCTTGGCCGCCGGGTCGGCGTCCTTGTAGTACTCGACGCCCTGCACCAGCGAGGCGGCGCAGTTGCCTACGCCGACGATGGCTACGCGAACCGAACCCATTCCGGTTGCTCCCTGTTTGTTCTCGGACGAGGTCTGCGAGATGCAGGCCTCATTTTTCAGTTTCGTCGGACGGACCGGGTCTTCTCCGATCCCGTCCCGCCCGCTCACTCTCGATGAGCTCGTTCAGCCAGCGCACTTCGCGCTCCACGGACTCCATGCCGTGCCGTTGCAGCTCGAGCGTGTAGTCGTCGAGGCGCTCCCGCGTTCGGACGATGGAGGCGCGCATCTTCTCCAGACGCTCCTCCAGCCGGCTGCGGCGGCCCTCCAGTACCCGCATGCGCACATCTCGTTCGGTCTGGCCGAAGAAGGCGAAGCGGGCGGCGAAGGACTCGTCTTCCCAGGTGTCGGGGCCCGTGTGGGACAGGAGCTCCTCGAAGTGCTCCTTACCCGCGGCCGTCAACCGGTAGACGATCTTGGCGCGGCGCCCTGCGAGTGAAGCGGCGAGAGCGTCCTCCGGGGCGTTGCCCGGTTCTTCGATCAACCAGCCGTTGGCGACGAGCGTCTTGAGGCAGGGGTAGAGCGTCCCGTAGCTGAAGGCTCGGAACACCCCCAGTGAGGTGTTGAGCCGCTTGCGCAGCTCGTAGCCGTGCATGGGGGACTCGCGCAGCAGGCCGAGGACGGCGAACTCGAGGATGCCTGAGCGTCTGCTCATCCGCCTGCCTCTCCTCCGCCCCTGAGTCTTTATACCGAGCTGATGTATCGACTCGATACATCCAGACGATAGAACGGGGCGCCCTGATCGACAAGGGGTGATCTGGTGACCGGTGTCACATCACTAATTCGCACCAGGAGAGATGCCTGATTTGGGGTGAACTTCGGCACTGGTCGGGTTTTGAGCGTGCGTAGTCTGTGCGCCATGACACCGGGGGAACCGGAATTCATCTGCCGCTTCCAGGCCACTCGCCTGCCCGAGGAGTAGTCGTTCGATGAGCGAGCACCGCCGCAAACCGCCGCAGCCCCAGGGTGGCGGGCGGGCCTCAGCCCGCCGCGCCGCTCCGCAGCGCCCCGGCAGGGGCGCCCCTGCCGGACGTGACGTCCCCACCGCGTCGCACAGCGGCCCGTACGAGCAGCCCGTGCCGGGCAGCCGTGCCGGGGCCCGCCGTGCCGCCCAGAGAGGGGCCGGGGGCCGCGGCCGGGGCGCCGCGACCGCCGCTCGCGGCACGGGCCGCCCGGACAAGCGGCTGATCAACTATCCGCGGTCCGACCGGGACGGCTGGAAGCGCTTCGTGCCCTCCTGGAAGTTCGTCTCGGGCACCGCCCTCGGCTTCTTCGCGGTCATCATCGCCGGTGCCGGCATCGGCATCGCCATGGTGAGCACGCCGGACCCGAACAAGGCGGCCAAGGCGCAGAACAACGTCTTCTACTGGGCCGACGGCAGCCAGATGGTGGCGACGGGCGGTTCGATGAACCGGCAGATCGTGCCCATCTCGAGCATTCCCCGGTCGATGAGGGACGCCGTGATCGCGGCGGAGAACGAGTCCTTCGAGACGGACAAGGGCGTCGACCCGATGGGTGCCGGCCGTGCCGTGTGGAACATGGCCACGGGCGGTTCCACCCAGGGCGGCTCGACCATCACCCAGCAGTACGTGAAGAACATGTACCTGGACTCCGACCAGACGCTCAAGCGGAAGGTCACGGAGCTCTTCATCGCGATAAGGCTGGGCGTCTCCGAGGAGAAGGACACCGTCCTCGCGGGCTACCTCAACACCGCCTACTACGGGCGGGACGCCTACGGAATCCAGGCCGCGGCCCGCGCCTACTTCGGCAAGGACAGCCAGGACCTGAACCCTTCCGAGTGCGCCTTCCTCGCCGCCGTGCTCAAGGGCCCGAACCTGTACAATCCGGACGGCGGCATCGGCGCCGCGGCCACCCCCGAACTCAACGAGGACCGGGCGCGCAAGCGCTGGGCCTGGGTGCTGGACCGCGAGGTCGAGGTCGGCCGGATGGACAAGACCGAGCGGGCGAAGTACAAGGACTCGGACTTCCCCGCACGGGTCGAGTCGGAACAGGCCCGCGGTATGACCGGCCAGATCGGCTACCTGGTCGACACGGCCAAGGCGTACGTGATGAAGACCAAGGGCATCACCGCCGAGCAGATGGCCCTGGGCGGCTACCGGATCAAGACCACCTTCCAGAAGCCGAGGGTGGACGCCCTGGTCAAGGCCGTGGAAGACACCCGCAACGGCTTCATCGACGAGAAGAAGCGGCCCGACACCGACACCTTCGTCCAGTTCGGCGGGGCCTCCGTGGACGTGAAGACCGGGGAGCTCGTGGCCCTGTACGGCGGCCCGGGCTGGGACCAGAAGTACTTCAGCAACAACGCCAACACCAGCGGTGTCCCGGTCGGCTCGACCTGGAAGCCGTACGTGCTCGCGGCGGCCATGCAGTACGGCACCCAGAACTCCAAGGGCCAGGGCATCTCGGCCGACAGCAAGTACCAGGCCAACGACCTCACCGTGATCAACAACCGTGAGGGCAGTCCGCTGCGCGACGCCAAGGGCAGCCCGTTCAAGCAGAAGAACGAGAGCCCGACCGCCTTCGGATACGTCACCCTCAACGAGGCGATGGAGAAGTCCATCAACGTCCCGTTCGCCCAGCTGATCTTCGACGTCGGCCACAGCAAGGTGCGGGAGCTGGCCAAGTCCACGGGCATCCTCGAGGAGTCGATCAACCCGAACACGGACGCCTCCTCCGCCCTCGGCACCTCGACCCCCAGCGCCATCCGGATGGCCGACTCGTACGCCACGTTCGCCGCCTCCGGCACGCACCACGAGCCCTACTCGGTGATCGAGGTCGAGAAGGACGGCGAGAAGCTGTCCGGCTTCGAGCCCCCCAAGGCCCAGCGGGCCATGGACAACTCCGTCGCGGACAACATCACCAAGGTCCTCGAGAACGTCGTCCAGAACGGCACCGGCAAGAAGGCCAAGAAGCTGGGACGGCCCGCCGCGGGCAAGACCGGTACCACGGACGAGAACAAGTCGGCGTGGTTCGTCGGCTACACCCCGGAGCTGTCCACCTCCGTCGTCCTCTTCCGCACCGACCCCAACTCGCAGGACCGCAAGCTCCAGTCCATGAACGGCGTGGGCGGCATCCCGTCCATCCACGGTGGTGACATCCCGGCCGAGATCTGGACCGAGTACATGCGCGAGGCGCTCAAGGACACTCCGGAATCGCAGTTCCCGGAGGCCGAGGACGTCGGCGTCACCGCCGACTCCGCCGGTGCCCCCTCTCCCACGCCGTCGGCACCCGCCTTGCCGTCCACGTCCCCGTCGACGACCCCGCCGACCTCCCCGGCGCCGTCCCCGAGCCCGTCCAAGGGCGTGAAGCCGTCCTGCAGGCCGTGGGAGCTGTACTGCGACCCGGACCCCACGAGCGGGACGACCAACGGAGGCACGGACACCGGCACCACTTCGGGGGTCATCGCCGGCACCCAGGGCGGGACCAGCGGATCACCGTCCCCGTCGGGCAGCGGCAAACCCGGCCGCCCGGGCGGCACCACCGGAGACACCACAAGCACCCTGCCGGACTGACCCCCCACCGCCCCGTGAACAGAGGAAGGCCGTCGCACCCGTCGTGCGGCGGCCTTCCCCCGTGTCCGGCCCCGTACGGCAGGATGACCCCCATGACCCAGGTGCACGAGGACCGTCCCGTCCTGCCGACGCAGCAGGACGAGGTCGCCGCAGCCGGCAGTGAGCTCATCGGAGGCCCGCTCGGCCGCTACGCCCGGCTCGGCGGCCACTGGCTGGGGCCGGTCCGCGTCGTGGCGCTCCTCGCCATCGGCATGTTCGCGCTCGGCATGGTGCAGAAGCTGCCCTGCTACGACTGGGCGTGGTTCCGGGGAGCGGGCTCGCAGTACACCCACGCCTGCTACTCCGACATCCCGCACCTGTACGCGGTACGCGGCTTCGCCGACAACCTGACGCCCTACTTCGACCGGCTGCCCGGCGACATGCAGTACCTGGAGTACCCGGTGCTCACCGGGCTCTTCATGGAGATCGCCTCCTGGCTGACCCCCGGCAGCGGCTCCATGCAGCACCGCGAGCAGATGTACTGGATGGTCAACGCGGGCATGCTGATGGCCTGCGCGGCGGTCATCGCCGTGTGCGTCGCGCGCACCCACCGCCGCCGGCCCTGGGACGCCCTGCTCTTCGCCCTCGCGCCCGCCTTCGCACTGACGGCGACGATCAACTGGGACCTGCTGGCCATCGCCCTGACCGCGGCCGGGATGCTCATGTGGTCCCGCGGGCGGACGGTCCTCTTCGGTGTCTTCATCGGCCTGGCGACCGCGGCCAAGCTCTATCCCGTCCTGTTGCTCGGGGTGCTGTTCGTGCTCTGCTGGCGGGCCGGGAAGTGGCGCGAATTCGGCTTGGCCGCCTTCGGCGCGGCCCAGGCCTGGTTCACCGTGAACCTGCCCGTCATGCTCTTCGCCTGGGAAGGCTGGACGAAGTTCTACACCTTCAGCCAGGAGCGGCCCATCGACTTCGGCTCCGTGTGGCTGCTGATCTCCCAGCGCTCGGGCAACCCCCTGGAAGGCGCCAACACGTACGCGACCGGGCTGACGCTCCTGCTGTGCGGGGCCATCGGACTGCTCACCCTGACCGCCCCCCGCCGCCCCCGGTTCGCGCAGCTGGCCTTCCTGGTCGTCGCCGCCTTCATCCTGTGCAACAAGGTCTACTCGCCGCAGTACGTGCTGTGGCTCATCCCGCTCGCCGCGCTGGCCCGGCCGCGCTGGCGCGACTTCCTGATCTGGCAGGCCGGCGAGGTCGCCTACTTCCTCGGGATCTGGTTCTACCTCGCCTACACGACCAGCGGGGACAAGCACCAGGGCCTGCCCGTGGAGGGCTACCAGCTGGCGATCGCCGCCCACCTGCTGGCCACCCTGTACCTGTGCGCGGTCATCGTCCGGGACGTCCTGCTGCCCGAGCGGGACGTCGTACGCCGCGACGGCTCGGACGACCCCTCGGGCGGCGTCCTGGACGGGGCCGAGGACGTGTTCGTGCTGTCGGACGCGGCGCCCTCGGGGGGACAGCGGGTCGACTGGGGCCCGGGCCCCAAGGACTGACGGGCCTGCTCAGGCGTCGAGCACCCGGTCGAACTGCGTGGTGGTGTGGCGCAGGTGGGCCACGAGCTCGTCGCCGACCTTCGGCTCGGTCGCGTCCGAGGGCACGAACAGGATCGACACCTGCATGTGCGGCGGCTCCGCGAACCAGCGCTGCTTGCCCGCCCACACGAAGGGCGACAGGTTCCGGTTGACGGTGGCCAGGCCCGCCCGGGCGACGCCCTTGGCGCGCGGCATCACTCCGTGGAGCGCCTTGGGGGCCTCCAGGCCGACGCCGTGCGAGGTACCGCCGGCGACCACGACCAGCCAGCCGTCGGAGGCGGCCTTCTGCTGGCGGTAGCCGAACCGGTCGCCCTTGGCCACGCGCGTGACGTCGAGGACCGCACCGCGGTACTCGGTCGCCTCGTGGTCGCCCAGCCACAGCCGGGTGCCGATGCGGGCCCGGAACCGGGTCTGCGGGAACTGCTGCTGGAGCCGTGCCAGCTCCTCGGCCCGCAGGTGGCTGACGAACATGGTGTGCAGCGGCAGCCGGGCCGCGCGCAGCCGGTCCATCCAGCCGATGACCTCCTCGACGGCGTCCGAGCCGTCCGGACGGTCCAGCGGCAGGTGCAGGGCGAAGCCCTCCAGCCGGACGTCCTCGATGGCCGCGTGCAGCTGGCCCAGATCCTGTTCGGAGATGCCGTGGCGGCGCATCGAGCTCATGCACTCGATGACCACGCGGGCGCCGACCAGACCGCGGACCCCGTCCAGCGAGGACACGGAGCGGATGACCCGGTCCGGCAGCGGCACCGGTTCCTCTCCCCGCCGGAACGGGGTGAGGACGAGCAGGTCGCCGCCGAACCAGTCCTTGATGCTCGCGGCCTCGTACGTCGTGCCGACGGCGAGTACGTCGGCGCCCATCCGGGTCGCCTCCTCGCACAGCCGCTCGTGGCCGAAGCCGTAACCGTTGCCCTTGCAGACCGGGATCATTCCGGGGAACTGGTCCTGGATGTGCTTCTGGTGCGCACGCCAGCGCGCGGTGTCGACGTAGAGCGTGAGCGCCATGGCCCGTCCGGCACCTTTCTCGATAACAGCGGGGGTCAGGGGATCAGCGGCGCGACATGTAGATGTCGAGCGCCTTGTGCAGCACCTTGTTGAGCGGGAAGTCCCACTCGCCTACGTACTCGACGGCTTCGCCGCCCGTGCCGACCTTGAACTGGATCAGCCCGAACAGGTGGTCGTTCTCGTCCAGCGTGTCAGAGATGCCGCGCAGGTCGTAGACGCTGGCGCCGAGTGCGTACGAGTCGCGCAGCATGCGCCACTGCATCGCGTTGGAGGGCCGGACCTCGCGCTTGTGGTTGGCGGAGGCGCCGTAGGAGTACCAGACGTGCTGGCCGACGGTGAGCATCGTGGCGGCGGCCAGCGGCTCCCCCTCGTGCGTGGCGATGTACAGGCGCATCCGGTTCGGGTCCTCGGCGTTGAGGGCCGTCCACTGGCGCTGGAAGTAGCTGAGCGGGCGCGGGCGGAACTTGTCGCGCTCGGCCGTGATCTCGTACAGGTGCTGCCAGGTCGGCAGGTCGTCGTAGCCGCCCTGGACCACCTCGACGCCGGCCTTCTCGGCCTTCTTGATGTTGCGGCGCCACAGCTGGTTGAAGCCCTTGAGGACGTCGTCCAGCGAGCGGTTGGCCAGGGGCACCTGGAAGACGTAGCGGGGCTGTACGTCGCCGAATCCGGCGCCGCCGTCCTCGGCCTGCTGCCAGCCCATGCGGCGCAGCTTGTCGGACACCTCGAAGGCGCGGGGCTCGATGACCGAGGCCTCCACGTCGCGCAGGCGCTTCACGCCCGGGTCCTGGATGCCGGCCTTGATGGCGGTCGCGTTCCAGCGGCGGATGACGACGGGCGGGCCCATCTTCACGGTGAAGGCGCCCTGCTGCTTGAGGTGGGCCAGCATCGGCTGGAGCCACTCCTCCAGGTTCGGGGCGTACCAGTTGATGACCGGGCCCTCGGGGAGGTAGGCGAGGTACCGCTTCACCTTGGGCAGCTGTCGGTACAGCACGAGGGCGGCACCGACGAGTTCATTGGACTCGTTGAACCATCCGAGGTTCTCGGAACGCCACTCGTTCTTCACGTCGGCCCACGCCGGGACCTGGCAGTGGCTAGCCGAGGGCAGGCTCTGGAGGTAACCCAGATGCTGCTCTCGGCTGATGGTCCTCAGGGACAGGCTCATGCGGGGCGTCTCCTCCGGCGGCTTCGCTGGCTATGGCGCGAAGCCTACTGCGACAAGGGCGCCACCCATCTGGGGGACGGGCCGCAGGCCCGGGCCGGTGCGGAGCCGGCGCCCTGCCGCGGAGGAGCCCGGGCCGGCCCCGTCAGCCGCCGAAGAGGCCGCCGTGGAACATGCCGATGAAGAAGCCGATGGCAGACGCGCCAAGGCCGATGATCAGGGCGAAGCGCTCGCGTGTCGTGACGGAGATGAACTGTCCGTACGCGCCGGTCAGGATCCCGATCAGGCCTGCCCACGTGGTGAGCAGGTGCAGGCCGTGGAAGAAGGCCGTGACGAACGCCACGGCTCCGAGGATCAGGGTGGCCGCCATCAGGGTGTCCTGCAGCGGGTGGGACTTGCCGTCGGTCGCGAGGAGCGAGATCTGGGACTGCGGTCGCATGGCCTGTGCCATCGGAAGGCACCTCCTGGCTGAAGCAGAACGGTGCTGGGAGCCGCCTCCGGCAAGGGCCGGGGCGTAGCACCGAGCACACCCGATGGATACAGATTGAGGCCCCCTCCCGTCGGATTTCAACCGGAAGGAGTCGAGGAGGTAGTCTGTACAGCTGCGCGGTGTCTGCTCTCGGACACCGTGCGCACGCATCACGACCCTCCTGCCACGGAACGACCGTGGCCGCTGAGTCCAAAGGAGGTGGGTTCCACATGCGTCACTACGAAGTGATGGTCATCCTCGACCCCGATCTCGAGGAGCGCGCTGTCTCCCCGCTGATCGAGAACTTCCTCTCCGTCGTCCGTGAGGGCAACGGAAAGGTCGAGAAGGTCGACACCTGGGGCCGTCGTCGTCTCGCTTACGAGATCAAGAAGAAGCCCGAGGGCATCTACTCGGTCATCGACCTTCAGGCCGAGCCTGCGGTCGTCAAGGAGCTTGACCGACAGATGAACCTGAACGAGTCGGTTCTCCGGACCAAGGTCCTTCGCCCCGAGACCCACTGAACTTCGGTTCAGCGGTAATCGGGACCGAGTAGCACAGCAGCCCAGCAGCAATCCCCGCCGAGAGGTTCATCCATGGCAGGCGAGACCGTCATCACGGTCGTCGGCAATCTCGTCGACGACCCCGAGCTGCGCTTCACCCCCTCGGGTGCGGCGGTCGCGAAGTTCCGTGTCGCGTCCACTCCCCGCATCTTCGACAAGCAGACCAATGAGTGGAAGGACGGCGAAGGCCTGTTCCTGACCTGCTCGGTCTGGCGTCAGGCGGCGGAGAACGTCGCCGAGTCCCTTCAGCGGGGCATGCGCGTCATCGTGCAGGGCCGGCTGAAGCAGCGGTCGTACGAGGACCGTGAGGGTGTCAAGCGCACGGTCTACGAGCTGGACGTCGAGGAAGTCGGCCCCAGCCTGAAGAGCGCCACGGCCAAGGTCGCCAAGACCAGCGGTCGCGGTGGCCAGGGTGGGTACGGCGGCGGTGGCGGCCAGCAGCAGGGTGGCGGCGGTGGCTGGGGTGGAGCCCCCAGCGGCGGCGGCGCCCCGCAGGGCGGCGGAGGTCCCTCCGACGACCCGTGGTCGTCCAGCGCGCCGGCCGGTGGCCAGCAGCAGGGCGGCGGCGGGGGCGGTTGGGGCGGAAGCTCCGGCGGCTCCGGCGGCTCCGGCGGTGGCTACTCGGACGAGCCGCCCTTCTAGGGCAGCTCGCATCCCCACTTCTTGATCACACAGGAGAGACACAATGGCGAAGCCGCCTGTGCGCAAGCCTAAGAAGAAGGTCTGCGCATTCTGCAAGGACAAGACCGCGTACGTGGACTACAAGGACACGAACATGCTGCGGAAGTTCATTTCCGACCGCGGCAAGATCCGTGCCCGCCGCGTTACCGGCAACTGCACGCAGCACCAGCGTGACGTCGCCACGGCCGTGAAGAACAGCCGTGAGATGGCGCTGCTGCCCTACACGTCCACCGCGCGATAAGGAAAGGGTGACCGACTAATGAAGATCATCCTGACCCACGAGGTCTCTGGCCTCGGCACCGCCGGCGATGTCGTCGACGTCAAGGACGGTTACGCTCGCAACTACCTGGTCCCGCGTGGTTTCGCGATCCGCTGGACCAAGGGTGGCGAGAAGGACGTGGCGCAGATCCGCCGCGCCCGCAAGATCCACGAGATCGCGACCATCGAGCAGGCCAACGAGTTCAAGGCCAAGCTCGAGGGCGTGAAGGTGCGTCTGGCCACCCGTGCGGGTGACGCCGGCCGTCTCTTCGGCTCCGTGACCCCGTCCGACATCGCCACGGCGATCGAGGCTTCCGGTGGTCCGAAGGTCGACAAGCGCCGCGTTGAGCTGGGCGCCCCGATCAAGACCCTCGGTTCGTACCAGGTCTCCGTGCGTCTGCACGCCGAGGTCGCCGCGAACGTGGGCATCGAGGTCGTTGCCGCCTAAGGGCTGCACGTGAAGGGCCGCACCCCTCGGGGTGCGGCCCTTCGTCGTTCTCCGCTGCTTCCTGGTGCTTCCACGGTGTTTCACGTGAAACACCGTGGAAGCACCGGCTAGCGGGAGGCTCCCGCGATCAGCCAGCGGCCCGAGCGGGCGCGCACCCTGAGGGTGACCATCCGGACCAGCATCATCAGGGTCATGGCCCACCAGAGCGTCGTGATGCCGCCGCCGACGACCGGGACGAGGAGGGCGGCCGGGACGAACGCGGCAAGGGTCAGGAGCATGGCCCGGGCCAGGTAGCGGCCGTCGCCCGCGCCCATGAGGACGCCGTCGAGCACGAAGACGATGCCCGAGACCGGCTGGGAGAGGGCCACGACCAGCAGGGCGGGCAGCAGGGCCGCCTCGACCGCCGGATCGCTGGTGAACAGCGGAATGAACACCGGGCGGGCCAGGACCACCAGCAGGCCGAGCACGACGCCCGAGGCGATGCCCCACTGCACCATGCGGCGGCAGACGGCCCTGGCGCCCTCCGTGTCCCCCGCGCCCAGGTAGCGGCCGATGATGGCCTGCCCGGCGATCGCTATGGCGTCGAGGGCGAAGGCGAGCAGGCTCCACAGGGCGAGCAGGATCTGGTGGGCGGCGATGTCGGCGTCGCCGAGCCTGGCGGCGACGGCGGTCGCGATCATCAGAATGGCCCGCAGGGACAGGGTGCGGACCAGCAGGGGCGCTCCGGCCTGGGCGCAGGCCCGTATGCCGACAGGGTCCGGGCGCAGGGAGGCGCCGTGCCGCCGGGCTCCGCGGACGACCACGACGAGATAGGCGGCTGCCATCGCGCACTGGGCGATGACCGTGCCCCAGGCGGAGCCGGCGATGCCGAGGCCCGCACCGTAGACGAGGGCGGCGTTCAGGCCCAGGTTGAGGGTGAAGCCGCCGATGGCCACGTAGAGCGGGGTGCGGGTGTCCTGGAGGCCGCGGATGACCCCGGTGGCGGCCAGGACCATGAGCATCGGCGGGATGCCGAAGGCGGAGATCTGCAGATAGGTGGTGGCGTACGGGGCGACGGTGTCGGAGGCTCCGAAGAGGGAGATCAGCGACGGCGCCGCGGGCAGCACCACGGCGACGACGGCCGCGCCGAGCAGGAGGGCGAGCCAGATGCCGTCCATGCCCTGCCGGATGGCCGCTTGCAGGTCGCCCGCGCCGACCCGGCGGGAGACGGCCGCGGTGGTGGCGTACGCGAGGAAGACGAAGACGCTCACGGCGGTGGTGAGCAGTGCGGCGGCGATGCCGAGGCCGGCGAGCTGGGGAGTGCCGAGGTGGCCCACGATGGCGCTGTCGGCCATCACGAAGAGGGGCTCGGCGACGAGCGCGCCGAAGGCGGGGACAGCGAGCGCGAAGATCTCTCGGTCGTGCCGTCTCGGCCCAGCCTTGGGTGCTGTGAGGGCCTGTGTCATGCGCTCAATCTAATCTTCCACAGGTAATGGATGCAACCTATCTGCGATCCTTACTGCGGTGCCGATGTGAGCCTTCTCCGCGACTCGTTGGAGGCGATCTCGAGACAGTGGCCAAGATTTTTCTTCCCCACCGTCTCCAGGGAGAGAAATCCCAGGTCAAGTGAGGTAACGGGGTGGTGCGGGTGATTTTGTCCACAGCGTCGTCCCCCGGTCCGTGCACAGCTTCCGGCGAGTTACCCACAGCATTGGCGCCGTCATCCACATCTCATCCACACAGCCTGTGGATAACAAGATTGGCTGACGCCGCTCCCGGCCCTACCGTGGTGCGTTGCCCGACTCGCCGACAGCCGATTCGGGTGCCCCAAATGTCAGAGCCGTGTCGTAGAAAGAGTGGCACGGCAAGGTCCGCGTTGCGGACGGGAGGAGGCGGCCCGGTGAGCATGCCCGAGGCCATGGACGACCCCTGGGCCGACAGCGGTCCAGGTGACCGTCTGCCCGCCCGTCCGCGCCGTAACAGCGAAGGCCGTGGCCGCGGGGACGAACAGCACGACCGGGGCCGCGAGGGCGGCTCCTGGGACGGCGGCGGCAGCGGTGGCGGCTTCGAGCGCGTCCCTCCGCAGGACCTCGACGCCGAGCAGTCGGTGCTCGGCGGCATGCTGCTGTCGAAGGACGCCATCGCCGACGTCGTCGAGGTCATCAAGGGCCACGACTTCTACCGGCCCTCGCACGAGACGATCTACCAGGCGATCCTCGACCTGTACGCCAAGGGCGAGCCCGCCGACCCGATCACGGTCGGCGCCGAGCTGACCCGGCGCGGGGAGATCAGCAAGGTCGGCGGGGCCTCGTACCTGCACACGCTGGTGCAGTCCGTGCCGACGGCGGCGAACGCCGAGTACTACGCGGAGATCGTCCACGAGCGGGCCGTCCTGCGCCGGCTGGTCGCCGCCGGTACGAAGATCACGCAGATGGGATACGCGGCCGACGGCGACGTCGACGAGATCGTCAACAGTGCCCAGGCCGAGATCTACGCCGTCACCGAGCAGCGGACCTCCGAGGACTACCTGCCGTTGGGCGACATCATGGAGGGCGCGCTCGACGAGATCGAGGCGATCGGTTCCCGCAGCGGCCAGATGTCGGGCGTCCCGACCGGCTTCACGGACCTCGACTCGCTCACCAACGGCCTGCACCCCGGCCAGATGATCGTCATCGCCGCCCGTCCCGCCATGGGCAAGTCCACGCTCGCGCTGGACTTCGCCCGCGCCTGCTCCATCAAGGCCAACCTGCCGAGCGTGATCTTCTCCCTCGAAATGGGGCGCAACGAGATCGCGATGCGCCTGCTGTCGGCGGAGGCCCGGGTGGCCCTGCACCACATGCGCTCGGGCACGATGACGGACGACGACTGGACCCGGCTGGCACGCCGGATGCCGGACGTCTCCGCCGCCCCGCTCTACATCGACGACTCCCCCAACCTGTCGATGATGGAGATCCGGGCCAAGTGCCGCCGGCTCAAGCAGCGCAACGACCTCTCGCTCGTGGTCATCGACTACCTCCAGCTGATGCAGTCGGGCGGCTCGCGCCGTCCCGAGAGCCGTCAACAGGAGGTCTCGGACATGTCCCGAAACCTCAAGCTGCTGGCGAAGGAGCTCGAGGTCCCCGTGATCGCGCTCTCCCAGCTGAACCGTGGTCCGGAACAGCGCACCGACAAGAAGCCGATGGTCTCCGACCTGCGTGAGTCCGGCTCGATCGAGCAGGACGCGGACATGGTGATCCTGCTGCACCGCGAGGACGCGTACGAGAAGGAGTCTCCCCGCGCGGGTGAGGCGGACCTGATCGTGGCCAAGCACCGTAACGGCCCCACGGCCACGATCACCGTGGCGTTCCAGGGCCATTATTCGCGCTTCGTGGACATGGCCAACACGTAGCATCCGATCATGGATGATCTTTCTGAGGACCTGGAACTTCTCCCTGCCACCCGGCGTGCCCTCAGACACCGGATCGCCGTCGCGCAGAGCGCCGGGCGGGCGCCGTCCGTCGTGGCGGCCGTCGTGCGCGGCGGGGAGGTGGTCTGGGAGGGATCTCGGACCTCGGTCGAGGGGCACGGTCCGGACGGGAACGTTCAGTACCGGATCGGCTCGATCACCAAGACCTTCACGGCTGTTCTGGTGATGCGCCTGCGGGACGAGGGACTCCTGCGGCTCTCGGATCCGCTGGAGAGGCACCTGCCGGCGACGGGCGCCGGTGAGGTGACCATCGCTCAGTTGCTGGCCCACACCGGCGGACTGGCGGCCGAGACCCCCGGCGAGTGGTGGGAGCGCACCCCCGGCGAACTGCGGCCCGAGCTCGCCGACGTCCTGGGCGACGAGCCGTTCGCCCACTCGCCGGGAAGCCGCCACCACTACTCCAACCCGGGCTACACCCTGCTGGGTTCGCTGGTGGAGGCGCTGCGCGGGCAGCCCTGGGAAGAGGTACTGCGGGCCGAGGTGCTGGAGCCCCTGGGGCTGGACCGCACGGGCGGGCAGCCGCAGGCCCCGCACGCGGGCGGCTGGGCGGTGCACCCGTGGGCGGACGTGATGATGCCCGAGCCGCTGGAGGACCTGGGGCTGATGGCCCCGGCGGGACAACTGTGGTCCACGACCAGGGACCTGGCCCGGTTCGCAGACTTTCTGCTGCACGGTGACGAGCGGGTCCTGAGCGCGGATTCCGTACGGGAGATGCGCACACCGGCGGCGCCTGCGGAGCCCGGTTTCGCCGACCTCGGCTACGGGCTGGGGATGCAGCTGACGGCCGACGGCGAGCGGAGGCTCGCGGGTCACAGCGGATCTCTGCCCGGTTTCGTCGCGGGGCTGTGGCTGAGCGAGGCGGACGACGTGGCGGCGGTGGTGTTGGCGAACTGCACCTCGGGGCTCCCGGCCGCGACGGTGGCCGCGGAACTCGTCGGGATCGTGGCGGACGCCGAACCCCGGTTCCCGAGGCCGTGGCGGCCCTTCCTGGAGTCGGACCGGGTGCCGCTGGAGCTGTGCGGCCCCTGGTACTGGGGGACTTCGGCGCAGGTGGTGCGGCTGACGGCGGAGGGGCTGCTGGAGCTGGGCCCGGTGGGCGCGACCGGGCGCACGGCCCGCTTCCGGGCCGAGCCGGACGGCACCTGGACCGGACTGTCCGGCTACTACGCGGGTGAGACGTTGCGGGCGGTGCGCCGCGGGGACGGCTCGGTGAGCCACCTCGATCTGGCGTCCTTCGTGTTCACGCGCGAGCCGTACGACCCCGAGGCTCCGGTGCCCGGCGGGGTGGACCCGCGGGGCTGGCGGGGCATCGGCTGACGGGCCGGGTCCGAACCGGCGTCGGGGCGGGGGCCGGGCTCAGGCGACGAGTTCGCGTTCCAGCGGGGTACGGAAGCGCGGGGTGATGCGGGAGTCGCCCACCCATGCGGCAAGGCGGTCGGCCTCGGCGGTGATCGCCTCCTCGGCGGCGCGGCCGGGGCTGCCCAGCAGCCGCCAGACGATCTCGCCGTCGGAGCGCTGGGCCCAGCCGCCGACGATCTCGCCGTTCCACCACACGGTGGGGCCGATGTTGCCGGCGTAGTCGAAGAGCGCGGGCTTGTGGGCGGGGTCGAGGTGGAAACCGCGGTCGGCCCAGCCCATTCCGGTGGGGTCGAGACCGGGCAGCAGCGCGGCCCAGGGCTCCGGGGCAGGTTCGGGCACGGTGTCCCCGGGGCCGACGAGGGCGGTGCTGCCGTCCTCGAGGCGGACCTGCTCCGGGCCCACGGCGGCCAGTGCCCTGCGGACGTCCGTGAGGGTCCAGCCGGTCCACCACTTGAGGTCGGCCTCGGTGGCCGGGCCGTAGGCACGGAGCCAGCGGCGGGCGATCTCCGCGCGGGCCTCGACGGCGGGTACCGCGGGCCACGGCTCGGTGTGCACCCAGCGGTACTGGCTGGAGGTCCACGACCCGCGCGGCCGGTCGCGCCGGATCCGGCCGTCGGCGGCCAGCAGCCGGATGACACGGGTCGCGACGCCGGTCAGGGTCTCGTACTTCTTGCCCCGGCCGATGGTGATCTTCTGGCGCAGGGCGGGCACGGCGGCCGACAACTGGCTTCCGGTGGCCGGCCCGTGGATGTCGAGGGCGTCGAGGGCGGCGGCCTCCGCCTGGGCCAGCCACTCGGCGTCGAGCCCCTGACCGTCCTCGTCGAGGTGCTTGAGGAAAGTGCGGCGCTCCTTCACGGCGATGGCCCGGGCGGTCGAGGCGTCGACGTAGGGGGCGAGTTCCGTTGAGACGGCGAAGAGCGTGTTGCGCATGCTGAGCAGCCGCACGAGGCTGACGTCCTCGTAGAGTGCCCGCTCGACCACACCGGGACCGCCTTCGGCGAGCCGGGCCCGGGCGGAGAGGAAGATCGTCGCGGCGTCGGTGGCGTGCAGGGCGACCACGGAGTCCGCCGCCTCCGCCACCGTGGCGGCGCGGGCCGAGGGAACGAGGCGGTGCCGCCGTCCGAGCCGGTGGCGGCGCTCGGCGGTGGTGACCAGGGGGAGGCTGGGGCTCATCCTCCCGATCGTAGGCCGGGCCGCCGACACGACGGCCCGGCCTGCCGGTCGGCGTGCTCAGAGCTGCAGCTTGAACCCGACGTGGGACGCGGTGAATCCGAGCCGCTCGTAGAAGCGGTGGGCGTCGGTCCGGGTCACGTCGGAAGTCAGCTGCACGAGGCTGCAGTTCTCGGCGCGGGACTTCTCCACGGCCCATTCGATGAACCGGGTGCCCAGCCCGCCGCCGCGCTCGCCCGCGTGGACACGGACGCCCTCGATGAGGGAGCGGGTCGCTCCCTTGCGGGAGAGGCCCGGGACGATCGTCAGCTGGAGGGTGCCCACGACACGGTCCGCGCGGACGGCGACGACAAGGTGCTGGTTCGGGTCGTCGGCGAGGCGGGCGAGGGCCGCGCGGTACGGGGCGAGGTCCTCAGGAGACTCACGGGTGGCGCCCAGCGGGTCGTCGGCCAGCATGGCGACGATGGCCGGCAGATCGGCTTCGGTCGCGGGCCGGATGGCCAACTCGGGGGTGTCGGTCATGAGCGGTGTCTCCCTTCTCAGCCCGCGGCCACGGTGAGCGGAGCCCAGCGGCGGGTCCAGTCACCGGGCAGGTCGGGGATGTCCCGGGTCATGACGGCGTTGAAGGCCACGGAGTCGAGACCGCGGCCCTTGAGCCAGGTGACGAGCTCCTCGTGCCGTACGTCGACATCAGTGCGCAGCGCCCGGTCCGTACCCGCGGCGAGTGCGGTGACCAGCGACTGGGCGGTGCCGGTGTCCTTGGCGATCAGCGGGCCGATGACATGGGTGTCCATGTTGGGCCAGGCCGCCGCGTAGCCGGTGAGGGTGCCGTCTGCGCGGCTGTCCTCGGCGACGAGCAGCCGGTCGGCGAAGGCGGGCAGCCTGGTGATCATGTGGGTGCGGTCGGTGCCGAAGACTTCGGCGTCCAGACGCAGGATGCGCGGGAGGTCCGCGGCGGTGGCCGACCGGACCCGGGGGGCGCCGGGGGCGCCTGGGGTGGCTCCGGGCCGGAAGGTGCCCTTCAGCATCTCGGCTCGGCCCGTGGTCTTGAAACCGAGCTCCTCGTAGAGGGGGCGGCCGTACGGAGTGGCGTGCAGGGTGAGGGGAACACCCTTGAGCACGTCGTCGCAGATGTGGGTCATCAGGCGCCGGCCGAGGCCCTGACGGGCGTAGCGGTCGGCCACGAGGACCATGCCGATGGCGGCGAGCTCCGGGCCGGCGCCGGTCTGGCCGTATCTGGTGACGATGCACGCCGCCGCGAGTCCCCGGCCGTCCGGCGCATCGATGCCGTACCCCGTTCCGGCAGCGAGGAGCAGACCCCACTTGTGGTCCTCGCGGAGCCAGCCGCGATCTTCGGACAGGTCGGCGCAGCGGTGGAGATCGTCCACGGTCAGCGTCCGGATCGGCAGATCGGTGATGTGTGGTGGTGTCACCGCCTCAGACTGGATCATGGACTGGGAGCCGTCCAGGGGATTTGGGGGGAGATGTTTCACGTGAAACACCGCCCCTCCCGGTGGTGGTGGCGGCTGGGTGGTGTTTCTCCCCCCAGCTACCGCTGGGAGGTGCCTCCAGTGAAAACGCGCTGTTTCACGTGAAACGAACCCACTAACCTCGATGGTTATGACCCGCCTGCACCTCTTCGACCTCGACGGCACGCTGATGTACGGCTCGGCCGCGCCGGTCGAGATCTCCCGCCAACTCGGTCTGAGCGCCGAGATCGCCGCATTGGAACGGGCCTTCGGTGCGCGTGAGATCGGGCCGCACGAGTTCTCGGCGGCCGCCCACGCGCTCTGGGCCGAGCTCACGCCCGCGCATGTCCGGGCGGCGTTCGAGGGGTCTCCCTGGCTCGCGGGGATCCGGGACGTCTGGCAGGAGATCCGGGAGCGCGGGGACTACTGCGCGGTGATCTCCCTGTCGCCGTCCTTCTTCGTGGAGCTGCTGCTGGAGTGGGGTGCGCACGCCGCGCACGGTTCGGTCTTCCCGGAGGTGCCGTTCACCCGGCCGGTGGAGGCCGCCGGGATCCTCACGCCCGAGGGCAAGGTCACGGTGGCGGACCGGCTGTGCGAGCAGTTCGGTGTGAGCCGGGGCGACTGCGTCGCGTACGGGGATTCGGTGACCGACGCGGTGCTCTTCGAGGTCGTGCCGGTATCGGTGGCGGTCAACGCGCGGCCCTATCTGGCGGAGCGTGCGACCCATGTCTATGAGGGTCGGGACCTGCGGGACGCATACCAGCTCGTAGGGGTGCCGCGCCCGGGAGTTCAGGCATCTTAGGAGGAAAGTGGGTTCGAAACGCGGACTTTCCGCATTTCCCCACCGGCCTCTGAGTCGGCTGGCACGCTGTGAAACTCGGAACCACGGATTCACAGATCGTGGCGTGTGCAGACCGACCGAGATGCTCGAAGCGAGGCACCGCATGGACGCTCCGCCCACCAGATCGGCCAGACGCGAATCGGCCCGGATATCCGACGAGGGCGGTGCGGCCGAGCCCTCACCGGATGCCGTGCTCATCCGTCGGACCCTCGCGGAGATCGCCCCCATCGCCAACAAGGTGACCTCGTACTTCTATGCGCTGGTCTTCTCCGGGCACCCCGAAGTGCGGGGCATGTTCCCCGCCGCCATGGACACGCAGCGCGACCGGTTGCTGAAGGCCCTGCTGACCGCCGCCGAGCACATCGACAACCCGGACGTACTCGCCCCCTATCTGCGCCGGCTGGGTACGGGGCACCGCAAGTACGGCACCATGGCCGGCCATTACCCCGTGGTCGGCGAGGCCCTGGTCGGGGCGCTGGCCCGGTACGCCGCGGACAGCTGGGGGCCGGAGACGGAGGCCGCGTGGGTGCGGGCGTACACCGCGATCTCCCAGATCATGATCGACGCGGCGGCGGAGGACGAGGTGATGGCCCCGGCGTGGTGGCACGCGGAGGTGGTCTCCCACGATCTGCGCACCTCGGACATCGCTGTGCTGACGGTCCGCCCCGACCAGCCGTACGCCTTCCTGGCCGGCCAGTACGCGAGCCTGGAGACCCCGTGGTGGCCGCGGGTGTGGCGGCACTACTCCTTCGCCTCGGCGCCGCGCGCCGACGGGCTGCTGTCGTTCCACGTCAAGGCCGTCCCCGCGGGCTGGGTCTCCAACGCGCTGGTGCGCCACGCCCGCCCGGGGGACGTGCTGCGCCTCGGACCGCCGGCCGGGTCGATGGTGGTGGACCACACCACGGACAACGGGATGCTGTGCCTGGGCGGAGGCACCGGCATCGCCCCGATCAAGGCGCTGATCGAGGACGTGGCCGAGCACGGCGAGCGGCGGCCGGTGGAGGTGTTCTTCGGGGCGCGCAGCGACCATGACCTGTACGACAAGGACACGCTGCTCGGGCTGCAGCGCTCGCATCCGTGGCTGTCGGTGCGCCCGGTGGTGGGCGACGGGCTGGCCGGTCAACTCCCGCAGGCCGTGGGTGAACACGGGCCGTGGAGTTCGTACGACGCCTTCATCTCGGGGCCGCCCGCGATGATCCGGAGCGGAGTGGACGAGCTCCTTCGGATCGGCATCCCCGGCGAGCGGATCCGCCACGACGCGGTGGAAGAACTGGTCGGCATAGCCGGCTGAGACCGGCGGGCAGCCCGCCGGTCCCAGTCCGGGCTCAGCCCAGGTCGGGAGCGTGCATGGCGCGTACGCCCTCGATGTTGCCGTCGAGGTAGTGCCGCAGGGACAGCGGGACGAGATGGACGGCGGCGATCCCCACGCGGCTGAAGGGCACGCGGACGATCTCGTACTCGCCCTCGGGTTCGTCGATTTCGGGGCCGTGCCGCAGGCTCGGGTCCATCGATTCGAGGCGGCAGACGAAGAAGTGCTGCACCTTCACGCCGGTCACCCCCCTGTCGGCGATGTGCTCGACGGTGTCGACGAAGCAGGGAACCACGTCGGCGATCTTCGCGCCGAGTTCTTCGTGGACCTCTCGGTGGAGGGCGTCGACGACGGTGGCGTCCGAGGACTCCACTCCCCCGCCGGGGGTGAGCCAGTACGGATCGACGCCGGGCTTGGTGCGTTTGATGAGGATCAGGTCGTCACCGTCGAGCAGGATCGCGCGGGCGGTGCGTTTGACCACGGGGCGTTCGGTCATGGGAGAAGAGTGGCCCACCACTCCGCTTCTGAAACGCGCCACGGGCCGGAAAAGAGGGGCTCACCAGTGCACGGCGGCTTCCACCAGCCGGTCGTGCGCCCGCGCGAGGTGGGCGAGGGCGAGGCTCCCGGTCCGCACGACCAGGAACCAGGTGCGCAGTGGCGGTACGGAGGGCTCCGCCAGGGCCACCATCCGGCCGCTGTCGAGGGCCTCCTGGCACAGGTGGCGGGGCAGGACGGCGAGCCCGGCGCCGGCCCTGACGCATTCCAGTACGGCCCGCAGGTCGGGAGCCACCACGGTGGCGGCCAGCGACCGGGCCTCGGGCGGGGTGTCGAAGACGGCGGCCCAGTAGCGGGTGACGAGCGGCAGGGTCTCGTGGACCTCCACGACCGGGATGCCGTCGAGAGCGGCCGGACCCTTTTCGCGCAGCTGCTCCGTGTCGACGAGCGCGGCCCAATAGGGCGCGGCGACCAGGACGTGCTCCTCGTCGCACAGGGCGGTGGCGGTGAAGAGCCCGCCGCGCGGGTGGGCGGTGGTGACGACGAGGTCGTGGTGACCGGCGGCGAGTCCGTCGAGGGTCGCTTCGGCGCCGGTCTCCAGGGCTGCGCGCAGGGTGTGGCCCTGGCCGACGAGGGGTGCCAGGGCGGGCAGCACGCGCAGGCACAGGAACTCGGGCGGCCCCGCGACGTGGAGGGTGCGCAACGCACCGGCGGCCTCCCGCCCGGCCTCGGTGATCCGCAGCAGCGCGTCGAGGTGCGGGGCGGCCTGGTGGGCGAGTTCGTCGCCGACGGAGGTGGGGGTGACACCGCGGGCCCGGCGGTGGAAGAGGGGCCGCCCCAACTGGCGTTCCAGGGTGCGGATCTGCGAGGTCACGGCGGGCTGGGACAGGCCCAGGAGGGCGGCGGCCCGGGTGAACGAGCCGGCCCGGTGGACGGCGACGAAGGTGCGCAGCAGGGCCAGGTCCATCGCGGCACCTCTCGGTGGGGGCCTTCAACTATAAATATGCCGATAGGCCCCTGTCGTTACCGTGATTGGACTCTGACGCAAAGTCAATTAGCCTTGTCGCGTGGTTCCTCGCGCGCGGAACCCGGGCGGTCCGAGCCATGAGGGGGGAGGCTTGGACCGTCGTCCCGGGGACCGCTCAGCCGGCGCCGCCTGCGACGTCGAGGGCGCGCAGGACGTCCGCGACCAGGTCCTCGGTGTCCTCGGCCCCGGCGGAGAAGCGGATGAAGCCCTCCGGCACGGCGTCGCCGCCCCACCGTCCGCGCCGCTCGGCGGTGGACCGCACTCCACCGAAACTCGTGGCGTCCTCGACCAGGTGCAGGGCGGCCATGAAGCGTTCCGCGTGGGCGCGGTCGGGCAGGGTGAAGGAGACCACCGAGCCGAAGCCGCGCATCTGGCGGGCCGCCGTCTTGTGCGAGGGGTCCGTGGCCAGGCCGGGGTAGCGCAGCCCGGTGACGTGGGGGCGGCCGGTCAGCGCCTCGGCGACGGCCAGCGCGTTGGCCCACTGCCGGTGCGCGCGCAGCTGGATCGTGGCCAGGGAGCGGTGGGCGAGCCAGGCCTCCATCGGGCCCGGGATCGCGCCGACGATCTTGCGCCAGCGCCGGACGCCGGCGGCGAGCTCCGGGTCGCGGCAGACCACGTACCCCAGCAGCAGGTCGCCGTGGCCGGTGAGGCCCTTGGTGCCGCTCGCGACGGAGAAGTCCGCCCCGAGCTCCAGGGGACGCTGCCCGAGCGGGGTGGCGAGGGTGTTGTCGACGGCGACGAGGGTCCCGCCGGCGTGCGCCGCGTCCGCGAGGCGCCGTACGTCGCATACGTCGAGCCCGGGGTTGGACGGGGTCTCGATCCACAGCAGCCGGGCTCCGTCGAGGACCGCGAGCTGGGCGTCGGCGCCGGTCGGGGCGGTGCGCACGCGGATCCCGTACGCCTCCAGCTGCTCCCGCAGCAGGGGCAGCGCCTGGTAGCCGTCGTCGGGCAGGACCACGGTGTCGCCGGTGCGCGCCTGGGAGAGGAGGACGGCGGAGACCGCCGCCATGCCGGAGGCGAAGACGATGGTCTGCACTTCCTCGCCGGGGGCCTCCAGTTCCCCGATCGCCCGCTCCAGCAGGGTCCAGGTGGGGTTGGTGTCGCGGCCGTAGGCGTACGGGCCTTCGACGTCGCCCGGGAGGTGGAAGTGGGCGGCGAAGACCGGTCCGGGCAGGGTCGGCTCGTTCTTCACGGGCTCCGGCAGTCCGGCGCGGACGGCGCGGGTGCCGTCGCCGGTCGCCTCGGCTGTTCTTTCGGGGGCGTACTCGTTCACGCGGTGTGCTCCTTCAGGGCCTCGCGTACGGCGTCCAGCAGACCGGGGCTCGCCGCCTCGACCAGCTCCAGGCACTCCTCGAACCCGTCGAGGGACCCGTAGTAGGGATCCGGTACGTCGCTCTCCGCGGCTGCGGCCGGATCGTAGGACCGCAGCAGCCGGATCTTGGCGGCGTCCTGCGGAGTGGGTGCGAGTGCCCGCAGGTCCCGCAGGTGTCCGGCGTCGAGCGCGATGACGAGGTCCAGGCGTTCGAACCAGGCGGAGCGGAACTGCCGGGCCCTGTGGTCCTGCTCGTAGCCCGCGGCTCCCAGGACGGAGACGGTGCGGGGGTCGGCGCCGTCGCCCTCGTGCCAGCCGCCGGTCCCGGCGCTGTCCACCTCGACCAAGTCCTCGAGGCCGGCCCGGGCCACGTGGGCACGGAAGACGGACTCGGCCATGGGGGAGCGGCATATGTTGCCCGTGCAGACGAAGCAGACGCGGTACATGGGCGTCATGGGCGGTCCGTTCAGTTCTTGTCGGGAAGGACCATGTTCATGGCCCAGGAGACGATGGAGATGATCAGGCCGCCGAGGACCGCGGTCCAGAACCCGTCGACGTGGAAGCTGAGCTCGAGCTGCGAGGCCAGCCACGAGGTCAGGAGCAGCATCAGGGCGTTCACGACGAGGGTGAACAGGCCCAGGGTGAGGACGAACAGCGGCAGCGAGAGCAACTTCACCAACGGCTTGACGATCAAGTTCACCAGGCCGAAGACCAGCGCGACCAGGATCAGGGTGAGCGTCCGGCGGCCCAGACTGGTGCCGTCGTCGAGGGTGATGCCGGCGAGCAGCCAGATGGCGACGGCCAGGGCCGCCGCGTTGGCGAGCGTCTTGACTACGAAATTCATCATGTGTCTGATCGTGGCAGAGAAGATCCCGGTGGGACATCCGCAGATCAGCGGATGCGACGGCGCTACCGAGCACAAGGGGCACAACCACGATGAAAGCCTTCCGGCTTGACGAGCTCGAAGCGGAGCGGGCCGCCAACGACGGCGCCTATCTGCAGTTCCTGCGCGAGCGGAACATGTCGGTCGGGCTGTACGCGCTCGACGCCGGGCAGGTCGATCCGCAGCAGCCGCACCGCCAGGACGAGGTGTACTTCGTCGTGAGCGGGCGCGCCTCGATCACCGTCGGGGAGGAGACGACCACCGTGGCGCGCGGCAGCGTGGTCTACGTCCCGGCGGGCGTCCCGCACAAGTTCCACCACATCACCGAGGACTTGAAGGTGATGGTGGTCTTCTCCCCGCCGGAGAGCTGAGCGCACCGGGCGGCTGAGGGTCGGGGCCCTGATTCCCCTAAGGGGCGGGTCAGGGGAGTCCGGGGGCTCGCGGGCCCCGATACGGGGCCGTGGACTCCTAGCATCGAGAGCAGGAAGTCAAGGACGAGGAAGAGGTCGAGGACATGGACGGCATCCGAGAGACATTCGCAGGCATGCCCTGGTGGGTTAAGTGGGTCGCCGTTCCGCTGCTGGCGCTGTTCGTCTTCGGCGGCGTGATCACCAGCATCCTGACCGTGCTGATCGGGGTCGTCTTCAAGGTGCTCCTCTTCGTCGGCCTCGTCGCCGGCCTGGTGTTCGTCGTGAAGAAGGTCGGTGGCGGCCGTACGAAGTCCTCCTCCGGCGACTGGTAGAACGCGACGGGGACGAGCCCGGCGGGTCCGGGATTGAGCCAGGTGAGGGAACGTGAGGCACTCAACCGCACACACCCCCGGAATCGGCGGATAGAGTGGCAATCTGCGCCGGTCCCTGGGCATCGAAAGCCGGTACTGCCGCTCTGACCTGCGGTGATGCTAACGAGCCGCCGAGTACGACCCCCAGGAGTCACGGCATGCGCGGGGGCGGCCCCCGCAGGGCGGGCCTCCCCGAAGGCCCGCCGCCACGCCTGGGGGTGAGCTTTGTCTCCGGTTCACAACGCCGGTGTGCCGACGCTGATCGGCTCGGTCCAGAGGGCGCTGAGACTGCTCGAAGCAGTGGGGTCCCATAGTCAGGGAGCCCCGGCGAAACAGCTCGCGCGCGAGGCCGGGCTCCCGCTTCCCACCGCGTACCACCTGCTGCGCACCCTCACTCACGAGGGCTATCTGCGCAGGGAGGGCGGAGTCTTCGTCCTCGGCGACGCCGCGGGTCGGCTCGCCGGTGGGGGGCTCCAGCAGAAACGTCGCAGCATGATCCTCGACTCCCTCGCGCACTTCCGCGACGCGGTCGGGGCCCCCGTCTACTTCGCGGTCTACCGCGAGGGTGAGATCGAGGTCGTGGGAGTTTCGGACACTCAGGCCAGCCCGGCCTGCGAGGAGTGGGCCGACTTCCGTGCGACCGGCCATGCGCACGCCATCGGGCAGTGCCTGCTCGGACAACTCGACGAGAAAACGCGCAAGGACCATTACGACCGATATCCGGTCGAGCCGATCACCGCCTATACCGTGCGGGATCTCCGGTCGCTCGAGCACCGGATCGGCACCCTCGGGCGAATGCAGCCAGTAACCGAACGCCAGGAATATGCCCTCGGCACGGTCTGTGCGGCCATCCCCATCACAGCGGGCGATACCGCCGCAACCATGGCTATTTCTCTCCCCCTGCACCAGGAAGATCGATTGCGTTGTGTAGTCGATCGACTACGGAGTGAAGTGGGCGCGCTGTTGAGCACCCTCTCGTTCTCTATCAGTATCTGAAAACTCACTCCTTGTGATCTGCTAGCGCTTCCACCACTCTTGTCAAGAGGAGCCTGGGGGATCATTCCTGGCCACTTCCACTACAGCGGGGTAGGCAATGCGCGAGTCGGTACAGGCAGAGGTCATGATGAGTTTCCTCGTTTCCGAGGAGCTCTCGTTCAGGATTCCGGTGGAACTCCGGTACGACGCCCGTGATCCCTACGCAGTCCGCCTGACCTTCCACCTTCCCGGGGATGCGCCCGTGACCTGGGCGTTCGGCCGGGAGCTCCTCCTCGACGGCATCAACAAGCCGTGCGGTGACGGCGATGTGCACATCGCCCCCACCGATCCGGAGGAGCTGTCCGACGTCCACATCCGGCTGCAGGTCGGCGGCGACCGGGCCCTGTTCCGCGCCAGCGCCGCGCCGTTGGTGGCGTTCCTCGACCGGACCGACCGGATCGTTCCGCTCGGACAGGAGCGGAACCTGGGCGACTTCGAGGAGAACCTCGACGAGGCGCTCGGCAAGATCCTGGCGGAGTCGAAGCAGAACGAGCAGAACGCCGGCTGACGCGCGAGCTCGCGCTCACCCGCGCCTGCCCGCCCCTCCCCTCGGGCGCCCCCCTTCGGGCTCCGCTTTCGGGCACCGCCTTCGGGCGCCCCCGGGAGGACCCCTTCAGCGCTTGCGCCGCCGGCCCCGGCCGCCGCGGACCGGCCCCGCGGCCGGCGCGACGTCCGGGGATCCCGGCCGGTCGGCGGAAACCACCAGTGAGGCCAGTGCCGTCGTGACGGGGACCGAGGCCACGAGTCCGATCGAGCCCACGAGGGTCCGTACGATTTCCACCGCGACCAGCTCGCTGTTCGCCACCGAGCCCATGCTGCTGTTCGCGATCGAGAACAGCAGGAGCAGAGGCAGTGCGGCACCTGCGTAGGCCAGCACCAGCGTGTTGACCACCGACGCGATGTGGTCGCGGCCGATCCTGATGGCCGCCCGGTACAGGGCGCGCGACCCCATCGAGGGGTCCGCCTGGTGCAGCTCCCAGACGGCCGAGGTCTGGGTGACCGTCACATCGTCGAGCACACCCAGCGATCCGATGATGATGCTTGCGAGCAGCAAACCGCTCATGTCGATGTCCGGGTACAGCCCGTGGATCAGCCCGGTGTTGTCGTCCGTGTTGCCGCTGAGGGACGCCCAGTCGATGAACACCGAGCCCAGCAGGCCGATCAGCACCAGCGAGACGAGGGTGCCGAGGACGGCGACCGAGGTGCGGGCGGTCAGGCCGTGGCACATGTAGAGCGCGATCAGCATGATGGCGCTCGCCCCGACCACCGCGACCACCAGCGGGTTCGAACCCTGCAGGATGGCCGGGAGGATGAAGAGCATCAGGATGCCGAAGCTGACGATCAGCGCGATCAGGGCGAACAGCCCGCGCATCCGCCCGACGAGGACGACCGCGACCGCGAAGATGCTGGCCAGCACCGCCAGCGGCATCTTGCGGTTCACGTCGATCACCGAGTACTGGAGGTCGCGGGGGGCGTCGGGCGCGTACGCCACGACCACCTCCTGGCCGTCCGTCAACTGCCGCGGCGCACCCGGCTGGACGATTTCCACGAAGGTGCGGCCCTTGTCCGGGCCGGTGCCGATCTCGACGGTGGCCTTCTTGCACTCGCCGGTCTGCGCGGCCTGGGCCTCACGACCCTCGGGGGTCGAGGGGTCCGCGGTCGGCGGTACCTGTGCGGCGTTCACCGATTTGCAGTCGACGTGTTCCAGGGAGACGACCACCGCCTGCTGGGTCTGCCGGTCGAAGCCCACCCCCGTGCGCTCGTGGGCGGGGGCGCCGCCCGGCCAGAGCACCACCATGCCGATGAAGACGGCGGTGGCGAAGGGGATCAGTACGGCCGCGATGACCTTGCGCAGGTGCTTCGAGACGGGGGCCGCCGGGCCGTGCCCGTGGCTGTGGCCGTGGGAATGACCGGCGGAGGGCTCGGACGAGTGCCCGGCGGAGTGCCCCGGGCCGTCGTGCGCGTGGCCGCTGTGGCCATGGTGCCCAGTGGGCTCGGTGGGGGGCTGCGGCGAGGACGTCACCAGCAGATCATCGCAAGAGATGAGGGGGCCCACTGTTCAGCACGCCATGGATGACGCTAGCGTGGGGGCTACTTTGCACAACGCGGGAGCTCGGAGCACCGGGCTGAGAGGACGCTGATCACCGTACGCGCATCACAGATGCGTACGGGAAGAGGCTGCGTCGACCGCCGAACCTGTTACCGGGTAATGCCGGCGTAGGGAGATCAGGTCTCATGACCATTCAGGACGCACGCACGCCTGCCGTCAGCCAGGACGCCGACGGCCAGACCGAGCGCCAGCCCGGCTGGCACAAGGGCTACGTGGCGGGCTCCCGCCCCGACATCCGGGTGCCGGTCCGCCAGGTCCACCTCACCAACGGCAAGGACGTGACGCTCTACGACACGTCCGGTCCGTACACCGACCCGCAGATCGAGACCGACGTCCGCCGGGGCCTCGCCCCGCTGCGCGAGAACTGGATCATCGGCCGCGGCGACACCGAGGAGTACGCGGGCCGTCCCGTGCGCCCCGAGGACGACGGCATCAAGCACACCTCGCCGCGCGGTGGCCTCAAGAACCTCGACGCGGTCTTCCCGGGCCGCCCGCGCCAGCCCCGCCGGGGCCGCGGCGGCCAGGCCGTCACGCAGCTCGCGTACGCCCGCCGGGGCGAGATCACCCCGGAGATGGAGTACGTCGCGATCCGCGAGAACGTCTCCCCCGAGGTCGTCCGCGAGGAGATCGCCGCAGGTCGTGCGGTGCTTCCGGCGAACGTGAACCACCCCGAGATCGAGCCGATGATCATCGGCAAGCGGTTCCTGGTGAAGGTCAACGCCAACATCGGCAACTCCGCGGTCACCTCCTCCATCGAGGAGGAGGTCGACAAGATGACCTGGGCGACCAAGTGGGGCGCCGACACGGTCATGGACCTCTCGACCGGCCGCAACATCCACACCACCCGCGAGTGGGTGCTGCGCAACTCCCCCGTCCCGATCGGCACCGTGCCGCTCTACCAGGCGCTGGAGAAGGTCGACGGCCGTGCCGAGGACCTGACCTGGGAGATCTACAAGGACACGGTCATCGAGCAGGCCGAGCAGGGCGTCGACTACATGACGGTCCACGCCGGCGTGCTGCTGCCCTACGTGCCGCTGACCGCCCGCCGCAAGACCGGCATCGTCTCGCGCGGCGGCTCGATCATGGCCGCGTGGTGCCTCGCGCACCACAAGGAGAACTTCCTCTACACGAACTTCGAGGAGCTCTGCGAGATCCTCGCGGCGTACGACGTCACGTACTCGCTGGGCGACGGCCTGCGCCCCGGTTCCATCGCGGACGCCAACGACGCCGCGCAGTTCGCGGAGCTGAAGACGCTGGGCGAGCTGAACACGATCGCCAAGCGGCACAACGTCCAGACCATGATCGAGGGCCCGGGCCACGTCCCGATGCACAAGATCAAGGAGAACATCGACCTCCAGCAGGAGATCTGCGAGGAGGCGCCGTTCTACACGCTCGGCCCGCTGACCACGGACGTCGCACCCGCGTACGACCACATCACCTCGGGCATCGGCGCCGCGATGATCGCCTGGTGGGGCACCGCGATGCTCTGCTACGTCACGCCCAAGGAGCACCTGGGCCTGCCCAACCGCGACGACGTGAAGACCGGCGTCATCACGTACAAGATCGCGGCGCACGCCGCCGACCTGGCGAAGGGGCACCCCGGCGCCCAGGAGTGGGACGACGCCCTGTCGGACGCGCGGTTCGAGTTCCGCTGGGAGGACCAGTTCAACCTGGCCCTCGACCCGGACACGGCACGCGAGTTCCACGACGAGACCCTTCCCGCCGAGCCGGCCAAGACCGCGCACTTCTGCTCCATGTGCGGTCCGAAGTTCTGCTCGATGAAGATCAGCAGAAGCATCACAGAGCAGTTCGGTGGTGACGACTCGGCCACGGATGAGGAGATCCAGGCGGGGATGCTCAGCAAGTCGGCGGAGTTCGCGGCCACGGGCAACCGGCTGTACCTCCCTCTGGCTGACTGACCTGCGGAAACGCGCCTTGCCGACTACACCTTGGGGGGAGTAGTCGGCTGGGCGTCTCTACCTGGGGGCTGATGCTCTGACGCCAGATCTTCCCCGTGCACAAGGGCAGTGCTGGGCATCGACGGCGGCCGGAAGCCTCAGGCGGCTTCGCGGGTGGCGGTGGCTATGCGGTAGGAGAGCTTCAAGGGTGCTTTTCCTTCTTGATCACGGATAACGGGCGGTTGTTGCTCGCACGGATCGCGACCATCAGCGCTTGCGGATAAGTGTGAGGAAGACGAGCACGGAAGTCGCGGCAGCGGCCGCCCATGGAGTGGGGCCGTCGTCCCAAGTGACGACGGCTGCTGCCATGGTCAGGGCCGCGTTGAAGCCCGCAAGTCCCAGGACTGCCCCGGCCGTTCGCCTGTCTTCCATCTGAGTCCCCTGCTGTGGTCGTTCACCGCTGCGGTCGGAAATGACCATATGAGCGAGATAGGGCCCACTCAAGGGATCATCGGGTCGCAGTCATGGTTTCCGGACAGCCCGAGGTGGCGTCGCGGTATCCGGAGCACTCGCTTACATCCCCGCCTCTGGGCTCGTAACGGAGCCCGGATCGTGAGCAGTTGATCACGGGGTGGCATTCCTGCGGGCTGCCGGTGCGCTGCGACCGACCGTTCGTGCGGGCCTCGACGAGATGTCCTGATTGCGCGACAGAGCCTTGTCGCCGTGGAGGGATACGGACGGCTTCTCAGTCGGCACAAGGCGGGGATGGGTGCGGGGGCAGTTCCTGACCGAACGGTTTTCAAGAGAGTGCTGCGGGGTGCATCTCCACCCGAGATGACCTGCGTGTTCCTCGCCCTCAGGGCCATGCTCGACCTGTCGTGGTCCACACCTGGTCCACGCGGCCAAGGTGATTGGTTTCGAGCCCGGTTGTCGATCCCAGCTGTCAGACTCTTCCACATGGGTGAAGACTTGCGGTCGCTTGACGCCATGCTCGCAGCTTCGAAGAACTTGCCCGCTGACGACGTCGACCGGCTGCGAGGCGAACACGTACTCGGTGCGGCGGCCATCCCGCTCCATCGTCAGGGTGACCTGGCGACAGCAGACATCGCCGCCGACGTGACCACAGCCCGGCTGATTCTGTGGAACACCGGATTCGACGAGGCTGGCTATAAAGCCATCCTGGAGGTCGAGCCACGTCTGCTCTCCCGGTTCACAGAAGCTGTGGTGTCGCAGCTGGAGACGGCCATGAACGCGATCATGGCGCGCGATCCGGGAGAGTGCATCGATCACATTCAGATCGCCCCATCGATCCCGGAAGTGAGCGTGGACTGGCGACGCCAGTTGCGCACTGCAAGCGGGCCCGGTCCAACGAACCAGGCGCGGAAACCGCGTCTGGAGCCACAGCATCCGATCGAGGACGGGCTCCACTTCACCAACCAGTGGGAACACGACGTCTACAAGATCCTCAAGGAACGTCAGGCTCAGCTACCTGACAACGAAACGATCGGCATCATGCCACTTGGGGCCATGCGCGTACGGGGACACACCTTCGAGCCGGACCTCGTCGTCACCTACCGAGGACGAGCCGGCGTCATTGAAGTCGACGGACCGCACGATAAGGGACGCGCTTCCGACGACAAGAGCCGCGAGCGCCTCTTGCGCCACGCCGGCATCCACTATGTGGATCGACTCGATGTGCGGGATGTCGAGGGCAGGGAACAGGTAGAGAAGTTCGTGACCGACTTCCTCAAGCAGTTGGGGCGCTAAGACTTCCAGAGCTCAACATGTCGTCACAGTGACGTTTATTTGCCTGAACCGAGCTGTAGTTCAGGGCGTCTCTGCGATGCTGGAGGCCGATCGAGAGGGGCCGCAGCGATGCAGTGGAAGATCCACGGGGTGCAGGACGCCATTGCGGGCGCAGCGTTAGCCCGACTTGGCTTATCCGCTAGTCCGACAAGTTGACTTAGACCGACCGGCAGTAGGGCCGTGGGTGTCGGTGATCGGCGGCCCGAGCGCAAGGCAGGCACGAGCCTGAGTGATCATGGAGTTCTCTACGCTCAGTGATCACCGGAGGGCTCGTGCCTGTCCTGCCATCATGCCTGCTCGAACCCCTGTGGGACCAGTTCGCGGCGCTGCTGCCCGCGCACGTGGACGGCCATCCGCTTGGCTGCCACAATCCGCGCCTCCCCGACCGGATCGTCTTCGAGCACGTGATCGCTGCCCTCGTGCACGGCTCCGGCTACGAACGCATCGCCAGTCCCGGCTGCTCCGACCGCACTATCCGACGCCGCGTCAGACACTGGGCCGACCTGGGGATATGTCAGCAACTGCACGCCTTGGCCCTGGAGGCGTACGACCGCATGATCGGCCTGGAACTCGACGAACTGTCGGTCGACGGCTGCATCACCAAGGCGCCCTGCGGCGGCGAGAAGGCCGGCCGCTCCCCGGTCGACCGCGGCAAGCAGGGCCTGAAACGCTCGGTAGCAGCCGAGGCCCGCGGTGTTCCGCTCGGCCTGGTCTCCGCCGGAGCCAACCGGCACGACTCGCCCCTGCTCATCCCCACCCTCGACGCCGTGAAAACCCAGGTCGGACCACTCCCCGAGCAGGTCAACGTCAACCTGGACCGCGGCTACGACAGCGCGAAGACCCGGACCGCGCTGGAGGAGTTCGGCTTCACCGTCGAGATCGCCCGCAAGGGTGTGCCCGCCCCAATCCAAGCCGGGAAACGCTGGGTGGTGGAGCGCGCACACTCGTGGATGAACGGCTTCGGCAAACTGCGGCGCTGCACCGAGAAGAACGGCAACGTCGTGGACTTCTACCTGCACCTCACCGCCACGATCGTCACGCTCCGCATGCTCATCCGCCGCGCGACGCTCCAATACCGCTGGGACACCCGCCCCACCACCCGACGACTCAAGTGACGCCTACTGCCGGTCGGTCTTATCTGCATGGCGCCCCGCCACTTGCGACCGCGATACCCACGATGACCGAGGGGGCCCGACCGGGCCCCCTCGCGTTTTCGAGAAGGAGCGGCGTATATGAGCCCCGAAAACAGGACCAGGTCAGTTCCAGGTCCGCTGCCGAGACGGCGCACCTGGCGCAAGGGCGGCACCCTGGCGTCGCTGGCCCTGGTCATGGTGGGCATCACCAGCCCCGCGTTCGCCGCAGCGCAGGGCATGCAGGTGGCCGACACGGTCAGCTCGGCGAGCCCGACGGGCGGTGACGAGTGCAAGTCGAAGCCGAACAAAAAGAAGAAGGGTCTGCAGGCGGCCGGGAACATGGCCGGCCCGCGCGGTGGCGGCGGGTGCGAGGAGGGCAAGCAGGGCCCGCCCGGACCGCCCGGACCGCGCGGCCCGAGGGGCCCGCAGGGCGAACCGGGCCCGGCCCTCTGCAGGTCCATCGACTCCGTCCGCGACCAGGGGAGCCGCGAATTCACGGCGGTGATCCCGGGAGGCACCAACACCTACGTCGGGGTCCGCGACCTCACGGGCAACACGGTCGGTGATTGGACCTGGTACGACCTCACGCTCAATGCCGACAACAGCTACCCGGCCGATGCCTGTGGCGTCTCCGTCGCGCATCAGGGCGGCAACCTCGTGATCCAGGTGGTGACCGAGGGCGGTGCCATCCACGAGACCTTCTGCACCGTGGATACGGGCAACGGCCAGGACCCGACCGAACTCGTGTGCAACGGGGTGTGGAGGCTGGCGGAGCCCCAGCCCGATCCGGGTGACCCGGACGTCCGCCGCCGGGCCGCTTCCGGAACGGCCGCGCCGATCCGCCCCGCCGACCCCAACCACCTGCCGCGGCAGATGAAGTAGGGCGCGAGGCCGGTCGGAGGTTACTGCGGCCGGTTCTCCGGGCCGCCGAAGTCCGGGCTGGTGAAGTCCGGGGGCGTGTAGCCGGGCCGGGGGCCCTCCGAGGGCGATCCAGGGCTGGTGAAGTCGGGCCGGGTGTATCCGAGGTGGGGGATGCGCCCGGCCGCCGGCGTCCTGGGGGTCGGGAAGCCCGGCCCCGCAGTCGGGTCGGCCAGCGCGTCCCGCAGGAACGGCATGATGCCCCGCTCCAGCAGCGCGTGCCGCCAGGCCTCGCGGGCCCGCGCCACCTCGTCGGGTACCGCCTCGGTCTCGTCCGCCACCACCTCGGTCGCGCTGTTGCGGACGGCCGTCACCAGCAGCCCGATCACCGCGAAGAGCAGCGCGGCCACGGTGAGCGCGCCGAACAGCCAGCCCGCCGTCAGCATGGTCTCGGCGAAGGCGGGTTCGGGCTCGATCAGCTTGAGGCTGTAGCCGACGAGCAGGAAGATCAGCATGGCGGTGCCCGCCAGGACGGGCGCGAGGACCGCGACCACGGCGCTGACTCCCGCGCCGCCGCCCATGCCCTGCCCGCCGTCCTCGTCCCCCGTGGTGCCGGGTGTGGACAGCGCCTCGTCGCGTCGTTCCTCGCGGACCTTCACGTAGTGGCCGTACTCGGCGGCGGCCGCGGCCGCCAGCAGCGCACTGGCCCCCTGGGCCATGGTGCGCAGCTGTTCGGCGTTCAGCCGTTCGCCGAGGGTGGCGAGCTCGGGCCGTTCGCTCGCGGTGCGCAGCGCCTCGTCGAGGAGACGATCGAACTCCGGTCGGTCTTCGGTCAGCAGGTGCGGAGCGCTGGTCATGTGCATCCCCCGATGCTCCGTAGAAGCCGGTATCCCCGCGTAGAACGGGGCACCGGCACAAACGGAGGAGAGCCTGCTACGGATAGTGCGATGGTAGAGCGCCCGAACCACGCCGTGACAGGGGCTTTCCGGAAATACCCCCTTGGTTACAAACCTCAGTCGTTCAAGGGAAGTTGCACGACGAGCAGTTTGCCCGCCATCGTCACCCCGCCGTCCATCGCGATGGCGAGCCCTTCCGCGTACACGTGCGGGCCGTCCACGGCCTCCGGGCCTCGCGTCTCGTCCCCGTCCTCGGTGCCCACCTCGCCGAGCAGGTACGGGATGGGACTGTGTCCGTGCACGACGCGGCTGCCGCCGTAGGTGCCGAGCAGTTCGCGCACGGCCTGCGGGCCGGTCCCCTCGTCGCGGAAGGCGAACCGCTTGGTGAACTTGCGGAAGAGGTCCCAAGTGATGTCGGCGTCGCCCCGGTTGAGGAGCTCGTGGATGGTGTCGTTGACGTCCTCGATGGAGTCGCCGTAGTCGAGGTAGGCCGTGGTGTCGGAGTGCAGCAGCAGGTGGCCCTCCTCCAGGACGGCCGCGTCCAGCCGCGACATCCATTGCAGGTGTACGTCCTGCAGGCGCTCCATGTCGGAGCGCTGGCCGCCGTTGAGGAGCCACGCGGCCTGGAAGGTGGCGGTGCCGGCGCCGGAGACGACGGGGGTGTCGCCGAACCGCTTGGCGCCGATGAGCAGCAGCTCGTGGTTGCCCATCAGGGCCTTGCAGTAGCCGCCGGCGGCCGCGGCCTCGGCGGACAGCCGCATGACGAGGTCGATGACGCCGATGCCGTCGGGGCCGCGGTCGGTGAAGTCGCCGAGGAACCAGAGCCGGGCGTTGCCGGCGGACCAGCGGCGTTCCGTGTCGATGAGGCCCTGGGCGTGGAGTTCGGTGACCAGTTCGTCGAGGTAGCCGTGGACGTCGCCGACGACGTAGAGCGGGCCGGGGCCGTCGGACGCGGCCTCCGGCGGGACGTACTGGACCTGCACGGTGTCGCCGGGGCCGCCGAGGGCGCCGCGGCCGATGATCGGCAGGTCGCGGTGGGTCGGGGTGTAGCCCTCGAAGTCGTCTTCCTCGGGGGTGTGGCTCGTCGCGTGCACGGGACGCGAGGCCGGCGGTGCGGCCGACGGCGGGGCGGGCGGTGCGGCGGGCGCCGGCGCGTAGCCGGGCTGCGGGGGCACGGCCGGTGCGTCGTCGTCGTAGTACGCCGGGTACTCGCCGTACACGGGAGCCTCGCCGGGATGCCCGGCGGATACGGCGTACGCGGCGGGTTCGGTGACTGGAACCCGGAAGTCCCGCAGCGTGTCCGTCCGCATCGCGGGTCCCTGACCGGCCCCCTGAGTCATCGACCCCTCCACCACCGTCGCGCTGCCGTACACCTGCGGACCCTCCTGACCTCCGGGGAGGAGGGTCCGTGATGTCGTGCGCCCATCATAGGAATGCGGCTCGCGCTCTGTGACGCACCAGGGGTGGTGAATCCTTTGCGGAGCCGATTGTTCCTACCGCTTTCTACCGATATCGGTGTTGCTGAAATGCTGGGCCCGGTCGTCGGCAGGCCGACCGGACGGTCTGGCGGTCAGTCCTTGGCCGGGGAACGGGGTGGGCTGACGGTCGTTCGGGGCTGCCTGCGCTGCGACGACGTACGGATGATGAGCTCGGTCGGGACGACCTGTTCGACGGGGCGTCCGGTGTCCACTCCCTCGATCGCGTCGATGAGCAATTGCACGACGGCGGTGCCGATGCGGCGCGGTTTGAGGGAGAGGGTGGTGATGGGCGGTTCGGTGTTGGCGTAGACGGTGGACTCGCTGCAGCACACGAGCAGCAGGTCCTCGGGGACGCGCAGGCCGTAGCGCCGGGCGGCGGCGAGCAGATCGGTGCCGTTGGGGTCGAAGAGCCCGTAGACGGCGTCGGGCCGGTCGGGTCGGGCGAGGAGCCGGTCGGCGGCGACGGCGCCCGCGCACGGGTCGTGGGCGGGGTAGGACTCGTAGACGGGGTCCTGGCCGACGCGCTCGCACCAGTTGAGGTAGGCGGTGGTGGAGAGCCGGGTGTACGTGTCGGTGGTGGTGCCGGTCAGCAGCCCGATCCGGCGGGCGCCGGCGGCGGCGAGGTGGTCGAGCAGGCCGAGTACGGCGGCCTCGTGGTCGTTGTCGACCCAGGCGGTGACGGGGAGGGAGCCTGCGGGGCGGCCGTCGGAGACCACGGGCAGACCTTGGCGGACCAGTTCGGTGACGACGGGATCGTGGTCGGAGGGGTCGATGACGACGGTGCCGTCGAGGGCGACGTTGGACCACACGTCGTGGCGGGAGGTGGCGGGGAGGATGACGAGGGCGTAGCCGCGGGCGAGCGCGGCGGAGGTGGCGGCCCTGGCCATCTCGGCGAAGTAGGCGAATTCGGTGAAGGTGAAAGGTTCATCCCCGTACGTCGTCACGGTCAGGCCGATGAGGCCCGACTTGCCGGTACGGAGGGTGCGGGCGGCGGCCGACGGGCGGTAGCCCAGCCGGTCGGCCACCTCGCGAACGTGGCGGCGGGTGGCGTCGGGCAGCCGTCCCTTGCCATTGAGCGCGTCGGAGACGGTTGTGATGGAGACGCCCGCCGCGGCGGCCACGTCCCTGATGCCTGCCCGGCCCTGTCGGCCGGCGGCCCGCCGGGTGGTCTCGGTCCGGCTCACCTGATGCTTCCCTGCTGCTGTCATGGCGAGCCGATAGTAGGGCTCGGTGGGGTGGGTGGTCCGGGTGCATATGCACCCGTTGACAGGCACGATTCTGCATGGTTCGCCACCCCCAATGACCTTGGAAATGAAGGTATTTGATCGCTTAGAGTGAGGGTGGGGCTTGTTGGCGGGTCCGGGCATGCCAAAACGGTGTGGTCTCGGGACGGTCTCAACTCACCTGCACGAGGGACGCGCGCCACGGCGCAGGCCACCGGCGCGCGCATATATGCGCGCGCTCCCCCGCATTCCAGGCGCCCCCATTCTCGGAACGGCGGAATCCTCATAAGGTGAGCAGTATTGAGTCGACGGCGACGTCGTACGGGACGGTCGAGGAGGACCTGCGGTGAGCGAGAAGAGCCCGAAGCTGCGCGCCGAGCTGGATGGCATTCCGACGTACAAGCCCGGGAAGCCGGCTGCCGCGGGAGGGCCCGTCGCGTACAAGCTGTCATCGAACGAGAACCCGTACCCGCCGCTGCCGGGGGTGCTGGAGACCGCGGTCTCGGCGGCCGGCAGCTTCAACCGGTACCCCGACATGGCCTGCACCGGCCTCGTGAACGAGCTCGCCGAGCGCTTCGGGGTGCCGGTCGAGCACATCGCCACGGGCACCGGCTCGGTGGGTGTGGCCCAGTCCCTGATCCAGGCGGCGGCCGGCCCGGGCGACGAGGTGATCTACGCCTGGCGCTCCTTCGAGGCGTACCCGATCCTCACGCAGATCTCGGGCGCGACCTCGGTGCAGGTCCCGCTGACCGACGGCGACGTGCACGACCTGGACGCGATGGCTGCGGCGATCACCGACCGGACCCGGCTGATCTTCGTCTGCAACCCGAACAACCCCACCGGCACGGCCGTGCGCCGCGCCGAGCTGGAGCGGTTCCTGGACCGGGTGCCGTCGGACGTCCTGGTGGTCCTGGACGAGGCGTACCGCGAGTTCGTGCGCGACACCGACGTCCCGGACGGCGTCGCGCTCTACCGCGACCGGCCGAACGTGGCCGTGCTGCGTACGTTCTCCAAGGCGTACGGCCTGGCCGGCCTGCGGGTCGGCTTCGCCATCGCGCACGAGCCGGTGGCCGCGGCGCTGCGCAAGACGGCGATGCCGTTCGGCGTCAGCCAGCTCGCGCAGGACGCGGCGGTGGCCTCGCTGCGCGCCGAGGACGAGCTGATGGGCCGCGTCGGGGCGCTGGTGGGCGAGCGTGCGCGGGTGCACGAGACGCTGCTCGCCCAGGGCTGGTCCGTGCCGGACACCCAGGCGAACTTCGTGTGGATGCGGCTGGGGGAGCGGACCGCCGAGTTCGCGGCGGCCTGCGAGAAGGCCGGTGTGGTGGTCCGGCCCTTCGCGGGCGAGGGCCTGCGGGTCACGATCGGTGAGACCGAGGCGAACGACCTCTTCCTGCACACGGCGGAGGCCTTCTTCAAGGAGCTGTAGGCGGCCGCGGCTGTCCTGGCGGCCGGACCCCGTCGGGGCCGGTCAGGCCAGTTCCACGCGGATGGGATCGCCGTCGCGGACGGTGGAGAGCAGGCGGGGGTCGCCGTCGAACGAGCCGAGCACGTTGCACGGGCTCGCCAGGCGGCTCTCGCCTCCGCGCGAGATGGGCGTGGGGCCGTAGGGCAGCGCGAGCGCGTCGCCCTCGGTCCAGAACGCGACCGTGCCCGGCTCGACGACCTGCCGGGCTTCGTGTTCCAGGGCCACGGAGACGCCGGTGCCGAAGTAGACCTCCTCGCCCCAGGTGTTCGCGGAGGCGGAGATCGGAAGGGCCTCGGCCAGCGCCTTGCTGGTCGGGGTCTCGTCAAGGGTCGCGGTGAGCTGGCCCGCAGGCCAGGAAATCCGTATCTGCATGAGCCGCATTCAACAATCTGTTGAATGGATTGGCTAGATCCGTACTTCGCGGGTGGCTGAGTCAGGTGGAGTTGGTGTCTGGCCGTGTCCGGTCCGGGGGTGGCTGTGTTGATCCGGGTGTGACGAAGTCTTCCCGGTCCCCACGGCTGCGGACGGTGCGCCCGCGCATGGAATGTGTGGTCACCTCCGTGGTGGAGAAGCGTCTGGGCGCTCTGCCTGTCGCTGCCGAGTTTCTGCGCCGGCTTGATGTGGCCGGGACCGTCGACCGGCTGTGCCCGGGCCGCGACATCGCCCATGTGACGCACGGCCAGGTCATCGAGGTGCTGGTGGCCAACCGGCTGACCGCACCCGCACCCCTGTGGCGGGTGGACCGCTGGGCCCGGGAGTGGGCGGTGGAAGAAGTATTCGGAATTGAGGCGGAACTGCTCAACGACGACCGTCTGGGCCGGGCCCTGGACGCCATCGCCCCGCGGCTGAGAGAGCTCACCGACAGCATCGGGGCCCAGGCGATCGGCGAGTTCGGCATCGATGTGTCCACGTTCCACTGGGACATGACATCCATGTCGCTCTACGGCGCCTACCCGGCCGATGACCAGGACGAGGAGTATCCCCGCATCAGACACGGCCATCCCAAGGACCGCCGCTACGACCTCAAGCAGATCCAGACCGGCCTGGCGGTGACCGGCGACGGCGGTATCCCCCTGCTGTCCCGCGTCATCGACGGCGGAGCCGCGGAGATCTCCCAGATCACCGGCACCATGAACGCTCTGCGCGCGATGGCCGGACCGAAGAAGTTCCTGCTGATCGCCGACTCCAAGCTGATCTCATACGGCAACGTCACCGCCCTGATCGGGGCCGGGACCGATTTCATCGCCCCGGCCCCCGCTTCCAGGGTCGACGACGCCGTCTACGCCGCCCTCGACCTCGAGACGGCCACCGTCGTGGACTACACCCCCGCCCGCGACGAGAACACCCCCGCCGCAGCGCGTGAGACCTACCGGGTCCTGGAAGACATCCACCTTGTGACCGGGCCCCGCAAGAGCGATCCCCCGCTCCAGGTACGCCGGATCCTGGTGCACTCCACCGGCAACGCCAAAGGCCAGCAGCGGGCCCGCGAGAAACGCCTGGCCAAGGCCCGCGAAGACCTCGACAAGCTCCAGCACTCTGCCGGCGGCCGCTACTACAGCACCGCAGAGAAGATCGCCGCACGCCTCGGCGTGATCACCCGCACCCGCCGGGTCTCCGGCTGCCTGCACACCGAGATCACCACCGACGAAACCGGACGGCCCGCCCTGTCCTGGCACTTCGATCAGGACGTGCTCCAGGCCGAAGCCGCCGTCGACGGCTGGTACGCGCTGCTGACCACCCTCACCCCCGAACAGGCCGATCCCGGCGAAGTACTACGCCGCCACAAAGGCCAGGGCACCGTCGAGCGCCGATACAGCGACTTCAAGGGCCCCCTGGCCGTCACCCCTGTCTTCGTGCAGGACAACAAACGCGTCGCCGCACTGATCACAGTGATCTGCCTGGCCCTGCTGCTGTTCTGCCTGATCGAACGCCAGGTCCGCCGAGCCCTCGGCGGCGACCAGAAGATGCAGGGGCTCTACCCCGGCAACCAGAGGGTGCGGCCCACCGGCCGGATGATCCTCTACCACCTGTCCGACCTGCGGCTACGGGTCGGCAGCGCCACCGACCCACCCGTCATCGCCATCACCCGGGGCATCCAGCTCCACCTCCTCGACCTCCTCGGCCTGGAACCCACACATCCCCGCTGGCCAGAGACCTGAACGAACTACCCGCGAAGTACAGAGCTAGAGGGGCACCCCGCCTGAAGGCTGCCGACAGTGGTGCGACATAATGCTTGTGAATGTGAACGCGTTCACAAGCGTGTCCTGCTTTCTCCCGGATTGAGTGGGACGCAAGAGGCAGACTGCCGCTGTGATCACGGCGACACGAAGGAGACGAGGACGTGGACCTAGCTCTGGCGCCAGAGACTCTGGCGCGATGGCAGTTCGGCATCACCACCGTCTATCACTTCCTCTTCGTACCCCTGACGATCTCGCTCGCCGCGCTCACGGCCGGCCTGCAGACCGCATGGGTGCGCACCGAGAAGGAGAAGTACCTCAGAGCCACGAAGTTCTGGGGAAAGCTTTTCTTGATCAATATCGCGATGGGCGTCGTCACCGGCATCGTCCAGGAGTTCCAGTTCGGCATGAACTGGTCCGACTACTCGCGCTTCGTCGGCGACATCTTCGGGGCCCCCCTGGCCTTCGAGGCGCTGATCGCCTTCTTCTTCGAGTCGACCTTCATCGGCCTGTGGATCTTCGGCTGGGACAAGCTGCCGAAGAAGATCCACCTGGCCTGCATCTGGATGGTGTCCATGGGCACCGTCCTCTCCGCCTACTTCATCCTGGCGGCGAATTCCTGGATGCAGCACCCGGTCGGGTACCGCATCAACGAGGAGCGGGGCCGGGCCGAGCTCACCGACTTCTGGCTCGTGCTCACCCAGAACACCGCGCTCACCCAGTTCTTTCACACCATCACGGCCGCCTTCCTGGTGGGCGGTGCGTTCATGGCCGGCATCGCCGCCTTCCACCTGGCGCGCAAGAGGCACATCCCCGTGATGCGGAGCTCGCTGCGGCTCGGCCTGGTCGTCATGATCATCGCCGGCATGGGCACGGCCCTGAGCGGTGACCTGCTCGGCAAGGTGATGTTCAAGCAGCAGCCCATGAAGATGGCCGCCGCCGAGGCGCTCTGGGACGGCGAGGCGCCGGCTCCCTTCTCGGTCTTCGCCTACGGCGACGTCGAGAAGGGCCACAACAAGGTCGCGATAGAGATCCCGGGCCTGCTGTCCTTCCTGGCCAACGACGACTTCACCTCCTTCGTCCCGGGCATCAACGACGTCAACAAGGCGGAGCAGGAGAAGTTCGGCCCCGGCGACTACCGGCCCAACATCCCGGTCGCCTACTGGGGCTTCCGCTGGATGATCGGCTTCGGCATGGCCTCCCTCGGCGTCGGCGTGCTGGGCCTGTGGCTCACCCGCAAGAAGTTCATGCTGCCGCGGGGTCTGCGTACCGGGGAGGACGAGGTCCCGAACCTGGTCCTCTTCAAGAAGGCGCTGAGCCCGAAGTTCGCCAACCTGTACTGGATCGTCGCGCTCTGGACGATGGGCTTCCCGCTCATCGCCA
This sequence comes from Streptomyces sp. NBC_01233, assembly GCF_035989305.1. NCBI lineage: Bacteria > Bacillati > Actinomycetota > Actinomycetes > Kitasatosporales > Streptomycetaceae > Streptomyces > Streptomyces sp. NBC_01233. The sequence goes on along the minus strand of NZ_CP108514.1, from coordinate 4,544,649 downwards.
ACTCGTGGGGCTGGATCTTCACCGAGATGGGCCGCCAGCCCTGGGTGGTCTACGGAGTCCTGCGCACCCGGGACGCGGTCTCGCCGAACGTCTCCCAGGCGGAGGTGCTCACCTCGATGATCGGCTTCACCCTCCTCTACGCGGTGCTCGCCGTCATCGAGGTCAGGCTCCTGGTCAAGTACGTCAAGGCCGGACCGCCCGAGCTCACCGAGGCCGATCTCAACCCGCCCACCAAGATCGGCGGGGACGACAAGAACCCCGACCGGCCGATGGCCTTCTCGTACTGAGGCTGAGGAGACCGCACCATGCAACTCCACGACGTCTGGTTCGTACTCATCGCCGTCCTGTGGACCGGCTACTTCTTCCTGGAGGGCTTCGACTTCGGAGTCGGCGTACTGACCAAGCTGCTCGCCCGCGACCGTACGGAGAAGCGGGTCCTGATCAACGCCATCGGGCCCGTGTGGGACGGCAACGAGGTCTGGCTGCTCACGGCGGGCGGTGCGACCTTCGCCGCCTTCCCCGAGTGGTACGCCACCCTCTTCTCCGGCTTCTACCTGCCGCTGCTGCTCATCCTGGTCTGCCTCATCATCCGCGGCGTCGCCTTCGAGTACCGGCACAAGCGCCCCGAGGACCGGTGGCAGACCAACTGGGAACACGCGATCTTCTGGACCTCGCTGATCCCGGCGTTCCTGTGGGGCGTGGCGTTCGCCAACATCGTGCGCGGCGTCAAGATCGACGAGAACATGGAGTACGTCGGCACCCTCTTCGACCTGCTCAACGTCTACTCGATCCTGGGCGGACTGGTCACCCTCACCCTCTTCACCTTCCACGGCGCGGTCTTCACCTCGCTCAAGACGGTCGGTGACATCCGGGACCGCTCACGGAAGCTGGCGACCGGCCTGGGCGTCGTCACCGCCGTGCTGGCACTGGTCTTCCTGATCTGGACCCAGGTCTCCCGCGGAGACGACAAGAGCCTGATCGCGATGGCCGTCGCCGTACTGGCACTGCTCGGGGCGCTCGGTACCAACCTGAAGGGCCGCGAGGGCTGGTCGTTCGCACTGTCCGGGGTCACCATCGCGGCGGCCGTCGCGATGCTCTTCCTGACGCTCTTCCCGAACGTCATGCCGTCCTCGTTGAACGATGCCTGGAACCTCACGGTCACCAACGCCTCGTCCAGCCCGTACACCTTGAAGATCATGACCTGGTGCGCGGCAGTGGCCACGCCGCTCGTCCTCCTCTACCAGGGCTGGACGTACTGGGTGTTCCGCAAGCGGATCGGTACGCAGCACATCGTCGACGTGCACTGATTTCCCGCGGCACCCGGCTCGTCCGCCCGACCGACCCTCCCCTGGGGGATGTTTCACGTGAAACCGATCGACCCGCGCCTGCTTCGGTACGCCCGCTCCACCCGCCTCTTCCTGGGCGCGGTGGTGGCCCTGGGGCTCGTCGGGGCGGGGCTGGTCGTCGGTCAGGCGATGCTGATCGCCGAGATCGTGGTCGGTGCCTTCGAGAAGGGGCTGGGCGGCGAAGCGCTCCGGACGCCGCTGCTGCTGCTCGCGGCGGTGGCGTTCGGACGCGGCCTGGTCGCCTGGCTGACCGAGCTGGCCGCGCACCGCGCCAGCGCGGCGGTCAAGTCGGAACTGCGGGGCCGGCTGCTGGACCGGGCTGCGGACCTCGGCCCCGGCCGGCTCACCGGGCAGAAGACCGGATCCCTGGTGTCCCTGGCCACCCGCGGTGTGGACGCGCTCGACGACTACTTCTCCCGCTACCTGCCCCAGCTGGGGCTCGCGGTGGTCGTGCCGGTGGCGGTGCTCGCCCGCATCGTCACCGAGGACTGGGTGTCGGCGGCCATCATCGTGGTCACGCTCCCGCTGATCCCCGTGTTCATGGTGCTCATCGGCATGGCCACCCAGTCCCGGATGGACCGCCAGTGGCGGCTGCTGTCCCGGCTGTCGGGGCACTTCCTCGACGTGGTGGCCGGCCTTCCCACGCTGAAGGTATTCGGCCGGGCCAAGGCGCAGGCCGAATCCATCCGCAAGATCACCGACGACTACCGGCGCGCGACGATGCGGACCCTTCGCATCGCCTTCCTCTCCTCCTTCGCGCTGGAACTGCTGGCGACCCTGTCGGTCGCACTGGTCGCCGTGACCATCGGCATGCGACTGGTCCACGGTGAACTGGATCTCTACACCGGCCTGGTCATCCTGATCCTGGCGCCCGAGGCGTACCTGCCGCTCAGGCAGGTGGGGGCGCAGTACCACGCGGCCGCAGAAGGACTGGCGGCCGCGGAGGAGATCTTCGAGATCCTGGAGACCCCCGCCACGGGGCGGGCCGGGACGGCGGAGCTGCCCGGCGGCGCCCCCCTGCGGATCGAGATCGACGGGATGGCCGTCCGCTACGAGGGCCGGGGCGAGGACTCGCCCGGGCCGGTCTCGTTGACGGTCGCGCCGGGGGAGTGCGTTGCCCTCACCGGTCCGAGCGGCGCGGGCAAGTCCACGCTGCTCCAGGTGCTGCTGGGGTTCGTGACGCCGACCGCGGGGCGGGTACGGATCGCGGGGGTGGACCTGGCCGAGCTGTCGCCGGAGCACTGGCGGGAGCGGATCGCGTGGGTGCCGCAGCGGCCGCACCTGTTCGCCGGGACGATCGCCGAGAACGTACGGCTGGCCCGCGCGGGCGCCTCCGACAGCGAAGTTGCCGCGGCTCTGAAGGACGCCGGAGCCTGGGAGTTCGTGACGGCGCTGCCGCGCGGGGCGCAGACCCTGCTCGGCGAGGGCGGTGTGGGACTGTCCGCCGGGCAGCGGCAGCGGCTGGCCCTGGCCCGGGCCTTCCTGGCGGACCGGCCCGTGCTGCTGCTGGACGAGCCGACGGCGGCCCTGGACGGGGAGACCGAGGCGGGGATCGTGGACGCGGTCCGGCGGCTTTCCGCGGGGCGGACCGTACTGCTGGTCGTGCACCGGCCGGCACTGCTGGCGGTCGCGGACCGGGTGGTCCCGATGGCGGCGGGGGGCGGGCCCGCGCAGCTCCTCGCCGACGGGCACCGCCTTGAGGGGCCTCCTCCCGCGGGGCTGCTCCCCGAGGGGCCGGACTCTGAAGGGCCGGACCTCGATGGGCCGGATCTTGAAGGGCTGCTCCCCCACCGCGGCGCCTTCCGGGACGGGGCCGAGGGCCGGTCCCCCGGCGACCGCGCCCCGGATGCCGGGGAGTGGATCCTCGGTGCCGCACCCGAGCGGGCGCGGGCCGGCGGCGGGACCGACACAGGCGGGGCCGATCCGCTGCGCCGGGTGCGGGCGGTGGCCAAGGCCTGGCAGGGACGGTTCAGGCTCGGGCTGTTGCTCGGCGCGCTGGCCGTCGGGTGCAGCGTCGGCCTGATGGCCGTGTCCGGCTGGCTGATCTCGCGGGCCTCCGAACAGCCCCCCGTGCTCTATCTGATGGTGGCCGTCACCGCCACCCGGACCTTCGGTCTGGGCCGCGCCGTCTTCCGGTACGCGGAGCGGCTCGTCTCCCACGACGCCGTGCTGCGGATGCTCGCCGACCTGCGGGTATCGGTCTACCGGCGGCTGGAGCGCATCGCGCCCGCCGGGCTGCGCGAGCACCGGCGCGGGGACCTGCTGGCCCGGCTCGTGGCCGACGCGGACGCCCTGCAGGACTACTGGCTCCGCTGGCTGCTGCCGGTCGGCACCGCGGTGCTCGTCGGAACTGGTTCGGTCGCCTTCACCACCTGGCTGCTCCCCGAGGCCGGAGCCGTGCTCGCCGCCGGGCTGCTCGCTGCCGGTATGGGGGTGCCGCTGGTCAGCGGGGCCTGCGCCCGCCGGGCGGAGCACAGGCTCGCACCCGCCCGGGGAGAGCTCGCCACCAGGGTGGCCGATCTGCTCACCGGCACCGCGGAACTGACCGTGGCCGGTGCGCTGGAGGACCGCAAGGGGCGGGCGCGGGAGAGCGACGGCCTGCTGACCCGCATCGCCGCGCGGGGCGCCGCCGCGAGCGGGCTGGGCGGCGGGCTGTCCGCCCTCGTGTGCGGGCTCACCGTGGTGGCCGCCGCGGCCGTCGCCGCGAACGCCGTCCACGACGGACGGCTGTCCGGGGTGGCCATGGCCGTCGCGGTCCTGACTCCGCTCGCCGCCTTCGAGGCGGTGAACGGACTGCCGCTCGCCGTCCAGTACCGCCAGCGGGTGCGCCGTAGCGCCGAGCGGGTCTACGAGGTCATCGATGCTCCGGTCCCGGTCGCCGAGCCGGAGCGGCCCGCCGCGGCCCCCGCTTCGCCCTTCCCGCTGCGCCTGACGGGGCTCGCCGCCCGCCACCCCGGCCAGGACCGTGACGCCCTGCGCGGGCTGGACCTGACCCTGGAGGCCGGCCGCCGCATCGCGGTCGTCGGCTCCTCGGGCTCCGGCAAGACGACGCTGGCCCAGGTCATGCTCCGGTTCCTGGACCCGAGCCAGGGCGCCTACACCCTGGACGGGACCGACGCGCGCACCCTCGACGGAGACGACGTACGCGCGCTCGTGGGCCTGTGCGCCCAGGACGCGCACATCTTCGACAGCTCGGTGCGGGAGAACCTGCGCCTCGCCCGGACCGGGGCGAGCGAGGAGCAACTGCGGGACGTGCTGGCCGCGGCCCGGCTGCTGGAGTGGGCCGACGGCCTTCCGGACGGTCTGGACACCCTGGTCGGTGAACACGGCGAGCGGATCTCGGGCGGTCAGCGCCAGCGCCTCGCCCTGGCCCGGGCGCTGCTCGCGGACTTCCCCGTACTGGTCCTGGACGAGCCGGCCGAGCACCTGGACCTGGCCACGGCCGACGCCCTGACGGCGGACCTGCTGGCCGCGACCGAGGGCCGGACCACCGTTCTGATCACGCACCGGCTGGCCGGACTGGAGGCGGTTGACGAGGTGCTCGTGCTGGACCGCGGCGAGGTCGTGCAGCGCGGCGCGTACGCGGAGCTGGCCTCGGCCGAGGGACCGCTGCGGCGCCTGCTGGAGCGGGAACGGGCCGCGGAGGGGGCTTTGGCCAACTTTCCCCACTAAGGGCTCGCAGAGGATTAACCCGTAGCTTCCCGATCTGGCGGTCGTTGGCGTGGTATGGAAGCGGCGGAAGAGATAGCGGCGGCCTTGGTGGCGAAGTTCACGGTGCTGTTCCCGCATCTGGACGAACGTCAGCGTCGTCTCCTGCTGGCGGCCGAGGCCCGGGTACTGGGCCATGGCGGGATCAGGCTGGTCGCCCGGGCGGCTGGAGTGCGAGAGGCCACGGTGTCGCTTGGTGTCACTGAACTGGACTCCGGTGAAGCCCCGTTGGGGCGGGCGCGCCGGGTCGGTGGTGGCCGCAAGCGGGTAGTGGACCTGGACCCGGGACTGCGTCCGGCACTGTTGGCCCTGGTCGAGCCGGACATGCGCGGGGACCCGATGTCGCCCCTGCGGTGGACGACGAAGTCCACCCGCCACCTCGCCGCCGAGCTCACGCGCCAAGGCCACCGGATATCCGCCGACACCGTCGCCGACGTGCTGCGCGAGGAAGGCTTCAGCCTCCAGGGCAACGCCAAAGTCATCGAAGGCCGAGCAGCACCCGGACCGGGACGGCCAGTTCCGCTATATCAACGAGCAGGCCAAGGCCCACCAGGTGGCCGGCGACCCGGTGATCAGCGTCGATACGAAAAAGAAGGAAGTGGTGGGGCCGTTCAAGAACGGCGGCCGGGAATGGCGGCCCGCAGGCAACCCCGAGCGGGTCAGCACCCACGACTTCCCGGACAAGGAACTCGGGAAGGCCGTGCCCTACGGCATCTACGACCTGGCTGCGAACACCGGCTGGGTCAGCGTCGGCACCGACCACGACACCGCCGCCTTCGCCGTCGAATCCATCCGCCGCTGGTGGAATGCCCGCGGCAAGGAGGACTACCCGCAGGCCAGGCGGCTGCTGATCACCGCCGATGCCGGCGGCTCCAACGGCTACCGCACCCGCGCCTGGAAGGCCGAACTCGCCGCCCTGGCCCTGGAAACAGGCATGGAGGTCACTGTCTGTCACTTTCCTCCGGGCGCATCGAAATGGAATCGGATCGAGCACCGGCTGTTCTCACACATCACCATGAACTGGCGCGGCAGGCCGCTGACCAGCCACGAAGTCATCGTGCAGAGCATCGCCGCGACCACCACCCGCACCGGGCTGAAAGTCCACGCCGAACTCGGCACCGCTACCTACGAGACCGGGGTCCGCATCGGTGACGGGCAGATGGACGTCCTCCCCGTCACACGCCACGACTGGCACGGCGACTGGAACTACACACTCCGCCCCGAGGCATACACCCAGGTCAACGACGCACCAGACCCGTTCGATCAGCCGAGCCCCGACCTCGCCTGGCTATGCCACCCCGCCCTGACCGGACTGCCGCCCGCCGAGTGGGACACCCTCATCACCGCGCTGACCATCCTCCACGACGCCCAGCGCGAGACTCACCTGGACCAACGACGCGGCCACCGACCTCGCGTCAAGGGCGACGGCACCACCGGCCGACGCCCCGTCCTCACCCTCGCCGACCGGCTCCTAGCCACACTCCTCCACTACCGGCTCGCCCTGCCCCAAGTCGCCGTCGCCGCCCTGCTCACCGTCCACCCCGGAACAATCAACAGACGCATCCGCGACATCCGGCAGCTCCTGGAAACAGCCGGGCACCCCATCCAGCCCGCCGACGACCGACTCGCCACCCTCGACGACCTCTACGACTTCGCCAGCACCCGTGGAATCACCCTCCCAGCAGAGATCAAACCAGCGAGTTAATGATCTGCGAGCCCTAATGGGGACTAACTAGTCTCAAGAGCATGTCAGCGCAGCAGTCGCAACAGTCGCCGGATTCGTCGGATCCCCTGCCGGATCCCTCGCCGGCCACACCGGTCGTGCCCGTGATGTCGGACCCGCTGGTGGCCGCCACCGAGGCCACCAGAAGCCTGCAGGGCCTGTCCACCGAGCTCACGGCCCGGGTACCGCAACTGCTGGAGGCGATGCGGTCGGTCGGGACCGGCCTCGAACTGCACTCCACGCTGGACCGCATCTGCGAGACCGCGGCCGAGCTCGCGGGCGCCCGCTACGCGGCGATCGGCGTCGTCGACACGGAGGGCCGCGGGCTCTCGGACTTCGTGACCCACGGGGTCAGCTCCGAGCTGGCCCGGAAGATCGGACACCGGCCGGACGGCAAGCGGGGCCTGCTCGGAGCATTGATCTCGCACTCCGACACCGTGCGGCTCGCCGATCTGACGAAGGATCCGCGCTCCGCGGGGTTCCCGGCGCACCACCCGCCCATGAAGACCTTCCTCGGCGTCCCGATCCGGGTGCAGGGGGAGATCTTCGGCAATCTGTACCTCGCCGAGAAGAACGGCGGCGGCGAGTTCAACGACTACGACGTCCACATGGTCCGGGTGCTGGCCACCGAGGCGGGCATCGCCATCGGCAACGCCCGGCTGTACGAGGCCGCCACCCAGCGTGAGCGCTGGATCGACGGCTCGGTGGCCGTCACCACCGCCCTCCTGTCCGGTGGGGACGCGGACGATGCCCTCGTGGTGGTGGCGGAGCAGGCCCGCCGGCTGGCCGACTCCTCCGCGGGGATCGTCATGCTGCCGGCCGAGGAGGGCGGGATGGAGATCGTCGCCGTCTCGGCCGAGGACCCGGCCACCTCGCTCGGTGTGGTGATCCCGGCCGAGAGTCCGGTCGTGGACAAGCTGTTGCACGGCGAGCCGGTGTTCGTGGACGATGCCGCGTCCGACCCCCGCACGGCCGGCAAGCTGACCAGCCAGTACGGGCCCTGCATGATGCTGCCCCTGCACAGCGGCGGGCGGGTGCTGGGCGCGCTGGTCACCCCCAGGGCGCGCGGCAAGCGGCCGTTCAGCGAGGCCGAGCGGACCCTGGCCACCCAGTTCGCCTCGCAGGCTGCGCTCGCCCTGATGATGGCCGAGGCACAGCGCGACCGCGAGCGGCTGGCCGTGTTCGAGGACCGCGACCGGATCGCACGCGACCTGCACGACCTGGTCATCCAGCGGCTGTTCGCCACCGGGTTGATGCTGGAGGGCGCCCAGCGCCGGTCCATCGTTCCCGAGGTCCGCGACGGCGTCGGCAAGGCCGTGGACGAACTGGACGTGACGATCCAGGAGATCCGCACCGCGATCTTCGCTCTCCAGCAGGGCCCGGCGCAGGCCCCGTCCGGATTGCGCACCCGGGTGCTGCGGGAGATCAACATGGCTGCCGTACCCCTGGGCTTCAAGCCCGCGCACCGCTTCCTCGGCCCGATCGACACCGTCGTCGACGAGCTGGTCGTCAAGAACCTGATCGCTGCGCTGCGCGAGGCCCTGTCCAATGCCTTCCGCCATGCCGACGCGTCCCGGATCGAGGTGGTCCTCGACTCCACCGTCACGCTCGCCGACGGCCGTCCCGGGGTCCGGCTGGAGGTCGCCGACGACGGGGTGGGCATCTCCGAAGGGGGTCGGCGCAGCGGGCTGCGCAATCTGCGCCGACGGGCCGAGTCGCTGGGCGGCGCGAGCTCGTACGGCCCGGGCATCGGCGAGGACGGCGGCGGGACCACCCTGGTGTGGGAGGCCCCGCTCTGATCAGGCCTGCTGCCGGGCTATGAGTTCGGCCAGGATCCGCTCGATGACGAGGGCGACCCCGTCCTCGTTGTTGGCGACCGTACGGCCGGAGGCGGCCGCGATCACATCCGGGTGGGCGTTGCCCATCGCGTACGAGGTGCCGGCCCAGCTGAGCATCTCCACGTCGTTCGGCATGTCCCCGAAGGCGACGACCTCGGCGGGCGAGATGCCCCGCTCGGCGCAGCACAGGGCCAGCGTGCTGGCCTTGGAGACGCCGTGCCCGCTGATCTCCAGCAGGGCGGTCGGACTGGAGCGGGTGATCGACGCGTATGCGCCGGCGGCGGAGCGGGCCAGCGTCAGGAACTCGTCCGGGGCGATCTCGGAGTGGTGCGCCAGCAGCTTGAGCACGGGCGCCGCGCTTGCGTCCATCTCCTCGCGCAGCAGCTCCTCGGCCGTGGCGACCCTGGCGGCCGGGTCCTTGAAGAAGGGCGGGTACGCCGGCTCGTAGTTGATGCCGGTGGTCAGCTCGACCGCGAAGGACGTAGCGGGTGCGGCGGTCCGCAGGGCATCGACGACGGCGATTGCGGCGGCCCGCGGGAGAGACCTGACCTGCACGAACTCCCGTCCGGAATGGAGGTCGACGACCGCCGCGCCATTGGCGCAGATCGCGAGGCCGTGCCCGTGGACATGGTCGCTGACCACGTCCATCCAGCGGGCCGGGCGTCCGGTGACGAAGAAGACCTCGATCCCGGCCTCCTCGGCGGCGGCGAGCGCGGCGACGGTGCGCGGCGAGACGGATTTGTCGTCGCGCAGCAGGGTGCCGTCGAGGTCGGTGGCGATGAGCCGGGGCATGGGGGTTGGCCCGTCCGGGCGCTGGGGAGCCGAGGTCACGGCTCCATCTTCGCCCATGGCCGGGTACGACCGGACCATGATCGGGTCCGGCTGTCGCACGAGGCGATGTTTCACGTGAAACATCGCCTCGCCGTAGGCTCGACGCATGAGTCTGCGTCTGAGCACGGTGATCCTTCCGGTACGTCGATGGCACGAGGGAGGCCGCGATCAGTGGCTCCGGGCTGAGCAGCTCGGATTCCACACGGCCTACACCTATGACCACCTGTCCTGGCGGACCTTCCGCGACGGTCCGTGGTTCGGTGCGCTGCCCACCCTGACCGCTGCGGCCACCGCCACCGAGCGGCTGCGCCTGGGCACGCTCGTCACCTCGCCGAACTTCCGCCACCCGGTGACCCTCGCCAAGGAGCTCATCTCCCTGGACGACATCTCCGGCGGGCGCATCACCCTCGGCATCGGAGCCGGCGGCAACGGCTTCGACGCGACCGTGCTGGGCCAGGAGGCATGGTCCCCGCGTGAGCGCGCCGACCGCTTCGCCGAGTTCGTGCCGCTCCTGGACCGGTTGCTGACCGAGGGCTCGGTGAGTCACGAGGGCACCTTCTACTCCGCCGAGGAGGCCCGCAACCTCCCCGGCTGCGTACAGGGGCCGCGGCTGCCGTTCGCGGTCGCCGCGACCGGACCGCGGGGTCTGCGGCTCGCTGCCCGGCACGGCCAGGCCTGGGTGACCACGGGCGACCCGAAGCTCTTCGAGGAGGGCACGCCCGAGCAGTCGCTGGAGGCCCTGCGCGGGCAGCTCGAACGGCTCGGCAAGGCCTTCGTGGAGATCGGGAGGGATCCCGAGCCCATGGAGAAGGTCCTGCTGACCGGCTTCACGCCCGAGGCCAACACCGTGCTGGAGTCCCTGGACGCGTTCGTGGACTTCGCCGGCCGCCACCGCGAGCTCGGCTTCACCGAGCTGGTGATCCACGCGCCGATCCCGGACTCCGACTTCGCCGCCGACGAAGCCGTCTTCGAGAAGATCGCCACCGAGGCCCTGGCCCAGCTCGACGGCTGACCCGCCGGTCGTCGCCGCTCCGCAGCGGAGCGGCGACGACCCACGACCCACGCCCTACGCGCCGTCGTTCAGCTGTGCGAGGAGGCGCTCCGCGGAGGGCAGGAGCCAGTCGGGCAGCTCGCTCTCGGGCAGCGCCCGGGCCTCGTCGACCAGCGTGGAGACACGCGCGGCGCCCGCTTTCGCGTCGCCCCGCTCGTGTTCCGTCCAGGCCGCGTTGTTCAGGCACTGGAACCGGTCCCGGAGGTGGTCGGGGCCGAGCGCGGCGTAGGCCCGGGCGGCCCGGTCCCACAGCTCGATCTCCTCCAGGCGAAGCGCATCGGCCTCGGCGTGGCTCAGCCGGTCCGCCGGCGCCTCGGCCGGGCCGGCGTCGGCAGGGGCCCCGTCCTCGGCCGTCTCCCCGTTCGTGCTGACGTGCCGGTCGAGCACCTGCGCCAGCTGGTGCCAGGTCTGGGCGAGTTCGGAGCGCAGCTCAGGGGCTCCGGGATCCGCGGCCAAGGCGGCCTCCAGGACCTCGGCGGCCTCTGCCATCCGGCCCCGGGCCCGCTCCACCGCCGTGGCCGTGACCTCCTCGCGCAGACCCAGCCAGGCCAGGGAGCGCAGCACCCGCACCTCGGCGACCGGGGCCTCGCCCGTCAGCCGGTGCAGCTCCAGGGCCCGTTCGTAGGCGGCGACCGCCTCCGCGGCCAGCCCCGCGTCGGACAGGGTGTCGGCGGCCGACTGCGCGAGGCTCGCCTGCGGGCGCGGATCCTCCCAGCCCTTGGTCACCTCCGCCGCCAGCAGGTACTGCTCCGCGGCCGGCCGCGGCTCGTTCAGCCGGCGCAGCAGGTCGCCCAGGAACTCCCGTACGAACACCGCCTGCTGGTCGCCGTGCTCCAGCAGATCCGGCAGTGCCGATTGCAGGACCTCCGCGGCCTCGGCGGCCCTTTCCTCCCGCGCGTAGGCCCGGGCCAGCAGCAGCCGGGCCTGCGCCCCGCCGTCCGCGGTGAGACCGGCCCGGTCGAACCAGTGGGCTCCCGCCAGCGCGAGCGCAGCGGCCTCCTGCGCCGTGTCGCCCCGCCGCAGCAGGATGTCCGCGAGGGTCAGCCGTACGACGCCCTGGGCCTCGGCGTCGGTCAGCTCGGCTGCGTGCTCCAGCCCGGCTCGCGCGGCCTCCTCCGCCTCCTCGGGCCGGTCCAGGGACGTCAGCACCCCGGCCCGCAGCACCAGCGGGTCCACGGCCTGCCACGGCCGGCCGGCTGCGACCGCCCGCGCGGCGGACGTCGCGAGCAGCGGCACGGCCCGCTCCGTGTCGCCCTGTGCGAGGGCCACCCGGCCCAGCATCTCCTCGGCTTCCGCGACCAGGTCCGCCGCACCGTCCTCGTAGGCGGAGATGAAAGCGGTCAACTCGGCGGCGAGCTCGCCGTGGGCGTGCTCCTGGTCCCCGCCGTGGTGGTGGTCCTGGTGGTGGTCGTCCGGGCCGGCCGCCTCGACCGAGCGCAGGTAGGACTCCACGCGGATCGCCGACAGTTCCGCGAGCGCGATCCGCCGGACCCGCAACGGTTCGGCGGCGTCCAGTGCCTCGGCGGACCGCAGGGCGATCCGCAGCAGGTCCCGGATCTGCGCGGGCGCGGCCCCCGACTGCGCGGCCACGCTGGCCAGCCGCAGCTCGGCGAGCGCCGCGCGCTCCGCCCGGCCCAGGGCCCGGTAGCCGTCGCGGACCGCGGCCAGGAGCTGCGGGGCCTCCTCGGCCCCGCGCCGCGCGGCGGCCAGGGCCTGCTGGTCCGCGAGGTCGGTGCGGACCAGCGGATCGGGATCCGGTTGCGCGTCCACCCGTGCGGCCACTTCGGCCCACAGCGCGTCCGCGCCCGGATGGCCCATGTCGCGGGCGCCGCGGGCCCGCTCCACGAGCTCCGTGAACCCGGTGGGCGCCACGACCGGCGTGGGGACGGCGGAGGCAGAGGCGGTGGTGGCAGCGGCACGGGCCGCGTCGGTCCGGGGCAGTTCCGCACTGCGCACTCCCAGTGGCAGGGTGCCCACCAGCGGCTCCCGGCCCACCCGCGCGAGGAACCGGTCCGAGACCCGGGTGGTGCGGTTGCGCGCGTCGAACTGCCGGGCGATGTCGAGGCAGCCCGCGTGGAGCACCTCGTACAGCTCGGAGACCGTACGCGGGGTTCCCTCGTAGGGGACGGCCGGGCTCCGGCCGTGCCCCAGCTCCTCCAGACGGCGCAGCAGCACGAGGATGCCGCCGTGGAAGGACAGCCGGTCGTCGAGGTTGGCGAGCGGCGCCACATGGGCGGCGTGCTCGGCCAGGATCTCCAGACCGCGTGACTCGTTGCCGGTGAGCGCGCAGAACTCGATGTGCCTGCCGACCGACGGCAGCAGGCTCTCGTTGCCGCGGGCCATGCGGTAGCCGCGCAGGTGGTTCGAGCGCGCCTCGTCGGCCCGGCCGAGCCGCAGCAGCGGCAGGAGCGACGTGGCCAGGACGCGGTGCGGCTCTTCGGCGCAGACCAGCTCACCCGTGAGCACCGGCTTCCACAGCTCCAGTGCCTCCGCGTCGTCGCCCTGCACGACGGCGTACTGGCCCTGGCCGTTGAGCTCGCAGGCCTGGCAGTCGCTCATGTCGTCGCGCTCCGCGGCCAGCCAGCGCCGGAAGGCCCGCTCGGCGCGCTCGTCCTCGCCGGTCACATGGGCGAGCCACAGCTCGGCCTCGCGGACGGGCCGCTCGCTGTAGCCCGCGATCCGGTAGCGGCGCTCCATCTCGTCCAGCCAGCCGGCGGCCGATTCCAGCGGGATCCCGGGGGAGTCGGAGATGGCCGAGGCCACCCACTTGAACTGCCAGAACAGCGAGTGGGCGTCCCATTCGGAGAAGGCGCCCGGGTCCTTGTCGTACTCCTGGAGGAGCCGCGCGAAGGGCACCAGCATCTTCGACGACTCGGAGCTGTAGAGATACGCGGTGATCAGGTTGTCGAGGGCTTCACGGAACAGCGCGCGGTCGCCGTTCGTCTCCGCCGCACCGGCCAGGGCCTCGGCGTGCGCGTTGCGCGCGGCGCCGTTCGGCGCTTCGCGGTTTTCCGCCAGACCCCGCACGATCTCCTCGCGCGTCAGCGTCGTCACTTCTGGTCCTCCTGGGCATCGCGGGCATCGGTGGAGTGCGTCGCCCATTCCAGGAGGCCGAGGAAGGCCCGGTTGAGCAGGGTGGAGTCGGCGGGGCGCAGCGGCCGCTGCGACATCAGCAGGGCCTGCCCGTACAGCGATTCGACGGCGGTCCCGGTCAGCGCCTCGTCGGGAAGGGCGGCGATCCGCCGGATCAGCGGATTGTTGTGGTTGAGGACCAGCCGGGCGCGCGGCGCCGAGCCCCGCAGCGCGCCGAGGATGCCGCTCCACAGGGAGTCGGCGCTCTCCAGTGCGGCGGTGCGGTCGCGCTCCTGGCGGGCCTGGCGGTCGTCGAGGTAGAGCGCGGGGACGGCGACGGGCTGGAAGGCGCGCAGCACCACGTCGCAGCCCTGCGGTTCCAGGCGGGTGCGCGCGGTGGCCAGGAAGGCGGCGAGCTCCAGTTCGGCGGAGGTCGGCACCGGGTCCAGCCGCTCGGTGACGGCTCCGGCGTCCAGCTCGGTGACCTTGAGCTCGGGCCGTACGGCGGGCAGCAGGGCCAGCAGGTCCGCGTCGTAGGTGTAGCCGGCGTTGATGACGCCGAGCCCGTGGGCCGCGGCGATCGGTGCGATCTGGCGGAACTCCTCGACGGTGCGCGTGAAGTGGATGTCCGTGTGGGCGGCCGCGAACTCCTGCAGGCTCATCGAACCGTCGCTGGTCTCGAAGGGCAGCCACGGCAGCATCAGCCCGAGCAGTTCGGAGTCGTACCGGGCCATGGACTTCACACCGAGGTGGTGGACGTGCAGGAAGGCGGCCAGGCGCTCCGGGTCGCTCGCCGCGAGCTCGGCGAGCCAGCCGCGGACGCGGGCGCCGAGGGCCTCCCGTACGGCGGCCAGGGTCTCGTCGTCGTAGAGGTTCTCCCGGGAGGCGGTGGGCCGCAGGGTGTCCGTGTCGAGGACGGCGCGGACGAAGAAGGCCCAGTCCGGCAGCAGGTTGTCGGCCCGGTCGGTCAGCAGCATGCCCTTGAGGTGGACGCGGTGTCCGGCCCGGTGGGCGGGGCTGGTCGGCTCGGGAAGGACGTACGCCACCCCGCGTACGCCGGCGACCGGCAGGTCGAGGTCGATGCTGTCGAGCGGGGTGAAGCCGAAGAGCTCCGCGCAGTGCCCGGCGAGCGCGACGCGGCGGGCGGCGGGGGTGGGGAACGGCCGGTCCCAGACGGCGGGCCTGTCGGTGACGGGGCGGGGTTCGCCGCCCTCGCCGTCGTCGAAGGTGATGGCGTACGGCAGCAGGGAGCCGTAGTCGCGGGCCAGTTGTTCGACCGTGGCCGGGACGGTCCATTCCGCGGCGCCCGGGCGTGCTTCGAGGACGACGGTGGTGCCGGGCGCCAGGCGCGCCTCGTGGGGCAGTTCGCGGACGGTGTACGAACCGTCGTCGGTGGCGAGCCATTCGACGGGCGCGGCATCGGGGTCGCGGGCGGAGCGGGTGACGACGCGGATCTGGCGGGCCACGACGAAGCAGGCGAGCAGTCCGATGCCGAACTGGCCGAGGAATTCCCGGCGGGTTGCCTCCAGGCCGTGCGCGGCGATGGAGCCGTCGCCGCCGCGCTTGGAGCTGCGGCCGATGGTGGCGAGCAGGGAGTGGGCCTCGTCGGCGGTCAGGCCGATTCCGCTGTCCTCGATGGTCACGCGGCCGCCGGACGCCGACAGTCGGATGCGGACCTCGGCGTCGGGGTCGAGGGCGTGGCGGGCGGTGACGGCGTCCACCGCGTTCTGGAGGAGCTCGCGGACGTAGACGCGCGGGCTGGAGTACAGGTGGTGGGAGAGGAGATCCACCAGACCGCGCAGATCGACCTGGAAATTGTGGGGTGCGGACGTCATAGGGCGTCACCTCGCGTACATGCAGGGATGGTTCGGTGATCGCGAGGTGCCCCCCTCACGGATCCCGGAGTGGGACACACATTAGGGGGATGGTCCGACAATCTCTGCGTGAATTCCCGCGCTGGAAGCGCTCCTGGAAGCGCCCCCGGAAACGATGCTGAAAGCACTATGGGAAGCGCAGGAACTGCGGTGGCACGGCGTCCGCCAGCCACACCCCGTTGGCGCTGATCCGGAAGACGTGCCCGGCCGCGCGCATCGCACCGGCGTCCACGGCGAGCACGACGGGCCGGCCGCGCCGCGCGCCGACCCGGGTCGCGGTCTCCCGGTCCGGGGACAGGTGCACGTGGTGGCGGGCCATCGGGCGCAGGCCCTCGGCGCGGATCGAGTCCAGGGCGGCGGCCACGGTGCCGTGGTAGAGGTATGCGGGCGGTTCGGCCTCCGGGAGGTCCAGGTCCACGGCGACGGTGTGCCCCTGGTTCGCCCGGATCCGGGTGCCGTCGACGGCGAACCGCTGCTTGTCGTTGGCGGCGACGACGTGGTCGAGCTCGGCGCGGGTGAAGTGGAATCCGTGGGCGGCGGCCGCCCGCAGCAGGTCGTCGATCTCCACCCAGCCTTGGGGGTCGAGCACCAGTCCGATCCGTTCCGGCTGGTGTCGCAGGTGTTTCGAGACGTACTTCGACACCTTCACGGTGCGTCTTTCATCCATGGCCCCAGCGTGCCCGCTCGTGCGGTCTTCCGGCAGGGATTTTCGGGGGAGCCCCGTGGTGGACACTCCCTATCGTTCTTCCAGTATGCGGAATATATTTTCCGCTGTCACTTCTGCCCAGGGGAGAAACCATGACAGCCCATGCCTCTCTGTCACGCCGTGCGGCTGCCGAGCTGATCGGAACCGCGGGCCTGCTCGTGGTCGTGATCGGCTCCGGACTCCAGGCCGCCGAGCTCAGCCGCGACACCGGTGTCGCCCTCATCGCCAACTCGCTCGCCTCGGCCATCGGCCTCGGCCTGATCATCACCCTCTTCGGGCCGCTGTCCGGAGCCCACCTCAACCCGGTGGTCACCCTCACCTCCTGGTGGGCCCGGCGCACCGGCGGCGAGGGGCTCGGCGGCAAGGAGGCGTTCGTCTACACCGTGGCCCAGACCGCAGGCGCGATCGGCGGCGCCCTGCTCGCGGAGGCCATGTTCGGCCGCACCCCGGGCACCTTCTCCACCCAGGTGCGCGACGGCGGGCACCTGCTCATCGGAGAGGTGGTCGCCACCGCCGGTCTCGTCCTCGTGATCCAGGGCCTCGGGCGGATCGGGCGCCCCCGGCTCATCCCGGCCGCGGTCGCGGCGTACATCGCCGCCGCGATCTGGTTCACCTCCTCCGGCTCCTTCGCCAACCCGGCCGGCACCATCGGGCGCAGCTTCAGCGATTCCTTCACCGGCATAGCCCCCGAGTCGCTGCCCGGATTCGTCGCGGCCCAGCTGGCCGGCGGGATCCTCGGGCTGGGTCTGGCCGCCCTGCTGTACGGGAGGGGGAAGGGGACCGGGGCGGGGGCCGGTGCCTCGCGGACCGCCAAGCCGGTGGCGGTGCCGGTACCGGTGCCGGTGGCGGTGCCGGTCGAGAGGGTCGTGCCGACGTCCCTTTCCGAGACCGGGCCGGGGGACGGCGCGAGCCCCGATAAGGCGGCGTACGAGCCCGTCGGCTGAGACGCCGCCTCAGTTGCCCACAGGGAAAGGGGACTTGTCCACAGCCGTTTGGGTGGGTTTTGACGGCAAACGCGTGATCCGCCCTGTGGACTACCGGCCGGGCTCCGCCCGGCGCGCCAGATCGTTCATGGTCCGGGCCTGCAGCTCCCGCTCCGTTGCGGCCCGGACGAACTCCGCCACGTGGTCGGGGCCCACCAGGTCCTGCACCGCCCGTACCGTCCCGGCCGGCAGTGCCACCGGCGAGGCACCCGACGGCTGGGGCGTTCCCGCCGCCCCCAGGTGCCGCTGCAGGTGTCGGGTCGCGAAGAGCCGCATCGCCCGCGCCAGCTCCGCGTCCACGGTCTGCTGGGCCAGCGGGCGCAGCCGCCGCACCATCGTCGCCGCCTCCGCCGCGTCGGCATCCGTGGGCGGCACCTGCCCGAGGTAGCGCGCGAAGACGTGCTCGGTGGTGAACTCCAGGAACCGCGAGGCGATGTGCTCCACCTGCCCGCGCAGTTCCCGCAGGTGCCCGGTGATCGCCGGCAGCGGCACCCCGGCCGCGTACAGCTCGGCGGCCACCGCCAGCTCCTGGGGGGAGGGCACCAGGAACTGGTCCGGGCGCCCCGGGATCCGCTCCAGGACCCCCAGCTCGCACGCCTCGTCCACCGCTTCGTCGTCCGGCCGGCCGCCGAACCGTTTGTTCAGCTCCTCCCGGCTGATCCGCGCGGCCTCCTCGTCGGTCCAGGGCCCGTGCACCTCGGCGACCAGCCCCAGTACGCCGCCCAGTCCGCGTCCCGCGTCCCAGGCCTCCAGCAACTCCTTGATGGAGGCCAGGGTGTAGCCGCGGTCCAGCAGGTCCGCGATCTGGCGCAGCCGCGCCAGATGCGTGTCCCGGTAGACGTTGGAACGGCCGCGCCGCTCCGGCTTGGGCAGCAGCCCGCGGTCCTGGTACGCCCGGATCGTGCGCACCGTCGCCCCGCTGTGGTGCGCCAGATCCTCGATCCGGTACTCGGCTACCGCCTGATCGGACAATCCCGGCTCCCTACGACATCGCGGCTCGGCCGACCGCGCCCACCGGGGCCCGGACGGCAGATGAAGCCGCAAGGTACTCGACCGCCCTGCGCAGCGAGCCCTCCTGCGAGGGATGGTACGACCGCCGGAAGTAGGGGGATATGGCCGTGCCGGGCTCTCTCCACATGGTCGCCACGCCCCGGAGCGGGGCGATCGGGTACGAGCCCGCGCTCACAGCCTGGGCTCCAGCCGTGCGATGCGCCGCAGGGCGCGCGGGGCGTAGCGGGACATCCACAGGGCGCCCTTGGACTCGGGCGTGACCGGGACGACGGCCTCGTTGCGGACCACGGCGCGCAGGATGGCGTCGGCGACCTTCTCCGGCGGGAAGTTGCGCAGCCCGTACAGCCGCGAGGAGCGTTCCTGGCGGCGCTTCTCCTCGGCCTCGTCCACCCCGGCGAAGCGCGAGGTGGCGGTGATGTTGGTGTTGACGATGCCGGGGCAGATCGCGGAGACGCCGATCGACTTCGACGCCAGTTCCGCGCGCAGGCACTCCGACAGCATCAGCACCGCGGCCTTCGAGGTGCTGTAGGCGGGCAGGGTCCTGGAGGGCAGGTAGGCCGCGGCGGAGGCGGTGTTGACGATGTGTCCGCCCTGGCCGCGCTCGGCCATCTGCCTGCCGAAGATCCGGCAGCCGTGGATGACCCCCCACAGATTGACGTCCAGGACCTTCTTCCAGTCTTCGGCCGTGGTGTCGAGGAAGGCTCCGGACAGGCCGATCCCGGCGTTGTTGACCAGGACGTCCACGATCCCGTACTCGGCGGCGACCTTCGCCGCGAGCTTCTCCATCGCCTGCTCGTCGCTGACGTCCACACACTCGGCCCAGGCCTCCGCGGCGCCCACGAGGCGGGCCATGTCGGCCGTGCGCGCCGCGCCTTCGGCGTCGCGGTCGACGGCCACCACCCGGGCCCCGGCCTCGGCGAACGCGAAGGCGGTGGCCCGCCCGATGCCGCTGGCCGCGCCGGTGACCAGGACCAGCTGGCCGCCGAACCGGTCGGCGTACCGGCCCGGGGCCTTGCGCTCCGGTGCCCGGGTGGCCGGTTCCTCCCGGGCGTTGACGAACTCGGTGATCCAGGCGGCCAGCTGGTCCGGCCGGGTTCGGGGCACCCAGTGCTTGGCGGGCAGGGTGCGCCGCAGCAGGTCCGGGGCCCAGTGCTCCAGGCCGTCGTAGAGCCGCTCGGACAGGAAGGAGTCCCCGGTCGGGGTGATCAGCTGTACGGGTGCGTGGGCGTACGCGTCGGTGCGCGGCCGGCGCAGCCGGGACCGCACGTTGTCGCGGTAGAGCCAGGCGCCGTGCGCCGCGTCCGAGGGCAGCGACGCCGTCGGGTACGAGCCTGCCGGAACGTTCTCGACGCGCTGGAGGATCGACGGCCACCGCCTGCCCAGCGGCCCGCGCCAGGCGAGCTCCGGGAGCACGGGGGTGTGCAGCATGTAGACGTACCAGGACTTGGCGCCCTGGCCGAGGAGCTGCGCGGCGGCGCGCGGGGTGGGCCGCGCCATCCGCTTCTTGATCCAGTGGCCGAAGTGGTCGAGGGAAGGCCCCGACATCGAGGTGAAGGAGGCGATCCGGCCCTCGGTGCGGCCGACCGTCGCGAACTCCCAGCCCTGTACGGAGCCCCAGTCGTGGCCGACCAGGTGCACGGGCCGGTCCGGGCTGACCGCGTCCGCCACCGCCAGGAAGTCGTCGGTCAGCTTCTCCAGGGTGAAGCCGCCGCGCAGCGGCTGCGGCGCGGTGGAGCGCCCGTGGCCGCGTACGTCGTAGAGCACCACGTGGAAACGGGCAGCGAGCCGCTCGGCGACCTCCGACCAGACCTCCTTGCTGTCCGGGTAGCCGTGTACCAGCAGCACGGTCGGGCGGTCCGCCTCGCCGATCTCGACGACGGACAGCTCGACCCCGCCGGTGCTCACCCGGCGCTCGCGGGCACCCGCAAGCCCTGCCACTCCTGCTCCGCTCATGTCGCTCATGCTGCCTTCTCCTCGGCCCAGCGCCGCACGTGCGGCAGGTCGTCGTCCAGCCAGAACGCGCTCTCCTCGGGATCCCGGGAGTCGGTGACGACCAGGATCTCCTCGAACTTCGCGCCGGTGCCCCGGAACCCCAGATGCGGCTCCACCGCCCACAGTCCGGGCTGCGGCGGGTGGTCGGAGAAGTGGTACGGGCTCCACAGCGGGGACCAGCCCTCACGGTGCCCGTGCAGGGCGTCACCGGCCAGGCCCTTGAGGGACTGGGTGCCGAACCCGAAGGCGGTCGGCGACCAGCGCCGCTCCTTGACCCGGTCGATCTTGTGCGCGATCACGCCGAACGGATAGGCCCGGTGCCGGTTGGCGTACCCCTGCCGGGTCATCAGCCGCTCGACGTTCTCGTAGATCTCGCGCAGGGAGCGGCGCTCCCGCACCTGCTCCAGGATCAGTACACGGTGGGCCTGGAGGTCGGACATGAGCCGGTCCTGCACCGGATTGAGCCCGAGGCTCCCCGAATACCCGATGTCGGCCGCGTAGCCCTTGAAGACCGGTGCCATGTCGAGGATGAACGGCATCCCCGGCTCCAGCTTCCGGTTGGTCGGGAAGAACTGCAGCGGGATCTTGAAGTTCGCGAAGGCGGTGCGGTCCCCGAACCAGGCGAAGGGCAGGTGGAACCAGTCCCGCACGCCGCGATCGCGCAACCACTGGCGCTGCATGCGCGCCGCCTCGCGCTCGGTTACGCCGGGCCGCAGCTGGGCCGCGACGGCTTCGGCGCACTCGTACGAGAGGCGCTGCACCTCTCTGAACCCGCCCAGATCGGCGGAGAGTCGTCCGGAGAGTCGCGCGGTGCGTTGCTTGGTGTCCCCAGCCATGTCAGCCCGTCCATCCGTCTAGCCGTACGCGCCCGTAACTTGACACTGATGAATGTGACAATGACTGGAGATCACGTCAAGGCCCGTGCACGGACCTGTGGATAAAGTTGTCCGGTCCACATCAGCCTTCAGTACGGGTACGTACGACTCAAGGCGGAGACGGGATGCCACTCAAGGTCTGACGCTTCGCGAGAGCTCCGCCACTAACGTCGAACCCGTGACTGTCATCGCGACCGAAAGCCTGAGCAAGCGGTACCCCCGAGTGACCGCCCTCGACCGGCTCTCCCTGGACATCGGGCCTGGTGTGACCGGCCTCGTGGGTGCCAATGGAGCCGGCAAGTCCACGCTGATCAAAATTCTGCTGGGACTGTCCCCCGCCACCGAGGGCAGCGCCGCCGTGCTCGGCCTCGACGTCAAAACGCATGGCAGTGCCATCCGTGAACGCGTCGGCTACATGCCCGAGCACGACTGCCTGCCACCCGACGTCTCGGCCACCGAGTTCGTCGTCCACATGGCCCGCATGTCCGGGCTGCCGCCCACCGCGGCCCGCGAGCGCACGGCCGACACCCTGCGCCACGTCGGGCTGTACGAGGAGCGCTACCGCCCCATCGGCGGCTACTCCACCGGCATGAAGCAGCGCGTCAAGCTCGCCCAGGCCCTCGTCCACGACCCCCAGCTGGTGCTCCTCGACGAGCCGACCAACGGCCTGGACCCGGTCGGGCGAGACGAGATGCTCGGCCTGATCCGCCGCGTCTACACGGACTTCGGCATCTCCGTCCTGGTCACCTCCCACCTCCTCGGTGAGCTGGAGCGGACCTGCGACCACGTGGTGGTGGTCGACGGCGGCAAGCTGCTGCGTTCCAGCTCCACCAGCGACTTCACCCAGATCACCACGACCCTTGCGGTCGAGGTCACCGACTCGGACACCCACCCGGACGGCACCGCCGCCCTGCGCAAGGCGCTCACCGAGGCAGGCGTCTCCCTGCACGAGGGCAGCGAGCAGGGCCTGCCCGGCGCCGGCCACATCCTCCTCGTCGAGGCTTCCGGCGAGCACACCTACGACACCGTCCGCGACACGGTCGCCGAGCTGGGTATCGGCCTGGTCCGCATGGAGCAGCGCCGCCACCACATCGCGGAGGTCTTCCGCGACAGCGACCAGCCCGCGTACTCCGTCCAGCAGAAGGGAGCCGGTTCCGATGGCGCCTGAGACGTCGACCCAGATCCACAACATCGGCTACCGGTCCTACGACGGACCCCGGCTCGGCCGTGCCTACGCCCGCAAGTCGCTGTTCTCGCAGTCCCTGCGCGGCGCCTACGGACTCGGCCGCTCCGCCAAGTCCAAGGTCCTGCCGATGCTCCTCTTCGCGGTGATGTGCGTCCCCGCGCTGATCATCGTCGCAGTGGCCATCGCGGTGCCCGGCTCCACCGACCTGCCGATCAAGTACACGACGTACGCCCTGACGACCCAGGTGATCATCGGCCTCTACCTCGCGTCGCAGGCGCCTCAGTCCGTCTCCCGGGACCTGCGCTTCAAGACGGTGCCGCTCTACTTCTCGCGGCCCATCGAACGCGTCGACTACGTCGTGGCCAAGTACGCGGCCATGGCATCTGCGCTGTTCATCCTGACCGCGACCCCGCTGCTGATCATGTGGATCGGGTCGCTCCTGGCGAAGTTCGACTTCGCCCACCAGACCAAGGGATTCGGGCAGGGACTCGTGTCGGTTCTGTTGCTTTCGCTGCTCTTCTCCGGGCTCGGCCTGGTCATGGCCGCCCTCACCCCGCGCCGCGGGTTCGGCGTCGCCGCGATCATCGCCGTACTGCTGATCCCCTACGGCGCGGTGACCGCAGTGCAGGGGATCGCCTACAACACCGGGAACGCCGCAGCCATCGACTGGATGGGCCTGTTCTCCCCGATCACCCTGATCGACGGCGTGCAGACCGCGTTCCTGGGCGCGACCTCCGCCTTCCCCGGCGGCGAGGGCCCCGCCGCGGGCACCGGCTTCGTCTACCTGCTCGTCGTCCTCGGCCTCATCGCCGGCTCCTACGCCGCCCTGATGGCCCGCTACCGGAAGGCCGGGCTGTGACCACCATCGACATCGACCACGCCTCGCGCTGGTTCGGCAACGTCGTCGCCGTCAACGACGTGACGATGCGCATCGGCCCCGGCGTCACCGGGCTGCTGGGCCCCAACGGCGCGGGCAAGTCCACGCTCATCAACA
Organism: Streptomyces sp. NBC_01233; assembly: GCF_035989305.1. NCBI lineage: Bacteria > Bacillati > Actinomycetota > Actinomycetes > Kitasatosporales > Streptomycetaceae > Streptomyces > Streptomyces sp. NBC_01233. The sequence continues at coordinate 4,521,459 of NZ_CP108514.1, read as the reverse complement.
TGATGGGCGGCTTCCTGGCCCCCTCCACGGGCACCGTCACCCTCGACGGCGCTCCGATCTGGCGCAACGAGCAGATCTACAAGCAGGTCGGCGTCGTGCCCGAGCGCGAGGCGATGTACGACTTCCTCACCGGCCGGGAGTTCGTCGTCGCCAACGCCGAGCTGCACGGCCTCGACGACGCGGACGCCCAGCGGGCGCTCGCCACCGTCGAGATGGAGTACGCCCAGGACCGCAAGATCTCCACCTACTCCAAGGGCATGCGCCAGCGCGTGAAGATGGCGTCCGCCCTCGTCCACAACCCGTCCGTACTGCTCCTGGACGAGCCGTTCAACGGGATGGACCCGCGCCAGCGCATGCAGCTGATGGACCTGCTGCGACGCATGGGCGACGAGGGACGCACCGTCCTGTTCTCCTCCCACATCCTGGAGGAGGTCGAGCAGCTCGCCTCGCACATCGAGGTGGTCGTCGCGGGCCGGCACGCCGCTTCCGGCGACTTCCGCAAGATCCGGCGCCTGATGACGGACCGCCCGCACCGCTACCTCGTCCGTTCCTCCGACGACCGGGCTCTCGCCGCGGCGCTGATCGCCGACCCCTCCACGGCCGGTATCGAGGTCGACCTGAAGGAAGGCGCGCTGCGCATCCAGGCCGTCGACTTCGGCCGCTTCACGGAGCTGCTGCCCCGCGTGGCCCGCGCGCACGACATCCGGCTGCTGACGGTCTCGCCCTCCGACGAGTCCCTCGAGTCGGTCTTCTCCTACCTCGTCTCGGCCTGAAAGGAGCTGGCACCCATGTACGACCCCACCGTTGCCCGGCTTACCTACCGGGCCCTGCTCGGCCGGCGGCGCGCGCTGATCCTCTTCGCGCTGCCCGCCCTGCTGATCGTCATCGCCCTCGCCGTCCGCGCCTTCGCGGGTGTGGACGACAAGGTCGCCGCGGACCTCCTCGGGGGCTTCGCCCTCGCCACCATGGTTCCGCTGATCGGTGTCATCGCCGGCACCGGTGCCATCGGCCCGGAGATCGACGACGGCTCGATCGTCTACCTGCTCTCCAAGCCGCTGAAGCGCCCGACGATCATCATGACCAAGCTGATCGTGGCGATCGCCGTCACCATGGCCTTCTCCGCGATCCCGACCCTGATCGCCGGGTTCATCCTCAACGGCAACGGCCAGCAGATCGCCGTCGCCTACACGATCGCCGCCCTCGTGGCCTCGATCGCCTACAGCGCGCTGTTCCTGCTGCTCGGCACCATCAGCCGGCACGCGGTCGTCTTCGGTCTGGTCTACGCCCTGATCTGGGAGTCGCTCTTCGGCAGCCTGGTCTCCGGAGCCAAGACCCTCAGCGTCCAGCAGTGGGCCCTGGCCCTTGCCGAGAAGGTCGCCGGGAACGGGTACGTCGACGCCACCGTGGGCCTTCCCACCGCCGCGATCCTGCTGACCGTGGTCACCGTCGGCGCCACCGTCTACGCGGGCCAGAAGCTGCGCCGCCTCACCCTGGCCGGCGAAGAGTAAGTCCCGCCGCAGCGCCTGCGAAACAGTGCCCCGCCCGGCCCACCGGCGGGTTCTAATGATCCACGCAACACCCTGGAGTTCAGGGAGTTGCGGGGATCGTGGATTTCGAGGTGCTGAAGGCGAGGTTCTTCGAGGCGCTGGACAGGGAGAACGGCAGCATCACTGCTGCGGCTCGTGCAGTCGGAGTGAACCGCAACACGGCGTTCGGGTGGGCACGCCGGGCCGGAGTCCGTGGTCGCGGCAAGCCTCGCAGGCCCGGCCACCCCGGTCGGGCGGAGTACGAGCGGCTGCGTGCTGCGGGAGTCCGGCGCCGTGATGCCGCCGCGCAGGCCGGCGTCCATGAGCGCACCGCTGAGGACTGGGACCGCGGTATCCGGCAGATCGGCCACTCGCGCCTGCATCCTGACGGGCGCCGCATCGACTACAAGACCGGTGTGACCACCATCGCCGCCACCTCTTCAAGGTCGTCCCTCGCAACGGTCGAGGCCGAACTGCACCCCAGGTTTCTCACGGTGACCGAGCGAGAGCTGATCGCTGATCTGCACCGTGAAGGCCGGTCGCTGCGCGCGATCGGACGGGCACTGGGCCGACCGGCGTCCACGATCAAGCGCGAGATCGACGCCCGGTCGGTCGATGGCGTCTACCGGCCGCACCGGGCCCAGCGGGCATGGGCGAGGAGCCGGTCGCGCCCCAAGGACTCCAAGCTCGCCCAGGACGGCCCGCTCCGCCGGTTCGTCGCGGAAAAGCTGCAGGAACAGTGGTCACCCGAGCAGATCTGCCACGCTCTGGTCATCGAGTTCCCCGACGACGAGAGCATGCGCGTGAGCCCGGAAACGATCTACCAGGCGGTCTACGTCCAGGCCCGTGGCGGACTGCGCCGCGAAGTCGCGGCCGCGCTGCGCACCGGGCGCACTCGCCGCAAGCCGCACCGCAGCCCGGACCAGCGCACGCGCCGGTTCGTCGACGAGATGGTGATGATCTCCGAGCGTCCTGCCGAGGTCGAGGACCGGGCAGTGCCCGGTCACTGGGAGGGCGATCTGATCGTCGGCCCCCGCAGCGAGAGCGCGATCGTCACCCTGGTCGAGCGCTCCACCCGCTACGTCATGCTGGGGCATCTGCCCGGCGGGCATACGGCCGAGGAGGTCCGCGACGTGCTGGTGCCCTTGATCCAGACCCTGCCCGGGCACCTGCGCGGCTCGCTGACCTGGGACCAGGGCTGCGAGATGGCCGCGCACAAGCAGTTCACCGTGGCCACAGGCGTGCCGGTCTACTTCTGCGACCCGCACTCACCCTGGCAGCGCGGATCGAACGAGAACACCAACGGCCTGCTACGGCAGTACTTCCCCAAGAGCACCGACCTGTCCGTGCACAGCCCCGAAGACCTCGAACACGTCGCCCAGCAACTCAACGGCCGGCCCCGCAAAATGAAGTTTCCCCGTGATCTTGGACACGGTGTTGTTACGCTGCGAGGGCCTGGTCTTGCCGGTATCGCAGGCGGGTTTCGTGGGGTGTGAGGTAGCCCCAGTGGATGTGCTTGCGTAGGCGGCGTCTGTTGTAGAAGGTCTCGATGAAGTCGAAGATGTCGGCGCGGGCGGTGGCCCGGTCGGGCCAGAAGCGGGTGCCGATCTCTTCTTTCAGGACGGCCCAGAAGCTCTCCGCGGCGGCGTTATCGAAGCAGCTCCCGGTCCGGCCCATACTTTGCCGGTGCCCCAACTTGCTGATTTTTGTGCGGAGTTGACCGGAGGTGTATTCCGATCCGCGGTCACTGTGGATCACACAGCCGGGTTCCAGGCGGCCCAGCGCGGCTGCCATGTCCAGCGCGTCGACGACGAGGTCGGCGCGGTGGTGGTCGGCCATCGAGTACCCGATCACCTCGCGCGTGGCCAGGTCCAGCCACGAGGCGAGGTAGAGCCAGCCCTCGGCGGTGGGGATGTAGGTGATGTCCCCGACGATTTTCGTTCCGGGACGGATGGCGGTGAAGTCCCGGCCGATCAGGTCCGGCGACGGGGCGGCCTTGGTGTCGGCCTTGGTCAGGCCGCGGCGTCCGGTGCGCCGGCTGTTCCCGGCGATGCCGTTCTCCCGCATGACCCGTGCCACCCGCTTACGGTTGACCACCCGGCCCTGCCGGCGCAGTTCGGCGGTGACGCGCGGGACGCCGTAGTTCCGCCGGGAGGCGATGTAGATCACCGTGATCTCGTGTGCCAGGGTCTCATCCGCCCGTTGCCTGGCTTCGCGGGCCTCGGCTCCGGCCACCCACGCGTAGTACGTGGACCGGGCGGTCTTCATCACCGTGCACAGCAGCACGATCGTGTAGTTCGCCTTCTCCGCGTGGATGAACCGGCATATCGTGCTCACCGGTCGCTCTCCTTCGCGAAGAAGGCGGTCGCTTTTTCAGGATCTCGATCGTCTTCGCCTGCTCTACGGTCAGCTTCCGCAGCCGCTTCAGTTCCTCGTCCCGGTCGTCGGCGGCCCGCACGGCGCCGGGTCCCGATCCGTTGTCCTGGGCGGCCCGGGCCTTCTTCACCCAGCCCCGCAGGGACTCCGAGCTGATCCCGAGTTCCCGGGCGACCTCGGTCACCGTCCGGCCCGACGACCGCACGAGCTCGATCGCGTCCCGCTTGTACTCGTCCGAGTACCGCTTCGTGTACTTGCTTCCCACCTGGCACTACTTCCTCTGGAACCTCAGATCCCAGTCTCCAGGTGTCCACGATCAAGGGGAAGCTTCAAAACGCTCGGCTGGAAAACCCCAGCCGAGCGCCTGCGTGATCTACTGACGAGCACGTAGACCGTCAGGTGTTGCGAGGACCCCAAGAATCCGCCCACCGGCCAGGCGGGGCACAGCTTTGCGGGTCATCATCAGTGCATGATCGAGCACACCGAGCCGGAGCCGTCCAGGCCCCTGCGGTCCTGGATACGCTCCTCACCCGGGACGCACATCTGGCTGCTGATCATCGCCGTCACCAGCATCGTCGTCGTGATCGCGCCCGACCGGGTCGAGCACGTTCTGCTCCACCGCAACAGCAGCAACATCCATCAGCTCGTCCAACACCCCGTACGGGCGCTCCTCAGCAGCGCGTTCTGGATCGAGAACCCGGCCTCGCTCGCCCTCTACGCCGTTCTCTTCGAGCTCTTCTACGCGCCCGTCGAACGCTGGCTCGGCACGCAGCGCTGGCTCCTGATCGTGGCGAGCGCCCATATCATCGCCACCCTGGTCAGCCAGAGGATCCTGCTGATGGCCATCGAGGACCACCGAGCCCCGCGCAGCATGACCCATGTCGTCGACATCGGCGTCAGCTACGGTCTCGCGGCTGCCGTCGGTGTCCTCACCTACCGGCTCCCCGGCCCCTGGCGATGGCTCTACCTGGCCGGAGCAGTCGCCTTCTTCGGGCTCCCCCTCGCCACCGGCGGTACGTTCACCGATCTTGGCCACGCCATCGCGCTATCTGTCGGACTGCTCGCCTGGCCGCTCACCCGCCACGATGTTTCACGTGAAACACGACCTCCTTTTTCGTGAAACGAGGTCGTGTTTCACGTGAAACGTGACTAGGGCCTGTTCTGAGTTGAGATCACGGGATCGGTCATTCTCGCTTCAGGAGGGTGCTGGCCGGGGTAGACCGGTCGCATGACTCGTGATGATCTGACCGATGCCGAGTGGGAGTTGATCGAGCCGCACCTGCCGCTGGGGGCGTTCGGACCGATCCCTGACCTGCGCCGCTACTTCAGCGCGGTGATGTGGAGGTTCCGGACCGGCAGTCCCTGGCGGGATGTGCCGGAGAGCTACGGCTCCTGGTCGACGATCTACGACCGGTTCCGGATGTGGGCGCGTGACGAGGTCTTCCAGACCCTCATGGACGCGATGATCGCCGAGGCGGAGGCTCGCGACGATGTCGATCTCAGCCTGGTGAGCGTGGACTCGACCGTTGCTCGGGCGCATCACCACGCGGCGGGCATGGCGGTCGCCCCGGAGCTCCTTGAGGATCTGGAGAAGGCCGTGGCGGAGGAAAAGGGGCTGCAACAAAGGGACAAAACGACCCCGTAGGCGAGGGATCCGCGGACAGGGAGGACCCCGAGCGGGAACAGCGCCGAGCCGTGCGCCGGCGCCGCAGGGCCCGACTGCGGGCCGCCGAACTGGGCCGCTCCCGGGGCGGGCTCACCAGCAAGATCCACCTTGCCGTCGAGCGGCGCTGCCGCCCGCTGTCCATCATCCTTACCCCCGGGCAGGCCGCGGACAGCCCGCACTTCATCCCTGTCCTCAAGAAGATCAAGGTGCGCGGCCGGATCGGCCGCCCCAGGACCCGGCCGGACGCAGTGGCCGGCGACAAGGCGTACTCCTCCCGAGCCAACCGCGCCCACCTGCGCAGACGCAACATCAAGGCGGTGATCCCGGAAAAGGCCGACCAGGCTGCCAATCGCAAGAAGAAGGGACGCTCCGGCGGCCGCCCGGTCAGCCACGACGGCACGCTCTACAAAGATCGCAACACCGTCGAGCGCGCCATCAACAAGTTCAAGGAATGGCGGGGGCTGGCCACCCGCTACGACAAGACACCTGAGAGCTATGCCGCCGGGCTCCACCTGCGCGGATCCATCCTCTGGTTACGCAGCCTGCCAGCCCTCCCGTGATCTCAACTCAGAACAGGCCCTAGTCGGTCTCCGCTTTCGCCACGCCGTGCTCCCACGCCCACGCGGCGATCCCCACCCGGTTCCTGGCCCCGACCTTGGCCTGGATGTTCGCGATGTGGGTTTTGGCCGTCCCCGCGCTGATGAACAGTTCCGCCCCGATCTCGGCGTTGGTCAGCCCCCGTGCCACCAGGCGCACGATGTCCAGCTCCCGTTCCGTCAGTGGATGCGGCGCGCGGCGGGCGACGGGATCCGCCTCCGTCAGCCGGCTCAGCAGCCGCACCGTGATCTGGGGACTGATCAGCGTGTCCCCGGCCATCGCCGCCCGGATCCCCTCGATCAGCAGGGCCGGCCCGGACCGCTTGAGCAGGAAGCCGCAGGCCCCGTTGCGCAGGGCGGTGTGCACGTACTCGTCCAGGTCGAAGGTGGTCACCACCACCCGGGTCTCGGGGGCCAGCAGCCGGGTCACCTCCAGCCCGTCCAGCCGTGGCATCCGGATGTCCGCCAGCACCACGTCGGGCCGCAGTTCCCGGGCCAGCGCCACCGCGCGCTCCCCGTCCGCCGCCTCCCCCACGACGGTCATGTCCGGCTGTGAATCGAGGATCAGCCGGAAACCGCTGCGAATGTCCTCTTGGTCATCGGCTATCAGGATGCGTGTGGTCACGCCGCCATGATCACCCGGGAGGCTGCCCCTCCGCCGGGAAGACGGCGCGAACCCGCCACCCGCCGTCCGCGTCCGCCCCGGCCCACAGGTGTCCGCCCGCCGCTTCCACACGCCCGCACAGGCCGGCCAGCCCGGTGCCGCCCCGCCTCCGGCGGGTCAGCAGCCCGCCCGAGCCCCGGGGCGCCGCGGAATTGACCACGCTGAGCTCTATGCCCGCCCCGGCCCGGCGTACGGCGACCTGCACCACGGCAGCTCCGGGCGCGTGCCGGCGTACGTTCGTCAGCGCCTCGACGGCCACCCGGTACGCCGTGGTGTCCGCCTCCCGCGACAGCTCCCGTACGGCCTCCGGGTCCGCGTCCAGTGCCCCACCCTCGAACCGGTCCACCAGCTCCGGCAGTCGGGCCAGGCCCGGAACCGGGGTCGTCGGCCCGCCCGCGGCCTCCTGCAGCGCGTGCACCGTCCGGTCCATCGAGGCGAGCGCACTCAGCCCCGCCGTCTCGATCCGCTCCAGCGCGCGGACCGCCTGGCCGGGGTCCTGCGCCGCCACGAACCGGGCCGCCTGGGCCTGCACCACGATGGCGCTCACGTCGTGCGCCACGAAGTCGTGCAGATCCCGGGCCAGTTCCACCTGCTGATCGCGCCGCGCGTCCCGTACGGCCTGCCGCATCAGGCCCGCCTGGCGGCGCAGGTAGCCGCCGGCCAGCACCGCCCCGAAGGCGGGCAGTGCCCAGAACGCCGCCGCCCCGCAGGCTTCCAGCCACGATCCGCTCTCCCACACCAGGGGGACGGGCCACAGCGCGACGGCCGCCATGCCGAGGGCGCCCGCGACGGCCGCGGAGCGCACCGGAGACCAGCGGGCCACCAGAGCCAGCAGGAGAAGCAGAGGACCCTCCCAGAGCAGCAGCCATGTCGGGGGCACCCGCAGGACGGCGGCGACGATGCCGACCATCGCGGCCGCGGTCAGCAACGGGGCATACGTGGCACGGAGGTTGGCGGTCATGAGCCGACCCTACGAGCGCACCCGCTGTCCGGCCATCTGCCGATCGGCACAGACGCGCCGACCGGGCCGGGCCGCCGACCTGCTGATCGGCGGATGGTCGCGAAGGCCTCGGCCGACGAGGCTTGAGTCATCAACCATCCCCTCCCCGACAGGACTTGGACCATGACCGCCAACGCCGCCGTACACCCTTCGGACACCGTGCCGGGAGTCTCGCCCCGGGTTCGCCGGCTCGCCGGACTCGCCTCGCTGACGGTGCTCCCGAGCTGCGTCTGGCGGCTCGTGGTCGCGGCCGGCGTGCCCATGGGCTGGGGCCCGGGCAGCGATCTGCACCACGCGTACTACCCGGGCCGGGAATCCCTGGTGCTGATCTTCGTCACTGTCTTGCAGGAGTTCCTGGGCCTGCTGAGCCTCGGGCTGGTCCAGCGCTGGGGCGAGGAGCTGCCCCGCTGGATCCCGTGGGCGGGCGGACGCCGGTTCCATCCCCTGGTGGCGGTGGTTCCCGCGGCGCTGGGCGCGATCGCGCTCACCGGCATCACGGTCCTCGGTGCCTCGACCTGGAACGAGGTCAACGCCGCGAATCCCGACGCGCCCACCGGGCCGGCCCTGTGGATCTTCAACCTGTCCTACGTGCCCCTACTGCTCTGGGGTCCGCTGCTGGGCGTCCTCACCGTCGCCTACTGGCGGCGCCGCCGGATTCACGGCTGATGCACGGAAATTCACTGGTACGGGACTTCCGCCCGGGGCACAGTGAGTCGTGCGGGGAGCAACAAAAGGTCCGGGACAGCCACTTCGAGCGCGCCTCACGGCGCGGGCTGTCCCGGACCTCTCGTACGTCCGTACCGGCTACGCGGCGCCCAGCAGACGCTCCAGCACCACCGCGATGCCGTCCTCCTCGTTGGAGGTCGTCACCTCGTCTGCCACCGCCTTGAGCTCCGCGTGGGCATTGGCCATCGCCACCCCGTGCGCGGCCCAGCCGAACATCGGGATGTCGTTGGGCATGTCACCGAAGGCGATCGTCTCCGCCGCCTTCACCTTCAGCCGGCGCGCGGCCAGCGACAGGCCGGTGGCCTTGGTCAGGCCGAGCGGCAGTATCTCGACGATGCCCGGACCCGCCATGACGATGTCGACCAGGCTGCCGACGGTCTCCCGGGCCGTCTTGACGAGCGCGTCGTCGTCGAGCTCCCGGTGCTGGATGTAGAGCTTGTTCAGAGGAGCCGTCCACACCGCGGCGGTGTCCTCCAGGTAGATGGCCGGGAGGCCCTCCTGCACCTGGTACCCGGGCCCGAACAGGACCTCGCCGTCCACCCCGTCCCGGCTGGCCGCCAGGGCCAGCGGACCGATCTCGGCCTCCAGCTTCGACAGCGCCAGACCGGCCAGCTGCCGGTCCAGCGTCACCGAGGTCAGCAGCCGGTGCGCACCCGCGTCGTAGACCTGCGCGCCCTGCCCGCAGACGGCGATCCCCTTGTAGCCGAGATCGTCCAGCACGTGCCGGGTCCACGGCACGGCACGGCCGGTGACGATGATGTGCGCCGCGCCCGCCGCGGTGGCCGCGACGAGCGCTGCACGGGTACGTTCCGAGACGGTGTCGTCACCACGCAGCAGCGTGCCGTCGAGATCGGTGGCGACGAGCTTGTACGGGAACGGGGCCGGGCTCACTTTTTGATCGGCTCCAGGACCTCGCGGCCGCCGAGGTAGGGACGGAGCGCCTGGGGCACCCGTACCGAACCGTCGGCCTGCTGGTGGTTCTCGAGGATCGCGACGATCGTGCGCGGAACGGCGCACAGGGTGCCGTTCAGCGTGGACAGCGGCTGCGTCTTCTTGCCGTCGCGGTAGCGGATCGACAGACGGCGGGCCTGGAAGCTGTTGCAGTTCGAGGCGGAGGTCAGCTCGCGGTACTTGCCCTGGGTCGGGATCCACGCCTCGCAGTCGAACTTGCGCGAGGCGGAGGCACCCAGGTCACCGGTGGCGACGTCGATCACCTGGAACGGCAGCTCCAGGCTGGTCAGCCACTGCTTCTCCCACTCCAGGAGCCGCTGGTGCTCGGCCTCGGCCTCCTCCGGTGCGACGTACGAGAACATCTCGACCTTGTCGAACTGGTGGACGCGGAAGATGCCGCGGGTGTCCTTGCCGTACGTACCGGCCTCGCGGCGGAAGCACGGCGAGAAGCCGGCGTACCGCAGCGGCAGCTTGTCGGCGTCGATGATCTCGTCCATGTGGTACGCGGCGAGCGGGACCTCGGAGGTGCCGACGAGGTAGTAGTCGTCCTTCTCCAGGTGGTAGACGTTCTCCGCGGCCTGGCCGAGGAAGCCGGTGCCCTCCATCGCGCGCGGGCGGACCAGCGCGGGGGTCAGCATCGGGATGAAGCCGGCCTCGGTGGCCTGCGCGATGGCCGCGTTGACCAGCGCCAGCTCCAGCAGGGCGCCCACACCGGTCAGGTAGTAGAAGCGCGAGCCCGAGACCTTGGCACCGCGCTCGACGTCGATGGCGCCGAGCGATTCGCCGAGCTCCAGGTGGTCCTTGGGCTCGAAGCCCTCGGCGGCGAAGTCGCGGATGGTGCCGTGCGTCTCCAGGACGGTGAAGTCCTCCTCGCCGCCGACCGGGACGTCCTCGTGGACGATGTTGCCGAGCTGCAGGAGGAGCTGCTTGGCGGCCTCGTCGGCCTCGTTCTGCTCGGCCTCGGCGGCCTTGACGTCCTGCTTGAGCTGCTCGGCCTTCTTCAGCAGCTCGGCCCGCTCCTCCGGGGAGGCCTTCGGAATGAGCTTGCCGAGGGACTTCTGCTCATTGCGCAGTTCGTCGAAGCGCATGCCTGAGGACCTGCGGCGCTCATCGGCGGAGAGCAGTGCGTCGACGAGGTCGACGTCCTCTCCACGGGCGCGCTGTGAGGCGCGGACACGGTCAGGGTCTTCACGGAGCAGCCGGAGGTCAATCACCCCTCCAGGCTACCGGGCTGGGCTTCCTGGGGTCACACCGATATCACGCTGCGTGTCGCTATGTCCTAATTGCAACGAATGGATAAGTCTTGATCGGTGACCGGAAGTGACCCTTCTTGGATCGTCAATAAAACCCGCCCCATTCCCCGAAAAGGGGCACAATGCCGACGGCCGGGCGGGCCCTGAGCAGGGCCGGAGGCTGTTCTTGTCCACAGGAATTGCAGCGGCCCGCATCTTATCCACAGGCTGTGTGCTGCATCTGTGGATACAGGAATAGATCATTCCTGATCGGTGGATGGCCGAGGCGAATCAGGGTTCAAACCACCCTCACACACTCATTCGGGTGGGAATGGCTCGCCCCAAAGAGTTGATCGGTGATACGGGGGTGACACCGTTCACCTCCCGCTCCTCAGCGCGAAACCTGAGCCCCCAACCGATTTGTCGACCTTGTCATGCCGCTCTGTCGACTTGTCCCCAGGCTGCCGTCCCACCCTGTGGATAACTCTGTGGACAGCGGGCGGGGCGGTGGACGACGCCCTACGCCCGGCCGTCGAGGCAACGAGTCAGCCAGTCGGAAGCATCCGTGAAGTCGCCGTCGGAGGTTCCGGCCCGAGGCGCCCTGACATCACTCTGAGCGACGCCGGCACGCGGATAGGACCCGAGGAAGCGGACCTGCGGGCAGGTCCGCTTGAGGCCCATGAGCGCCTCGCTGACCCGTCGGTCCGAGATGTGGCCCTCGGCGTCGACGGCGAAGCAGTAGTTGCCGATGCCCTGTCCCGTTGGACGGGACTGGATCAGCATCAGGTTGACCCCGCGGACCGCGAACTCCTGCAGGAGCTCCAGCAGCGCACCCGGGTGGTCGTCGCCGAGCCACAGCACGACGGAGGTCTTGTCCGCGCCGGTCGGCGCGGCGGGCCGTGCGGGGCGTCCCACGAGCACGAACCGGGTCTCGGCGTTCTCAGCGTCATGGATCTCGGTGACCAGCGGGACGAGCCCGTACGTGGCCGCGGCGAATTCGCCCGCGAAGGCGGCGTCGAAGCGGCCCTCCTGGACCAGCCGGGCGCCGTCGGCGTTCGAGGCGGCCGACTCCCACACCGCGTCGGGCAGGTTCGCCCGCAGCCAGTTGCGCACCTGGGGCTGGGCGACCGGGTGACCCGTGACGGTCTTGACGTCCGACAGCGACGTCCCGGGCCGCACGAGCAGCGCGAAGGCGATGGGCAGCAGCACCTCGCGGTAGATCATCAGCGGTTCGCCCGAGGCCAGCTCGTCGAGGGTGGCGGTGACCCCGCCCTCGACCGAGTTCTCGATCGGGACGAGTGCGGCGGCCGCCTCGCCGTTGCGCACGGCGTCCAGGGCGGCCGGAACCGACACCATCGGGATGAGCTCCCGGGTCGCGGCTTCCGGCAGGGTGCGCAGGGCGGCCTCGGTGAAAGTGCCCTCGGGACCGAGATACGTGAAGCGGGTGGCTGACATGCGATCAGCGTAATGCCGGGGTCACGCCCACCGGGGTCCTGTTCACCCTTCGAGCAGCCGCTGCCCCACGTATTCGCCGCTGCGGGGGCCGGGCGGAACCGCGTACAAGCCACTGGACTCGTGCCGGATGAACTCCGACAGCGCGTCCCCGCGGTCGAGCTTGCGCTGTACGGGTACGAACCCGCGCAGCGGATCGGCCTGCCAGCAGACGAAGAGGAGTCCGGCGTCCGGGGCGCCGTCGGAGCCGATCCCGTCGTGGAAGGAGAAGGGGCGGCGCAGCATGGCCGCCCCGCCGTTCTGCTCGGGGGCCGAGATCCGGGCATGCGCGTTGGACGGGATGACCGGCTTGCCGTCGGCGCCGAACTTGTCGAGCGCCATCTTGGTGGTCTCCGTGCCGCCGGTCAGTGGGGCACCGGTGGCCTTGGTGCGGCCTATGACCTGCTCCTGCTGGGCGAGCGACTGCTTGTCCCAGTCGTCGAGCAGCATCCGGATGCGACGTACGACGGCGTACGAGCCCCCGGCCATCCAGGCGTGCTCGGCCGGCCCGGGGCCCGCCGAGGGGACGAAGATCCGCTTGTCGAAGTCGGGCTGCGAGGGCTTCGGGTTGCCGGTGCCGTCGATCTGGCCCATGAGGTTGCGGGCGGTCATCGGGGTGCCGGTGGCTCCGGGGGACCGGTTGAAGCCGTTCATCTGCCAGCGGACGCGGGCGGCGTCCCCGGCGTCCTTCTGCAGGGCGCGCAGGGCGTGGAAGGCGACGAGTCCGTCGTCGGAGCCGATCTGGACCCACAGGTCGCCGTTGCTGCGCTGGGCGTCGAGCCGGTCGGAGGAGAAGTCCGGCAGCGGGTCGAGGGCGGAGGGGCGGCGGGCGGTGAGGCCGGTGCGCTCGAAGAAGGAGTGGCCGAAGCCGAAGGTGACGGTGAGCGAGGACGGGCCGGCATCCAGGGCGATACCGCTGTCGGAGGTCGCGGAAGGCTCGCCCGCCATGAGCCGCCGTGCGGTGTCCGACCACCGTCGCAGCAGTGCGGAGGCCTCGGTACGGCCCGCCCCGGGGGTGAGGTCGAAGGCGACGAGGTGCCCCTTGGCCTGCAGGGGTGTGGTGATGCCGGCTTGGTGATCCCCGTGGAAGGCGACCTGGGTGGCGCCGAGGGAGGACAGGCTTCCGGTGGCGCCCGTGGTGGAGCCGCTCCCGGAGTCAGCGAGCGCGGAGTGCGCGAGGGCGCCGCCGGCGGCGCCGAGCGCGAGTCCGGCGGCGCCCGCGGCGCCGACGGTGCCCAGCAGCCTGCGCCGGGAGATCTCGATGTCGGGGTTGCTGTCGGTCACGCTGTCAGCCGATCTTCACAGTCTTCTGCACGGTGGTCTGGTCGATGTCGGAGGTACGGACGGTCACGTCGATGCGCCATTCGCCGGCGAGCGGCAGCTGGACACCGGATGCGGTCCAGTGCCCGGGGGCGGCCTGGTCGGGGACGAGCGGCAGGGGGCCGATGTCCTTGGCCGGCAGGGTGAAGGCGACCTTGATCTCGGGGAGGTCGAGGGGCCTGCCGTCGCTGGATTCGGCCCAGAGGTGAAGGGTGTTCGCACCGACCCGGCCGGGGTCGAGCTCGAGTCGGACGGACCCCTTGCCGTTCTGGCCGCCGGTGTCGAACGGCAGGGTGATCTTGACGGCGCGGTCGGGGACGGCGGTGGCGCTGGAACCGCCGCGGCCGACCTCCTGCTCCACGGTGCGCCCGGGCTCGGTGCTGGTGAGAACCGTGGTGACGGCGAGCAGGATCACGGCGATGCCCGCTTCGGCGAGGACGGAGCGGCGCAGGCCGGTGCGGTTGGGGTCGGCGTCTCGGACCTGCTTCTCGCGCGCGCTCTCACGGGCGGCGCGCTGCCGGGCGAGCTGCGCGGCACGCTCCGGGTCCGCCGGGACGGTGACGGGTTCTGTTTCACGTGAAACGTCGGAGCCGTCGAGGTCTTCGGAGACCGCGGAGCCTGTTTCACGTGAAACATCGCCCGGCCCGGCCGCCTCTGCGGCCGATGCGGCGGCGGCAACGGCTGCCTCGGGGGCGTCGGCGAGCCGTGCGGTCCACTTCCGGGACAGGCAGGCGACGCCCAGGAGGACGGCGACCAGGCCGACCTTCAGGAGCAGCAGCCGGCCGTAGTCGGTGCCGGTGAGGGCGGACCAACTGCCGAGCTGGCGCCAGGACTGGTACACGCCGGTGACGGCGAGCACCAGGACGCTGACGAAGGCGACCGTGGAGAAGCGCCGGACAGCCGCGCGTTCGATCCCCGGGACCTTGTGGAGGGCGACGAGTAGCGCGGTGAGACCGCCGAGCCAGGTGGCGACGGCCAGCAGGTGCAGGATGTCGGCCGGCATGGCGATCCCGGGCTGGACGCCCGTGGAGGCGTGTTCCGAGAGGGCCCACGTGGCCGCGATGCCGCCGGCAACCACGGCGCCGCCGATGGCCAGGCCGAAGGTGAGGTCGTTGGTGTCCTTGGCCACCTCGGACGCCTCGGCGCTCGCCTCCTCCTCGGGGCCGGCGCTCTGCAGGCGGCGCGCGTAGACACCGAAGAGGACAGCGACGAAGAGGGCGGCGGCACCCAGCAGGAGCAGCCGGGAGACGAGCGAGGCACCGGTCTTGGTCTCCAGGACGGCCCTGAGCCCGTCGAGGTCGAAGGCGTCGGCGAACTTCCCGGAGCCCGTGTACGGAGTCCGGAGCACCAGCATCACGAGGGTGGCGACGGTCAGCGTGACCCAGGCGCGCACGACGAGCTTCTGGAGCGGCCGTTCGGCGGCGCCCCGGCGCCAGCACAGCAGGATGAAGGCGGCGCCGCCCACGAGGACGGTGAAGCCGGCGTAGGCGGCGTAGCGGGCGATCCCGTACGCGATGCCCACGGGTCCGCCGCCCGCCTGCGCGGTGGGCAGCGTGACATCGGTGGCCGAGGGCGCGCCGATGGAGAAGGTGAAGGCCCCGGAGATCGGATGGCTGTCGGCCGAGACCGCCTGCCAGGCGACGGTGTAGGTGCCGTCGGGCAGGCCGGTGTGCAGGGCGGTGCCGTAGCGCACGGTGTTCCCGCTGCACATGTCGCGCAGCTCGCCGGTGTCCACGCGCCTGCCCTGGGGGTCGAGGACGCGGATGGAGTCGTCGCCCATCGCGACCTGCTCCGAGAAGGAGAGCGTGACCTGGGCGGGGGCCGTGGCGACCACCGCCCCGTCCTTGGGGTCGCTCGCGGTGAGTGCGGCGTGCGCCGTGGCCGGTGAGGCCGCGGTGAACAGGGTTGCCAGCAGGGCTGCGAGGACCAGCGCGAGCCGTGGCAGGAATGCCGTGGCAGGGGCGCGGGCCGCGGAGGGGGCGGTGGCCGTCATGGCGTGTCGGTTCCTCGGTCCGTCAGTGGCCGTTGCCAGCCGTGGATTTCGGAGTCTGCGCGTCGTACGTCCGTTCCTTCACGTCCAGCTCGACCTTGACGGGGCCGGCCTTTTCGAAGTGGAGCTCGACGGTGACCTTGTCCCCGACCTTCGGGGTGCTCTTGAGCCCCATGAACATGATGTGGCTGCCGCCGCGCTCCAGTCGGAGTTCACCGTTCGCCGGCACGTCCATCGACTGGACCTGCTGCATCTTCTGGTCCTTGGTCTCGTGGACCTGGAGATCGTCGGAGAGCGGGGAGGTGGCGCCGGTGAGCTTGTCGGCGGTCTCGGTGCTGTTCTTGATGACCATGAAGGCGCCGGCCATCTTGTCGTTCACGGGCTGGGGCATGAACGCGCCGCTGACCGCCATCTTCGGCTCGCTGTCGCCGGAGCAGCCGGACAGGGCGAGGGCCGCCGTCAGGGCGAGGGCGGCGGCGAGGGTGCGGGTGGTGCGGGCGTTCACGGGTTCTCTCCCTTGATGAGCTTCGGCAGGTCCTTGGTGTAGTCGTCGACGGTGGTGCCCTCGCCGTAGAGCACGTAGCCCTCGTCGGTCTTGGGCGAGAACGCGATGACCTGCGCGCCGTGCATGGAGACGACGTTGCCGTTGGCGTCCTTCTTGGCCGCCTCTATACCGATGCCGAGCGTGCGTGCGGCGGCCTGGATGGCGGCGAAGTCCCCGGTGAGTCCGATGAAGGACGGGTCCTGCCCCTTGAGCCACGAGGCGAGGGACTCGGGAGTGTCCCGTTCGGGGTCGGTGGTGACGAAGACGATCCGCAGGTTGTCCTGGTCGGCCTTGGGGAGTGCCATCTTGGCGACGGCGATGTTGCTCATCGTCAGCGGGCACACGTCGGGGCAGCTGGTGTAGCCGAAGTAGATCAGCGTCGGCTTGCCCTTGGTCTGCTCACGCAGGTTCCACGGCTTGCCGGTGGTGTCCGTGAGGACGAGCTCCGGCTTGTCGAAGGGGCGGTCCAGGACGGTCGCGGCCTTGGCGTTGCTCTGGCCGCCGGAGATCTGGGTGACCGAGCCGGTCTTGGCGGGCTCACCGCCGCAGGCGGTGAGGGTGAGGGCGGCCGCTGCGAGGAGAGCGGCGGCCGTCACACGTGTGGTGCGCATGGAGAGGAGTCCCTGGGATCGGGGATGGTTCGGATACGGAGCGGTGGCGCCGACGGGCGCCGCAGGTCAGGCGGAGCGGCGACGCGAGGCGACGCCGAAGGCGACCCCGCCGAGTCCGATGACGATGCCGGCGATGCCGAGGACGCGCGCGGTGGTGTCCGAGCCGTGCTCGGCGGCGGCCTCGTCGTGGCCGTGCCCGGCGTCCTTTTCGGTGTTCTTCGCCTCGTCGGTCTTTGCGGCGCCGTGGTGGGCGTCGCCCTTCGCGGCGGTCAGCTTCAGGACGGGCGCCGGGCTCTGCGGTTCCGCGGCGCCTTCCTTGGCCTCCTCGATCCAGCGGACGACCTCGCCGTTGTCGTAGGTCTGGATGGACTTGAAGACCATCTGCTCGGCGTTCTCGGGCAGCTTGCCGACGGAGACCGGGAACTGCTGGAACTTCCCGGCCTCGATCTTGCCGCCGGTCCAGGTCACCTTGGTGACGACCTCGTTGACCTGCTTGCCGTGCACGGTCAGCGGCTTGTCGAGCTTGGTCTTCTCGACGCTGGACGTCCAGCCGGGGATGTCCTGCGGCATGACGGACGTGAGCGGCTGGTCGACCGGGAAGTTGACCTCGACCTGGGTAGTCGAAGCGTTGTCGCGCTCGTTGGGGACCTTGAAGTTGAGCGTCGCGTAGCCACCCTTGGCGGCCTCTCCGACGGGCTGCACGCCGACGTGCGCGAAGGCGGTACCGGACAGAACGAGGACGGTGCCGGCGGCGAGGGCGGCGGCGAAGGAGACGCGAGAGGTCTTCATGGCAGAAACACTCCACGGAAGCGGTGACGGTGGATCCGCGCACGGGCGCGCGCGGAGTTCGCGGCACCGGTGCTCCCACCGTGTGTCCCTGGGGAGGAGGGTGCCGCGTCAGGCTGCGAGGGCGAGGGCCGTGGGCGGCCCGCGCCTGATCACCGTGTGCTGGAGTGCTTCCCGGCCGGTGCAGGCGGCCGGGTCGGCCCCGGTGCGCAGGGCCTGCGGGAGCCGGGCGGGCGCGCCCGGCAGGCCGGCGCCGAGGGCCCGTACGAGGGCCAGTGCGGCGCGCAGCGGGCGTACCGGGACGGCTTCGGCGGAGAGCCGGGACAGTTCCACGAGCCGGAAGAGAGCGGCGTCGCCGCGGCCGAGCAGCCAGCCGGCGGCGAGCGCGGCCAGCAGGTGGCCGAGCAGCATGGCCGGGCTGAACAGGCCGGTCGCGGGCGCTGCGGTGGCGGCCTGGGCCACGTGCGCGTGGGCGCTGTGTCCCTGCGCAGCGGCCTGTCCTGCCTGCGCGACCTGCCCGGCCTGTTGGGCCAGGGCGGCCGGGTCCAGACCCGCGGCTTCCAGGATCTGCCGGGCGTCGGCCTGGCTGAGCGGTACGGAGTTGCCCCCGCAGACCAGCCGGGCGGCGAGTGCCGCGAGCGAAGCGTCGGAGGTGCCGGCCGGTACCGGCGCGGCCACGGCGTTGTGCTGGCCGAGGCCGAAGAGCGCGTGCAGGGCCAGTTGGCCGGCGGTGAGCCCGGCGGCGATGCCGGGCAGCGTGCGCCGGCGGCCCGCGAGCGTGGCCGCGACGGCGAAGACGGCGAGGAAGCCGGTGCACAGCGACCACCAGGGCACGGCGGCGCAGGACGCCAGGGCGTGCCCGGCCGCGGACAGCACGACGCAGACCGCGGTGAACACCGCGGCCCGGATGAGCCGGAGGCCGGCTCCGGCGTGCGTCGCGTGGGGGTCAGACATGGCCGGGCCATCATCGCACTGCGCTTAGGGCGTCCATACGGCAGGTCCGGAAGGTCCGTATGAGCCCTCTCTGCGCACACCGTCCCGGCTCGGCCCGGGCGGGTGCGTGCCTCCGGGAGGCATACACCGCTCCCCGGGAGAGCCGCATCGGCCGAACGAGGGCAATGCGGTCTCGGACGGCCGCAGGGCGCTTACGGCCCCCTGCGGGCGGCAATAGGTAAGCGTATGAGCATCTGGTGGTCTCTCCACTTGAGGCGCGAAGCCGCGAGCGTGCCGCTCGCCAGGCGACTGCTGCTGGGGACCATGGAGACCGCGGGGGTGGACCCGGACATCTCCTTCGACCTCTCGGTGGCCCTGAGCGAGGCGTGTGCGAACGCCGTGGAGCACGGCGGAGGCGGTGACCTTCCGGACGAGACCGCGGCCTACCACGTCACGGCCTACCTGGACGGGGACTGCTGCCGCATCGAGGTGACCGATTCCGGTCCGGGGTTCCCGCCCGCGACGGAGGCCCGCCGTAGACCCGCCCTGGCCGAACACGGCCGGGGCCTCGATCTGATCGCCGAACTGGCCGACCACGTCCGCTTCCGCAACCGGCCCGGCCGGGGCGCGGTGGTGAGCTTCGACAAGATGCTCAAGTGGCGCGACGACGCGCTGCTGAAGGTGTCCTAGAAGATCACTGAAAATCTGGGTTCTGGCCTCGCGTGTGCTGACGCGGGGCCAGACTGCTGTGTATGCAGGGGGAATGGGATGGCGAGAGCGTCGGCGAGGACGTGTGGGAGACCTGCCGGGAGTTGATCCCGGCCGGGGGTGTGTTCGCGTTCCTGGCCGAGCACCGCGGGGTGCTGTTCCCCGGGTCGATGTTCGCGGACATGTACCCGTCCACGAACGGGCGGCCGTCGCTGCCGCCGCAGGTCCTGGCCGTGACGGTGGTGCTGCAGAGCCTGCACGGGCTCTCCGACTTCGAGGTCGTTCAGGAACTGCGCTGTGACCTGCGGTGGAAGGCCGCCTGCGGGCTCGGCTTGCACGACACTGCGTTCGATCCGTCCCTTCTGACCTACTTCCGCCGCCGCCTGCAGCGCTCCAGTGACCCGAACCGGCTGTTCCACAAGGTCAGAGAGGTCATCGCGGCCACCGGCGTCCTCAAAGGCAAGCAGCGCCGTGCCCTGGACTCCACCGTGTTGGATGACGCGGTCGCCACCCAGGACACCGTCACCCAGCTCATCGCCGCGATCCGCAGGGTCATCCGCGAGGTCCCCCACGCCGAGCGGACCGCCGCGACCTGGTGCACCGCCCACGACTACACCGACCCCGGCAAGCCGAAGATCGCGTGGAACGACGAGCAGGCCCGCACCCGCCTGGTCGACGCCCTGGTCACCGACGCACTGAACCTGCTGGGCCGCCTGCCCGAGCAGGAACTCGGGGAAGCCGCGGCGAACGCCGTCGGGCTGCTGGCCCTGGTCGCGGGCCAGGACGTGGAGCCCGCCGACGACTCCGACGGCCGCGACGGGCGCTGGCGCATCGCCCGGGGCACCGTCCGCGACCGCACCGTGTCCACGGTCGACCCCGAAGCCCGTCACATCCACAAGAACCGGACCCGCCACCAGGAAGGATTCCGCGCCCACGTGGCCTTCGAGCCCGAGGCGGGAGTGTTCACCGAGGTCGCGCTGACCGCCGGCAGCGGGGCCGGCAACCACGAGGCAGCCGTCGCCCGCGACCTCCTCGCCGACGAGGACGCGCCGGTCACCGCCCTGGGCGATGCCGCCTACGGCACCGGCGACCTGCGCGAACACCTCCAGGACCTGGGCCACGACCTGGTCCTGAAGCCCCCACCGCTCAAACCGGCGGTCCCCGGCGGGTTCACCGCCGATGAGTTCACCGTCGACACCGAACAGGGACACGTCACCTGCCCCGCCGGACACACCGCACGGCTCGGCCGGCCACTGGCCAACGGCGCACGCCAGGCCCAGTTCAAGAAACTGTGCGCCACCTGCCCGCTCAAGGACCGCTGCACCCGCTCCAAGACCGGCCGTGTCTTCAGCGTCCACGCCCAGTACGACCTGCTCAAAGCCGCCCGCGACCAGGCCGCCACCGACCCCCACTGGCAGGCCGAGTACCGCCGATGGCGACCACCGGTCGAGCGTGCCATCGCCTGGCTCGTCGCCAAAGGCAACCGCCGCGTCCCCTACCGAGGCGTCATCAAGAACAACACCTGGCTCCACAACCGCGCCGCCGCCCTCAACCTCCGCCGCCTGATCAACCTCGGACTCACCCGCACAGGCGGCACCTGGACGATCACCCCGGCCACCGCATAACGCGAGGAGCCACCCAGCCCAACACCGGACGGCCCCTCAGACAAGATTTTCAGGAGCGTTCTAGACACGGTGATGGGCGGGACCCCGCAGGGGATCCCGCCCATCGAAGCGAACCGGCGCGGGCGTCAGCCCTTGAGGCGCGCCATCCAGGCCTCGACCTCGGTCGAGGTGCGGGGCAGTCCGGCGGACAGGTTTCGGTTGCCGTCCTCCGTGACGAGGATGTCGTCCTCGATCCGGACGCCGATGCCGCGGTACTCCTCGGGCACGGTCAGGTCGTCGGCCTGGAAGTAGAGACCCGGCTCGACGGTGAGGCACATGCCCGGCTCCAGGGTGCCGTCGACGTACGCCTCGGTGCGCGCTGCGGCGCAGTCGTGCACGTCCATGCCGAGCATGTGGCCGGTGCCGTGCAGGGTCCAGCGGCGCTGCAGGCCCAGCTCCAGGACGCGCTCGACCGGGCCCTCCAGCAGACCCCACTCGACGAGCTTCTCGGCCAGCACGTGCTGCGAGGCGTCGTGGAAGTCGCGGAACTTCGCACCCGGCTTCACCGCGGCGATGCCGGCTTCCTGGGACGCGTAGACCGCGTCGTAGATCTTGCGCTGGATGTCGGTGTACGTGCCGTTGATCGGCAGCGTGCGCGTGACGTCGGCGGTGTAGAGGGAGTGCGTCTCCACACCGGCGTCGAGCAGCAGCAGGTCGCCGGAGCGGACGTCGCCGTCGTTGCGGACCCAGTGGAGGGTGCAGGCGTGCGGGCCGGCGGCGCAGATGGAGCCGTAGCCGACGTCGTTGCCCTCGACGCGGGCGCGCAGGAAGAAGGTGCCCTCGATGTAGCGCTCGGAGGTGGCCTCGGCCTTGTCCAGGACCTTCACGACGTCCTCGAAGCCGCGGACGGTGGAGTCGACGGCCTTCTGCAGCTCGCCGATCTCGAAGGCGTCCTTCACGGCGCGGGCCTCGGAGAGGTAGACGCGCAGCTCCTCGTCGCGCTCCTTGGTCACCTTGTCGGTGAGGGCGGACTCGATCACGGAGTCGTGGCCGCGGACGCACCGGACCGGGCCCTCGGCCTCGGCGAGGGCCTCGGCGAGCGCGCGCACGTCGCTGGCGGGAATGCCCAGGAGCTGCTCGGCCTCGGTGAGGGAGTGGCGGCGGCCGACCCACAGCTCGCCCTGGCCGGAGAGCCAGAACTCGCCGTTCTCCCGGTCGGAGCGCGGCAGCAGGTAGACGGTGGCGGTGTGCCCGGCCGCCCCCGTGGGCTCCAGGACCAGGACGCCGTTCTCGGTCTGGTCGCCGGTCAGGTACGCGTACTCGGTCGAGGCGCGGAAGGGGTACTCGGTGTCGTTCGAGCGGGTCTTCAGACGGCCGGCGGGGACGACGAGGCGCTCGCCGGGGAAGCGCGCGGACAGCGCGGCGCGCCGGTCGGCGGTGTGCCCGGCCTGGGCGATGGGCTCCAGGCCGTGCAGCTCGGTGTCGGCCCAGCCGGTGCGCATGCTCTCGGCGAGTTCGTCGCTGACGCCCGGGTACAGACCGTTCTTGCGCTGCTTGTGCGTCTTCTTGGGCTGCTCTTCTTCCGGGGTCTCCGGGGTGAGCTCGTCAGCCACGTCTTCTCCTCAGCTACGACGGTACGGACCTGGGTGTGGACCGCATCCATCGTATGCGTGTGCGGAGAGAGCCGGTCCGTATCGTGCCGTCCGTCACGATACGGACCGTGGACCGCGGCCCGGCCGAACTCGAAGCGGCCTACCCGGGACGGCTCACTCGAAACGGGCGGCGAGCAGCACGATGTCCTCGGGGGCGTCGGCCGGCTCCCCCTCGGGCAGCAGGGTCCGCAGGATGTGCTCGCACAGGGCCGCCGGGTCCTCCCGGACACTGCGGGGCACGCCCGCGGCCGCCGCGTGCAGCCGTGCGTAGGCCCGGTCCATCGGGTCTCCGGTGTGGTGCAGCAGCCCGTCGGTGTAGAGCAGCACCGTTTCTCCGGGTGCCGGTTCGATTTCCACGCTCGGCGCCTCCCAGCAGGACAGCATGCCCAGCGGCGCGGAGAGCGAGGTCTCCACGTACTCGGTGCGGTGCTCGCCGATGAGGAGCGGCGGGGTGTGTCCGGCGCCGGCCAGGATGATCTTGTGGCCCTGGCCGTCGGAGTGCGGGCCCCCGGCCGGTTCGCAGTAGGCGAAGAGCGCGGTGGCCGAACGCGCCGGCTCCGTGAGGCGCAGCAGCAGTTCCAGGTCGGACAGGACCGCCACCGGGTCCTCGCCCTCCATGACGGCATAGGCGCGCAGCGATGCCCGCAGCCTCCCCATGGCGGCGACGGCGCTCGGCCCCGATCCGGTGACGGAGCCGACGGCCAGGCCCAGGGCGCCCTCGGGTAGCGGCAGCGCGTCGTACCAGTCGCCGCCGCCGCGCGGCCCCGTGTGGTGGCGGGCGGCGAGCTGCACGCCGGGGATCCGGGGGAGCCGGCTGGGCAGCAGTTCCTCGGCGACGGTCGCCAGGCGCGAGCGGGAGCGCTCCACCTCCAGCATCCGGGCCAGGTGTTCGGCGGCGTGCCGGACGTACAGCCCGGCGAGGTCGCGCTGGCGGTCGTTCGGCTCGGCCTGCTCGTCGTAGAGCCAGACGGCCGCGCCGAGCCTGCCGGTGGCTTCGGCGGTCAGCGGGAGCGCGTAGCTGGCGGCGTAGCCGAGACGGGCCGCGACCTCGCGGTGACGGGGGTCGACGGGGGCGGCGAAACCCCCGGTGCCGGGGGGCTCGCCCGGTTCGGGGAGGACCTCGGAGCCGCCGTGGGCATCGGGCAGTCCGTCGAGGATCCGGCCGTACGAGGTCGCGCTGCGCGGCACGGTCTCGATGTGGCCGAGCTCGGCGTGGCCGAGACCGAGGCCGATCGTGCTGGTGGGGCCGAGCCCGTCGGAGGGCTCCAGGACGATCAGGCCGCGGCGGGCGCCGACGAGTGAGGCTCCGGCGCGCAGGAACTCGTGGAGGGAGGTGTCGAGGTCACTGGTGCGGGCCAGCCGCTCGGTGAGCTCGTGCAGGGTGGTGAGGTCCGAGACCATGCCCGCCAGCCGGTCCTGGATGACACTGCCCGGGCCGGGCGGTGGGACCGGTGCGGGGGCGGTTCGGGCGGGTGCGGGCGCCGCAGTGTGCGGTGACGCGGTAACTGCCGGATCGATTCCAGCCACTTTCGGCAGATGCGGGGCGCTCATGGCGTCCGCCTTTCCACCTGGTGCGATTCGCCATATAGCATCGCAAACCCCCAGATCGTGCTGCGCCGCCATCAAGGAATCCACATCTACACGCACACGTGGATGGATGTCCAGCATTGCCCAGGTGGGAATCCTGGTGTCCGTGGGACGGCAACTCACTGTCGAGCCAAGGCTAGAACTTGGCCGGAAAAAGCTGGAAGCAGTCGGTTTTTGAGGTCGACTGGGCGGGCGCCGCAGGGGGGTCGGGTACGTATTCGGTGGCACCCGGGGGCAGTTGGGGCCGCCGGGAACCGCTTGGAACCACCTGGCACGGGCCGTCGTCCTTAGCGGCGGCAGCCGGTCTCGGCCGCCGGCGCGGGTCGCGCTCCGCCCCCGCCGGACGTGTGATGGAAGAAACTGCACGAACCGTGTGAACCTGCTTCTGGCGGACAGTGACGCGAAACCTGTACGTGTGGTGAGACACCGGTTACCTGGTGTGATGTGGCCCTCGGCGTTCAACGGAAAGGAACGAGCGCTCATGCGCGAGATCCTCGGAAGGCGTCTCCAGCGGCTCCGCGATCGCTTTCAATCCCTGCGCCCCGACCCGGGACAGAGCGGCACCGCGTCCGCTCTCCTCGACGCGGCGCTCGTCTGCGCCACCACATGGCAGTGGCCCGTGCTGCCCGGTGTCGGCCGGTCCGCCACCGACGGCTCGCGGTGCGCCTGCCCCGATCCCGACTGCGTCGTCCCCGGCGCCCACCCCTTCGACCCGGGGCTGCTCGCCGCCACCACCGACCCCCGGATGGTGGTCTGGTGGTGGACCAACCGGCCCACCGCCCCCGTTCTGATGGCCACCGGCGGGACCGCCCCGTGCGCGGTGAGCCTGCCGGCGGGCGCGGCCGCGCGGGCCCTCGTACGACTGGACGCGCAGGGCATGCGGCTCGGGCCGGTCGTGGCCACTCCCACCCGCTGGTCGCTGCTGGTGGCGCCGTATTCGCTGGAGCGGCTCGGCGAACTCCTCTACGCGAAGGACCACGTGCCCTCCTCGCTGCGCTTCCACGGCGAGGGCGGCTACCTGTTGCTGCCGCCGTCCGCCGCGTCCAGCGGTGGCCAGGTGCGCTGGGAACGGGAGCCGCGGCCCCAGCCCCAGCAGCGGAAGCAACAACAGCGGCAGGCACAGCCGCAGTCGACGGCGGAGCCGGAACCGCAGGGTGGGGTGAACCTCTGGCTGCCCGAGGTCGAGGCGGTCGTGGACGCGCTGGTCGAAGCGAGCAGCGGCGCACCCGGCGGTGGCAGCAGGCTCGCGTACTGACCTGCAGGGCGTCGGCGGATCACTCGTACGGGTGCCAGCGGGACCAGTTTCGAGGGGAATTGGGCGCGGGGATCTCCGCGCCCCATTCCCGCGTCGCTATCTTCGGCGAATGAATCTCCGCCTGATCGGTATCGGCACCGGTGTGCTGATCATCTTGTCGCTCCCGCTCGCCGGAGCGATCGCCGGGCCGGATTTTGCCGGTCAGGGTGACGGAAAAGGCGGCGGCCTGTTCTCGGCGCTCGGGCTTTCGGACTCTTCTCGTACGTCCCCCGCGGCCCCGGCGCGGCCGGCGGCGGTGGAGCCTGGGAAGCCCGGTCCGGCCGAGCAGCCCCGGACCGATTCCCGCTGCGGTCCTGAACTGTCCTCGCCGCACGGAGTGGAGGCGCAGACCTGCGTGCTGGTGGGCGAGGGCCATACGTGGGGCCGGAGTTACTACAGGAACACGAGTGGTCGCGCGCTGGATGCCGTGCTGACGATGATGGGTCCGGCCGGGCGCACGGTGCAGATCCGCTGCGTGGTCGGCGCGGGCGACGAGCCGGGCCTGTGCGAGACGCCGAAGGAAGAGTCGGCCGGCGATCCGGACAGTTACTCGGCCGTAGCGGAGTTTGCAGTTCCGGATGATGAAGGGGAGCTGCTGCTGCGGTCCGGGAGCAACTCGTCGGGACCGCGTGACGGTTGAGTACCGCCGTAAATGGAAGGGCCCGGTCGCTGGCGACGGGGGATGCACCAGCGACCGGGCTACAAGAACGGTAACAAGAGATCGCCTGTTCGCAAATTCGATCTCTGATATTCAGACACCGATTTGCAGACGATTAGCGGGAGTTGTGACTCCGGTCACCGGCTCCACGCGTGCGCTCGGTCAGCTGAGGGTCACCTGGCGGTTGGTGAGTCCGCCGCGTGCCCGGCGCTCCTCCGTGGTCAGCGGGGCGTCCGTGGCCAGGGCCCCGGCCAGCCGCTCCGCGAACTCTGCCGCGGGCTTCTCGACGTCGTCGGCCGTCACCCCGGTGGGCAGGTCCCAGACGGGGACCACGAGGCCGTGCGCGCGGAAGGAACCGACGAGCTTCGTGCCCTCGCCGAGGGAGGTCGTGCCGGCCGCGTGCAGCCGCGCGAGGGCGTCGAGCAGCTTCTCCTCGGGGTGCGGCATGACCCAGCGCAGGTGGTTCTTCTCCGGGGTCTCGCACCAGTAGGCGGCGTCCACGCCGGTCAGCTTGACGGTGGGAATGGCGGCCGCGTTGGCGCGCTCCAGCGAGGCGGCGATCTCCGGGGAGGCGTTCTGCGCGCTCTCGGATTCCGGAATCCAGAATTCGAAGCCGCTGTGCACAACCGGCTCGAAACCGCCGTCCGCGTCCAGGAGATCCTGAAGTCGGGGGCCCTCGGCGGGAACCCGGCGGGCAGCGACCGGAGTACCGGGCTCCGCTACGAGCGCGCGCTCCAGCGTGTCGGCCATGTCGCGGCCGAGGTCCCCGCTGGACGAGTCGTTCTGCAGGCCGAGGAGGACGGACCCGTCCTCGCGGCGCAGCGCCGGCCAGGCCATGGGCAGTACGGTCACCAGCGTGACGGAGGGAACGCCCTCGGGCAGACCGCCCTTGAGGGTGAGCGGGACGGTGGCGGCGGGCACGAGCTCGCGCAGCGCGACCCAGTCGCACTCGCCCGGCAGGCCCTCGAACGGGCGCTGCACGTGCTCGGTGACGGCGTGGGCGGCGGCTGCGCCGTGGCAGGCCTTGTAGCGGCGCCCGGATCCGCAGGGGCAGGGCTCGCGCGCGCCCACAACGGGGATCTCACCGTTGTTGAGCTGCGGCTTTGCAGTCTTGGCTGCGGGGCGCTTCTTGGCCATCGTGCGTGTCTCCCGGTTGCGGCGGTACGGCGTCTTGTCTGGGCGCGAGCCTAGCCGTTCGTACCGCCGGAACCGGTGGGGTGCGGCCGGGAGCACGGTCGGCGTGCGCTCCCGGACGGCCGCCTGTGCGGATGACCGGTACTGCTGTTCTGTTGGTCGTGCGGATCACTGTGCTTCACGTGTGCTGCAGGGCTGTGCTGTCAGGGATCCCGCAGTCAGGGGTCCAGGTCGTCGAACGCCGTGCTGAAGTCGATCGCCGGGGGCGCAACGCGCGTAGCGAAATCCTCGTGCCGGGGCCCACAGGCAACGACCACCCACACGGTGACCTCACCCGCCGCTCCGTCCCGGACACCCCAGTCCTGGGCAAGGGCGCTGATGATGTTCAGCCCCCGGCCGCCGCGCGCGGTGACCGAGGGCGTTGCAGGAACAGGGCGGGTGGGACCGCCCCCGTCCGTGACCTCGACCGTCAGCCGCCCCGCTCTGTCGACGCGCCATGCGGCGCGTATCTCCCCGTCCCCGACTTCCCGCGTGCCCAGGGGCCTGCCGTGTCGGCAGGCGTTGCTGAGCAGTTCGGAAAGGATCAGTACGGCATCGTCCACGACCGATTCGGGCACACCGCTGATACGCAGTTGTTCGCGCATCCGGTGTCTCGCCTCGCCCACGCCCGCAGGACCATGGCGTACGTCCATGCACGACGACGTGGGCACTTCTTGTGCCACCACCAACGCCACCCCCGGAACCTCCTTAGCCCCACGCATGGTCTGGATGCCCCAATGGCCTGGACCGGAAACCGCCGAAGCGGGCCCCTCTGACGCATTCATGCCGAACGAATGCGGAGCGGATGCGCCGGAGCACACCCTGTTACTGGAGAGTCAGGGGTGACGGGTGCGCAAATCGGGACGTCAGCGCCCCAGTTGGGACAGAACTTGGCGGGGTCTGTTCGTGATGATCGCTTCCACACCCAGATCAGCGCAGAGCTGAACGTCTTCGGGCTCGTTCACTGTCCATACGTGTACGGAGTGGCCCGCGTCCTGGAGCCTGCGGATGTAGCCGGGGTGGTTGCGCACGATCCGCATCCCGGGGCCGGCGATCGTCACCCCGGCCGGCAGCCGCCCGTCCCGCATCCGGGGCGAGATGAACTGCATCAGGTACACGGTCGGGATCGTCGGGGCGGCCGCCTGCACCCGGTGCAGGGAGCGCGCGGAGAAGCTCATGACCCGGACCGGGTGCGGCCCCGCGGCGGGCGGGGTGTCCAGGCCGAAGCGCTTGAGGAGGAAGAGGAGGCGTTCTTCCACCTGTCCGGCCCAGCGGGTCGGGTGCTTCGTCTCGATCGCGAGCTGTACGGGACGTCCGGCGTCGGAGACGAGCTCCAGCAGGCGCTCCAGGGTGAGGACGGAGGTCCGTTCGGGGTCCGCGTCCCAGTCGGGGGACTCCTCGCGGTCCTTCCAGGAGCCGAAGTCGAGAGCGGCGAGATCGGCCAGCTCCAGGGCCGATACGGCGCCGCGGCCGTTCGAGGTTCGGTTCACCCGGCGGTCGTGGACCAGCACCAGGTGGCCGTCGGCGGTGAGCCGGACATCGCATTCGAGGCCGTCGGCGCCGTCCTCGATCGCCTTGCGGTAGGCGGCCAGGGTGTGCTCGGGGGCGTCCTCCGAGGCGCCGCGGTGGGCGACGACCTGGATGGTGCGCGGCATTGCGTGGGTCACCGGGTCATCGTGCCACCGAGGGGGCCCCCGGCGTCGAGGTCCATCCTGTGGATCCGTCCGAAATGTCGGATATAAAGAATGGGGAGAGATGCACAGGTCCGGCTTACAGTGCTCTGACGGGTCATGGGAAAGGCTTTGCCCAGGAACTTGTGCGGCACGTCGAACGTTCAGTCGGACCGATCGCCAGAGATTTTTCGAAGCCGTGTGTGACGAGGAGAGAGCGCTGTGAGCAACGAGAACGAGGGCACCGCGGCCCCCACACCCCCCGCGGCCCCGTCCGTACCCCCTGCTCCGGCCTCCGAGACGCAGGCGGGACACGAGCTTGCTCCGCAGCCGGCCGACGCCGCACCGCAGGCCGCGGCGCACGTCCCGGCCGCTCCGGCGACCGGGCCCGTGGCCGCCGAGCCGGTGACCCAGCAGCTGCCGCCGACGCCCGCTACCGAGCCCACCCAGCACATCCCGCCCGCGCCGGCCTACGGTCAGGCTCTCGCGCCGGCCGCACACGGAGCCGAGGGCTGGCCGCCCCCGCCGCCCACCGTGCCGGCGTACGGTGGTCACGGCGGCGGTGCCTGGGGTGCTCCCCTGACCACCGACGGCGCCCCCGCGCCCAAGCCGAAGGGCAAGGGCGGCCTCATCGCGGGCGTGCTCGTGGCGGCCCTCCTCGCGGGCGGCATCGGCGGCGGCGTCGGCTACTGGGCCGCCGAGCGCAGCAACAACGGCACCGGCTCGACCACGATCAGCGCGGCCATCCCCAAGGACATCAAGCGCGAAGCGGGCTCCATCGCCGGCCTGGCCGCGGGCGCACTGCCCAGCGTGGTCACCATCGAGGCCTCGGCAGGCGACGGCGAGGGCGGCACCGGCACCGGGTTCGTCTACGACCAGCAGGGCCACATCCTCACCAACAACCACGTGGTGGCCTCCGCCGCGAACGGCGGCAAGCTCTTCGCGATCTTCTCCGACGGCAAGAAGTACGACGCCGAGGTGGTGGGCCGAGCCCAGGGCTACGACGTCGCCGTCCTCAAGCTGAAGAACCCGCCGGCCGGCCTCAAGCCGCTGCCGCTCGGCGACTCCGACAAGGTCGCGGTCGGCGACTCGACCATCGCGATCGGCGCCCCCTTCGGCCTGTCCAACACGGTCACCACCGGCATCGTCAGCGCCAAGAACCGCCCGGTCGCCTCCGGAGACGGCAGCGGCAGCAAGAACTCCTACATGAGCGCGCTCCAGACCGACGCCTCGATCAACCCGGGCAACTCCGGCGGCCCGCTGCTCGACGGCCGCGGCGCGGTCATCGGCATCAACTCCGCCATCCAGTCGGCCGGCAACGGCGGCTTCGGCGGCGGCCAGGCCGGTTCCATCGGCCTCGGCTTCGCCATCCCGATCAACCAGGCGAAGAACGTCGCCGAATCGCTGATCAAGACGGGCAAGCCGGTCTACCCGGTGATCTCGGTCTCCGTGGACCTCCAGGCCAAGGCGGAGGGCGCGAAGATCTCCGAGCAGGGTGCGGCGGCCAACGAGCTGGTAGACCCGAACGGCCCGGCGGGCAAGGCCGGCCTGAAGCCCGGCGACGTCATCACCGAGTTCGGCGGCAGGCCGGTCGACAGCGGCCCGACCCTGATCAGCATGATCTGGACGTACAAGCCCGGCGACACCGTGAAGCTGACCTACCTGCGCAGCGGCAAGCCGACCACGGTCGACATCACGCTTGGCTCGCGGGTCGGCGACAAGTAGCGGTAACGGCCACGGCGGTGGCCCGATGACGAGGGGGCCGTAGGCGGGATTCTGCCTACGGCCCCTCCAACGTCCGCTTATGCTTCGTTGGTGTTCGATTCCCGGCACATACGGACCTTTCACGCGGTGGTCGCCTCCGGGTCGTACTCGGCGGCCGCCCGCGTGCTGGGGTACACCCAGCCCGCCATCACCCAGCAGATGAAGGCGCTCGAACGCGCCGTCGGCACCCCGCTGTTCACCCGCGTGGGCCGCAAGATGCAGCTCACCGAGGCCGGGGAGTCGCTCTCCCGGCACGCCGAGACCATCCTCGGCAACCTCTCCGCCGCCGAGGCGCAGCTGAGGGCGTACGCCCGCCTGCGCACCGGGCGGGTCAGGTTGTGCGGTTTCCCCAGCGCCAACGTCACCCTCGTACCGGAGGCCCTGAGCGGCCTGGCCAAAGACCATCCGGGCGTCCAGGTGGAGCTGCTGGAGGGCGAGCCGCCGGAATCGCTGCGCCGGCTGGAGCGCGGCGAGTGCGACATCACCCTGGCCTTCACCTATCCCGGCCTGCACGAGGAGATCCCGGAGGAGGTCGCCGAGGTCAGGCTGCTGGAGGACCAGCTGACGGTGCTGCTCCCGACCGGGCACCCCCTGGCCCGGCGCCGCGCCGTGCACCTGGCCGACCTCGCCGAGGAACGCTGGATCGCCGGCTGTCCGCGCTGCCGGGCGAACCTGCTGCACGAGTGCGCGGAGCTGGGCTTCGTACCCGACATCCGCTTCGCCACCGACGACAACCTGGTGGTGCAGAGCCTGGTCGCACAGGGGCTGGGGGTGGCGATGATGCCCGCCTTGGTGCTGCCTTCCCTCTCGCTGAGCCGGGTCTGCGGGCGGGCGCTCCAGCCCGCCGCGCGCCGGCACATCGCCGCCTACGTCTACCGGGACCACCTGCGGATTCCGGCGACGGCCGTGGTCCTCGACGCACTGAAGCAGGCGGCGGCGAACCGGGTCGGCTGCTGATCAACCCAGGGTCAGCTGCGGGTCAACCCATAAGCAGTGCTTGGGATTTCAGGTCATAACTGTCGTTGGACGTGATGGAACGACGGCAGCACGCTGCCGATATGACCACCACCACGCCGGCCCGCACCACCACGAGGATGGCCGCCCTCGTCAGTGAGATCCGCACCGTCGTGGAGCGGGGGCTGGCTCCCGACCTCACCGCGTATCTGGTGGGTGAACGGCTCGCCCCGCACCTGGGCGCGCCCGACCTCCTGGCGCCGGCGCAGCAGGAGGGCGACCCGGAGCGGTACCGCCAGCACATCCTGCACGCCGAGTCGGACGGCAGCTTCTCGGTGGTGGCCCTGGTCTGGCTGCCCGGGCAGGAGACCTGCATCCACGACCACGTGTCGTGGTGCGTGGCCGGAGTGCACCAGGGCGAGGAGAGCGAACGCCGCTTCCGGCTCGCGCCGGGCGTCGGCCCGGCCCGCCTGGTGGCCACCGAGGACGTGGTCAACGCACAGGGTGAGGTCTGCGGCTTCGCCCCGCCCGGCGACATCCACAAGGTGCGCAACTCCTGTGGCACCAAGGCGATATCCGTGCACGTGTACGGGGCCGACGTGTCCCGGCTGGGCACCAGCATCCGCCGCGTCTATACGCTCCCCGTCGACTGATGGCCCTCCTCCACCGCCCGCACGGCGCGGCGGTCCGGCATGTTTCACGTGAAACATCCACTCCCTGGACCGGGTTGGCGATGGCCGTGGGCGGGGCGCTGACCGCCTGGTGCATCCACCGTCTCGTGTCCGCCGTACCCATGCTGACGGCCTCGGTGGTGCTGGGCATCGCGGTGGCGCATCTCCCCGGTCTGCGGACCTTCGTACGCGGAACCGCGCGCCCGGGCCTTTCCCTGGCCGGCCGGCGGCTCATGCGGATCGGCATCGTGCTGCTGGGCCTCGGCCTGGGGCTGGACCAGGTGCTCCGGCTCGGCTGGGCCACGGTGGCGATGGTGGTGGGGGTGGTCGCGGCCACCTTCCTCGGAACCGTCTGGCTCGGGCGGCGTCTCGGCCTCCCCGGCGACCAGCCGCTGCTGATCGCCACCGGCTACTCGATCTGCGGGGCCTCGGCGATCGGCGCGGTGAGCGAGGTGTCGGGCAGCGACGAGGAGGACGTGGCTGCCTCCGTGGCGCTGGTCACCCTCTGCGGAACCCTCGCCATCGCGGTACTCCCTCTCCTCCAAGGCCCGTTGGGACTCTCCGACCCGGCTTTCGGACGGTGGGTCGGCGCCGGCGTCCACGACGTCGGCCAGGTGGTGGCGACCGCGCAGACCGCAGGCCCGGACGCCTTGGGTGAGGCGGTGCTGGTCAAGCTCATGAGGGTGGCGCTACTCGCCCCGCTGGTGGCGGTCGTGGCCTTCTCCGTGCGGGCCCGGCGACGCGGGGTGCGCACGGCCTCGGGGCGCCGGCCGGCCCCGGTTCCGCTGTTCGTCGCCGGCTTCCTGGCCGCGGCCGCGCTGCGCGCCACCGGCGCACTGCCCGACGTAGCGCTGGAGTGGGCACACACCGCGCAGGAGGCACTCCTGGCAGCGGCCCTGTTCGGCCTGGGGAGCGCGGTGCACCTGCCGACGCTGGCCCGGACCGGGGGGCGGGCGGCGGCGCTGGGGCTCGGGGCGTGGGTGGTGGTGGCCGGCGTTTCGTACGCGGGCGTGGTGCTCACCGTATGACGGTGCAACGGCGAGGAGTTGGCCAATTCCTGGCCGGAACCGACCGAACGTTCTGACTGCCCGCTGACATTGACGCGCGGCCGTGCCACTCTGCCCCGACAAGGCCGCACCAGGCACAAGCCACCACGCACGCGCACCACGCACGCGCACCACGCACGCGCACCACGCACGCGCACCACGCACGCGCACCACGCACGCGCACCACGCACGCGCACCACGCACGGCCGATCCGCACCGACCGTTCTTCACCCCCACCCTGCCCGGCTTCACCGGACCGGGCACGGCAGAAGGAGTCATGCGTGAATCGTCATCGCACGGCCTTATCCGTCCTGCTCTCGGCGGGAGCCCTGGTCGCGGGCGTCCTGACGGCGGCCGGTCCCTCGGTCGCGGCGGACGCCCCCGCGTCCTTCCGGCAGCAGCACACCTCCGGCTTCTGGACCGCCGAGCGGATGCGGAGCGCCACCCCGCTCGACGTGACGGCGGTCCCCGGCACGTCCCGCACCCCGGCCGCCTCCTCGCCGGCGGCCACCAGGATCCCCCCGACGGCGGCCGCGTCCCCCACCGCCTTCCCGCAGGCGGGCGGCGCGTGGACGGGCGGCGGCGCGGTCGTGAAGACCTCGGGCCGGGTCTTATTCACGATGGGTGACCGGACCGCCTCCTGCTCGGGCGACTCGGTGACCAGCGCCAACGGCAGCACGGTCATCACGGCCGGCCACTGCGTGAAGTACCAGGGCGCCTGGCACACGAACTGGGTCTTCGTGCCGGCCTACAACAACGGGTCCGCGCCCTACGGCCAGTGGTCGGCCACCAAGACCTTCGCCACCGACCAGTGGGCGGCGAGCGAGGACATGAACATGGACGTCGGCCTGGCCGTCGTCGCCCCGCTGAACGGCCAGACCCTCAGCCAGGCCGTCGGCGCCCAGGGCATCCTGTTCAACGGCGGCTACAACAAGAAGATGTACTCCTTCGGCTTCCCGGCCGCGGCCCCGTACGACGGAACGAAGCTGGTCTACTGCAGCGGCAACAGCGGCAAGGACTTCCTGCTGACCCGCGACCACAGCCTGGCCTGCAACATGACCGGCGGTTCCAGCGGCGGCCCCTGGTTCCAGGACTTCAACGAGGCCACGGGCCTGGGCACCCAGGTCTCGGTGAACAGCTTCGGCTACACCTTCCTGCCGAACCGGATGTACGGCCCCTACTTCGGCAACGAGGCGAAGGCGGCCTACGACAAGGCCCAGGTCTCCTGACCCGATGTGGGGAGCCCGGCAGGCCTCGCTCACCCGCGGGTGAGCAGGGCTCCCCACATGGCCCGCGTGCGGTGGGCACGGTAGGACAGCTTCTTCCACGGCCGGTACCGCCAGGGGAACGCTTCCGCGTAGCCGTCGACGTGGCGGAACTGCTCCACCGCTGCCCGGTAGCGGCCCTGGCGGAGCAGGAAGTACGCGAGCGCGTGCCGTGCCGAGGGCAGGTTCGGGTGGCCTTCGGCTGCGGCCACGTCGTCGAGAGCGGCGTCGACGAGCGCGGTGAGCACCGGGGTCCGGAAGAAATCGGCGGGCACGCGCCCCTCGGCACTGAGGACGTGGTGCTCGTACCAGGAGACCAGCGGCAGCACGGTCAGCAGGCTGCCCCTCGGCGCCCGTCGAGCGGCCTCGGCTGCGAACTGCTCGGCCTCCTGGGCGGAACCGCGCCACTTGCGGCACTTGTACTGCAGGGCGGCGGAGTGGGCCTGGTAGTGGTCGGGCGCCCGCTTGGTGACCTCGGTCCACAGAGATCGCATCTGCTCCTTGGAGTACCCCAGTCCGAGGGCGACCCAGATCTCCTTGGCGAGCGGGGTGGGGTCATCGGGGTTCAGTGCGGCGATGTGCGCGAGATCCTGCTGAGCCCCGACCAACTCACGGTGGAAGCCCTGGAACTGCTCGGTGGAGGTCGCGCTCGCGTAGGCGGCTCCTCGCAGCTTCCAGGCGTACTCGACGCGCGCGCACGCGCTGACCAGCATGGCGTCCGGGTCCTCGGGGCGGGCGGCGTGCCACTTTCCGAGCCAGGCGTCGTCGTCGTAGACGGCCGTGTACGCGAGGTGCTGCACGTAGTGCGCGCGCAGGTTCCAGTCGCTCCCGGCAGAGCCCACGAGGAGGGCCGCCGGCTCCCACTCCCCCGTGCGGACGGCCTTGAGGACGGGCTGGAGTTGCGGATCGGGCCCGGGCAGCCGGCCGTTCTGGGGCCGAAGGGGGAGCAGCCCGTACCGCAGCCAGTACGCGGCCACGAGAGAACCTATGAGGATGATTGCGGCCATGGATGTCCCTGATGCCTTGAAAGTCGCCCGGTTGTTCGAGCGCTGAGCGCAGCGGAGTATGCGCACCCACCGGCGGAAATCGCAACGGCGATTCGAGGGAGCCCCGAGCAGTGGCGCCAGCCGGTACTCTGTACCCCGCTCCGCCGCTGGTCGGCCGGGGCGAGGGTGGGTTGCCCGAGCGGCCTAAGGGAACGGTCTTGAAAACCGTCGTGGCGCGAGTCACCGTGGGTTCAAATCCCACACCCACCGCACATGAACGGCCCCCGACCGGGAGACCTGGTCGGGGGCCGTTGTGTCGTGCGGGCCGTCCGCCGCTGCCGACGTCCGTGGTTTCCCTCTGCGAATTCAGCGCCTGCGCCAGCCGCCGGGGACGCGTGCCACCCACTGGCTTCTGCTGACGTGGCCGGCCCCCCTGACCTCGGCGAATGTGAGTATCGCCACGCAACCGCGGAGGGCCGGGCGTACCAACGCCTTTGAGCCATATGGCCGGTTGACATGCCCCCGATGGATTTGGCACCCTCCGCAAAGATCATTTCCAGATGATCATCAGCACGTGAATGAAGGAAGTCAGCAGTGCAGATCAAGCGCAGCATGAAGGTCGCAGTCGCCACCGGCGCACTCATCATCGCCGGTGCCGCTCCGGCCCTGGCGACCACCGCCTACGTCGGTGGCGGCGAGTGGAGCTACGGCGCCGGTACCGCCACGGTGTGGTCGGACTACTACCACGGCTCCAAGTGCCACGGTTCGACCTCCGTCGGTGCCTACATCGACAGCGACGAGGCCTCCGCGGGCTCCTGGTCCATCACCCAGGCCAAGGTGAAGCTGAGCGGCAACAAGTCGTACTACAACACCTCCTGCTGATCTGAGCCGGGTCCCACGCCCCGGCCTTTCAGTGCTGAGCCGTCCGGCCCTCCGGGGCCGGGCGGCTCGCTCCCCCCACGCGCTGCGCTCCAGAAGTGCCCCTAGCTAGGCAATAGATGCTGCATCGAGGTATCAAGTTCGCCCACGCCGTCGTCCTGGCGTTCTCCGCGACCCTCTCTTTCCTGTTCCTCCGGAGCCTCGACGAGGACTGGGCCCTCGGGCACTCCGCCGTCGTCTGGGTGACGGACGCCGACGGCGCGGCCAGCGGCTCGCAAGTCGCCGCCGTGGTCGCCGATTTCGCCGCGAAGAACCACGCGACGGTCGCACGCGAGGTCCCCGACCTCAAGGACCCGTCCCACCGCCGTCATCTCTACCTCGCACCCGGTGGCCCCCACTCCGACTGGCTGCGCGAGGGCTATCCCGCGTTCAGCCGCGGATATCAGACCGAGGTGCACCCCGTCGCCGAGCTGGGCCAGCGCGACCCGCGCGGTTTCTACTACGTCTTCGGCCCGGACGCCGCCGCCACGTCGCTGACCCGGACCCTCAACGACCTCGGGCTGGTCGCCTCCGTCAACCAGCCCTTCTCCCTGGCGCAGCTGACCACCGTCTACGCCGACAGCGCGCTGTACCGCTCGTTCTTCGTGGTCGCGCTCGCCGTCGTCACGATGACCGGCGCGAGCGTCCTGCTCAACGCCAAGGCCTACGGGGTGCAGCGGCTCCAGGGCAGATCGTTCGGCCGGATCCTCCTGCGGGACATGCGGCAGCTGGCGGCGTTCTGGACGGTCGCCTGCGCCGCGGTCTCCGCCCTCACCCTGCTGATCCTCGGCCTCTACAACGGACTGGCGTGGATCCGCCAGTTCGCCGCGATCGCCCTGGGCGTCACCTTCGCGCTCAGCCTGATCGCCCTCGTCACCCACTCGGCCATGCTCTGGCTGACGTTCCAGACCGACGTCCTGCGCGCCCTCAAGGGCGAACTGCCCGCGCGCGCCGCGTCGATCAGCGCCTACGTCGTACGGATACCCGCGCTGCTCCTCGCCCTCAGCATCGCCACGGCCGTCGTGCTCGGCGCCCAGGACGTCCTGGCCCGGCAGGAGAGCCGGGAGGCGTACGCGAAGATCGGCGACGCCACCTCGATCCGGTTCAACGGCAGCCTGGCGACCGACACGGCGCTGCGCAGCCTGGACGAGAACGTCGGCCCCTGGCTCCGCCAGGCCGACCGGGACGGCCAGATCATCGTGGCCGGGCACCGGGACCTGCGGCTGTCGGCCGGCATACCGGGTCTGACCAAGGGCGACCTGCTGGTCGTCAACGAGTCCTTCCTCGGGAAGCAGCCCCTCCTCGACCCGGCGGGACGACGGATCGAACCGACCGCCGCCGCCCCCGACCAGGTCCGGCTCCTCGTCCCCGAGAACCTCGCGCAGCACACCGCCCGGCTCAAGGAGCTCACGCCGACGTGGCTGAGCCCGAGCGACCCGAGCAAGATCGCTCCGGCGCAGGTGAAGACCATGCCGACGAAGGACGGGCAGCGCGTCTTCACCTACAACCCGCGCGGCAAATCGCGCGCCTCGGACAACCCCGGCGCGGACGACTCCCTGGTGACGGACCCCGTCATCATCGTCTTCCCCAACGGCGCGCCCTACCTGAGCGACAAGGGCTACACGAGCTACGCCTCCCAGCGCAGCATCGTCTTCCACAACCCGGACGACGTCACGGCCGGTGTCCAGCAGCGGCACCTGGAGTCGTACGTCACCGCCGTGACCCCCGTGGGGCAGGACGCCGCGCTCGAGCTGCGCAAGGTGGTCGGAGACTTCCGGCTCCAGCTGTTCAACCTGGTGGTGGCCGTGGCGGTGCTGCTCATCACCGGGATCGGCGTCTGCATCGTCCACTCCCGCAAGAACGCCCAGGCGATCTTCGCCCGCCACATCAGCGGCTGGACCTTCACGGCCACCCACCGTCCCGTCCTGCTGCTCGAAGGCCTGCTGGCCGTGCTGCTCGCCGGATGGGTGCCCTTCCAGGTGTGGCAGCAGAACCAGGACGCCGCCCGCTACGAAAGCCTCGGCATCCCCGCCCCCACCCCGCCCGCCGAATTCACCGGGCTCGACTTCGGCGTCACCGGTGTGCTCGTCGCCGTAGAGGTCGCGGCGGTGCTCGTGGCCCTCGTCGTCTTCCACCGCCGGATCGTCAAGGAAGGGGCGACCGAGTCGTGATCCCCCACCTTTCTGCAGGAGTTTCCACATGATCGAGATCGAGAGCCTGTCCAAGTCCTTTGGCCCGCGAACCCTCTGGTCCGATCTCTCCTTCACCGTGGCGCGCCGCGAGATGCTGGCCCTGACCGGCCGGAGCGGCTCCGGCAAGTCGACGCTGCTCAACTGCCTCGGCCTCCTCGACGCACCAAGCTCAGGGGCGATCCGGCACGAGGGCCGCGACATCACCGGCTTCGGCCCGCGCGCCACACGGCACTACCGGCGTGACGTTCTCGGCTACCTGTTCCAGAACTACGCGCTGATCGAGAACGCGAGCGTCGCCGCCAACCTCGAAGTCGCCATGAAGCCGCGACGGGCGAGGAAGGACGCTCCGACCGTCGCCGAGGCCCTGGAGCGGGTCGGGCTGGCCGGACGGGAGAAGGAGCAGGTCCACCGGCTCAGCGGCGGTGAGCAGCAGCGCGTCGCGCTGGCCCGCCTGATCGTCAAGCAGCCCGCCCTCGTCCTCGCCGACGAACCGACGGGCGCCCTCGACCACGACAACACCACCATGGTCGTCGACATCCTCCGCACGATGTGCGAAGAGGGCTGCGCCGTCGTGATCGCCACCCATGACGATGCCGTCCGTGACCGTTGCGACACGGTCCTGACCGTCGGCGACGCCACCCATCCCGTTCCTGTGAACGAAAGGCAGCACGCATGAACGCCTGCATCGTCCGCCGCACCCTCCTCGGCGCGGTGCTCCTCGCCGGCATCGCGGTCCTGGCCGTCTACGGCACGCACGCCGGCACCATCCTCGGCCGGATCGGCCTCCGGATCTTCTGACGGCCCGCCTTTCTCCCCTCCGCTCCTCCGTCTCCGCTCTTCCGAAGCAGGCCCAGGTCCCCGACCCGGGCCTGCTTCGGCGTTCATACGTCCTTCCGGGTGGTGTTTGTCGGAAGATCGGCGCGGAGGGTGGGGGCGGTGCGGTTGCGAACACATCATGACGAATGTATGCAGATCCGCCCGTCGGAACATCGCGAATCGAGGCACCCCGTCATGGCTCACCGCAGCGCCCTCTCATCGATCTGGACCACCCTCCTCACCGCCCTCGTGGCCCTCCTCTCCTCCCTCGGCCTCGGCGGGAAGGCGGCTCTGGCCGGCGCCACCGCCCCGGCGGGCGACGCTCCGGCTGCCGGCGTTGCGGCCTCCGCAGCCGCGGTCCCCGTCGCCCGACCGGCCGTCGCGGCCCGGCGGACCTGGCGGGCGATGATGCGGGGCGGTTCGCTGCCGCCGACCATCAAGCAGCGGATCCGCGCCGAGGCCCACGGCAAGAACCCCTCCGTCCGCCGCTCGACCACCGCCGCGGCCATGGGCGCCGGACCGGGAACCGCCGATCGGCTCCTGCCCTCGGCCGCATCCCCTGTCGGAGTCGGAGTCGGAGTCGGAGTCCGAGGCGGAGTCGGAGCCCCCGCGGTCCCCGCCCGAGGAGCGCTCGCGCTCGCCGCGTGACCCCGTACCCGTACCCGCAGTTGCAGATGGAGACGTAGACGTACGGCGCTGGAGCCCGGTCGGTCGTGACCGTGGATCGCGCCGCGTGGCGCCCCGGAGCGGGGCGCGGATGAATCACCCCGGCGTGCGCCGGGGGGTGTGCAGGGGGCGTGAAGCTTGGCATTGCAGGGCCGCAGGCCCGGGAGACGGTGGGGTTCCCGGACGGCGCGGCCCTTTTCGGCATGTCCGGGGCCGGGCGGTCTGGCGGAACGCTTCCTCGCTTGCCCGTCGCGGGCTGCGGCCGGTCCCAGGGTGCTGACCTGGGGCTTCAGGGGGCGCGAATGAGGTTTATCCGGTGTTGGTCATACTTGCGGGGGAATCGGGGACTCCGGGGTGGTTCGCCGGGGATTCGGTGGGCAACTCTGGTCTCGCGACGTCGTCACCACACGGAACGACCGAGGCGGTCGGCCAACTGCCTTGGAACAATTCCCACTTCGGTTTTCTGGAGGATAAAGACATGGCAAGCATCCGTACCGCCCGCGTCATTGCCGCCGTCGCCGCTCTCCCCCTCGCCGCCGCGCTCTTCGGCGGGGTGGCATCGGCTGACAACGGCTCCTTCGCGAACGACGGATCGAATGCGAGCGTCGCCAGCATCATCGGAAGCGGCGTGGGTGGTTCCAACAGCGGCAACTCGTCCACCTCGCAGCAGGTGGCCACCGGTTCCGGTGCCTCCAACCAGAACAACACCGCCCAGGTCAACGGCTCGGCCTTCACGGCGATCCACCAGGCCAACTCGAACGTAGAGGTCGACTTCTTCCCCTGGTGGTAGCCGCGGCCTGAGCCGCTCCGCATCCTGAGGGCGCCTGTGCGACCGGACCGGCTGGGGTCCGGTAGCGCAGGCGCCCTCGCGCGTGCCCGCCCTCTCCGGGCGCATCCTCCGCCCTCGCCTCCCCTCCCGACCTTGACACCACGGGTGAATCTGACGGACAGTCAGGTTCCCTCGTTGATGTGATGCCGGGAGGCCAGCGCCGTGCACCTCGCCCCGACCGAAGGCCAGTTGCGGCTCCGCGCCGAACTGCGCGAGTACTTCCAGGATCTGCTGCCGGACGGAGCCCCCGAGGACCCGGCCCGCCAGCGCGAACTGCTGCGCCGCATCGGCGCCGACGGACTGCTCGGCCTCGGTTGGCCCGTCGAGTACGGCGGCCAAGACCGCGGTGCAGACGAGCAGTTCGTCTTTTTCGACGAGGCCTACCGGGCCGGCGCCCCCGTCTCCATGGTCACGCTCAACACCGTCGGCCCGACCCTGATGAAGTACGGGACCCAGGAGCAGAAGGACTACTTCCTGCCCCGGATCCTCACGGGCGACATCGTCTTCGCCATCGGCTACTCCGAACCCGAGGCCGGCACCGACCTGGCCTCCTTGCGCACCCGCGCGGTCCGGGACGGCGCGGACTGGCTGATCGACGGGCAGAAAATCTTCACTTCCAACGCCCAGAACGCGGACTGGATCTGGCTCGCCTGCCGCACCGACCCCGAGGCCCCCAAACACAAGGGCATATCGATCATCCTGGTGCCCACCGACGACCCCGGCTTCGCGTGGACCCCGATCGAGACGGTCGGCGGCCTCACGACCACCGCGACGTACTACGACTCCGTCCGCGTGCCCGTCGGCAACCTCGTCGGCCCCGAGCACGGCGGCTGGGGCCTGATCACCAACCAGCTCAACCACGAACGCGTGGCGCTCGCCGCCATCGGCATGCAGGCCGAGGACTTCTACGGGTACGCGCTCAGCCACGCCCGTACCCCCGACCCGGTCACCGGCGACCGGCCCGCCGACCTCCCCTGGGTGCAGTCCCGGCTCGCCGAGGCGCACGCGCGACTGGCCGCCGTGCGTCTCCTCAACTGGCGCCTCGTCCAGGACGTGGGCGGCGGAAGCCTGGCCCCGGGCGACGCCAGCGGCGTGAAGTTCCTCGGCACCGAGTCCACCGTCGAGGTGTACCGGATGTGCCAGGAGGTGGTGGGCGAGGAGGCCCTGATCCGGGGGCCGGGGCCCGGAGTCTTCGCGGGCGGCGAGCTGGAGCGGATGAATCGGGCCGCGCAGATCAACACCTTCGGGGGCGGGGTCGGCGAGGTCCAGAGGGAGATCGTCGCCATGATGCGGCTCGGCATGAAGGGAAGGAAGCGATGACCGCGGATGCCACCGGTACGGGCACCGGCTCCGGCACGGATACCGGCTCCGGCACGGATACCGGCTCCGGCACGGTCGAGGAGGCAGCCCGGTTCCACGCGCTGCTGGCGGCCTTCGAGGGACAGCCGGCCGCCACGGCGGGCCGGGGCAAGGACGCGGTCAACGAGCCGATGATCCGCCATTGGTGCGAGGCGATGGGCGATGCGAACCCCGCCTACACCGGGCCGGACGCCATCGCTCCGCCCACCATGCTCCAGGCCTGGACGATGGGCGGTCTCTCCGGCCACTCCGACCGCTCCTCCGCCTACGACGGGCTGTTCGCGCTCCTCGACGGCGCCGGCTTCACCTCCGTGGTCGCCACCGACTGCGAGCAGGAGTACCTCCGCCCGCTGCGCCCCGGCGACGCGGTCACCTTCGACGCCGTCATCGAATCCGTGTCACCGCGCAAGACGACCAAGCTGGGCACCGGCCACTTCGTGACCACCCGCATGGACGTCCAGGTGGACGGGGAGCTCGCCGGTACCCACCGCTTCCGGATCCTCAAGTACGCCCCCGCGGCCAAGCGGGAGAAGAAGACCGAGGCCCGGCGCCCCCGTCCGGTGGTCAACCGCGACAACCAGGGCTTCTGGGACGGGGTGCGGGACCACAAACTGCTGATCCAGCGCTGCACCTCCTGCGCCGCCCTGCGCTTCCCGTGGCTGCCCGGCTGCAACGCCTGTGCCAGCCCCGACTGGGACACCGTCGAGGCCTCCGGAGCCGGCACGGTGTTCAGCTACGTCGTCATGCACCACCCGCCCTTCCCGGCGTTCGACCCGCCCTACGCCGTCGCACTCGTCGAACTCGCCGAGGGGGTCAGGATGATCAGCAACATCACCGGCGTCCCGTACGACAAGGTGCGCATCGGCCTGCCCGTCCAGCTGGAGTTCCTGCGCGTCGACGAAGACCTCGAACTCCCCGTCTTCCGCGGGAGCGAGGGCTGATGGACTTCCACCCCACCGAGGAACAGGCCGCCGCAGCCGGTCTCGCCGCCCGGATCTTCGCCGATCTCGCCACCCCCGAACGCCTCGCCGCCGCCGGCACCGGGAGCGACGCCGAGCTGTGGAAGGCCCTCACCACGGCCGGACTGACCGCCGCCGTCGAGGAGATCGGCCTGCTCGGGCTGGTCCTGCTGCTGGAGGAACAGGGCCGCACCACCGCGCAGGTCCCCTACGCCGCCACCTGCGCCTACGGGATCCTCCCCGTCGCCGCGCACGGCAGCCCCGAGCAGCGCGCCCGGCTGCTGCCGGCCCTCGGCGCGGGCGAGGCCGTCGCCACCGGGGCCTTCCCGGCGCGCGGCCGGATCACCGCCTCGTCCGAAGGCCGCCTCACCGGCACGGCCCCCGCCGTGCCCTGGCTGCGCGACGCCACGCACGTCCTGGTCCCGGACGCGGACCGGGCGCTGTGGCTCGT
This sequence comes from Streptomyces sp. NBC_01233, assembly GCF_035989305.1. NCBI lineage: Bacteria > Bacillati > Actinomycetota > Actinomycetes > Kitasatosporales > Streptomycetaceae > Streptomyces > Streptomyces sp. NBC_01233. The sequence goes on along the minus strand of NZ_CP108514.1, from coordinate 4,477,825 downwards.
ACGGACGGATGCGCCCGGAGTGGAGACGGCGGCGGTGGAGACCACGGCCCCTTGGGCGGCGGGCCGGCTGACCCTGACCGGAGCCGAGGCCGAGCGCATCGGGAGCGACGGCGCCTACGAGGACACCCTCGCCGCCGCACGGACCGCCTTCGCCGGGCTCCAGGCGGGCGTCTGCGCGGGCTCGCTCGCCCGGGCGGTGGAACACACCTCCACCCGTGAACAGTTCGGCCGGCCGCTCTCCACCAACCAGGGCGTCATGCTCCGCGCGGCCGACGCCCACATGGACACCGAGGCGATCCGGGTCACCGCGTACGAGGCGGCCTGGCGCATCGACCAGGGCCTGCCGGCCCGCGAGCACGCGCTGACGGCGGCGTGGTGGGCCTCGGAGGCGGGCAAACGGGTCGTGCACGCGGGCCAGCACCTGCACGGCGGCATGGGCGCCGACCTGGACCATCCCGTCCACCGGCACTTCCTGTGGGGACGCCAGCTGGACGCGTACCTGGGCTGCGGCAGCGAGCTGCTTGCCGAACTGGGAGCCTCGATCACTTCGAAAGCCGAGGGAGAACACGCATGAACATCGGCGACACGCTGCCCCCGCTGGAGATACCGGTCACCCGCACGCTGATCGTCGCGGGCGCGATCGCCTCCCGCGACTACCAGGACGTGCACCACGACGCGGCGCTCGCGCAGGAGAAGGGCTCCCCGGACATCTTCATGAACATCCTGACCACGAACGGCCTGGTCGGCCGGTACGTCACCGACCACCTGGGGCCGCAGGCCGTCCTGCGCAAGGTGGCCATCCGCCTCGGCGCCCCCAACTACCCGGGCGACACCATGACCCTCACCGGGACGGTCACCGCCGTGTCCGGGAACACCGTCGAGATCCGGGTCGTCGGTGCCAACGGCATCGGCCACCACGTGGCGGGGACGGTCACCGCGGAGGTGTCGGCATGAGCGTCCGCACCCGGGACGAGCTCGGCGGCCGGGCAGCCATCGCCGGCATCGGCGCGACCGAGTTCTCCAAGAACTCCGGCCGCAGCGAGCTCAAGCTGGCCGTCGAGGCCGTGCACACCGCCCTCGACGACGCCGGGCTCACCCCCGCCGACGTCGACGGCATGGTCACCTTCACGATGGACGCCAACCCCGAGATCACCGTCGCCCAGGCGGCCGGCATCGGGGACCTGTCCTTCTTCTCCCGCATCCACTACGGCGGCGGCGCGGCCTGTGCCACCGTCCAGCAGGCCGCCCTCGCCGTCGCCACCGGGGTCGCGGAGGTCGTGGTCTGCTACCGCGCCTTCAACGAGCGCTCCGGGCGCCGCTTCGGCTCCGGCGTCCAGCAGCGGGAGCCCTCGGCGGAGGGGGCGGCGCTCGGCTGGTCGCTGCCCTGGGGGTTGCTGACCCCCGCCTCCTGGGTGGCCATGACCGCCCAGCGCTACCTGCACACCTATCACCTCACCCCCGAGGCCTTCGGGCACGTCGCGGTCACCGACCGCCGCCACGCCGCGAACAATCCGGCCGCCTACTTCCACGGCAAGCCCATCACCCTTGCCGACCACGCCGCCTCGCGCTGGATCGTGGAGCCGCTGCGACTGCTGGACTGCTGCCAGGAGACCGACGGCGGCCAGGCCCTCGTCGTCACCACGGCCGAGCGGGCCCGGGACCTGCGGCACGCGCCCGCCGTGATCACCGCGGCCGCGCAGGGCGCCGGTCGCCGCCAGGAGGGCATGACCTCCTTCTACCGCGACGACCTCACGGGGCTGCCCGAGATGGACGTGGTCGCGCGCCAGCTCTGGCGGACCAGCGGGCTGCGGCCCTCGGACATCGACGTGGGCATCCTCTACGACCACTTCACCCCCTTCGTGCTGATGCAGCTGGAGGAGTTCGGCTTCTGCAAGCCCGGCGAGGCCGCCGATTTCGTGGCAGCGGACGCACTGCCGATCAACACGCACGGGGGACAGCTCGGGGAGGCGTACCTGCACGGCATGAACGGCATCGCCGAGGCCGTCCGCCAGCTGCGCGGCACCTCCGTCAACCAGGTGGAGGGCGCGGCGCACGCCCTCGTCACGGCGGGGACCGGGGTGCCGACCTCCGGGCTGATCCTCGGCGCCGACGGCTGAGACCCGGTCCCTCGGGCCCCCGCCCCCTCCACCTTCAGGGGGTAGGGGACGCCCTACTCCTACAACCTGAGACGGATCCACCATCGGCACCTGCGGCCGATTGCAGGGCGGGCGGGTGCTCCTAGCGTGGAGACATGACCACGCCTGTGTGCACGCTCGCCTCGAATCCGACGCCGTACCCGTCGTTCTCGGCGTACGTCCGGACCCGCGGCACGGTCCTGATGCGCACCGCGCGCTCCCTCACCGCCAACCCGTGCGACGCGGAGGACCTGCTCCAGACGGCCCTCGCCAAGACGTACGTGGCCTGGGACCGCATCGAGGACCACCGCGCCCTGGACGGCTACGTCCGGCGGACCCTCGTCAACACCCGCACTTCCCAGTGGCGCAAGCGCAAGGTCGACGAGTTCGTATGCGACGAGCTCCCGGAGACCGAGGAGGTGCCGGCCTCCGACCCCGCGGAGGCACAGGCCCTGCGCGACGCGATGTGGCGCGCCGTGACCCGGCTGCCGGACCGGCAGCGGGCGATGGTCGTCCTGCGCTACTACGAGGACCTGAGCGAGGCACAGACCGCAGAGCTGCTGGGCGTCTCGGTCGGTACGGTCAAGAGCGCGGTCTCCCGCGCGCTGGGCAAGCTCCGCGAGGACCCGGAGCTCACGCCGGTCCGCTGAGACGGGGAACGTTTCACGTGAAACCAGAGGATGTTTCACGTGAAACACGAACGGGTTTCTACCCCCGGGTAGTGACATGCCGAGCGGTATGTGCGCAGAATCGGCAGCATCCGTAGCCGCCGCAGCGCCGCAGCGCTCATCGGGAGGACGCTTTGCTCAGCACCATGCAGGACGTACCGCTCCTCGTCACCCGCATACTTCGCCACGGGATGACCATCCACGGGAAGTCCCAGGTCACCACCTGGACCGGGGAAGCTGAGCCGCACCGCCGCAGCTTCGCCGAGATCGGCACCCGCGCCACCCGCCTCGCAAGCGCCCTGCGCGACGAGCTCGGAGTGCAGCAGGACGACCGGGTCGCCACCCTCATGTGGAACAACGCCGAGCACGTCGAGGCGTACTTCGCGATCCCCTCCATGGGCGCGGTCCTGCACACGCTCAACCTGCGGCTCCCTCCCGAGCAGCTGGTCTTCATCGTCAACCACGCCGCCGACCGGGTCGTGCTGGTCAACGGCACCCTGCTGCCGCTGCTCGCGCCCCTGCTGCCGCACCTGCCGACCATCGAGCACGTGGTCGTCTCCGGCATCGGCGACCGCTCGGCGCTCGACGGCCTGAACGTGCGCGTACACGAGTACGAGGAGCTCCTGGAGGGCCGCCCCGACAGCTACGACTGGCCCGAGCTGGACGAGCGCCAGGCCGCGGCCATGTGCTACACCTCCGGTACGACCGGGGACCCCAAGGGCGTCGTCTTCTCCCACCGTTCGCTCTACCTGCACTCCATGCAGGTCAACATGACCGAGTCGATGGGGCTGACCGGCCGGGACACCACCCTCGTCGTGGTCCCGCAGTTCCACGTGAACGCGTGGGGGCTGCCGCACGCCACCTTCATGACCGGCGTCAACATGCTGATGCCGGACCGCTTCCTGCAGCCCGCCCCCCTCGCCGAGATGATCGAGCGGGAGAAGCCCACGCACGCCGCGGCCGTTCCCACCATCTGGCAGGGTCTGCTGGCCGAGGTCACCGCCAACCCGCGCGATCTGACCTCGATGAAGCACGTCACCATCGGCGGCTCGGCCTGTCCGCCCTCCCTGATGGAGGCCTACGACAAGCTCGGCGTCCGCCTCTGCCACGCCTGGGGCATGACCGAGACCTCCCCGCTGGGCACGATGGCCCACCCGCCGGCCGGACTGACCGCCGAGGAGGAGTGGCCCTACCGGATCACCCAGGGCCGCTTCCCCGCGGGCGTCGAGGCCCGTCTGGTCGGTCCCGGCGGCGGCGACTTCCTGCCCTGGGACGGCGAGTCGGCGGGCGAGCTGGAGGTGCGCGGCAACTGGATCGCGAGCTCCTACTACGGCGGCGCGTCCGGCGAACCCTTCCGGCCCGAGGACAAGTTCAGCGCCGACGGCTGGCTCAAGACCGGGGACGTCGGCGTCATCAGCCCCGACGGCTTCCTCACCCTCACCGACCGCGCCAAGGACGTCATCAAGTCCGGCGGTGAGTGGATCTCCAGCGTGGAGCTGGAGAACGCGCTGATGGCGCACCCCGAGGTCGCCGAGGCCGCGGTCGTCGCCGTCCCGGACGAGAAGTGGGGCGAGCGTCCGCTGGCCACCGTCGTCCTCAGGGAGGGCGCGACCGTGAACTACACGGGACTGCGGGAGTTCCTCGCGCAGTCCATCGCCAAGTGGCAGCTGCCGGAGCGCTGGACGGCCATCGAGGCCGTACCGAAGACCAGTGTCGGCAAGTTCGACAAGAAGGTGATCCGCCAGCAGTACGCGGACGGCGCGCTGGACGTCACCAAGCTCGACTGACGCGGCGACGGGCGCTAACCCCGGGTGAGCCATGGCCGCAGCAGCTTGCTGACGGCGGGCATGGCCACGTAGGTCATCAGGGTGCTGAAGACGACGGCGAAGGCGGCCGTCCGCAGCACGAAGTGCAGATCCACCAGGTACGGCCCGAGCACCGCGTTGCCGGCGAGCGAGATCGGGAAGATGGCCAGCCCCGAGCTGATCGCCATCTTCCACCGCGGCGGCGCGGGCCGGGTCGTACCCGGCTTGGCGAACCAGGTCTCCATGCCGTGCAGTTCCCGGCGGGCTATCTCCGTGTGGTGGTGGCCGAGGCAGTTGGAGAACCACTGGGCCCGCTCCGGGGAGTCCTGCCAGCGCTGGAACGCCGCCTGGTTGCGGAACCGGTGGACCAGGAACCACGGCCCGCCCTCCGCCGCCGGGCGGAAGAGCCCGTACCCGAGGTGGTCCGGGAAGCCGGCCGCCGTCTCCAGGATCCCGTGGGCCCAGGCCTCGAAGGTCTCCTCGTGCCCCGGCTCCACCTGGCGCGCGATCAGCAGGTTCACCTCCCCGTTGTCGGCGGGGACGGTGTGCTCGGTCGTGTGGGTGATGGCCATCGGGCCAGGATTGCTAGTTGGTGCCGATCTTGGCCAGCAGGTCCACGATGCGGCCCTGTACGTCCGCCGTGGTGGCCCGCTCGGCGAGGAAGAGCACGCTCTCGCCGGAGGCCAGCCGCGGCAGGTCCGCCGGGTCGATGGCCGTCGTCGTGTAGACGACCAGCGGGGTGCGGTTCAGCTGCCCGTTGGCACGCAGCCAGTCCACGATCCCCGCCCGGCGGCGGCGTACCTGCATCAGGTCCATCACCACCAGGTTGGGGCGCATCCGCGTCGCCAGCTCCACGGCGTCGGTGTCGGCGCCCGCCCGGGCGACCTGCAGGCCGCGCCGTTCCAAGGCCGCCGTCAGCGCGGTCGCGATCTCGTCGTGCTCCTCGATCAGCAGGACCCGGGAGGGGTGCTGCTCGCTGTCGCGGGGCGCCAGCGCCTTGAGGAGGACGGCCGGATCGGCGCCGTACGCCGCTTCGCGCGTGGCGTGCCCCAGCCCGGCCGTGACCAGCACGGGCACCTCGGCGGCCACCGCGGCCTGGCGCAGCGACTGCAGAGCCGTCCGGGTGATCGGCCCGGTCAGCGGGTCGACGAACAGCGCGGCGGGGAACGCGGCGATCTGCGCGTCGACCTCCTCGCGGGAGTGCACGATCACCGGGCGGTAGCCGCGGTCGCTGAGGGCCTGCTGCGTCTGCACATCGGGCGCGGGCCACACCAGGAGCCGGCGCGGGTTGTCCAGGGGCTCCGGCGGAAGCTCGTCGTCCACGGGCCGGGGCACGGGCCGGTTGACCACCTCGACGGCGCCGCCCGGGCCGTCGAGCGGCTCGGGACCCTCGTCGGAGCCCGCCTCGGGGGCCCCTATGGCGAAGGCCCTTCCCTGCGCGGCGGGCTCGGCGAGCCGGCGGCGGCGGCCGGATCCGGAGGTGGCACCCGGGCCGGAGCCCGCACCGGTGGCGGTGGGGTCCACGGAGATGCCCTGGCCGAGGGTGCCGAGGGCGCGCACGCTGATCGGCTGCGCGGCCTGACCCTCCGCAGGGGTGTCCTGCGGCCGGCGCGCGCCGGGCACGGCGGCCGGGCCGGGGGCCTCCTCGTCCTCGGAAGCGGTACGGGCCGCCGGCACCGGCCAGGCCGGGGTGCCGGGAAGCGCCCGGCGCCGCCCGGTCGGATTCTCGGCGGACTCGGCCGGCTCGGCGGGCTGCGCGGCGGGGACTTCGGGCTCGGCGGCGGGAGCGCCCAGCACGCGGCGCCCGCGCCGCCCGGCGGGGGCGTCGGCGTCCCCTTCGGCGGCAGCGGAGGCCGGGCCGGCCATCGCGGGGGCCTGGGGAGCGGAGGGAGCCGGGGTCGGCCCGGCGGGCAGTGCGAAGCCGCCCTCGGGGGCGATGGGCCGGGCGGGAGCGGGCGTCGGCCCGAGCCCGGTCGCCGGAACCGGGCCGCCGGGCTGCGCCGGACCGGCCGGACCGAGCGCCCGCCGTCGCCCGGCGGGATGCTCGGTCAGCGGAACCGGGGGCACCGCGGGCACGGGCGGGAGCGCGGGTACGGCGGTGCCCTGCGGGGGCACGGGCCGCCCGGGTCCGCCCGGACCGCCGGGGCCTTCGAGACCGCCGGGGCCCCCGATGCCGCCCGGACCACTGGTGCCGTCTGCCTCGCCGCTGCCGTCACCGGCCCGGCCGCGCCGGCGCCCGGTACCGAGTCCGGCCGGGTTCACCGGGGACTGGGCGAGCTCCGGGCCCGCGTCGGGAACGCCCGCCTCTCCTGCCCGCCGCCGTCCGGACGGCAGCGCCAGCGCGCCCCCGCCCTGGCCGGCCGGCGCGGCGGCCGGGCCCGTGGCCTCGTCGTCAAGGAAGGCGTCCACTCCGCGCCGGGCCCGCCGGCCGCCGGAGACCTTGCCGGCGGCGCCGCCGGCCGTCCCGGCGCCGTCCGTGGTCGGACCGGCCGGGGGCTCCTCCGTCGGCTCCGGCAGGGTGACCGTCCCGGCACCCGCACCGAGCGGAAGCTCCAGCACGTACGCCCCACCGGGCGCGCCCGGAACCTCCACCGTCTGCAGCACGCCGCCGTGCGCGGCCACGATCCCCCGCACGATCGGCTCGTGGACCGGGTTCCCGCCCTCGTAGGGCCCGCGCACCTCGATCCGTACGACTTTGCCGCGCTGGGCGGCGGCCACCACGATCGTCGAGTCGCCGTACCCGCTGCCCTGGGCGGTCTTGCCGGTGGCGTCCACCCCGGCGACGTCCGCGACGAGGTGGGCGAGCGCGGTCGCGATCCGGGCCGCGTCCACCTCGGCCTCGATCGTCGGCGCGTGGACGGCGAACTGCGCGCGTCCCGGACCGATCAGTTCGACCGCGCCGTCGACGCCCGCCGCGACGACAGTGTTGATCAGGACCTTCTTCTTCGCGAGCCGGTCACGGCCGGAGTCCAGGCGCTGGTAGCCGAGGACGTTGTCCACCAGGGTGGTCATCCGCGAGTACCCGGCGGCCAGGTGGTGCAGCAGCTGGTTGGCCTCGGGCCACAGCTGCCCGGCGTCGTCGGCGGCCAGGGTCGCCAGCTCACCGCGCAGCTCGTCCAGCGGCCCGCGCAGGGAGTCGCCGAGGACGGCCAGCAGCTGCGCGTGCCGCGCGGCCAGGGCGTCGTAGGGCCGCCGGTCGGTGAAGGTCATGACGGCGCCGACGAGCTGCTCCCCGTCCCGTACGGGCGAGGTCGTCAGGTCGACGGCGACGGGCTGGCCGGCCTTGTTCCACAGCACCTGTCCGCGTACGCGGTGCTTGCGTCCGCTGCGCAGGGTGTCGGCGAGCGGGGACTCCTCGAAGGGGAACGGCGAGCCGTCGGCGCGGGAGTGCTGGACCAGGCCGTGCAGTTCGCGGTTGCCGAGGTCGGTGGCGCGGTAGCCGAGGATCTGGGCGGCGGCCGGATTGACCAGCACCACCCGTCCGTCGGTGTCGGTGCCCACGACGCCCTCGGCGGCGGCGCGCAGGATCATCTCGGTCTGCCGCTGGGAGCGGGCCAGCTCGGCCTCGGTGTCCACGGTCTGCGAGAGGTCCCGGACCACGAGCATGAGCAGCTCGTCACCGGTGTACGAGGGTTGCGGCTCGCGATAGGCGTCACGGCCGTCGAGATGGGCGCTGGTGATCTCGACGGGGAACTCGGAGCCGTCGGTGCGGCGCGCGATCATCCGCTTCGGCTTGGTGCGGCCGCCGTCGTCCTCGCCGGGCCGGCGCATGGAGCCGGGGATCAGTTTGGAGTCGAACTCGGGCAGGAGGTCGAGCACGCCGCGGCCGACGAGCCCCGTGCCGGGGCTCTCCATGACCTCGAGGGCGATCGAATTCGCGTTGACGACCGTGCCGTTGGCGTTGACGAGCAACAGCGCGTCCGGAAGAGCGTCGAGTATTGCTGCGAGGCGAGCAGCGCCTCGGGATGGCCTGCTGCTCACGACGAGCTTCCTCCCTGACCACAACTACCGGCAAGTCACGGGAGGAGTCTAAGGCCACAGCTCCGCGGCGGGGTGGCCGAAGTGTGGTGGATACCGCCCATCCCGCGCATCGTCCCAGGTCAGGAACGCCCACTCGGAAGCAGAGGTTCCATTGCGTTCCAGCGGCTGATTTCGCATCCGTTCGTCCGCCGAAACGTGGCGTCCACTGTGCGTCCGTTCCAGGTTCCGCTGATGCGGGCAGTGGCGGGGCCCCCGTACAGCGTGGTGCACATCTGCCGCTTGGAGACGGGGGCGAAGGGGTCCGTGCCCTCCTGGGCGAGCCGGTCCAGCCGTGCGCAGGCGCCCGCGGCCTGGGGGTGGTCGCCGCCGACGGGGTCGCATTCGAGCCGGTACTCCCGGTCCAACTGACGGTTCCCGGTGTCGGCCATGGCGATGGTGAGGCGGTCGGGCGGCGCCAGCAGCCCGCCCAGGGGCGCGGGCAGCGGGGGGAGGGGCCCCGCGGCCGCGGCGGCCAGGGCGGAGGTGACGGCGAAGGCGGCGAGACGCAGCATGGGGCACTCCAGGTCGTCCGTTACGTCGTACGCCTGACCAACGACGGGGGCCCGCCGACGTTGCGTGCTGCGGCTGCTTTAAGGCTTTGCTCTCCGCCCGTCCCTCCTAGTACCGTGGGAGCGGATTGGTGAGGGGCCCTGCGCCTGTGTCATCATCTGCACGCACCCTCGTATGCGGGGGTGTGCTGGAGGCGTCGCCTAGTCCGGTCTATGGCGCCGCACTGCTAATGCGGTTTGGGGCTTACCCCCCATCGAGGGTTCAAATCCCTCCGCCTCCGCACCTCATCGAAGCCCCGGTCCTGACGGACCGGGGCTTCGATGTTTTCCGGGGTAATCCGGTCCGCTCCGACCTCTGCGCGAACCCATCCGGACGATCTTCGTCCGGGGCGTTTCCGCAGGTCAGCGCGGGTTTGGGTAATGGATTTCGCGTCCCGGCGAGGTCCATGTATTGTTGTTCTCGCAAGGCCGACGGGGCGCAAAACCCCGGGAAGCCCAAGCACTCGTAGCTTAACGGATAGAGCATCTGACTACGGATCAGAAGGTTGCAGGTTCGAATCCTGCCGAGTGCACAGCAGGGCAGAGGCCCCGGACGAAAGTCCGGGGCCTCTGTCGTATGTCCTGACGCTCGTGTCTCCTCCTTGATGGGGAGGGGGTCCCCCGGAGGTTGTCAGGGGTGGGATGGCTCTGGCGGGTGACGCGGACTACCCGCCGGCCTCGGTACGGTTTTTGAAGATCGTCCGAAGCTGGAAAACGGGGGCACTCATGGGACTGTTCGGGAATGCGCACACCGTCGACCCCGTGTCGGCGCAGCGGGACTACGCGCGGCTGCTGGGGCAGGGGGAGCAGGTGCACGCCGCCTTCCTGTTGATCCGGGACACGATCCTGTTCACCGACCGGCGGCTGGTGCTCGTCGACAAGCAGGGGATCACGGGGAAGAAGGTGGAGTACCACTCCGTCCCGTACCGGAGCATCACGCACTTCTCCGTGGAGACCGCCGGCCACTTCGATCTCGACGCCGAGCTCAAGATCTGGATATCCGGGAGCCCGGCGCCGATCGAGAAGACCTTCACCAAGGGTGTCGACATCTACGAGGTGCAGGCGATCCTGACGCAGTTCGTCGCCCGGTAGCCGGACGCACGTGGCCGGCCCTCGGGGGCGGCAGGGCGCAGAGGGGGCCGCCCTCAGAGAACGCGGGGGAGGCCGGTCACCGACATCACCAGGGAGTAGAGGGAGGTGGTGGCGGTGATGAAGAGGCGGTTGTTCTTGGCGCCGCCGAAGGTGATGTTCGAGACCGGCTCGGGGATGCGGACGCGGCCGATCAGGGTGCCGTCCGGGGCGTGGCACTGGACGCCGTTCTCCATCGCGGCCGCCCACAGCCGGCCCTCGTCGTCGAAGCGGATGTTGTCGACCCTGGGGCAGGCGGTGAAGACCCGGTCGTCCGTGAGGGTGCCGCCGTCGGTGACCTTGAAGGCGCGGATGTGGCCCGCGCGGGTGTCCGCGGCGTACAGCTCGCTCTCGTCGGGGGAGAAGACGAGGCCGTTGGGGCCGAGGAAGCCGTCAGCGGCCATGCGGACCTCGCCGGTCGAGGGGTCGGCCCGGTAGAGGTTGCAGGCGCCGATCTCGCTGGGCGCGCGGTGGCCCTCGTAGTCGCTGGTGATGCCGAAGTCCGGGTCGGAGAACCAGATGGTGCCGTCGGAGCGGACCACCGCGTCGTTCGGGCTGTTGAGCCGCTTGCCGTCGAAGCGGTCGGCGATGACGGTGAGGCTGCCGTCCGGCTCGGTGCGGGTGACGCGCCGGTTGCCCTGCTCACAGGTGATCAGGCGGCCTTCCCGGTCCAGGGTGTTGCCGTTGGAGTGCCCGGCTCGGGAGCGGAAGACCGAGACCGCGCCGGTCGCCTCGTCCCAGCGGAGCATCCGGTCGTTGGGGATGTCGCTCCACACCAGCTGCCGCCAGGCAGGGAGGTACAGCGGGCCCTCCGCCCAACGGCAGTCGTCGTAGAGGCGTTCCAGCCGGGCGTCGCCGTTGGCGCAGCGGCCGGTCCGGAAGCGCTCGTCCAGGATCTCGTACAAGGTGAGGTCGGCTATGGCAGACATGATTCCCCCTGAGAGAGTTTCTCCGAATTTTGTTCGGTCCGATGGTGAGATTGCAGGATCAGGTACCGTCTTCGCAAGGGTCGACAGGCCCAAGAGAGGAAGATTGCGTGGACGACATCGACCGTGCGCTCGTCCTGCGCCTGCAGCAGGACGCCGGCCAGTCGTACGCCGCTCTCGGCACGGCCGTCGGGCTCTCGGCCGGGGCCACCCACGAGCGCGTACGCAAACTGCGCGAGCGCGGGGTGATCCGGCGGACCACCATCGACGTCGACCCGGCCGCCGTCGGCAGTGGGGTCCTCGCCTACGTGATGGTCGACTCCAACGCCTGGATGGGCGAGTCCGGCGCCGACTTCGCCGCGATCCCCGAGATCCAGGAGGCGCACATCATCGCGGGCAGCTCCTCCGTGCTGGTCAAGGTGCGCACGCCCTCGACCGAGCAGCTGCAGGACGTCCTGCGCCGCCTCTACGCCATCAAGGGCGTCAGCGGTACGCATGCCACGGTCGTGCTGGACACCTTCTTCGAACGGCCGCTCCCGCTGTGACCTGGTGGTGCACCGGGATCCGGTGGAAGGACGGCCGACCGGCCATCGGGTGGTACGGGGAGGGGCGCGGCGAACGGACGAGCGTGCTGGCTTACGGGCAGCGGCTGGCCTTCGCCGTGAGCGGCGAGCGGCACTGCCTCGGCGTGTGGCGGGCCGGGAGGCGGACGCCCTGTCCGACCGCCGCCCTCGTGCCCGGCCGCGCCGGCAACGCGCAGTGCCCCGAATGCGCCCGCCTCGACCGGTCGTTCTCCGTGGCAGCCGACACCAACGCCGCCGATCCGCGCACCTATCGGGTCTACCTGGCCTGGTTCGGGCCCGGCATGGTCAAGGTCGGGATCACCGCCGAGGAGCGCGGCTCCGCCCGGCTGCTGGAGCAGGGCGCGGTGGCCTGGGCGTGGCTGGGCCGCGGTCCGCTGATGGCCACCCGGCGCACCGAGGAGCTGCTGCGGGCCGCGCTCGGGGTGCCCGACCGGATCGCGTACGCCCGCAAGCGCGCCGTACGGGCCCAGCTGCCGCCGGGGCCGGACCGGGCCCGGGAGGTGGCCGAGCTGCATGCCCGGGCCGCCGCGCTGCCCGGATGGCCGGAGTCGCTGGAGCGGGTGACGTGCGAAGTCACCGACCATGCCGGGGCGTTCGGGCTGGACGGTTTGCCGGCGCCCGCGCGGGTGCTCACCGGGATGGTTCCCGGCGGGGCCGTCGTGGGGAGGCTGGTGGGCGCGGCCGGTCCCGATCTGCACTTCGCGGACGGGCTCGTCGTGGACACCCGGCTGCTGGCCGGCTGGGAGCTCACCGCCCCGGGGGACGAGGCGGTGACGGCGGTCCCGGTGGCGGAGGTCCCGTCGACCGCACCCGCTCCGGCCGAGCAGGACGGGCTGTTCTGAGGAGTGGCCTCGGCCCCGGCCAGCCCCCGGTCGGGGCCTGTTCCGCTCCGGGCGGCCAAGGTCAAAATTTGGATCCCTTCGGCCTTCCCGAGCCGTTTTCGGTGGACACGCCGGGGCGGTCCGCAGAGGGTGGAGGGCATGAGCATTCAGCCGGTACCGGCCTTCGAACCGCCTTATGTCATGGCCGTTTTCAGCAATGTCCGGACCGCCGACGACAGCGGATATCCCGACACCCTCACCCGGATGAAGGAGATCGTCCAGGGGAATCCCGGGTACCTCGGATACGAGTCCGCCCGCACCCCCGACGGTCTCGGCATCACCGTCGCCTACTTCCGCAACCACGAGTCCCTCACCGCGTGGCGGGAGGACCTGGAGCACCAGGCGGCCATGAAGCAGGGCCGCAACGACTGGTACGAGAGCTACACCCTGCACGTCGCGACCGTCGAGCGGAGCCACGGCTTTGTCCGCAACGGCTGAGGCGGTCCGCGCCTTCCGGGAGCGGCTCGGGCTGCCGGGACTGGTCGACGTCCACACGCACTTCATGCCCGAGCGGGTCCTGGACAAGGTCTGGCAGTACTTCGACGCGGTCGGCCGGCTGACCGGCGTCGAGTGGCCGATCACCTACCGGCACGAGGAGGAGCGGCGGGTCGCGCTGCTGCGGGAGTTCGGGGTCCGGGCCTTCACCGCCATGCTCTACCCGCACAAACCGGAGATGGCCGCCTGGCTCAACTCCTGGTCCGCCGATTTTGCCGCCCGCACCCCCGACTGCCTGCACACCGCGACCTTCTTCCCGGAGGAGGGCGTCGCCACCTACGTCCGCCGGGCCGTCGAGTCCGGGGCCCGGATCTTCAAGGCACACCTCCAGGTCGGCGGCTACGACCCCAATGACGACCGGCTGGATCCGGTGTGGGGGCTGCTCGCCGAGGCCGGCATCCCGATCGTGATCCACTGCGGGTCGGGTCCCGTCCCGGCCAAGTACACCGGACCCGAGCCGGTCGGCCGGCTGCTGGCCCGCCACCCGCGGCTGCCGCTGGTCATCGCCCACATGGGCATGCCCGAGTACGCCGACTTCCTCGACCTCGCCGACCGGTACGCCGCGGTGCGCCTGGACACCACCATGGTCTTCACCGACTTCTCGGAGCGGCTCAGCGGCTTCCCGCCCGGTGAGCTCGGACGGCTCGCGGACCTCGGCGACCGGATCCTGCTCGGCACCGACTTCCCGAACATCCCCTACCCCTACGAGCACCAGCTCGTCGCCCTCGAACGGCTCGGCCTCGGCGACGACTGGCTCCGTGCGGTCTGCCACGACAACGGCGCCCGGCTCTTCCGGCTCGACGGCTGAGAGCCGTCTCCCGTTTCTCAGGAAATTCACAGGCAGGCACAAGAACGCTCTCAGAGGTCCCGGAGAGCGTGTTCGGTATGACTGTGACGACCACCTCCCAAGCGTCCACGTCCACCAGCAACCACACGGCCCTCGTGCGGCCCGACGGCGGGCCCTGCCGGGTGCTCGTCGTCGACGACGAGGCCTCGCTCTCCGAGCTGCTGTCCATGGCCCTGCGGTACGAGGGCTGCGAGGTACGCAGCGCCGGCGACGGGGCCGGTGCGGTGCGGGCGGCGCGGGAGTTCCGGCCGGACGTGGTGATCCTCGACATCATGCTTCCCGACATGGACGGCCTCGCCGTCCTCGGGCGGCTGCGCCGGGAGATCCCCCAGGTCCCCGTGCTGTTCCTGACCGCCCGGGACTCCGTGGAGGACCGGATCGCCGGCCTCACCGCGGGCGGCGACGACTACGTCACCAAGCCCTTCAGCCTGGAGGAGGTCGTCGCCCGGCTGCGCGGCCTGGTCCGGCGCTCGGGCGCGGCGCAGGCGGCACGCGGCGGTTCGGTGCTGGCCGTCGGTGATCTGCGCCTCGACGAGGACAGCCACGAGGTGGTGCGGGGCGGCCGGGAGATCCACCTGACCGCCACCGAGTTCGAGCTGCTGCGCTACCTCATGCGCAATCCGCGACGCGTGCTGAGCAAGGCGCAGATCCTGGACCGGGTGTGGTCGTACGACTTCGGCGGCCAGGCCAATGTGGTCGAGCTCTACATCTCCTACCTGCGCAGGAAGCTGGAGAGCGGCCCCGGCCTGGCTCCGATGATCCACACCCGGCGAGGCGCCGGATACCTGATCAAGCCGGCCGAGTAGTGCGCTTCGGCTTCCCCGCCCGTGTGGGGCCCCGACCGCGCGGCCGTCGGCCCTGGTCGCTGCGGACCCGGCTCGTCGTCTCGGCGGTGGCGCTGATCGCCGTGGTGGGCGCGGCCATCGGAACCGTCACCACCCTCGCCCTGCGCTCGTACCTGGTCGGTCAGCTCGACGAGCAGCTGACCACCTCCGTCGGGATGGCCGTCCGGATACCCGCCGGGAAGCCGGCCCGGCAGAACAGCACCGGCTTCGTCACGGCCCCCGGCAGTCCGCTGGACGCCACCGGGGTACGCCTGGATCCCGACGGCACGGTGCGCGGGACCGCCCGCAACGTCCGTGTCGAGGGGGCTCCCGAGGATGCACCGCCCCTCACCGAGCCCCAGAGCAGGATCCTCGCCGCGGCAGCCCGGAAGGCGGCACAGGCCGCACAGGCGGCACAGGCCGCACAGGCCGCGTCGAGCGGACAGGGCGGGCAGGGCACGCGGGCCGAGCCCCGGCCGGTGGACGCCGACCTCCCGGGCCTCGGTGCCTACCGGGTTCTGGCCGCGCCCGACGGGAGCCTGGCCCTCGCTTTCCCCCTGAGCGAGGTCGACTCCATCGTGCGCACCCTGGTCGGGGTCGAGGTCTGCGTCACCCTCGCCGGGCTGGTCGCGGCCTCCCTCGCCGGGCAGGCCCTGGTCGGGGTCGCCCTGCGCCCGCTGCGCCGGGTGGCCGCCACCGCCACCCGGGTCTCCGAACTCCCCCTGCACAAGGGCGAGCCCGCCCTCCACGAGCGGGTCCCCGACGCCGAGGCCGACCCCCGCACCGAAGTGGGCCAGGTCGGGGCGGCCATCAACCGGATGCTGGGCCACGTCTCCTCCGCCCTCACGGCCCGCCAGCAGAGCGAGATGCGTGTCCGGCAGTTCGTCGCCGACGCCAGCCACGAACTGCGCACCCCACTGGCCTCCATCCGCGGTTACGCCGAACTGACCCGACGGGGACGGGAGGAGCCCGGCCCCGACACCCGGCACGCCCTGGGCCGGATCGAGTCCGAGGCCACCCGGATGACCGGCCTCGTCGAGGACCTGCTGCTGCTCGCCCGGCTCGACGCGGGCCGCCCGCTCTCCAGCGCCGATGCCGACACCGACCTGGCCCCGCTCGTCGTCGACGCCGTCAGCGACGCCAGAGCCGCAGGGCCCGGGCACCACTGGCGCCTGAGCCTGCCCGAAGAGCCCGCGCCCGTCCGCGCGGACCCGGCCCGACTCCAGCAGGTCCTGGTGAACCTGCTCGCCAACGCCCGTACGCACACCCCGCCCGGCACGACCGTCACCGCGCATGTTTCACGTGAAACATCAGCGGTCCGGCTGCTGATCGAGGACGACGGGCCCGGTATTCCGCCCGAGCTGCTCCCCCACGTCTTCGAGCGCTTCGCACGCGGTGACGCCTCCCGCTCCCGCACGGCCGGCTCCACCGGGCTCGGGCTCGCCATCGTCCAGGCCGTGGTCACCGCGCACGGCGGGCGGGTCGGCGTACGGAGCGAGCCCGGGCGGACCCGGTTCGAGGTCGTGCTGCCGCTCGGCCGACCGACGGCCACGGAGCCGGAATCACAGACAGGGCACAGGCTCACCACACGGCGGTGACAGGCCGCTCCACGAGGGTCGGAGCATGCCAACCGACACCTCTCCCGGGGCCCTTCCGGCACGGGCGCCCCTCGCGCCCGTGCCGGGTGAGCCCGTCCTCGACGTGGTGATCCCGGTCTTCAACGAGGAGAAGGACCTCGGCCCGTGCGTACGCCGGCTGCACGAGCACCTCACCCGGACCTTCCCCTATCCCTTCCGGATCACCGTCGCCGACAACGCGAGCACCGACCGCACCCCCGAGGTCGCGGCCGGGCTCGCCGCCGCACTGGACGGCGTACGCAGCACCCGGCTGGAGGAGAAGGGCCGGGGCAGGGCGCTGCGCACCGTCTGGTCCGACTCCGAAGCCCCCGTCCTCGCCTACATGGACGTGGACCTCTCCACCGACCTCAACGCCCTGCTGCCGCTGGTCGCACCGCTGATCTCCGGTCACTCCGACCTGGCGATCGGCACCCGGCTGGCGCGTTCCTCACGGGTGGTGCGGGGAGCCAAGCGGGAGTTCGTCTCCCGGGCCTACAACCTCCTGCTGCGGTCCTCGCTCGCCGCCCGGTTCAGCGATGCCCAGTGCGGTTTCAAGGCCATCCGGCGCGAGGTCGCCGAGCGGCTGCTGCCGCTGGTGG
The DNA here is from genome assembly GCF_035989305.1 of Streptomyces sp. NBC_01233. Classification (NCBI taxonomy): domain Bacteria; kingdom Bacillati; phylum Actinomycetota; class Actinomycetes; order Kitasatosporales; family Streptomycetaceae; genus Streptomyces; species Streptomyces sp. NBC_01233. The sequence goes on along the minus strand of NZ_CP108514.1, from coordinate 4,460,749 downwards.
AGGACACGGGCTGGTTCTTCGACACCGAACTGCTCGTGCTCGCCGAGCGGGCCGGGCTGCGGATCCACGAGGTGCCGGTGGACTGGGTGGACGACCCCGACTCCACCGTCCACATCGTCAGGACCGCCACCGAGGACCTGAAGGGGGTCTGGCGCGTGGGCCGGGCGCTGGCCGTCGGAGCGCTCCCGCTGGACCGGCTCGCCCGCCCCTTCGGCGACGATCCGCGCGACCGCACCGCGCTGCCCGGAGTGGACGGCGGACTGGCCCGCCAGCTCCTCGGCTTCTGCGCCGTCGGAGCCCTGTCCACCCTGCTCTACCTGCTGCTGTACTCCGCCTTCCGCGGCGGTACCGGCCCGCAGACGGCCAACGGCGCGGCCCTGCTGCTCTCCGCCGTCGCGAACACCGCGGCCAACCGCCGACTCACCTTCGGCGTCCGCGGCCGGGACCGGGCCGTGCGCCACCAGGCCCAGGGGCTGGTGGTCTTCGGCATCGGGCTGGCCCTGACGAGCGGTTCGCTCGCAGCCCTCGGAGCGGCCACCGCCGATCCCGCGCACGGCACCGAACTGGCCGTCCTGATCACCGCCAACCTCGCCGCCACCGTGCTGCGGTTCCTGCTCTTCCGCGCCTGGGTCTTCCCCGACCGGCGCGACACTCCCGCGAAGGACGACATTCGATGACCACCGCGGCAACTCCGCTCTTCCCGGCCCCCGAGGCCCGGGCCCGTACCGGCCGCCGTGCCGCCGACCGGCCCCGCTGGGAACGGCCCGCGCTCGCCGGGCTGCTGATCGCCACCGCCGCCCTGCTGCTGTGGGACCTGGGCTCCTCCGGCTACGCCAACTCCTTCTACTCCGCCGCCGTGCAGGCGGGCAGCGAGAGCTGGAAGGCCTTCTTCTTCGGCTCCTCCGACGCTGGGAACTCCATCACCGTCGACAAGCCCCCGGCCGCCCTGTGGCCGATGATGCTGTCGGTCCGCCTGTTCGGGCTCGGCTCCTGGCAGATCCTCGTCCCGCAGGCGCTGATGGGCGTCGGCACGACGGCCGTGCTCTACGCCGCCGTACGCCGCCAGTTCGGGCCCGGGGCGGCGCTGCTGAGCGGTGCGGCCTTCGCGCTCACGCCCGTCGCCGCGCTGATGTTCCGCTTCAACAATCCCGACGCGCTGCTGACGCTGCTGCTGACCGTCACCGTGTACTGCGTGCTGCGCGCCCTCGACGGGGCCCGCACCAAGTGGCTGGTCTGGGCCGGTGTCGCCGTCGGTTTCGCCTTCCTCACCAAGACCCTGCAGGCCTTCGTCATCCTGCCGCCGCTCGCGCTGCTGTACGCGGTCTGCGCGCCGACCCGGCTGCGCAGGCGCCTGGGCCAGCTGCTGCTGGCCGGGCTCGCGATGGTGGCGGCCGGCGGCTGGTGGGTGGCGATCGTGGAGCTGTGGCCCGCGTCCTCCCGCCCGTACATCGGCGGTTCGCAGAACAACTCCTTCCTGGAGCTGACCCTGGGCTACAACGGCCTGGGCCGCATCAACGGCAACGAGACCGGCAGCGTCGGCGGCGGTGCCCGGACCGGCGGGGCCGCGGCCTACGGCCTGCCCGAGGGCGGCCCGGGCGGCAGGGCCGGGGGAGGCGGCTGGGGGGAGACCGGCTTCGACCGGCTGTTCTCGGGGAACATCGGCGGGCAGATCTCCTGGCTGCTGCCCGCGGCCCTGGTGCTGCTGGTGGCCGGGCTGGTGGTGACCTGGCGGGCCCGCCGGTCCACCGACTCGCTGGACGGCATGGCCCGGGCAGCCTTCCTGGCCTGGGGCGGCTCGCTGCTGATCACCGCGATCGTCTTCAGCTACATGCAGGGCATCTTCCACGAGTACTACACCGTGGCCCTGGCTCCGTTCGTGGCCGCGCTGATCGGCATGGGCGTCGCCGTCCTGTGGGAGGAGCGGGGCACCGCGGCCGGCGCGATCGCCCTCTCCGGCACGCTGGCCCTGACGGCCGTCTGGTCGTACGTGCTGCTGGGCCGCGCCACCGGCTATCTGCCCTGGCTGCGCTGGGCGGTGCTGGTGGGCGGGCTGCTCGCCGCGGCCGCGCTGCCCTTCGCCGCGCGGGCGGGCCGCCGGATGCTGCCGGCCGTGGCGGCGCTGGGAGTGGCCGCGGCCCTGGCCGGGCCGTTCGCGTACTGCCTGACCACCGTGAGCACCGGGCACACCGGTTCCATCGTGACCGCCGGACCGGCGGTCGCGGGCGGCCGGGGCGGCCCCGGCGGCATGGTGGGCGGCTTCCGGGGCCCCGCCGGCGAGATGCCGCAGGGCGGGCCGGGCGGCCCGGGCGGCCAGGGCACTCAGGGTGGGCAGCCGGGCGGTGGCCTGCCGGACGGCGGCCTGCCGGACGGCTCTCAGCAGGGTGGAGCTCAGCCGGGTGGCGCGCTGCCGCAAGGAGGCATGCCGCCGGGCCAGGGCGCTGCGGGCGGACGCGGCGGAATGCGCGCGGGCGGCGGGCCGGGCGGAGCGGGCGGCCTGTTGAACGGGGCCCAGGTCGGCGCCGAGGCCAAGGCGGCCCTCACCACCGACGCCGACGCGTACACCTGGGCGGCGGCCGCCATCGGCTCGCAGAACGCGGCCAGTTACCAGCTGGCCTCGGGCGCCCCCGTGATGGCGATCGGAGGATTCAACGGCAGCGACCCCTCGCCGACCCTGGAGCAGTTCAAGGCGTACGTGCGGGAAGGGAAGATCCACTGGTTCATCGGCCAGGGAAGCGCTGCCGCGGGCACCACGGGCACCATGGGCGGCCCCGGCGCCACCGAGGGCGGCGTGCGGGGCGGCGGCGGTCCGGGCGGCGGCACCGGCAGCGAAATCGAGAGCTGGGTCAAGGCCGGCTTCAAGGCGTCCACGATCGGCGGAGCCACCTTCTACGACCTGACCGCTCCGACGTCGTGATCCGGTCGGATCCGGTCCGATCGGGTCTCATCCGGCCCGATCGACAGGACACCCCCTAGCATCAAGAGGGCGGACCGGGCATTCCGGGCTGATCCACCTGTCATGAGGAGGGGGCCTGCATGGTGACCGCGGCCGATCCGGGCGGGGCCCGGACCAGTGTGTGGCTGACCGCCAGGCCCGCCGCCCCCGCCAGACGGCGCACCGAGGCACCCTCCGGGCTCGACCGGGAGCGGATCACCGCCGCGACCGTACGGCTGCTCGACGCCGAGGGGCTGGCCCGGTTCTCGATGCGGCGGCTCGCCGCCGGCCTCGGGGTCACCGCGATGTCCCTGTACTGGTACGTGGACACCAAGCATGATCTGCTCGAACTCGCCCTGGACGGCGCCCTGGGCGAGCTCGGGCTGCCGGCCGGACCGCCCGGGACCGGCGAGGCGGGCTGGCCGGGCCGGCTGCAGGCGCTGGCCCGCGGCTACCGGCGGGTGCTGGCGGACCATCCGTGGGTGGCCCCGCTCACCGCCGCCTACCCGAACATCGGCCCGCACGCGCGGGCCTTCGACGCCGCCCTCCAGCGGCTGCTGGACGCCGCCGGTCTGGCGGACGCCGCCCGGACCGGCGCTCACCTGGCCGTGTCGCAGTTCCTGCAGGGCTGCGGGGGCGCGGTCCGGCGGGCGCCCGAGGGCGACTTCTGCCTCGCTCTCGACGTCCTGATCGCGGGCATCGAGGCCAAGGCCAAGGCCAAAGCCACGGCCAGGGCCTGAGCCCAAGACGCAGGGCCCGAGCCCCAGGCCCGAGGCCGCGACCCGGGCCCCGCCGCCGCCGGGTCCCGGAGTGGCTCAGGCCTTGACCACGGCCTCGGCGGAGGCCGCCGGCTCGGGTGCGGCCGCCGGGGCGTGTGCCGCCGGCTTCGACTTCAGCGCCACCTCCCTGATGAACACCACCAGCACCAGGCCGAGGAGCGCGAACGGAGCGGCGTAGAGGAAGACGTCGCCGACGCCGTGCCCGTACGCGGACTCGATGACCTCGCGGACCGGCGCGGGCAGCTTGTCGAGGTCGGGGATCCCGCCCCCGGCGGTGCCGCTGCCCAGGGCCGCGGCCTTCGGCCCGAGTGCGGCCAGCCCGTCCTGGACGTAGTGGGTGACCCGGTTGGCCATGACCGCGCCGAGTGCGGAGACGCCCATGGCGCCGCCGAGGGAGCGGAAGAAGGTGACGACCGAGCTGGCCGCGCCCAGGTCCTCGGGGGCCACCTGGTTCTGGGTGGCGAGGACCAGGTTCTGCATCATCATGCCGAGACCGAGGCCGGTCAGCGCCATGTAGAGCGCGATGTGCCAGTACGGGGTGTCGTAGCGCAGGGTGCCCAGCAGGCCCAGACCGGCGGTCAGCAGCACGCCGCCGGAGACGAGCCAGGCCTTCCACTTACCGGTCTTGGTGATCACCTGACCGGAAACGGTGGAGGAGACGAAGAGCCCGGCGATCATCGGAATCGTGAGGATTCCGGACATCGTGGGGGACTCGCCACGGGCCAACTGGAAGAACTGGCTGAAAAACACGGTCCCCGAGAACATCGCGATGCCCACGAACAGCGAGGCCGCCGAGGCCAGGCTGATCGTCTTGTTGCGGAAGAGCCGCAGCGGGATGATCGGGTCGCTCGCGCGGGACTCGACGAGGACGAAGAGCAGGCCGAGCAGGACCGTGCCGCCCGTCATGGCCCAGGTCTGCCAGGAGATCCACTCGTAGGAGTCGCCGGCCTGCGTGACCCAGATCAGCAGCAGCGAGACGGCACCGCTGATCAGGAAGGCGCCCAGCCAGTCGACCTTGACGTCGCGGCGGACGACCGGGAGGTGCAGGGTCCGCTGGAGCACGATCAGGGCGATGATCGCGAACGGCACGCCGACGTAGAAGCACCAGCGCCAGCCCAGCCACTCGGTGTCGGTGATGACGCCGCCCAGCAGCGGGCCGCCGACGGTGGCGACGGCGAAGACCGCGCCGAGGTAGCCGCTGTACCGGCCGCGCTCGCGCGGGGAGATCATCGCGGCCATGACGATCTGGGCGAGGGCCGACAGGCCGCCGACGCCTATGCCCTGGACCACGCGGCAGGCGATCAGCGTGCCGGTGTTCTGGGACAGGCCCGCGACCACGGAACCGAGGACGTAGATCACGAGGGAGACCTGGACCAGCAGCTTCTTGCTGAAGAGGTCGGACAGCTTGCCCCACAGCGGGGTGGCCGCCGTCATCGACAGCAGGGCGGCGGTGACCACCCAGGTGTACGAGGACTGGGTGCCGCCGAGGTCGCTGATGATCTGGGGCAGGGCGTTGGAGACGATCGTGGAGGACAGGATCGCCACGAACATGCCGAGCATCAGCCCGGACAGCGCCTTCATGATCTGCGGGTGGGTCATGGTCACGGCCGCGGAAGTGGATGCTCCCGCGGCCGCGGAGGTGGGTGTGTTGTCGGTCGTCGTCTCCGACGGGGCCATGTCTTTCCTTCGTCTAGAAGCTCGATCGGAGTCGGGCCAGCAGGGTGTTGAGCACGTCGATGTCCTGGGCGGACCAGCCGTGGAGTGCTCTCTCCAGTGCGGCCGTGTAGCGGGCGCCCAGCTGGGCGAGCAGCGCCCGGCCGGCCGGGGTGAGCCGCAGGATCCGGCAGCGTCCGTCGCCCGGGTCGGTCTCGCGCTCGATCCAGCCGCGGTCGGCGACGTGCGTGACGTGCCGGCTGGTCACCGAGATGTCCACGGCCATGAACTCGGCCAGCCGGCTCAGCCGCATCTCTCCGTGCCGGTCGAGCACGGTGAGGACGGCGGCTGCGCCGGGCGGGCAGTCCGGGGGCAGGCTGCGGGCGAGCTCGCGCTTGACCGCGCCGATTCCGGTGAGCTGGCGGGCCAGCTCCTCGTGCGGAGTGGGCGGAGCGGCCGGAGCCGGCGGAGTCGGCGGAGCGGTCATCGTCACCGGGTTCCTCCATCTTGTTGCTTTAGGCAACCATAGAAGCGAATGGTTGCTACAGGCAAACGAATCTGGGGGGTGGGGCGGTAAAGGAATCGGAAAACCGGCTAGGGTCCTGCTCCATGGCTGAGAACCACAACTCACAGGTCCCCGAGGGCAACTACGACCCCGCGGGCAGCACGCAGATGTTCCGGGCCTTCGTCGAGGAGGCCGCACCAGCCCGCCCGGCGGGACCCGGCTCCCGCCAGCAGCGCCGCGCCGCGGAGCAGGAGCGGTCCGGGTCCTCGGGCTCGACCGCCAAGGTGGCGCTGATCATCGCGCTCGTCCTCATGATCGGCGCGGCCGCCTGGGTGGTCCTGCACTGACGGACCCGGCGGGGGCCGGACGCGCCGGCCTCAGCTCCAGGTGGCGGTGACGCTCCGGGTGTCCACGTGCATGCCCAGCGGCACCCGCCAGGCCTCCACGCACACGGTGTAGGTCTGCGTCTTCGAGGCTCCGCCCGCGAGGGGCGTCGGCAGCGGCTGGGCCGTGGTGATCGTGGCCCAGTCGATGCCGAGGGCGCCGATGATGTGCGTCGCGAAGCTGACCGTGCCCGCACGGGCCGCCGTCGTGCCCGTGTTGGTGAAGGTCACCGTGACCCGCTCGCACCAGCGGTCGGCCGCGGCCGCCCTCGTCGGCGTGGACAGCGTCAGCTTCGCCGGGGTCGCGGGCGGGGCCGGGGGTGTGGTGCCGGGCTTGGTGGACGGGGAGCCCGGGCTCGCGGGTGAGCCCGACGGCGTGCCGGGAGCGTTCGGCGTGCCCGCTGCCGGTGTGGTCTGCCCGGGGCCGGCCGGGGTGCCGGGGGTGCCCGCGGAGCCGCCGGGGGCGGTGGCCGTGGCTCCGCCCGGAGTGGAGCCGCCCGGGGGCCGGGATCCCGGAGCGTCGGCCGACGTACCGGACGACGCGGAGGAGCCGCCCGCCGCGGACGGGCCGCCGAGCTGCTGGAACTCCACCTGACCCTGGGGCGCCACGTTCTCCCCCGCGCCCCGTTCGGGGCCCGGGGCCGCGGCGCCCACGGCGACGTAGCCGTCCCGTGCCGGCCCGCCGCAGCCGGTGAGGCCGGCGGCCGCCGTGCAGCACAGGACGAGGAGGGTGGTGGCCGCCCGCGATCCCTTTCGCATCGCGCCAGTTTTCCTGACGGATCGTCAATTGGGAAGCGGGCGGAGCCCGGTCACTCTCCGATGAGGCCTACGCGCAGCTGCGCGAGGGTGCGGGTCAGCAGCCGGGAGACGTGCATCTGGGAGATGCCGACCTCCTCGCCGATCTGCGACTGCGTCATGTTCGCGAAGAAGCGCAGCATGATGATCTGCCGTTCCCTGGGCGGGAGTTTGGCGAGCAGCGGCTTCAAGGACTCGCGGTACTCGACGCCTTCGAGCGCGGTGTCCTCGTAGCCGAGGCGGTCCGCGAGCGAGCCCTCGCCGCCCTCGTCCTCAGGAGAGGGCGAGTCGAGCGAGGAGGCGGTGTAGGCGTTGCCGACGGCGAGACCGTCGACCACGTCCTCCTCCGAGACCCCTAGCACCGCGGCGAGCTCCGGCACGGTCGGCGAGCGGTCCAGCTTCTGGGCGAGCTCGTCGCTGGCCTTGGTCAGCGCCAGGCGCAGCTCCTGGAGCCGGCGCGGGACGCGGACGGACCAGGAGGTGTCCCTAAAGAATCGTTTGATCTCGCCCACGACGGTCGGCATCGCGAACGTCGGGAACTCCACGCCGCGTTCGCAGTCGAAGCGGTCGATCGCCTTGATCAGGCCGATGGTGCCGACCTGGACGATGTCCTCCATCGGCTCGTTGCGGCTGCGGAACCGGGCCGCGGCGTACCGCACGAGGGGCAGGTTCAGCTCGATCAGGGTGTCGCGTACGTACGCCCGTTCGGGGCTGTCCGCGTCCAGGGCGGCGAGTCGCTGGAAGAGGGAGCGGGAGAGGGTGCGGGTGTCGATGGCTTCCGAGCGGTCGGACACTGCCGACGGCGTCACACTCTTGACGAGCGTGAGCACCTTGGAGCTGCCCTGGTCTACGGACATGCCACCCCCTTGAGGTCGCGGACGGTCGCGTACGGCGCGCCCGTCGGAGGAACGCAGCCTCCACCTGAATACCGGAGGCGGGGCTGCGGCAAACGCGGTTCAAGCAGAATGTCACATGTCGGCAACACGCTGTAGCGCCAAGTCGACATATATCTCCAGCGACAGGAGCGGCCGGAGGGCGATCAGCCCGATCTGTCGGGAAACATGCGGATGATCTCCACTCGTTACGGTTACGCCTCGATCCTGTTTGCGGATCTCAGTCGGGCGAAGCTCCGGGCGAGCAGCCGCGAGACGTGCATCTGGGAGACCCCGAGCTCGGCACTGATCTGCGACTGCGTCAGGTTGTTGTAGTACCGCAGGAGCAGGATCCGCTGTTCGCGCTCGGGCAGTTGTACGAGGAGGTGGCGGACCAGGTCGCGGTGCTCGACCCCGGCCAGCTCCGGGTCCTCGTAGCCGAGGCGGTCCAGCAGCCCGGGCATGCCGTCGCCCTCCTGGGCGGCCTCCAGCGAGGTCGCGTGGTAGCTGCGCCCGGCCTCGATGCAGGACAGCACCTCGTCCTCGGTGATGCGCAGCCGTTCGGCGATCTCCGGGGTGGTCGGGGTGCGCCCGTGGAGCGTCGTGAGGTCCTCGGTGGCGGCGTTGACCTGGACCCACAGCTCGTGGAGGCGGCGCGGTACGTGGACGGTGCGGACGTTGTCGCGGAAGTATCGTTTGATCTCGCCCACGACGGTCGGCATCGCGAAGGTCGGGAACTGCACGCCGCGGTCCGGGTCGAACCGGTCGATGGCGTTGATCAGGCCGATGGTGCCGACCTGGACCACGTCCTCCATCGGCTCGTTGCGGCTGCGGAAGCGAGCGGCCGCGTACCGGACGAGCGGGAGGTTGGCCTCGATGAGGGCCCCGCGCACCCGGGTGTGTTCGGTTGTGCCCGGCTCCAGGCCCTTCAGCTGGCCGAAGAGGACCTGGGTGAGGGCCCGGGTGTCCGCGCCCCGGCTCGGGGGTCTCGGCGGGGCCGGAGGCTCCTCGGGCGGCTCCGGGCGGGGCTCCTGAAGGGGCTCCGGGCGGGATTCCGGGCGGGATTCCGGAAGGGACTCCTGGCGCGGGTCCTGACGGGACTCCTGACGGCACTCCTGGTGGGGCTCTTGGCGGGGCTCTTGCTGGGTCGGCACCTGGGGGTCCTGTCGGGGTGGCACCTGAGGCGCAGTACTGGCCGGCACGGTCACGCCACCCCTTCAGTCAACTCATCCGTCAAAAGCGGTCATAGCATCACAAGAGATGTGCACTGTGTGCAAGCACCGTATAACGCCGTGTTGAGGGCAAGTTGGGCATATCAGGGCAATATGCCCAGTGATGGGTATGCAAAAAGCCCCCCACCCGTCGGAGTGGGGGGCCGGAATTCCGGGAACCGCTTCAGCGTACGGGGTCAGCGCACCAGTTCGGTCATGAACTCGCCGATGCCGGATGCGGCATCCGATATCCCCTGGAAGCCTATTTCCACCATCTCGGCCGCCCTCTTCGGCTGGGTGATGATCACGAAGAGGACGAACACGGTGAGGGCACCCGTGATGAGTTTCCTGGTGTCCACGAGCGGGCGGCCTCCCCAACCGGTCCTTGCAAGTCGGGTGAGTCTAACCGGTCAAGATTGGACACTGACGTGTCCTTTAAGGACCAATGGCCCGGTGCTCCGGGTCCTTTGCCGCTGGGTCCGGGGTTGCGGCGGGCGCAGGATTGGTGTGAGCCCACCGGTTCTGGCAGGAAATCGGTGGGCGAGGGACAGGACCTCACTGCGGGGTCCGGGCCGCGAGCTTCCCCCTGATTGCGGCTCGGACCGGCAGGTCCGTCCTCGTCGGGGGAAGTGGCTTTGTCCCCCCGACGCCACTTCCCCCGTCCCACACGTCGAAGGCCCCGACCCCGGTCGGGGCCTTCTTCGCGTCGTCCCGCGCCGTTCGGTGCGTACGGGGGTCGTACGGGGGCTGTACGGGGCTATTGAAGGCCGCCGGCCAGGCCCAGCACGGGCTCCACGGGGGCGATCACGGGGGACAGCTGGTCCGGCAGCTCCATGAGGGCGTTGAGCTGGTTGGCGCCCTCGCTGAGCTTCGACCCGATCTCCTGGACGGAAGCGGGCTGGGCCCCCGCCGGCATCCCGGGTGCGGCCGACGGCAGGTCCGGGAGGGTGAGGGGGGCGATCGGGGCGGCCGAGGCGGCGGGTGCGGCGAGGCCCGCGGCGGCCCCCGCGAGGGCGATGGCGGCGAGCATGCGCTGGGTCTTGGTCATGCCGTGACAACGGCCGAAGGGTCCGGCGGTCACGCGGCTGTCCGCCGGACGGGAGTGCCACGAACGCCGAGAGCCCCGACCCTTGCGGGGCGGGGCTCTCGATCAGAGCGGTAGCGGTGGGATTTGAACCCACGGATAGCTTGCACCATCACACGCTTTCGAGGCGTGCTCCTTCGGCCGCTCGGACACGCTACCGAGAGAGAGTTTAGCCCAAGGTGGCCCGTGCGCCGAAATCCGTATCCGCGAGCCCGCCGTCACAGCTCACGGAAGAAGTCCGTCAGCTGTCGGGCGCACTCCTCGGCGAGGACGCCTCGGACCACTTCGGGGCGGTGGTTGAGCCGGCGGTCCCGTACGAGGTCCCACAGGGACCCGGCCGCGCCCGCCTTTTCGTCGTCCGCGCCGTAGACGACCCGGGCGACGCGCGACTGCACGAGCGCGCCCGCGCACATCACGCACGGCTCCAGGGTCACCACGAGGGTGCACCCCGGAAGCCGCCATTCCCCGAGCGCGGCGGCCGCCCGGCGCAGCGCCACCACTTCGGCGTGCGCCGTGGGGTCGCCGGTCGCCTCGCGTTCGTTGTACCCGGTGGCGAGGATTCCCCCGTCCGGGCCCAGCACGACGGCGCCGACCGGCACATCGCCGGCCGGCACCGCCCGGGCGGCCTCCTGGAGCGCCAGGCGCATGGAGTCCCGCCACGGGTCCCGTACGGGATCGGTGGTGCTCGTGTCGTGCATGCGGATCACTAGCGGACGGCCTCCAGGACCTCGGTGGCGCCGAGGGAGTCGGCGATCTCCGAGAGGGCGTCCCCGTCCAGGGTCATCAGTTGTTTGTTGGTCACCCCGAGGTCGTCCAGCAGCCGGGGATCGCCGAGCGGACCGGCAGGCACCGGCTCCGCGCCGGTCCCGCCCGCCCCGTCCTCGTCGGCGTCCTCGTCCGTGTAGGCGGCGATGGCATCCTCCTCGCCGTCCTCGGTGCCGTCCAGGTCCAGCTCGTCGAGTTCGTCGTCCTCCTCGTCGCTGCCCAGCAGCTCTTTGGTCAGCATCGAGCCGTAGGAGCTGCGGGCGGCCGCGGCGGCGTTCGATACGAAGTACCGCGGGTCCTCCTCGCCGTCCACGCGGACGACGCCGAACCAGGCGTCCTCCTCCTCGATGAGGGCGACCACCGTGTCGTCGTCGACAGCGGCGGAACGGGCGAGATCGATCAGATCACTGAGGGACTCGACGTCGTCGAGTTCCATGTCGCTCGCTTCCCACCCGTCTTCGGTGCGCGCGAGCAGTGCGGCGAAATACACCGTGACTCTCCCACTGGTCTTAGGCGTGCCGGTTGGAGGTCCCCCCGGCCGGAGGTTGGGGCGGAACGGCCGTGTGCTCGCCGCCCGTGCCCCGCCCAATCGGCATCGTGGCAGAAACAGCGGCTTTGCGAGAGGTCTTCGGCGCTTGCGTCGTGCCGTGCCGTGCCCCTGCGGGGGGCTCGGGGGGTTGTGGGGCCGGGGTGGTGGGGCCGTGGCGGGGGGTGCGCGGCGGGTGGTACGGCTTGGCCGTGTCGCGGCGTGCCGGGCCTGCGGCCGCCTTCCCGGGGCTCCCGCCCCGGACCCCGCGCCTCGAACGCCGGCGGGGCCGGATCGGGGCGGCCGGGCGTGGACGGGGCGGTCGGGTCTCGGTTACCAGCGGAAGGTGCGCATGCGCATTTGTTGGCGCATGCGGGCTGCGCGGGCGCGGCGGGGCTGGACTCGGTCGCGCAGGGCGCGGGCCTCCATGAGGTCGCGCAGGAACTGCGCGCGGCGTGCTCGGCGCTGCGCCGCCGTCTCCGGCGCGTCGTCGCTCGGCTGCGTGTCGGGCATCGGCCACCACCCTGGGCTGGTCGGTCGTCCCCCCTGCACCCACCTTGCCCCGGAGGGGCCGTTTGATGCCACCCCGCTGCGAGGTCAGACACCCCATGTCGTTTGGTGTCAAGCGGCATGGGGGTGGGTGTGGTGGGACCAAGCGGTCGCTTCGTCGTAGCGGGTGCGGGTTTTGAGGCAGCCGTGGAGGATGCCGACGAGCCGGTTCCCGAGCTGGCGGAGGGCGGGGTTGTAGCCGGCCTCACGGGCGCGTTGCTTGTCGTAGTAGCCGCGGGCGCCGGGTGAGGACCGCAGAGCGGAGAACGCCTGGGTCTGAAGCGCGTCGGCGAGCCGGTTGTTGCGGACGTAGCGGGCCTGGACGGTGTGGCTCTTGCCGGAGGCCCTGGTGATGGGGCTCGTGCCGGCGTAGTTCTTGCGGGCCTTCGCGGACGTGTATCGGGTGGGGTCGTCTCCGAACTCGGCGAGCACCCGGGCGCCGACGATCTCACCGATGCCGGGCATCGAGAGGTAGATCTCAGCGTCCGGGTGCGCCAGAAAATGTGCCCTCACCTGCTCTTCCATCACGGCGATCTGCTCGTTCAACGCGATGATCAGACGGGCGTGAGCGGTGGCGGCGGCCGCGTAGGCGGCGGTGACCGGCTCGGGCAGGCCGAGCTGCCGCTCACGCAGCGCGCTCTGGACGGTGGCCGCTTTCGCGTCCCGGTTGTGGCGGCGGTGGCGGGTCAGGACGGCGGTGATCTGGGTGCGGGTCAGCTTCGCCGCCGTGGCCGGGGTGGGTGCCTTGATCAGCAGTTCCAGCGCGTCGGTGCTGGTCAGGGTCAGGTCCGAGTAGGCGTTCAGGGCGGCGGGGAAGTACTCGCGCAGTGTGGTGCGCAGCCGCTGGAAGGTGCGGGTGCGTTCCCAGATGAGGGTCTGGTGGGCGCGGGCGACGACCTTGACGGCCTGGGCCGCCTCGCTGTCGCCGGCCACCGGCCGCAGCTGGGCCCGGTCGATGCGGACCATGTCGGCGAGCGCGTGCGCGTCGCCCTTGTCGCTCTTGGCTCCGGAGGAGCCATACCGTTCCTTGAAGCGGTTGACCTGCCGGGGGTTGACCGCGAACACCTGGTAGCCGGAGGCGATCAGGGCCTGCACCCAAGAGCCGCGGTCGGTCTCGATTGCGACCACGACGCCGGCCGGGTCCAGGTCCTCACCGCCGTGGCGGGCGACGAGTTCGTGCAGTTTCGCGATGCCCGCCACTCCTTCGGGCAGGTTCGCGGCGGCCAGTTTCCGGCCGGTCTCGTCCTGGACCTCGACATCATGGTGGTCCTCGGCCCAGTCATCACCGATCAGCAGCAACAGACCCTCCCCGGTCACGTACTTCACCCAGCGGTGCAGCCTGCGGAAGGCACGGCACGCGGCCTAATGGATCCAGTGCTCACGCCCCGTGGGGCGGGCACGCCACCCCATCAGCGGTCTGGCCTCCCGGCCGACCAGCAAGGGCACGGTCTGACCTCAGAGCTCGAAGGCTCCGGCGTCGAAAGTGCTCACCAGCTGGCGGCTACGGAACCGAGCATTCCCCGGTTCCGTAGCTCCCATTAGGCGTCGTCCTTGAGGGTCGGGACCACTGCTACCGGGCCCTGCGCGTGCTGCAGCACCGCATGCGCCACCGAGCCCATGAAGAGCGACCTGGGGCGGCGCCTCGGGTGGTGGCGGCCGACCACGACCAGCGCCGCCGACGCGGAGGCGGTGACCAGCCGGCCCGCCGCGTCGCCGGGGACCGCGGCCTGCTCGACCCGGACGTCCGGGTAGCGGGGGCGGAACGGCGCCAGCCGGTCCGTCTGGGACCGCAGCATCTCCCGCTCGGCCGGCACGGCGTCCCCGTCGTCCGCCAGCCCCTCCGGCGGGATCACCTCGAAGGGGGCGTCGATGATCAGGTTCGGCGCGGGCGGGACGGCGTACGCGGAGACCACCTGGACGGTGGTCCCCCGCGCGGCGGCCTCCGCGAAGGCGAAGGTCACCACGTCGTCGGGCGTCTCGGCGGCGTGCAGCCCGAGCACCACCCGCCCGGCGGACTCCTGCGCGGCCTCCGAGGCCCCGGCGGTGCGCTCCGCGTGCGGGACCACCACCACCGGGCAGGGCGCCGTGGCCGCCACGGCCCGGCTGTTGGAGCCGAGCAGGAGGGTGGCGAAGCCGCCGCGGCCCCGGGAGCCCATCACCAGCATCAAAGCCTCCGCCCCGATCACCCGCAGCGCCTCGGGGACGGAGCCTTCCAGCGCCTCGTACTGGACCCCCTCGGGCAGCTCGGAGCCGCCGCCGAGCAGGGCCCGAACCCAGTCCTTCACGGGGTCGGCGAACTCCTTCGGCTGCGAGGCGTCGTGCAGCGCCGACCGGCGGCCCGCATACAACTGGGCGTGGTCGGGCAGAACATGGGCGATCATCAGCCCGGTACCGTGCCGGACGGCTGCGGCCCTCGCCCACTCCAGGGCCCTGAGGCTGTGTTCGGATCCGTCGACGGCTGCGATCACCGGTGTGTTGCTCATCCGTCCAGCGTGCTGGGCGTCCGGGCGGGTCGCATCCGCAGGCCGCTGCGGGCGTGGCCGCCGCTCCGGACGCGAACGGGCCGCGCCACCGCGTAGCCTTTTGGGTGCAGGTCGCGTCGTGCGGCCGTTTTTGCTGGTCGCAGGCTGAGTTTTGGAGGATGTTGTGCGTTTGCAGGTCGTCGATCACCCCTTGGTGGCGCACAAACTCACCACCCTGCGCGACAAGCGCACCGACTCCGCCACCTTCCGGCGGCTCGCCGACGAGCTGGTCACCCTGCTCGCGTACGAGGCCACCCGCGACGTGCGCACCGAGCAGGCCGACATCGAGACGCCGGTCGCCCCGACCACCGGCGTGAAGCTCTCCCACCCGCGCCCGCTGGTCGTGCCGATCCTGCGCGCCGGCCTCGGCATGCTCGACGGCATGGTGCGGCTGCTGCCGACCGCCGAGGTGGGCTTCCTGGGCATGGTCCGCAACGAGGAGACCCTGGAGGCCTCCACGTACGCGACGCGCATGCCGGAGGACCTCTCCGGACGGCAGGTCTACGTCGTCGACCCGATGCTCGCCACCGGCGGCACGCTCGTCGCGGCGATCCAGGAGCTGATCAAGCGCGGCGCCGACGACGTCACGGCCGTGGTGCTGCTCGCGGCGCCCGAGGGCGTCGAGATCATGGAGCGCGAGCTGGCGGGCACGCCGGTGACCGTGGTGACGGCCGCCGTGGACGAGCGGCTCAACGAGCACGGCTACATCGTGCCGGGCCTGGGCGACGCGGGCGACCGGATGTACGGCTCGGCCGAATAGGCCGCCCCGGCGGCCGGCCGCCACCGCGCTTCAGCGGTGGAGCGGCGGGCCGGTACGCCGGTACGCGGTTCAGGCGTTCAGCACTTGGCGGGCGCGGGCACGGGGTTGGCCAGGACGGCCAGCGCCTTGTCCGCGTCCTCCTTCGTGCTCAGCTCCTTGAAGGCGTCGCCCAGGATCAGGTCGATGTCCGCGCCCTCGCGGGTATCGGTCTGCTGGGTGGTGCCGGCGAGCTGAGTGCCCAGGACGGAGAAGGCGGCCTTGTCCGTCGTGGGGGAGCCGAGCAGTATCCCGGTGCCGGGGACCTTCTTGTCGAAGTCGGCCGGGGCGTTGCCGACGTGGCCGATGACGAAGCCGCGTTTGGCCAGTTCGTCGCCGACGGCCTTCGCCAGGCCCGCGCGCGGGGTCGCGTTGTAGACGTTGACCGTGATCTCGCCGGGCGGCGGGAGCACGATCGCGGGTTTCGCGGCGGCCGAGGCGGTGGAGGCGGCGGCGGGGCCGCCCTTGGCCGCGTTCTCGGGAGGCGTCGTCGGGCAGTCCTTGGCACCCGCAGCCGTGTTCCGCTTGGGGCTGTCCCCGCGGAACACGTCGATGAGCTGCAGTGCCCCGTAGCCGACCAGGGCAAGCGCGAGGACCGAGCCGAGGATGGCGAGGACGATCCGAGGACGGCTCCGCTTACGGCTCATACGGGGGTAGGCGGCTCCCGTGACGCGGTACTTTCCGCCCATGCCGGGGGGAGTGAGCATGCTCATGGGCGCAGCGTAGTGCGGCCCGGGGGCGATGCCTACTAAATGATCTGCTGATAGGTCAATGGCGACCCGAAAGGCGCAATCTACGCGAACGCGTCAGTCCATCTCGAGGACTCGGGCGTGCAGCACCTGACGCTGCTGCAGGGCGGCGCGCACGGCGCGGTGCAGCCCGTCCTCCAGGTAGAGGTCGCCCCGCCACTTCACGACGTGGGCGAACAGGTCGCCGTAGAAGGTGGAGTCCTCGGCGAGCAGCGTTTCGAGGTCCAGCTGTCCCTTGGTCGTCACGAGCTGGTCGAGCCGGACCGGGCGCGGCGCGACGTCCGCCCACTGCCGGGTGGTTTCCCTGCCGTGGTCGGGGTACGGCCGCCCGCTTCCGATGCGCTTGAAGATCACACGGAAAGCCTACCGGGCCCGTGCCTGCGGGCGCAGCCTCGAAGTGGTGGTGTAAAAGCGGCGAACAGCGCTATTTGGGGAGCGATCCATGAGCGAGAGCACCGACCCCGCCGTCCCGGCGGACCAGACGGGCCCGGCCGAGAAGATCGCCGCCGGGTACGCGTTCACCGGACCCGCGCTCGATCTCGGGGCCCTGCTCCGGGACGGCGGCTGCCTGCCCGACCGCCAGATCCGCATCCCGCTGTCGATGCTCAACCGCCACGGACTGGTCGCCGGGGCCACCGGTACCGGCAAGACCAAGACGCTCCAGCTCATCGCCGGGCAGGCCGCCGCGGAGGCGCGGGCGGAGACCGCAGCGGCCGCCGCCGAGGCCGAGAAACAGGCCGAGCAAGCGGAGAAGGAGGCCGCGCGGGCCGCGCGCAGCGCCCCGAAGCCGGATCCCTCACTGGCCGGGCAGGTGGTGGGGAGCGGGCTGTTCCGCTCGCTGGCCCGGTCGATCGGGACGCAACTGGGCCGGGAGATCTCGCGCTCCATTTTCGGTACGGCGCGCAAGCGCAGGTGACGCGGTGACAGACTCGGGTGCATGCGGACCGAACTCACCGACACCACGTCCAGCAAGGTCAACCGGGCCCTGCTCGATGCCCGCCGGGCCATAGGCAGCCCGACCATGGGGTTGGTGCTGACCCTTGTCATCGTCACCGACGAGGAAAACGCCTACGACGCCGTACGCGCGGCCTCCGAGGCCTCGCGCGAACACCCCTGCCGCATCATCGCGGTGATCAGGCGGACCTCGCGCGGCCCGCTCAAGCTCCGAGCGAACCGGGTCGACGCCGAGCTGCGGGTCGGCTCGGACGCCGGGACCGGCGAGATCGTGCTGCTGCGCCTGCACGGGGCGCTGACCGAGCACGCCGGCTCGGTCGTCCTGCCGCTGCTCCTGCCGGACGCGCCCGTGGTGGCCTGGTGGCCGGCCGACGCCCCCGTCGACCTGGCGGGTGACGCGCTGGGCGCGCTCGCGCAGCGCCGGATCACGGACGCGGCGGCCGCCTTCGACACCGTCGGCGTGCTCGACGAGCGGGCCGCCGGCTACCAGCCCGGCGACACCGACCTGGCCTGGACCCGCCTCACCCCGTGGCGGTCCCTGCTGGCCGCCGCCCTGGACCAGAAGCCGCTTCCGGTGACCGCCGCGGCGGTGGAGAGCGAGCCCGACAACGTGAGCGCGGAACTGCTGGCGCGCTGGCTGGAGGACCGGCTGGGGGTGCCGGTGTCCCGGCTGGCGAGCGACGGCCCAGTGATCACCAGGGTCAGTCTGCAGACCACGGGCGGGGAGATCCGGGTGGACCGGCCCGCGGGCGTGCTGGCCACCTTGAGCCTGCCGGGGAGCCCGGACCGCAAGGTGGCCCTGAAGATCCGCAGCGGCGCCGAACTGATCGCGGAGGAACTGCGCCGCCTCGATGCGGACGTGGTCTACGGCTCCGCGCTGCGGCGGCGGCCACTCCAGACGGGGCTCTCCGCGTAGTGGTTGTCGTAGGTCGCCGAGCTGTCCTTGATGTCCTGCACGGTGGCCTCGCCCGCGTTGACCCGGCCGAGGAGCCGGTAGTAGTCGAAGCGGGCCATGCCGGGGGTGAAGCCGACGAAGACGCTGGCGGTGTGGCCGGCGGCGGGGGCGAAGGCGTGCTTGACGCCCGGCGGGACCGCGATGAAGTCGCCGGTGCCCAGGGTGTGGATCTCGTCGCCGACGAGGACGTCGAGCTGTCCGGCGGTGACGTGGAAGAACTCGGTCGCCTTGGTGTGGAAGTGCACCGGAGCTCCCGCCGCGCCCTCCTCGAAGGTGGCGGTGTTGCAGGTGAGTTCGGCGGTGTCGGTGAGCAGGGTGATGAGGCTGCCGGGGGCGTCGTAGATGGCTTCGGCAGTGGCGGCGCGGGTCGCGATCTCTGTCATGTCCCCCAATCTACGGTCCCGTTGGACCGGTTGCGGCAGTGAATTGGATCTCTTCCGCTGGTCGGTGCACTGCTCGGCCCGCCCGTCGACCTGCCGGTCGATCCGCTGGTCAGGAGCTTGACGGGCAGATCGACCGGCAGCCGGATCAGGACCCGCCGGCGGCCTTCGCGGCCTTGGCGGCAGCTTTCATCTCCTGCTTGTGCGCCCGCACTTTGGCCAGCGACTCCGGGCCTGTGATGTCGGCCGCCGAACGGTAGACGTTCGCCGGGCCGTACCCGCCCGCGGCCTCCCGCCACCCCGTCGGCCGTACCCCGAACCGCTTGCCCAGCAGGGCGAGGAAGACTTGCGCCTTCTGCTCCCCGAAGCCCGGCAGCGCCTTGAGCCGCTTCAGCAGTTCCCGGCCCGTTGCGGCATCGGCCCAGACCGCCTCGGCGTTCCCGCCGTAGTGCTCCACCAGGTACGTGCACAGCTGCTGGATCCGCGTCGCCATCGACCCCGGATACCGGTGCACGGCGGGCTTCTCGGAGAGCAGGGCGGCGAAGGCCTCCGGGTCGTACGCGGCGATGGCGTGGGCGTCCAGATCGTCGGCGCCCATCCGCTGGGCGATCGTCCAGGGCCCCGAGAACGCCCACTCCATCGGTACCTGCTGGTCCAGCAGCATCCCGACGAGCGCGGCGAGCGGGCTCCGGCCGAGCAGCGCGTCGGCCTCCGGCTGCTGCGCCAGCCGGATGGTGATGTCCTTGTCCATGGCACCAGCGTCCCGCGTGGCCGCGTTCCCCGCGCGGTCGGCACACCGCGCGCCTAGCGTGAGTACGAGACGACGGGTACGAGACGACGGGTACGAGCGAGGAGTCGATCGATCATGCTTGAGTTCTCCGAGGGCGCGCCGTGCTGGGTGGACGCGATGTTCACCGATGTGGAAGGTGCCAAGACCTTCTACGGCGACGTGCTGGGCTGGACCTTCGGTGAAGCCAGCAGCGAGTACGGCAACTACACGCAGGCCTATTCCGACGGCAAGGCCGTGGCGGCCGTCGTGCCGCCGATGCCGGGGCTCGACGCCCCCTCCCAGTGGTGTCTGTACTTCGCCTCTCCCGACGCGGCGGCCACGGCCGGGAAGATCACCTCGGCCGGCGGCGAGGTGCTGATGGGCCCGATGCAGGTGGGCACCTTCGGCACGATGCTGATCGCGAAGGAGCCGAGCGGCGCCGTTTTCGGCGTCTGGCAGCCGGGCGACCACAAGGGCTTCGAGAAGATGGGCGAGGCCGGCTCGTACGCCTGGGCGGAGGTCTTCACCCGGGAACCGGCCAAGCCGGACGCGTTCCTCCCGCAGGTCTTCCCGTACGGCGTCCAGCAGATGGACCCGGGCGACGACCCCGAGACGGCGGACATGGACTTCAAGGTCTTCAGCGTCGGCGGCGGTGGGAACCCGGTGCTCGGCCGGATGAAGATGGACGACGACTTCCCGGCGGACCTTCCGCCGTACATCCAGATCTACTTCGGGGTCCCGAACTGCGACGAGGCGGTCGAGAAGACGAAGAAGCACGGCGGAAAGCTGCACTTCGGCCCGATGGACAGCCCGTTCGGCCGCTTCGCGGCGGTCACCGACCCGCAGGGCGCCGCCTTCGCGGTGATCGACATGTCGACGACGTTCGGGGAGATGCCCTCCTTCGGCTGAGCCGAACACGCGTGGGCGCGGAGGCGGGTCGCGGATGGCGCGGCCCGCCGGTCCGCGCCGCCGCACGACCCGGCAAACCTCGCTCCCTATACGTACGTTCGAGCGGTGCGGGGGCGGAACTCATGAGACGTGGGACGGTCGTGGCGGCGGCGCGATGCGGGCCGGCGATGCTGGCGGCGGCCTCGTGCACGCTGCCCCCGGCGCCGCCGTTGTCGCCGAAGGCACTGCCCTCACCCGTGTCTTCGCCGATGCTCTCGCCCTCACCGGTGCCGTCGTCGCCCGTGCCCCCCCCGCCATGACGCCCGTGATCGCCGCAGGCGAGGAAGGTCTGACGCCGGAGGCCGGGATCAAGCCGGAGATCCGCGCGGCCCCGTGCCAAGGGCTGCCGCTCGAACACCGCCCCGTCCCGTGTGGGGACCCGACGACCCGGGGAACGCAGAAGGCCCCGGCCGGTTTCCCGGTCGGGGCCTTCAAGTGCCCGGTGAGGCACTGGCGGAGGATACGAGATTGAACTCGTGAGGGGTTGCCCCCAACACGCTTTCCAAATGTTCGTCCGGGGGTCCGGGGGTCCGGGTGGGGTCGGGGGCGTCCTGACCTGCGGCGGAACGGTTAGCGGAGGGGCCTCCGGACGCGGCTGAACGCTGGTGAATGCAACCGGAACTGCAACCATGGTCCGCCCGACTGGCCGTTGCCGCCTCCCTTTCGTGCCCACATTCAGGGCCTCGTTGTCTCAAGGATCTGCTTGACTCGTTCGGGTGTATCGGACCGTGTGGGGGAGCGCGTGATGCCGCTGGAGTTCGGGTTGTGGCGGGTGGACGACCGGCCGGTGCGGGTCGCTACGCGGACGATGCCTATGGAGTCGAGGCTGGAGGAGCTCATAGAGGCCGATCCGGAAATATTGGGGAGGCCGCTCCTGCTGATCGGTCGGCAGGTGCAGACGGACCACGGCAAGTACGTCGACTTGCTCGGCATGGACTCCGAGGGGGGCCTGCATGTTCTGGAGCTCAAACGGGACCGCACTCCGCGGGAGGTAGTTGCACAGGTTCTCGACTACGGCTCGTGGGTCCAGGAGCTCGCCAACGAGCAAGTGCGCGAGATCTACACGAGGTACGCCCGGAGCCGCGGGCTGGTGGAGGAGCTGGACGAGGCATTCGCGCTGCGATTCGGCGGCAGCCCGCCGGAGGTGCTGAACAGCAGCCACACCCTCACAGTGGTCGCGAGTGAGATCGACGCGGCGACCGAGCGGATCGTCACCTACCTGGCGTCCGGCTACCGGGTTCCCGTCAACGTGCTGTTCTTCCGTTACTTCGAGGACGAGGGTCGCTCCTATCTGGCGCGCACCTGGCTGATGGACGAGGCCGAGGCAGTGGCGCCGGTGGCGGGAACGAAGGGACGTGGGAAGCAGGAGCCATGGAACGGCACGGACTGGTACGTCTCCTTCGGTGATGAGCCCGGCGGGCGGAGCTGGGATGACGCGCTTCAGTACGGCTTCGTGTCGGCCGGCGGCGGGGACTGGTTCTCCCGAACGCTCCGTTCCCTGCCCTCAGGGGCGCGGGTATTCACCCACATTCCCAAGGTGGGGTACGTGGGTGTGGGCACGGTCTCCGGCGAGCCCAAGCCCTTCCAAGACGCCGTACTCACCGTTGCCGGCGAGAGTCGACGGATGGCCGACCTTTCACTCAAAGGAAGCTACCGACCGCACGGCGGTGCGGCAGAGGAGACTGACAGGGAGGATCGTCGCGAATGGGTCGTTCCGGTTGACTGGGAGCAGGCCGTGCCACGCGAGAAGGCGTTGTGGCGGACAGGCTTCTTCGCCAACCAGAACACCGCCTGCAAGCTCCGCGCCCACTTCACGATCGACGAGGTCTCCCGGCACTTCGGCATAGGTTGACGGCGATGTGAGCCGATGAGGTGCGTGAAACGGAGCGCGGCGAGGGGTTTGCTCCGACGCTGCTCATAGGTGTGAGCAGGGCAGGATAAGTACTCTACGTACTTGACGTACTTATCGCGTAGGAGCACTCTGGTCCTCTGGAGCCCCAACGGAGGTCGCCATGTCCGCAGTGCACTACGAGAACTACACCGAAGCGCGTACGCACCTGAAAGAGCTCCTCGACGCCGCGGGCGAGGGGCGGGTCGCGACCGTGCGTCGAGCGGCCGGGTGCGCTGCGGTCGTGGATGTTGAACGACTTCGCCGGTACCTGTCCTCGGTATGCCCATCCAAGGCTGAGGTCGTTGCGGAAGCGGACGGGTGGGCGATCTTCATCCCAGGGCTCCCTGTCGCGGCCGATGCATCCAGCTTCGACGGGGCCGTGAACGAGATGGTCGACGCTCTGCGGGAGTATGCCGACGACTGGCAGGAGCGGCTGCGGTTGGCCCCCAATCACCAGGACAACTGGGGCCTGGTGCAGCTGATTGCCTTGAGCGACGACCGTCAGCTGGCTGACTGGCTGGTGGGAGCGCAGCGGTGAGTCGACCGCAGCCAGACCGTGAGCGGCATGACCGGTTCTGTGTCGTCGAGGGGTGGGAGCGAGTGCGGGACGCTCGTGGGCGTACAGGTACGCATCACGTCACCTACGAGCTGACCCTGCACGACGGACGCATCCTGCGGACCCGCATCTCACACCCGGTCGATCGCACGGTCTACGGTGCCGCGATGTGGAGCCACATCCTTCGCGATCAGCTGGATGTCACCGAAAATGAGTTCTGGGGTTGCGTGATCGACGGCAGGCTCCCCGACCGGGGAGCACCGCCCGCGCCGAAGGAGTCACTGCCGGCGGATCTGGTCTATCTGCTGATCCGCCGGGTCGGTCTCTCGGAGGCGGCGGTCTCCGAGCTGACCAAGGAGGATGCCGTGGCCCGTCTTCAGCGGTACTGGATAGACGGCACGTGATGCGGCGAGCGGAGTCCGCACCTGCCCCGCACGGACCGCCGCGTCGTCTGTGGGGCTCGGGAGCGGGTCGGCCCCCCTGTGGCTCCCACGGGCTGGAGAGGCGCCGGGTACCTACGCCGGAGAGTCTGGGCGGGTGGCGTGCCACCCCAGAGACCAGCGTGCATCTAGGCGAAATGGGTGAAATGTCAGATACAAGTGCAACCAAAACTGCAACCAGGGAACGCAGAAGGCCCCGGCCGGTTTCCCGGTCGGGGCCTTCAAGTGCCCGGTGAGGCACTGGCGGAGGATACGAGATTGAACTCGTGAGGGGTTGCCCCCAACACGCTTTCCACATGTTCGTACGCCCGTCCGGCTGAGGTCGTACCCGTCCTGACCCGCTGTGGAGCGTCCGGGTCGCCCCCGTCCGAACAGCCCCGGACGGGGGCGAATGAGTGAGGTGACCCCCGGAGTGTGGACACAGGGGTTCATGCTGCGAGTTGGAGTTTACCTGTCCTGTGGTGCTGTTGTTCGAACTCCATTGGGGAGAGGTAGCCCAGCGCGCTATGACGGCGGCGGGCGTTGTAGTAGGTGAGCCACTGGAAGATCTCCAGCCTCGCCTGTTGCATCGTCAAGAACAGCTTCCCGTACATCGTTTCTCGCTTCAGTCCCTGCCAGAAACTCTCGGCCAGGGCGTTGTCATAGCTCGAGCCGACTCTGCCCATGCTCCTGCGGATGTCGTACCGGTCGCAGACCTGGGCGAACGCGGCCGACGTATATTGCGATCCGCGGTCCGCGTGGAAGATCACCCCGGTGACTTCGCCGCCGCGGGCCGTGACCGCGGCCTGGAGCGCGTCGATGACGAGGCCGGCCCGCATGTGTGGGGCCATCGAGTAGCCGAGCACCCGGCGCGAGCGGATGTCAATGACGCAGGCGAGGTAGAGCCACGTGGCGCCGACCTGCACGTATGTGATGTCACCGCACCACTTCTCGTCCAGCGCGCCAGCGGTGAAGTCCCGCTGGACCAGGTCCGACACCGGCGGGGCCAGACGGTCCGCGATGGTGGTGCGCTTCTTCTTGCGCAGGTGACGGCCGACGATGCCGTTCTTGCGCATCAGCCTGGCGACCCGCTTGCGGTTGACTGTATGGCCGAAGCCGCGCAGTTCGGCATGGACGCGAAGCGCGCCGTAGTTCCCGCGGTGTTCGGCATGGATCTCTCTGATCTCGGCGACCAGGGCGTCCTCCTCAGCCTGCCGTACGGTTCGAGCTTCCGCGTCGGCGGTCCACCGGTAGTAGCCGGAGCGGGAGACTTCCAGGACCCGGCATATCCGCTTGATGCCGAACCTCTCGGCGTGGGCGGAGATGAAGTCCCAAGCGGCGGTCTTCACTTCATCTCCCGGGCGAAATACGCCGCTGCCCGGCGCAGGATCTCCCGCTCGAGCTGCCATTCCTTCTCCGCCTTGGCCAGCCGGGCGTTCTCCGCCCGCAACCGGGCCAGCTCGGCCTCGGTGTCCTGCGACGTGCCGGCAGCGGCCGGAGACCTGTCGGCGTCACGCACCCAGGTCCGCAGTGTCTCGGGGTTGACATTCAGATCGACCGCGACGTCCTTGAACGTCCGCCTGCCAGCCGAGGCCCGCCACAACGCGATCGCGTCGGACCGGAACTCCGCACTGTACTTCGAGGGCCGTGCCATGTGGATCTACACCTTCCAGGATCACCAAGATCCATTGTCAGGTGTGTCCACACCACGGGAGTCGCCTCAGGTGATGCGTACGACAGCGCCGTCGGCCTGCGCCGCCTTGGCGATTCTGGCCAGTTCACGTGCGCCGATCCCACCGGACTTGAGCTTGGCCGGCGGAGCGGACGAGGAGGCGGACAGGACCGAGGCAGCCTGTGCCGCGAACGCCGCAGCCGCCGCCATCGACTCCCGATCCACCTCCACGGCGGTGACGGACACCGGCTCCGCGACGGGCGGGAAGGGCTCGAACGGGGCCGACCAGCCCGGCCCGCGCAGCGCGAGTGTCACCTCGGCGGGCATACGGGCCTGCCCGTACCCATGGCGGTTCCGGACCAGGAGCCCCCGGTCCAGGGCCCATCGCTCGCCCGGCGAGTCGGCCCCGGGGGCTCCGAACACGACGAACTCCGTGTGTCGCGGTGCGGACTTCGCCCGGCGCTCAAGCAGCCGGCGGGTGGCCGAAGGAGCCTTGGCGATCACTGCGGCGACGCGTTGCTGATCGCCATGGTGTTCCAGGACGGCGGTCGTGCGCTGTTGCCGCGTGCCGGGCGGCTTGATGCCCAGTGCCACGAGCATGCCGCGCAGCTCCTCGGAGGTCACACTCTCCAGCAGCTCGTCCAATGGAGCGTCAAGACCCAGTGGCGCGTCCCACGCCTGCCGCAGCGGTGCGGCCATGGCGAGCTTCCCATCGCCGTCCGGCCAGACCAGAGCGTGATCGGCCAGAGCCACCAGCACGCCGTCCAGCGCCCGAGCGACAGTGGGCGCCGTCGCTCCCAGCGCCCTCGCCAGGTCGCCGCGCGACAAGGGCGTTCCCAAGGCGGCCAGGGCCTCGGCCGCTTGGAGGTGCGGCAGGGCCAGCTGCGGCAGGACGAGCGCGACCGAGCCGGGCCGCAGAAGGCGTTCCGCCAACTCCTCCATGGAACGTGGCTCCGGTGGCGCCACGGCGTCCTTCCGTATCCCGAGTACGCGTGCCAGCCGCGGGGCGTCGAGTCCGGCCAGCCAGGCCGTCAGCGTGGATCGGGACGTCATGGGGAACACCTCGCGAGGCCGGGAACACGGCTCGGGCCGGAGCAGGCCCGGGCGGAGCCAAGGATGGCGCATTCGACGGGTTCTCCGTCGGCACTCGGTGGGGAGTTCACCCACGGAGACCGAGCTGCTGATGAGCCGGATCGCGCATGATCCCGGCACGGTGCGCGAAATGTCGCGAATGCCGGAGATGAACGAGACTGCAAATGAGACCAGGGCATGCCGAAGAACCCGGCCGCTGGAGCGGTCCGGGTTCTTCGTTTCGCCTGTTCAGGCGGCTGCGGAGGATACGAGATTCGAACTCGTGAGGGGTTGCCCCCAACACGCTTTCCAAATGTTCGTATGGCTGTCCGGAGGGGGTCAGGGGCGTCCTGACCTGCGGCGGAGCGTTCGGGGCGACCCCGTCCAGACGCCCCCGGACGGGGGTGAATGAGACCAGAACTGAGACCAGAGAACCGCCAGACGTTGCTGGTCAGCGCCCCGCGGGCGCCACGCGAAACCTTCGCCAGGACCGGCTGGCGGACCAGCTATGTCGTGCTCGGTGGGTCGGTGAAGGTCCGGAGGAGTTCGTTGAGGGCCAAGGCTCGCTCCTTGAGAGGAGCTGGCAGGTTGTCGAACGCTTGCTCGTCATCTGGATGGTTGCCATAGAGGGCGGCGAGTGCGGCTTCGAGCGCGTCCTCGCGCTCTGGACACGCCCACCCGGTGCCGTCGGCGATGGACGCGCCGACGTTGTGCCAGACACTGGGCCGGCCCTCCGTGGAGGTCTTGCCCGTCAGCCCGGCGAGGTGGGCCACAGCACTGGGCGTGATGAACGCCTGGACTGCGTTGTCGCTACTTACCTGCAGGTGGGACCGGATCTGTCCGGGGGCGACACGCTGTTCCTGCAGGTAGGCCGTAACCGTGCCGATGAGGAGGTTCAGGTGTTCCAGGGCGTCGGTCAGGTGGTACAGCGTCATGCGCTGCCACTCGTAGAACGGCAGGCTCGTGTAGCGGGCGCGATGGATCGCGTCGTTGAGGTAGCGGCAGATGACGTCTGCGTGGAAGCGGACGAGCCCTGACAGCTCGCTCGGTACGGGTCCGTCGCCGGCCGGCGCCCAGGGAGGCTGGCTGATCGCGCCTTCGCGGTGGGCGAGCCGCTCGTCGCGGAGGTCCTTTAGGGCGGCCTGGTAGGGCTGCCCCGTTGTCTCTTGGCGTGCACGTGTGGCGTTCTTCTCGGCTTGGCGGCGAGTCACGCGATTCCCGTCCGGCGGCGGCCCCGTGACCCGGCGCCCGCTGGGGTGTGGTCAGGCGAGTCGACTGAGTGATGCCGCGGGGCGTCTTCGGGTCGTGAGCGCTGGACGTGATCACGGGCCACGTCAGCTGGACCGAGGCCGTCACTAGGCGACCCGCCTTGATGAACGAGCCACCCCTTCGCCCGGTCACGCTGGCCAACCGATCCATGCGGAAGGCGCCAAGGTGGCGGAGCCGCTGGTGGCTACCTCTACTGCGATCCGAGCCGAGGCCGGAGACTGGTGCGGCGTCGAACGGGCTCGCCCAGCTGACTCCACAGCCGATCTCCTGAGCGGAGCAGGGTCCAGCCAAAAGTGCGATGCAACATCAGCTCCCCGACACCGAACCCACCCATCATTCGGACCAGGAACCCGGCCTGGTCCAGAAGGCGATGCTGTTCGCGGTGGGTAGCGCTGCTGAACCCTTCAGCGCGAGCGCCAGCTTCGATCGCCTCCAGTCGCTTCCTCGCCTTCCACCGCTCTGTCTGTGCCTCGGCGTCCAACTCGGCGTTAGTGAAAACTCGCCCTCTCGCACGCCAAAACGACGCCACCCGCTTGCTGTGGTACTCGATCGTGCCCTCCTCAGCAACGCGGTTCGTATGGCGAGCCATGACATCCTGAGCGCTCTGCAACTTCCCTAGGACTGGGGAGGGGCACAGAAATATCCCGAGGCGGCCATGGCCATCGAACTCGCAGTAGGTGTAGTCGGCAGCTTGACGGATCTGTGCGGCGTCGTCGCGGTACCCGTTGGAGCTGGCCGGGAGCTTGAACTCGACGCCGAACACCGGGTCGTCGTCGAACCAGGGCCCAGGGTCGCGGGGCCGGAGAACGGCGTCCAGACGCAGGGCCTTGCCGGTCGGGTGCCGTCCGGGGACTTCGCGCTGAATGTGGAAGTGCGGCATCAGCTGGCCGAGGACGGTATCGGCGAGCTGCTTCTCGTTGATGTACTGGCCGGGCTCAGGCAGAAGTAAGTCGGCGTAGTTCATGCCTTGTCGCGCCCGTCTGCGAGTTGTCGCTGGTTGGTGGGTGCCTTGGCAAGGGCGCGAGTGAGGGCGCTCTCAGCCTGCTGAGTCCGGTTCGCTCGGGAACGAAGTCTGTCGTACGACGGCTTCAACTGGCTCCTCTCGGCGGCGCGTAGGTGGTCTTACTGCTCGAAGGCTCGGATCCCCGAACTACCCGGGTTATGTCGCTTTAATCAGCTGTGCGCAGCATGTTGAGGTGATCGGCGAAGCTCTCGCGAAGGCTTTCCAGGACGGCTTTCCCCTTGCCGTGTGTCCTGAACATGAAAGGAAGTTGCATGTAGGAGCGATTTCCAGAAGTGATGCTGTGCGAGAGATGAAGGTTTCGTGGCCCTTCGGAGCCGCCCTGCGGGGGGAGGCTCCAAACCGCCTCATGCTGCGTTAGCTGAAGACTGTCGTGGTGAGCGATGAGGAAAAGGCGTCGTAGGAGGCGTCAGGTGGGGACCGGAAAGACGAACGCAAGTGAATCGCTGCTGACGTGTCGTAAGGAAACCAGACGACATCGAAACCGGGGTGTGTCAAGAACTCCGGGATGAGCCTGGCGGGTGCCCGTCTATTGGCCAGGTGGTGTCCGGCATGTAGGCGACGTGAGTCCGGTCTGCGGCTCTCGCATGGAACAGGAGAAGGCAGGTCCGATACGCCCTGACGCAAGGTCGGGGGAGAGGGAGTGCCCCAAGCGGAGGACACCGTAAGGGGTCGAGTACCGACGCGGAGCCTGCTGGCAGACCGGTCCGTAGTAGTGATGAAGCCCCTGTAGCGGGGGTGGAGCGAAGGGGCCGGGTCGTTTGTGACTGAGTTGATCACATCAACCGGGCGACAGCCCGGGAGGAGTGCGATGGGCCAGTTGAAGTCTCAGATCAAGCCGTTTGATATTTCGAAGTGGGAAGTCAAGGAGGCGTGGGAGGAAGTCAAGTCACATAGGGGCGCACCTGGCGTGGACGGACAGAGCATCGACGACTTCGAGAAGGACTTGAAGAGCAACCTCTATAAGGTCTGGAACCGGATGTCATCGGGCTCGTACTTTCCGCCGCCGATGCGTGCGGTGGAAATCCCCAAGCCGAATGGAGGCGGCACGAGAATGCTTGGCATTCCCGCTGTCGCCGACCGAGTGGCTCAGACCGTTGTGGCCCGGCATCTGGTGCGAAGGGTGGACCCTGTTTTCCACCCGGACAGCTACGGATACCGGCCAGGACGGTCCGCCTTGGACGCGGTGGAAAGGTGCCGGGAACGAAGTTGGAAGCGGGACTGGGTGGTGGAGTTCGACATCGCCAAGTTCTTCGACAGCGTGCCCTGGGACCTGCTGGTCAAGGCGGTGGAAGCGCACACCGACGCCGTCTGGGTGAACTTGTACGTGCGGCGGTGGCTCGCCGCCCCGCTCGCCATGCCCGATGGCTCCCTGCTGGAACGGGAACGCGGAACCCCACAAGGGGCCCCCGTCACGCTCCCAACGCAATGGGCAACTTCTGCTTCGAGGTGACGCTCGGCTACCGGCGCTTGGAACTCACTCCTCGAGCGGAGGGTAAGGGGTGTCACAATGGGTAGTAGGTTTGTGACATGGTGCGTGGTGATCGTGTCGATAGCGTCGAGTACGCCCGGCGGGTCAACGCCGCCGCGGATCTGGTCGGGGCGGGTGTGCCCGTGGCCGCAGCCGCCCGCACGTTGGCAAGTAGGTACGGGGTGTCGGTGCGTCAGGCACGCCGGTATCTGGAGCAGGCCATGGCCGCTGGACATCTCGAAGTCCCCGAGTCAAGCGTGGTGTTCACTGTCAAGCTGCCGGAATCGCTGGCAGGACAGATCCGCGCCCGTGCCCACGAGAGTGACCGGGCGATCTCCGCGGTGGTGGCCCAGGCCCTGGCCGAGTTCCTTGAGCGGGGTGCCCCGGAGGGGCGGCCAGGCAGGTGAGCGGCCGGCCGGTGGAGGTGGAGGCGGTCTTCGACCGTCATGCGGCGGCGGACTTGTCCGCGGCCTACGCGGCGTTGGTTCCGCAGCGGCGAGCCCGGATACGGGATCGCCTGGAGCAGGCAGGAGTGAGCGATGACCAGCGTGGCGATCTACGCCCGGGTGTCCTCGGCCCGGCAGAAGAAGGACCAGACGATCGGCTCGCAGACCGCGGCCCTGCGCGCGCACGCCGCCACCGCGCATCTTGAGCTGCCCGAGGAGTGGGTGTTCGAGGACGAGGGGCACTCCGGGGCGACCTTGGTGCGGCCCGCGCTGGAGCGGCTGCGCGACCTGGTCGCCCAGGTCGGCGTGGATGTGGTGCTGTGCTACGCGCCCGACCGCCTCGCCCGCAAGTTCGCTTACCAGGCCCTGCTGATCGAGGAGTTCGCCCGGGCCGGCACCCGGGTGGAGTTCGTGCGCGGCCCACGCGGCGACACTCCCGAGGACCAGCTGATGGTCCAGTTCCAGGGCATGTTCGCCGAGTACGAGAAGGCCCAGCTGATGGAACGCTACCGGCGCGGGAAGACCTACCGGGCGCGCTCGGGGGCAGTGAACGTGCTGGGCGGAGCCCCGTTCGGTTACCGCTACCTGCGCAAGACCCCCGAGTGCGGGGCCACCTACGAGATCGTCGAGTCCGAGGCGGCGCTGGTGGTCGAGCTGTTCCGCCGCTACACCGACGACGGGGCCTCCATCGCGGACCTGACCCGCTGGCTCACCGGCAGCGGCACTCCCACCCGCACCGGCAAGACCCGCTGGGACCGAAGCGTCATCTGGGGCATGCTCCGCAACCCCGCCTACGCAGGGCAGGCAGCCTTCGGCAAGACCCAGATCCTCCACGAGTCCCCGGGCCTCAACCGCCGGGCCCGCCTGGAGGGCCGCAGCACTCCGCGCGCCGTCAAGACCACCGACCGCCCCCGCGAGGAGTGGATCACCATCCCCGTTCCCGCGCTCGTCACCCCGGCCACCTTCGAACGCGCCGCCCAGCGGCTCGCCGACAACAAGCGCTTCGCTTCGCGCAACAGCAAGGTCCCCTCCCTGCTTCAGGGGTTGTCGGCCTGCGTGAGCTGCGGATACGGCTACTACCGCACCTCGACCACTACTTCCTCCGGCAAGAAGATCTACTACTACCGGTGCCTGGGCTCCGACGACTACCGCTACGCGGGCGGCCGGGTCTGCACCAACAAGCCCGTCCGCGCCGACTACCTCGACACCGTCGTCTGGGACCACATCATCGGCATGACCGCCGACCCGCACCTGATCCGTTCCGAGATCGACAAGCGGCTGGACCGCGCCCGCACCTCCGACCCCGCCACCCGTCAGCGCAGCCGTCTCGAACTGGCCCTGGCCAAGGCCACCGCAGCGATCACACGCATGATCGAAGCGTTCCAGGAACAGCTGGTCACCATCGACGAACTGCGGGCCCGGATGCCCGGCCTGCGGGCCCGGGAGAGCAACCTGCGCGGCCAACTCGACGCGCTGGACGCCCAGCTCGCCGACCGCGACGCCTACCTCAAGCTCGCTGACGACCTCGAAGGCTTCCTCGCCCAGCTCCGAGAGAACGCTGGGACAGCCGAGGTCCCCGAGCGCCAGCGCGTCCTGCGGCTCCTCGTCAAAGACGTCCTCGTCGGACCCGAGAAAATCACCATCCGGCACCGCATACCCGTGCGTGAGCGCACCGCCGACGACCAGCATCAAGATCAAGACGCTACGGAGGGTGACTCATGCCCGAGTTACCCATTGCGTTGGGGGCGTGGTGTCTCCCGTCCTGGCGAACCTGTTCCTGCACTACGCGTTCGACACCTGGATGGCCCGGGAGTTCCCGTCCGTCTGGTTCGAACGCTACGCGGATGACGCGGTGTTGCACTGCGTCACCGAGCGCCAGGCCCGCCACGTGTTGGCCGCGCTCAGGGACAGGTTGGTCGAAGTCGGGTTGCGGCTGCACCCGGACAAGACCCGGATCGTCTACTGCAAGGACTCGCACCGGCGCGGCTCCTACGAGCACACGTCGTTCACGTTCCTCGGGTACACGTTCCGTCCCAGAAAGAGCCGGAATCGGCACGGCAAGCAGTTCCTGTCGTTCGAGCCGGCCATCAGCAGGGAAGCCCTGACTCGGATCGGCCACGAGGTGCGTTCATGGCAACTGCACCTCCGCACCGGCACCTCCTTCGGAGACCTCGCCCGCACGATCAACCGTGTGGTCGGGGGGTGGATCAACTACTACGGACGTTTCCGGCCGTGGGAGCTGTTCCCCTTCGTGATGCGCATCAACGCCTACCTGGTGCGCTGGATCCGCAAGAAGTACAAACGGCTCGCAAGCCGTCGGAAGGCCCACGCGAAGCTCGTGGAGATCGCGCAGCGGTACCCACGGATGTTCGTGCACTGGCGCCTCACCACTGCTGCCTGCGAGATCTGATGATCAGAACGACAAGAGCCGTGTAACGGGAGACTGTTAAGCACGGTTCTGTGAGGGCCGAGGGGTGAGATCCCCCTCGGCTACTCGATAGCAGAAGCAAGCGAGGGGAATCCGATCACTCCGGTTTCTGTGTATGCACTCATTCCGTGTACGAGTAGGAAGGGACGTGCTCCGCCGTCGTGGTCTGCGCCGTCGGAGCCCTCGCGGACTAGCTCGGGAGCTGCGTGGAGCAGGATGGACGTCTCGACCTCGCCGGCGTGCATATCCGCGTGCCTGTCGGACTCGAGTCCGCCGTACTCGCGGGCGCGGTCCCAGTCGGGGCCGAGGGGGAACAGGGAGACCGCCGGGCCGTCGACGTTGGCTTCCTGGACCACGTTCGACAGGACGTAGTTCCCGCCGTGACCGTTGACGATCACCAACTTGTGGATGCCCGAGCGGGCGAGGGACGCGCGGATGTCGTCGATCACGGCGTAGAGGGTCTTCGCGCTGATGCTGACCGTGCCAGGGAAAGCGGCGTGCTCGTGGCTGCACGACATCGTGATCGGCGGCAGCAGGTGAACGAGGTAGGCATCGGCTATGTCCCGGCTGATGATGCACGCGATGGCCGTGTCGGTGATCAGTGGGAGATGGTGGCCGTGCTGCTCGAAGGAGCCGACGGGTGGGACCGCGATGCGGGGTTGCTGTTCCTGGACGTCGGTGCTCGTGGCGGTCGGCAGCAGGCTCACGACACTCCCTCTCCTCGGGTTACAGGGGCGACGCTCCTCATGATCCGTGACTGGGCACTTGAATTGACTGCTGTTTACCGCGCTGAAGGGGCCCGGCGGGGGCGAGCCAGGAACGTGTCAGCCGGTCAGCCGCGTGCCCGTATAGCCCGTGATCACCCGGATGCAGCCAGCGACTCCCGGACTGCTTCGGTCAGCAAAGCCGCGCGCGCATCGTCCGAGCCGCTGACGATGTGGTTCATGACGTAGCCGAAGGCGATGCCATGTGTGGGGTCGGCGAAGCCGAGCGAGCCGCCGCGGCCGGTGTGGCCGAAGGCGTTCGGGCCGGTCATGAGGTTACCCTCCGTGGGCAGCATGAATCCGGTGCTGAATCGGCTCGGGATCACCATGACCTGGTCCTGGCCGTTGGCCTGCTCCTGGATCGCCGAGGACAGGGTCTCCTCGGCGAGCAGGCGTACGCCGTCTACCTCGCCGATCAGCGCGGCGTACATGCGCGCGAGTGCCCGTGCGGTGCCGATGCCGTTGGAGGATGGGAGTTCTGCGGCCTGTACCTCGGGGGAGTCGAAGTCGATCGCGGCCGGGTCGGTGACGGCGAACGCCCGGTTGCTGAAGGAGTTCGGGTCCCGCCAGGCGGCGACCTGTTCGCGGAGCTCCTCGGGGACCGACTCGGCCGGCACCGCCGTAAGGTCTACCGCCGGTCGCCGGTACACCATGCGGCTGACCCGGTCGCGCTTGCTCGCCGGCAGGCCGATGAAGAAGTCCAGTCCGAGCGGGCGCGCGATCTCGTCGGCGAAGAAGCGGCCTGGTGAGCGGCCGGAGGCCCGGCGGATCACTTCGCCGACCAGCCAGCCCCAGGTTCGGCCGTGGTACCCGTGTGCGGTGCCTGGAGTCCACTGGGGACGCTGCGCCGCCAGCGCTACTGCCATGGGCTCCCAGGACAGTGCCTCTGCCAGCGGCAGCGGTTGGTCCAGGGCGACCAGGCCGGCCTGGTGGGACAGGAGCCAGCGGACGGGGATGTCCGCCTTGCCGTTCGCCGCGAACTCCGGCCAGTACTTCGCCACCGGCGCGTCAAGGTCCAGCAGTCCGCGCTCGACCAGCATGTGCGCCGCGGTCGCCGTGGCTCCCTTGGTCGCCGAGTAGACCAGTTGCAGGGTGTCCCGTGTCCACGGACGGCCGGTCTCGGGGTCTGCGACGCCACCCCACAGGTCGACCACCGGCCGACCGTGCCAGTAGACGCACACGGCCGCGCCGATGTCCCCGTGCTGGGTGAAGTTCTCCATGAACGCCTCGCGGACCGGCTCGAACCCGGGCGCTACCTCACCGTCGATCGTCGTCATGCCGCTCATCCTGGCATCTTGGCTGTCCGCTCTGGCAGGGCAAGTGAGCTGTTCTCAAAGGCGTTCGGCATCGATGCGTACGACGAGGGTGACGCGTTCGCCGCTCGTGATCGGCCGTACGCCGTGGATGTGGTCGCGGGTGGCCGGGAAGGCGACCAGGGTGCCGCAGGGCGGCTTGATCTCCTGGGCGGGGTTCTCGAAGAACAGCTCGCCGCCGCCGTAGGAGTCAGGGGTGTTGAGCCAGATCACGAGGGTGAGGTCGCCGCCGACGACGGGTTGTCCGTTGGTACGGGCCCGCTCGCGTTCGATGTCGGTGACCTCGTCGTGGTGGGCGACGAAGCCGACGCCGGGGCCGTAGCGGTAGACGACCGCCGGCTGGGTGGGTATCCGTTGCGGGGCGATCTCGAAGTGGCCACGCAATTGGGCGGCGCAGTGCGAGATGACCGCCTCTTCGAGGTGCGTCGGGATCTCGACGTACTCGCTCTTGCGCAGCGATTCGTCGATGACGCCCTGGTAGGTACGCGGGCGGGCGGTGTGGTTCTTCACGTGGTCCATCAGCGCTCCGCAGAGGCTGAGGGGGATCGCGCTCTCTACGACGAGCGGTAAGCGGCTCTTCCAGGTCATGAGGTGTGCTCCTTCCACCAACGGGTTCCTTCGGGCGAGTCCTCGAGGATCACGCCCTGCTGGGTGAGCTGGTCTCGGATCGCGTCGGCCTCGGCGAACTTCTTCGCCGCACGGAGCCGGTCGCGCTCCTTCACGAGTTCGTCGACGGCGGCGTCGCTCTGGGCGGGGCCGCTGATGTCGAAGGTGCCGAAGAGGTTGTTCACGTCCTCGATCAGCCGCATAGCGGCCGGGCCGGCCGGCTCCTCCATGCGGTTCTGCTCGCGGATGTACTGGAACAGGACGGCGAGGGCGCCGGGGGTGTCGAAGTCGTCGTCCAGGCGCTCACGCATCTCCTTCCAGGCATCGGCGGCGCGTGCGGCGTTCGCCTGGCTGTCCGTGTGCGCGGGGTCGATGGTCCGGGCGAAGTTCTCGATCCGGCGGCGTGCCCCTCGGGCCTGCTCCAGCGTGGAGTCGCTCAGCTCCATGGAGGAGCGGTAGTGCTGGGAGAGGAAAGCGTGCCGCAGCGTACGGAAGTCCGTCCGGGCGAGGGCGTCGCGGATGGTGAGGAAGTTCCCGGTGCTCTTCGACATTTTCTCGCCGTCGACGCGCAGCAGACCGGTGTGCATCCAGTAGCGGGCCAGCGGCTCGATCCCGGAGGCGGCTTCCATCTGGGCCACCTCAGCCTCGTGGTGCGGGAAGATGAGGTCCACGGCCCCACCGTGCAGGTCGTACGAGGGTCCGAAGAACGTCTCCGTGATCGCGGTGTCCTCGATGTGCCACCCCGGCCGGCCCGGTCCCAGCTCGGTCTCCCAGAACGGCTCGCCGTCCTTGCGGCCCTTCCACAGCGCGAAGTCGCCCGGGTTGCGCTTCTTCGAGTTGTCGTCGATCCGCGACACCGAGTCCTCGGGTCGCAGGTCGGTGCGGCCGGAGAGCTTGCCGTACGCGGGGAACGAGGCCAGGTCGAAGTACCAGCCGTCGTCGAGCTGGTAGGCGTGGCCTCGCTCGATCAGCCGCTTGATCTGGTCCACGATCCCGTCAATGTGGTCGTGGGCTCGCGCGTGGACGTCGACGCGAGTGTTCCCCAGCGCGGCCATGTCCTCCAGGTACTGCTTCTCGAAGAGCGCCGCGATCTCCTCCGGCGGGACGCCCTCCTCGGCCGACCGCCGGATGATCTTGTCATCGACGTCGGTGATGTTCTGGAGGTACGTGACCCTGTACCCGCTCACTTCCAGGTACCGGGCGATGAAGTCGAACTGCGTGTACGTCTTCGCGTGCCCGACGTGGCTCGGGCCGTAGACGGTGGGTCCGCACACGAACATCCGCACCTCGGCCTCCCGCTCGGGGCGGAACTCCTCCGACTGGTTGGTGAGCGTGTTGTGGACCTTGATCGACATCATGCCTCCTGTGTAAGCGGATCACGCAGCGTACTGACGCCCGGACATAAGCGTCTAACTGGAACCGCCGCGCCCGCCGAAGGGTACGAATCCCGGGGATGGCAGGGTGGCGAAAGCCGCTGCCTCGTCCCCGAGAAGGTGGTGGTTGGCCTGCTGGTAAGCCTTCCGCACGGTCGCGATCGCGCCGGTGCTTAGGTCCATCCCGGCGGACTGGCAGAACTCCCCCAGGGCTTCGCATCGCCGCTCCAGGTCGACCATCGACAGCGGGTCGCACTGCTGGGCCTCGATCAGCAGGTTCTCCTGCTCGCCGCTGATCAGGCCGAGGGCGCCGAGGGAGTACAGCTTCCACTTCATGTTCGGCAGCAGCCGGCCCGAGCGGGCGTACATCCAGTCGACGACCTCGTCCAGCGCGCCCGACAGGACGAAGTGGCCCGTGGGCACGCCGACCCGCCGAGCCATGCGCAGCGGGATCTCACGCACGTCCCAGGTGATCCGGTTGTACAGCCGGTGGGTCTCGCCCTCCAGCCGTTCAAGCTGCTCCCGCGTCTTGTGGGAGATCAGCGTCTCGAAGGCGTTCTCGCGGTCGAACAGCGGCTCGCCCTTGTTCCCGTAGGCGTCGCACTTGTCGCTGTTCCACGTCGTGCGCGGGTCGGCCTCGTACTGGAAGAGGAGCTGATGGACGTTGACCTCCATGCGCCCCCAGGGGACCGGCAGGTGGAAGCTGAACTCCGGGACCCAGGCAGGGAGCCGGTCGCGGACCAGGGCGTACGTGTCCGCCGGCCGCGGCCTCCACTCGTCCTCCTTGATCGGGACGTCGAGGACGACGGCCAGGTCGAAGTCGGAGTCCGTGCTGAACCGGGTGACGTTGCGCGGCGCGACGGCCGAGGAGGAAAGGACGTAGAGCGCCTGGACCTCGGGCATCGCTTTGAGCGTGTTGAGCAGACCCCCGGCTGCGGCACGGGCCTGCATTTTCAGGTTTTCCACGAGAACTCCTGGTCAGATGATCGGGCGATCCATCACGGAGCGGAGCGCGGGGACGAGCTCCAGCGCGACACCGCCGTGGGTGCGCTGGATGTGTGCGAGGGAAGGGCTGCTGTTGCCCTCGATGACCACGGGTCCGCTGGGCGTGAGTGCGATGTCCCAGCCGATGAAGGGCACCTGCGGGAACAGGCGGGCACAACGCTCGGCCAGCTCTCGGACCTCCGTCATGCGGGAGATCCGGTGGTCGGCGAACGGCACCGAACTGACCCCGTGGCGGGTGTGGGCGTTCAGGTACCGGTCATAGCCGTGGCGGTCGAGTCGCCCGTCTGGGTGGACTCGGATCTGCATGCCGCCGGCGGCCGAGTTGTCTGTCGTGCTGTCGGTGCCGCCGAGCTTCAACATCACGTACCGGACCTCGGCGGCGCCGTCACGAAGCAGGGTGATCACGCGGAACGTGTTGAGGGCGTACGGGTTCAACACGTCCAGGTCGGGATGCTGTGGCACGTGCTGCTCCACCAGCCACGTACCCCACCGCTCCGCGTAGGCCGACAGGTCGAAGCCGTCCTCGCCAGGGCACACGATCACGACGCCGGATCCACCACTGGAGTAGCGGGAGGGCTTGACCACCACGCGCCCGAAGCCGGAAGCGCGATCGAGGACGTCCGGCAGCGACACCGCCTCACCGTCGGACGTCACACCGCCGCGGTGGTCGCCGCTCGCGATCAGTGTGGGCTGCGGGATGCCAGCCGCGGAGAGGATCTTCTTGCAGGACGCCTTGTCGTCCAGGTCGATCGTGTCCCGGTTCACGCGGGGAAGGAGCCGGTGGAACAGGGCCGTCTCCGGCAGGTACGAGCAGGCTCGTTCGGCGGACACCTCGCGCCGGTATCCGCCGTAGCGGAAGTAGTGGAAGGGCAGGCACTGCCACCGCTTGGTGACCTTCACCAGGTCCCCCGCGATCCGGGCCATGCTCTTCCGGTCTTCATCGCGCAGCATTGCGGGAAGGTGCTCGCTCCGCAGCTGCCGCACCTGGTAGGGGAGGAACCGCACTCCGGATACGCGGGGAAGAACCCGAGTGCGGAACCACTCCTCGGTCACGGCCTGGCGGTGGTTGAACCCGCGGTTCGCGGTACGTCTCATGGTGCTCCTCCCATTTCTCAGTGGTCCGGGGTTCCGGCGATGGCCAACGTGACGACGAGCGCGGTAACAGCGATTACGTACGCCAGGACAGCGAGGCGCTGCCTCATCAGGCGGGCCCGATGTTGTCGGCGGCGGTCGACCAGCCGATGCCGTTCGCGGGCTGGATGTAGGCGATGCGGATGAGCCGGCCGCCGTGCCTCTCGTGGACGACTTCGGTCAGCTCCCCTTCGCCCCGGCTCGCGATGTCGCGGACCCGGCGGTGAAGGAGGGGGTGGTCCTCCCGGCCTTCGGAGTCGACCGGATTCACCGATCGGACTCCTCGCGGTCGCTCGCTCCGCGACGGAAAAATCTCGCCCAGCCGGATTCGGCGCGGGCACGGAGGACCGGGCTCGGACCGGTCGGCCGCTCGGGAACGGTGTGCTGGCGTCCGCTGGCGCCGGGCGGGCGTACGGGCAGAGGCTGGCTCATCACGATCTCCTCGGAGGTGGTGCAGCCCGTCACCCACGTGAGGGGCGCCGATGACGGGCTGCGGTCCTGGGAGCCGTCCGGAGCGGGGCGGGGGAGCCGGTTGCCCGGGTGCTGAGCTCCGAACGGCGTGGGGCCCAGTGAACGGCCGTGGACCACGGGCCCGGAACGTTTCCCGGGGGTTTCTCCAGCGAGAGAAACCCCCGTTTCTCACACGGGGAGTAACCTCCTGACTACCGACCTGAGGGGAGAGGTGGGATGTCTGACCCGATGGCTCTGCACCCGCTGACCTACGTGCGAGAAGGCAAGGGCTGGGGCAAGGCCGAGTTAGCCCGGCTCATGTGCGAACGAGGGAGCGCGCTGGGCGTGCCGCTGGCCACCAACCGGACGACGGTCTGGAAGTGGGAGCAAGGGCAGGAACCTGACTTGGACGCGCAACTGGTGCTCGCCGACCTCCTGGGCATCCCTGAGGAGCACGTGCGCACGACGGCGTGGCCCCGATGGCTGCCAGCCTGGGAGTCGACAGCACTGGCGGCCCCGTGGACTCCGGCGGGTACCGTGAAGGTGTTCGCTGATCTAGTCAGGAGCGGCCACATGGATCGTCGGGGGTTCTTGTCCATCACTGGTGCCGCGCTGACGGGGGTCGCGGCCAACTGGGCGGCCGCTCCAGAGGCGTTCGCCTCGGCATTCGATGGCGACCGCGTCACCGACGCGATGGTGACCACCATCGAGGCACGGGTGGACACCCTCCGCGTACTCGACGACCAGATGGGCGGCGCCCGCCTCCTGGACCAGGCCACCGGCGACCTCTCACTGATCGCAGGCCTCCTCGACCACGGGCGCTACACCGACGCCGTCGAACACCGCCTGTACGCCACGGCTGCCCGGGTGTCGTACCTCGCTGGCTGGATGGCCTACGACAAGGGCCTTCGCTCCCTCGGCCAGCGCTACTACGTTGGCGCACTCC
Organism: Streptomyces sp. NBC_01233; assembly: GCF_035989305.1. NCBI lineage: Bacteria > Bacillati > Actinomycetota > Actinomycetes > Kitasatosporales > Streptomycetaceae > Streptomyces > Streptomyces sp. NBC_01233. The sequence continues at coordinate 4,420,790 of NZ_CP108514.1, read as the reverse complement.
GCAGCGCACACAGTGCGAAGGACGACGGCTTCGGCGCCTTCATCCTGGCCGAGATGGGCATCCACATCTCCGACTCAGGTGACACAGCCGCGCGCGTGAAGCTCATCGACACCGCCATCGGCAACGCCCCGACGGCCCTCCCGTCGGCGGCGGCCTCCTACCTCTACCTCCATCAAGCCGAAGCCCTGTCCCGAGACACCCAGCACGAGGCGGCCGGCAAGTCGCTCAACCGGGCCTACGACCTGTGGGGCGGCCACCGCGAAGGCGACCGCCCTGACTGGCTGGGCTGGTACGGGGAAGCTCAGCTCAAGTCCACCGAGGGCAAGATCATGCTCCGCTCCGGCTTCCCCGAGCGCGCCACCAGCGCCCTCGCGATCGCGGTGGACCAAGCGGTCCCTCGCGACCGTGCCGTACGCTCCGGCCGCCTGGCGACGGCTCGCCTGGCTGCCCGGGACCTGGACGGGGCCTTGGACGCCGCCAATCTCGGCCTGGAGCTGCTGGAGAACCGCGTCCGCTCCGACCGGGCGTACGTCCGGCTGGCGAAGTTCAGCAACTACCTGGAGCCGCACGGCGCGGTGCCGTCCGTCCGTGAGTTCAGGGACAGGCTGCGGGCTCTTCCTGCTGTCGCCTGACAGCGCTCGGTGGCGCCCCCGGCGTCGGCGCAACCCTCCAGCGTCACGACGAGGCCGCAAGCCCGCCCAACCGAGGTCAGCGCCGTCGGGTTGAGTCGCTTGCTGCCTTAACTGCCGGCGGTGCGGCGGGTGCCGCAGGCGGTGTGCGCCTGTCGCCGCGGGCAGGTGGCTTGTGCCGAGCCTCGGGTGCGGCGGGCAGGTGGGCGCTGCGGCGTAGGCGCCAGACGAGGACATCGCTGATCGAGGTGGCGGTGTCGAGCTCGCGCCGTTGGGTGGCTTCGGCGAGCAGGGCGGCCGGGTCGTGTCCGGCCTTCTGTGCGTCGGTGAGGGTGGCGGCCAGGGCGGGCCAGCTGGGCTCGGTCAGGATCCGTTCGGCCAGCTCTGGCAGCGCCTGGCGGACGAATGCAGCCTGTCGTTGCTGAACATGCAGGGCCATGCGCTGGCCTCGCTGCCGGAGGGCGCCCATGGGCTGGGTGGCGGCTGCCTCGTAGGCGGCGCGTAGGTGTTCGGCGGCTTGCCGTGCGGCTGCTGCTTGTTGGACGTGGTGCTTCTTGGCGTGCCAGTTCGCCGCGGTGATGGCGAGGAAGAACGCCATGTCGATGAGCATGGCGGTGGTGGCGCTGTCCTCGCCTCGGCCGAGGGCGGGTCCGCTGTGGACGAGGTCGCGGGCGGCCTGCCGAAGAGCATGATCGTGTCCTCGGACTGCCTTCACATGGGAGCGCCTGGCGCGTTCGAACGAGAAGGCCGCGTCGCGGAGTTCCTTGCGGGTGTGGGCGGCGGAGGTCTTGGCCAGCGCGTCGAGGACTTCTGTGGCGGCGGCGATCTGGGCTGCTGCCGTGCCGTCGTCGCCTTGGTCGATGATCAGCAGTGCCTGCCAGGTGGCGGCGGCCCTCCGCCGCGCGAACGCGGGGCCGGTCACCGGCGGCAGGACGGGCTGCCCGGGCCCGCTGTCGCCTTCCGAGGCTTCTGCGAGCGTGGTGAAGCGTTCGCGGATGCGGGGCAGGGAGAGGTCTGGGGCGAGCTTCGATCCGGAGTAGAAGACGGGTTCGCCGTGCCTGTTGCGGTCGTCGGGGAGGGCGACGGTGTAGCCGAGGAGGTCCCCGGACGGCGCCTTCCGCTGCCCTACGAGGAGGCCGGAGGTGGCGAGTCGGCCGAAGAACTCCTCCTCGCTCTGGGCGCCGGCAACCGCGTGGCGGACGGTTTCGCGCAGTTCCTCCCTCGGGGTGCGTTGCCTGTTGTGGCGGTTGGCTTTGTGGCGTTCGGCGCTGGTGGGGCGTTGGGCGGCGGTGCCGTCGCCGGTGTTGAGGCGGCGCAGGCCGTAGTCGGCTTCGACGTGGCGGGCTTCGGCCTGGGCGCGTTTGGCTTCGTTGTGGCGGCGGGGGCGGCGGCCGTCTTCGCGGACGGTGGTGGCCATGATGTGGATGTGGTCGTCGGCGTGGCGGACGGCTGCCCAGCGGCAGCCCGCGCCGTCGCCGGGGTCGATGCCGGTGGCGGCGACCATGCGGCGGGCGATGTCGCCCCACTGCTCATCCGACAGGGTCGGGTCCTCGGGTGCGGCGCGTACGGACAGGTGCCACACGTGCTCGGTGGGGCGCCTCGACTTGGGCAGGGCTTCGACGGGCTGGTCGAGGAGCTGTTGCAGGTCTTCGTAGGTGGCGGCCGGGTCGCGGCCGGGGTCGGGGGCCAGGGCGTCCCAGGCGGCGACGAGGTGGGGGTCGGTGTGTTCCTTGTGGGTGCCCGGGCCGTAGAGGTAGCGGATCAGCCCGATGGTGCGGGTGCCCATCTTGTGAATGGAGGGGATCATCCGGTGGGGGTCTCGCTTTCCAGGTAGCGCCGGGTGAAGGCGTCCACGCGTTCGGCGGTCCGCTGGACGGCGTCGAGGACCGCCTTGGCGTGCGGGGCGTCGGAGCCGGAGTTCAGGACGGTGGCGACCTGGTTGAGGTTGTTGCCGATCGGGCCGAGGGCCCGGCGCAGGGCGAACAGCTCGCTGACGATCTCCCGGCGGGTGGCGATCTCGGCTTCGGTGCGGTCGAGGTCGCGTGCGGCCTTCAGGGCGGCCTTGGCGAGGAAGCTGGCGACGCTCATGTGGCAGACGGAAGCCGCGCGGACGAGGAGCTGGTACTCGTCGTCGTTCATGCGGCAGCTGGGCTGGTGCATGCGCTTGCTCTCGGCGCGCAGGCGCTCACGCTGGCGGACGTGCGGCTTCGTCGGCGCGGCATGCGTGCAGCGGGCGGTATGGCAGGAGTGCTGCTCCTCCCTGCCCGGATGTGGTCTGCCCTCGGCCGCACCCCGAAGGACCGGCGCCTCCTGGTGCCGGTCCTCCCCCGCCACCCCTGGGGCGGGGGAGCCCAGAGCATTGCTCCCGACGGGAGCAATGCTCTGGGTACAACTTGCTGCGCTCTTGAGGCCGGCGGTCATGTGCTGCTGGGAGGTGGGGAGTTCGTGGTTCGGGTCGTGCATGGATCGGTTCTCCGTGGGGTGCTGGTGCCGGGTGCTTGGCTGTGTGCTGCCCTGTGCTCGGCTGAATGGGGACACGGGATGCGCCGGAAGGGCAGGGTCGGTGCCTTTGTGGGGGGTCAGACGGTGCCGGCGGGGGTGGCGGCTTCGTCGATTGGCCCGACCTTGAAGCCGCCGTCCGCGACGGGCTGGGTCTGGCCGGTGCGCTCGGCCTGCAGTTTGTTGCGCAGGAGGCGGGCGGGTTTCTGGCCGATCCGTAGTGTGGTGCGCAGACGCTCGGCGGTCAGCTGGTCGTCGCTCCAGTCGGCGGTCAGGAATCGGGCCTCGTGGAGGACTTCGGCGTCGGTGCGGTTGCGGTGGGCGGTCGGCTTGGTGGCGGCGGGGACCCGACCGGTCGCCCGACGCGGCGCCGATCCCGTCGACTCCGCCACGGCGGCCGACCGGGGTGGTCGGGCAGCAGGAGCGGGGGACGGTGTATAGCGCTCGGTCGGCCTCGTCACGGGTGGCTCGGTGACCTTCAGGGGGGTCGACTCGGTCGGCTGCGCGGGGTCCGGTTTGGCCTGGTCAGACCTCGACTGTGGGGCCTCCTCGCCAGCCGACTGGTCGGCTTGCCGGTCGCCCGACTGGTCGGAGGCCATTTCTGCGGGGCCGGCCGACTCGGGGTTGTGGTGCAGCACCTTGGCCACGAGGTCCGACCCGAAGTAGATCGACCCGACCGGGAGCGAGGTCGCCAGCAGTACGAGGGCCCAGTTCGCGGGGTCCCAGTCGGTCAGTCGACCCCACTGGACCGACGTGGTGTGCAGGGCGGGAACGAGGCCGTGCACGTAGTTCAGCAGGAGGCTGGCGATCGTGTAGGCGGCCAAGACCCGCAGCGCGAACGTGCGGTCGGTGCCGGTCAGGAAGAGCGCGGAGACCAGCGCGAGGGCCATCAGCCCGTCGACCACGATCGGGTAGAGCAGGGCGGCGGTGGAGTCTGCGCCGATGGCGCGGGCCACGTCGGACAGCGCGTTCCACGAGACCCGGAAGGCCATGAGGACGACGGCCACCAAGCCGAGGACGAGGGCGATGCGTCCGCTGCGGTTCACGTGACGGCCCCCGGCGGGTGAGGCTGTTCGGCGGGCGCCGGCAGCATCGTCACTTTGGTGAGGGTCTCGTCCTTGGCGGCCGGGGTGGGTGGGGAGCGGGGTGATGCCGGCGCGGATGCTGCGTTTGCCGTGTGTCGCTGCCGGGGTGCTTGGGGCAGGGGAGTGCAAGGCGGGGGGCTCCAGGGTAGAGAAGCGGGTCTTGTGTTGGGGTCGTTCACGGCGTTCACGCGGGGGGCGTTCACGCGAGCCCCCTTCTAATACTGCAACCGCATGTGTGGGTCGTGGCCTCGGCGTTGGTAATGGCAGCGGCGGGCTCGGGCCTGGCTGCGGCGCCGGAAGTGTGACCAGTGCAGACGGTGCTCGTTGCTGTGGCAGCGGGGCGTGACGACGACGTGCCCGATCATCCGGCGGATCTCCGGGACGCTGAGGGGTATGAGGTCTTGCTCGTCATCTCCGCTGCCCCTTTTGCGGCTTCTGCGGCACGGATGGCCGTGAGGTAGGCCAGGACGGCCATGGCGAGGGTGATGTGCCGGTACCAGGCCCGGTAGAGCCGCACCTGGTAGTGATCGAGCCCGCATTCACCCTTCGCGGTCTGGAAGCATTCCTCCACCGCCCACCTGGCTCCGGCGGTCCTGACCAGGTCTTTCAGCCGGGAAGTGACGGGGCCGTAGCAGACGTAGTAGGCGATGTCGGTGGGGTCGGACAGGTTGCGGCGGGCGAGCACCCAGTGCCCGGATCCGCCCTCCCAGGTGGGCCGGATCGCGACGCGGGCCCAGTGGTAGATCCGCTGGCCGTGGGCGCCGGCTCCGGCGGAGATCCGTTTCCATGCCTGCTTCGGCAGGGCCGCGATCAGCTCGTCGACGCGGGCGTCCCGGCCGTCGGCGGTGATCACGGTGTCGTTGACCTTGGTGGCCAGCACATACGCGGCCTGGCGTTCTTCCAGCCAGGCGCGGAAGTGCTTGACCTGCCCGTATGCCTCGTCCGCGGTCACCCAGGCGAAGGGAACAGCCGCGTCGATGGCGCGTTGCAGCATCCACTTGAGGTGCTCGATCTTCGTGGCGAACGGCACGGTGTCGTCGATCCCGGCTGCCCGGCAGCGGTCGCGGTCGTCCGTCCAGGACTTCGGGACGTAGAGTTCCCGGTCGATCAGCGCCCGCCCTTTGGCGGATGCGTAGGCGAGGAAGGTGCCGATCTGGCAGTTCTCGGTGCGGCCAGCGGTGCCGGAATACTGCCGCTGGACCCCTGCTGACCTGGTGCCCTTCTTCAGGAACCCGGTGTCGTCCCCGATGAGCACGCCATCCTTGGCGCCGATGGTCTCCACGACGAAGTCCCGGACATCGTCCCGGACCGCGTTCTCGTCCCATTCGGAGTGGTTGAGCAGGCGTTGCACACCGTCCGGGCGGAGCTGGCCGACCTGCTCGGCCAGCGTCCACCCGTTCTTCTTCTCCAGCGGAGCAAGCAGGCCCCTGAGGTAGTCCAGAGCCCGATCACGTGGCTCCGACCTGCCAAAACGATGCCCGAACCGGGCATGCAACCCCGCTACACCCTCGGACCACGACTCGATCTGCTCAACCGTCAGCGATTCATCACACAGTCACAACAACGAGCAACCTCACCGACCGTCACGCCACATGCGGTTGCAGTACTAAAGGCAATACCAGTGATTTAAGGGTCCGGGGTGCCTGGGGTCTTCGGTGGGTTGGTCGGGGCCGTTTTGTGGTGTGGGGCGATGGCCACGGCTCGGGCTGGGTCGAGTGTCGGCTGTGGCCAGAGCCGGTGTGCGGTGCGCTTGACGCCGAAGTTGGACATCTTGCGTTTGACGACGCGGGCGTTCGACCGCTGTCGTCGCGGTGGCAGGAGGTGACGGGCTATCTCTCGTATCCCGTCGGTGAGGGCTGTGGCCAGGCGGTCAGGGGAAAAGGCCGCCTGCGCGGTGACCTGGCGTAGGGCGAGGCGGAGGGTGCGGGTGAAGGAAAGCCGGTCGGTATCGGTGTCGGTGTCCCGGGCGGCGGTGTGCATGAGCTGGCGGATCGCGTGATGGACGAGGAGGTGGGCCCAGACCTCCTGTTCGACGCCGTCGGGCGATCGGGAGCGCAGGACCTGGGCGGGGCCGCGTTGGTGGGTCTTCAGCTCGTCCAGTGTGGTCTCGATCTCCCATCGCTCGTTGTAGAGGGCCGCCAACTCCGCCGCGGGTGCGGCTTCGTGGTCGAGGATGGTGGTGATCAGCCGGTACGGGGCGTCGTGCTGCGGGCGTCCGGGGTCGTCCAGGGTGTACTCGATGACCCGCACCACGGTGGGATCGGTGCGTTTGCGGTGGTCCTTGGCCGCCACGATGTCGGAGAGGTAGGACCCGTCGGGGAGCTCGCGCCGCACGGGCAGGACGGCGTTGGACTTGATGCGCCAGAGCAGGTCCGCACCGCCGGCCGATGCCGCTCGCCACTGCTCCAGCCCGGCGAAGCCCCGGTCGGCCATCAGCAGGTCATCCGGTCCAAGGGCGTCGAACAGCTCCCGCGCGATCACGGACTCCGCGGTGGTGAACGGCCCCAGAGCCGCGCGGGTGATGGCGTGCGTGCCGCACTCCGCCAGCGCCACCACCCGCACCTGCGGGAACGCGGTCCGCTCGCCCCGGTGGGTGGCGGGACGACCGAACCGGGCGTCGTTCTCCTCACTGTCCGGCACGTCGAACGTGGTCCCGTCGACCGCCATCAGACGCCAACACCCGTACCACGCACCGGGAGTGGACTCGGTCGCCACAGGCCCGGCGGACTGCTCGAAGAGAGCCTTGAGCGGCTCGGGCCCGAGCCTGGCCCGGGCCCGGGAAACCGCACCGGGCGTAGGCACCTGCCACGAACCCGACCAGTGCTTGGCCCAGGCCAGACCCTGAGTGAGCAGCCGTGCGACCTCTTCGTAGCCCTGACCGGAGAACAAGCACATCGCCAGCACGAAGTAGACGACCACCCGTGGAGGCAGCAGCCGGTTGCGCTGCCCGGCCTTCCCGGATTCCTCCACGACCCGGTCCACCAGCTCCGGCGGGAACGTCCGCGTCAGCAGTCCGATCGCGATCCGATCCGACAACCGCTCGTCCGTCTCCGGCTTGACCTGTCCAGGGCGTGGCATCCAGACACCTCCTGGCCAACACCCTACCAGCCGGGATCCTTAAGTCACTGGTATTGGTACTAAAGGGGGGCTCGCGCGTGTACGCCTGGGTGCGTGTACGGCGTGTACGCCTCCGTGATCGTGTGACCTGCAGTTTTGTGGTGAGCGTGCACGCCTGCGGCGGGTTGTGGGCCTGTGCGTGCGGGAGGGGCGCGTGTACGCCTGCGTGAACGCTCCGCAGGGGCCAGCGCGGGGGTTAGCCGACGGCGGTGAGGTGGCGGGCAGAGGGGTAGTAGCGGGCCTGCTGGCCGCCTCCGGTCCCTCCGGCGATGCCGTCGGCCTTCGTTGCCAGGCCACTGTCGACGAGCCGACCGAGGTGGCGTCGTGCCTTTTCGATGTCGGCGCGGTCGGGGTCGCCGCCGCCGATGAGGATGGTTGCCAGGTCGCGTGCGGACAGCCCGCCCGGGGCGTTGCGCAACAGAACGGCGGGGTCCTTGGTGGGGTCGACGATTGTGGTGCCGCGCACGTGGTCGTGGGTGACGTCCAAGGGGCCGACCTCGCCGGTGGAGGTCTTGAGGTGGTGCAGGGTGACGGCGGGGTCGCCGGCCTTTCCGGTGACGAACAGGACACTGCCCGCGCCGGAGACGTACCAGGTGGAGCCGTAGACCTGGTCCAGGCTGGGGCGCTGGCCGCGCGGCGCGTCGGCGCTGGCCTTGCGCTGGTGGTGCAGCTCCATGATTTCCACGCCGCCGCGCAGGGCCCGGTTTCGGGCGTTGTGGAAGGCGACCGCGAGGCTATCGTCGACCATCGTGCTGACCGCGTCCTTGAGGCTGTCGATCACGATGGTGTCGGCCTGGTGGGCGGCGGCGAGGTCGGCGAGGAGGTCGGGCTCCTTGTCGAGGGTGGCGGGCAGTGGGCCCTCCCAGACCACGAGCCGCTCCCGAAGGATCTTCTCGTCGGTCTGGAAGACGCGGCGGGCCATGGCCTTGGCGATCTGCTTGGGACGGTCCATCGCCAGGTACAGCACCCGTCGGCTGGGCGCGACGGGCATCTCCAGGACGGTCTCCTGCAACCCGAGGCGGGCGAAGACCACCTGATGGGCCAGCGTGGTCTTGCCGACGCCCGGAGCGCCGACGATCATCAGGCTCTCGCCGGAGGCCCAGACGGTCTTCTCGCGCGTGCCCCACAAGGGCTCCGTGTCGGCGCCGGTCTCCTTGACGAACGACCATCCGTCTTTGGCGAAGCGGGACAGCCGCCCCTGCCCCGAGGCCAGTGCGCGCTCCCGTTCGGCGCGTACTTCCGCCTCGACCTCGCTGCGTATCGCCTCGGGATCCGCGCCGGGCTCCTGGGCCCGCTGGAGAGTGCGCACGGCGGAGGTCACCAGGCGGCGCAGCTCGGCCTTCTCGCGGACGATCTCCGCGTGGTGCTCCGCGCTGCCGGTGCCGTAGGGCGCGTCGGCGAGCTGGAACACGTAGGCGGGTCCGCCGACCCGCTGCAGGTCGCCTTGCTGCTGGAGCAGCTCGGTAAGGACGATCGGGTCGGTGGGATTGTCCTCGCGGCGCTGGGCGAGGAGCGCGCGCCAGATCGTCTCGTGGGCGGGCCGGTAGAAGGCGTCGTCGCCCAGGAGGGGCCGGACCGCGTCGATGACGTCGGCTTTGTGCATGCAGGCGCCGAGGACCGCGCGCTCGGCGTCGATATTGAAGGGCGGCTCCAGCGGCGAGGCGTCCTCGTCGAAGTGGGATGGCGTCTGGGGAGGCAGGGTCGTACCCTGGGGCATAGAGCTCCTCACCCGGCAGGCCATATGGGGCGGCAACCCCGGCCGGACCGGTTCGATCGTTCAGGGATGGGCGGTTTCGAGGGTTCATGCTTTGCCCCCGGTGCTTCGCAGCATCGGGGGCTTTTCCATGTCCGTCTGCGTTCCCCGGTGTTCGGGGGTGGACGGACAGCATACCCAGGAGTTTCGATAATGCAATGACTTGCATTCGGCTCCGCAACGGTGTTCACTTCTGACCCTGGCCGCAGTGGACCCCCTGGGGTCACCCTGAAGGGAGGAGGTGGGTATGAGCAGCAACGACGGCGCGGCACGCACAGCGGGCCCGGAGCGGCCTGTGCCCGAGGACTACGTCGCTGATCGCATCAAGCAGGAACGTGAGGCGCGCGGCTGGAGTACGGTCGCCCTGGCCGAGAAGATGGCTGAGGCCGGTCACCCGGTCAACCAGGCCGCGATCTGGCGCATTGAGAGCGGCAAGCCGCGACGTCGGGTCAATCTCGACGAGGCGCTCGGCTTCTGTCAGGTATTCGGCCTCACCATGGACGAGCTGACCGCGCCGCCCATGAAGCATGCCGACCCGATCATTCGCGGCATCGTCCGCGAATGGATCGAAAACAAGGCTGCACTCGCGCGGGCGAAGCGCGACGTGGAGATCCTGGAGAGCCAGATCGATCGTGAGGACTTCGAGCTGAAGCACTTCGCTAGCTACAGCGACGAGCACGAGGCCGAACTCGAACAGCTGATCCGACGCGAAGAAGACGCGTGGAAGCGCCAGCACCCCTGAACGAACGCAGGTCACGAGTCCGAGTGCGCAGGTTGGGCCGGCGACGTCCGGCCATCGGCAGGACACTTCGGGGCTGCTAGGGCCTGTTCTGAGTTGAGATCACGGGATCGGTCATTCTCGCTTCAGGAGGGTGCTGGCCGGGGTAGACCGGTCGCATGACTCGTGATGATCTGACCGATGCCGAGTGGGAGTTGATCGAGCCGCACCTGCCGCTGGGGGCGTTCGGACCGATCCCTGACCTGCGCCGCTACTTCAGCGCGGTGATGTGGAGGTTCCGGACCGGCAGTCCCTGGCGGGATGTGCCGGAGAGCTACGGCTCCTGGTCGACGATCTACGACCGGTTCCGGATGTGGGCGCGTGACGAGGTCTTCCAGACCCTCATGGACGCGATGATCGCCGAGGCGGAGGCTCGCGACGATGTCGATCTCAGCCTGGTGAGCGTGGACTCGACCGTTGCTCGGGCGCATCACCACGCGGCGGGCATGGCGGTCGCCCCGGAGCTCCTTGAGGATCTGGAGAAGGCCGTGGCGGAGGAAAAGGGGCTGCAATAAAGGGACAAAACGACCCCGTAGGCGAGGGATCCGCGGACAGGGAGGACCCCGAGCGGGAACAGCGCCGAGCCGTGCGCCGGCGCCGCAGGGCCCGACTGCGGGCCGCCGAACTGGGCCGCTCCCGGGGCGGGCTCACCAGCAAGATCCACCTTGCCGTCGAGCGGCGCTGCCGCCCGCTGTCCATCATCCTTACCCCCGGGCAGGCCGCGGACAGCCCGCACTTCATCCCTGTCCTCAAGAAGATCAAGGTGCGCGGCCGGATCGGCCGCCCCAGGACCCGGCCGGACGCAGTGGCCGGCGACAAGGCGTACTCCTCCCGAGCCAACCGCGCCCACCTGCGCAGACGCAACATCAAGGCGGTGATCCCGGAAAAGGCCGACCAGGCTGCCAATCGCAAGAAGAAGGGACGCTCCGGCGGCCGCCCGGTCAGCCACGACGGCACGCTCTACAAAGATCGCAACACCGTCGAGCGCGCCATCAACAAGTTCAAGGAATGGCGGGGGCTGGCCACCCGCTACGACAAGACACCTGAGAGCTATGCCGCCGGGCTCCACCTGCGCGGATCCATCCTCTGGTTACGCAGCCTGCCAGCCCTCCCGTGATCTCAACTCAGAACAGGCCCTAGCGCCGAGAAACGTGCCCCATGCCCTACTGCATCAGCACCGCCCATCCCTGAACATCACCACCGGCCTGGTCCGCGAGGGTTGCCGCCCCTGCTACCGCGTGCGCCGGAGGAGGAGCACACCCTTGCCCCAGCACTCCCTGCCCCTTGCCCAGATCGCCCAGCTGCTCGACGTCCCCGAGGACTCGCTCCGCGCGCTCATAGCCGCACGCAGCAGTGACCAGGGCGACACCACCCTCGTCGGCCTTACTGTCACCGAAGCCGCCCGCCGGATCGGCATCGGCCGCACCAAGCTGTACGAGTACGTGTCGTCTGGCGAGATCGCCTCCGTCAAGATCGGCAGCTTGCGCCGCATCCCAGCAGAGGCGGTGAACGACTTCCTGGCCCGCCGCCTGTCGGCGAGCGACTTCGGGGCCGCCGCGTGACGCGAGCCTCCGTACCGAAGCCCCGCCAGCCCAACGGCGCCTCCACGATCTACCTCGGCAAGGACGGCAGATGGCACGGCCGCGTCACCGTCGGCGTCAAGGACGACGGCACGCCCGACCGGCGCCACGTCGGCCGCAAGACCCGCGCCGAGGTCACCAAGGTCGTCCGCGAGCTGGAGCGCCAACGCGACAAGGGCACGGTCCGCAAGGTCGGCCGGAGCTGGACGCTGGAGACCTGGCTCACCCACTGGGTCGAGAACATCGCCGCAGCCCATGTCTCCGAGAACACCATCGACGGATACCGCGTCGCGGTGAACCACCACCTCATCCCCAGCCTCGGCGCCCACCGCCTGGAGAAGCTCCAACCCGAGCACCTGGAGCGCTTCTACAAGAAGATGCAGGACTCCGGCAGCGCCGCCGGCACCGCCCACCAAGTCCACCGCACCGTCCGCACCGCCCTTAACGAGGCGGTCCGCCGCGCCCACCTCACCGTCAACCCGGCCACGATCGCCAAAGCCCCGCGCCTGGAAGAGGAAGAGGTCGAGCCGTACACGGTCGAAGAGGTCCAGCGCCTGCTCGCCGAGGCAGCCAAGCACCGCAACACCGCCCGCTGGGTCATCGCCCTGGCCCTGGGTCTGCGGCAGGGCGAAGTCCTCGGCATGCAGTGGGACGACGTCGACTTCGACCTCGGCGTCATCCGTGTACGCCGTGGCCGGCTGCGGCCCCGCTACAAGCACGGCTGCGGCGACCGCTGCGGGCGCAAGCCCGGCTACTGCCCCCAGAAGATCAACACCCGGCGCGAGACGAAGAACGCGAAGTCCCGCGCGGGCCAGCGCCCCATTGGCGCCCCAGACGAGCTGCTCCATCTCCTGCGGCAGCACCGCGAGGAGCAGGCCCACGAGCGGGCCCAAGCCCGTGACCTGTGGACGGAGAAGGGGTACGTGTTCACCTCACCCACCGGCGAGCCCCTGAATCCGAACACGGACTATCACAAGTGGAAGGAGCTGTTGAAGGCCGCCGGCGTCCGCGATGCCCGCCTCCACGACGCCCGCCACACCGCGGCGACCGTCCTGCTGATCCTCGGCGTTTCCGACGCGGTCGTCGACGCCATCATGGGCTGGGAACCCGGCAAGTCCGCCCGGATGCGCCGCCGCTACCAGCACCTCACTAGCCGCGTCCTCAAGGACACCGCGGATAAGGTCGGCGGCCTGCTGTGGGGCACAGCCCAGACCGTGCGAAGTGCGCCGGGGGCTGGCCAGAGCCCCGTCCCCGCCGAGCTGGTGGTGCACGTCGCCCGCCTTGGTGAGCGGCGGGTTCCCTTCCTCCACCGCGAGCACGCCGACGAGGTCCTCGCGCAGTGGAGTGAGGACTGGCCGGACCACACCGCAGAGCTCGAGCAGTGGGACCGGCGGCGCTGGGAACGCGATGGCTCTGGCGGCCTGCGGGCCATCCGGGATCAGATGCCAGTAAGAGCGGTGGTCTTCCACGCCCGCGCGGTCTTCCTTCCCGGTGGCGCGCGTGAGACAAGCGACCTGCCCGAGACCTGGTCCGTGCCGGCGTGGGAGTTCGAGGTCGACGCCTACACCGCCCGCCCGTCAGCTTGGCGCACAGCCCGCCGCCCAGCCCCCGGACAGGAGGTCGAAGCGCAGGTGCGCGGTACGAGTAAGGATGCCGTAGAGGCGGCGTTCGCCGAGGCGTGTGCGCAGGCTGTGGACCGTGCCCAGCACCCGGGCAAGTACGGCGATGTCGACGACTGGTGACGACTGATACACGGTTGGGTCAACGCCGCCGCAGCTTACTGTCAGGTACGACCCAGGGGATGGATCAGGACGCGAGCAGCGCGACGCGGCCTGGCACCGCCACCGGTTGTCGGGCCTCCGTGCGTCAGTCGACGAGGTAGTGGGGTGTCCCCCGCCCGTTTCCCTTGCATGCCAATAAGACTGGGCCCAGCTCTGACGAGCTGGGCTCAGAACCCGAGATTCCAACAGACTTCTAGTGCGTCAATTCGTCGAACACATCGTCCGGCAGCGTCTTGATGTACGCGATGCGTGCACGGATGGCTGCCTCAAGATTGGCCAACGACAAGCTCACCGAAGGTTCGGTGAAGTTTTCGCTGCCTGCCTCGGCGGTGAGTAGAGCGACTGCGTCGTAGTTGCCTTCCTTGACCATGCGATCGAAGAAGATCTTGTAGCGCCCTATGTACGACGCCCCCTCGAAGATCGGGTCAGCCGGGAACGGCATGTTCTTGGGTACCTTGATCGCGCTCAACGATCCCGGCGCGCTTTCCACGAACATGATGAAACCGAACCAGGGCTTCAACTGGCCAAACAGGCCGCGCTCCGCGGCCATCTGGGAGTCGGCCGCGAGTCCGAGGGCTTCCTCCGTCCGGTTGTTGAAGTTGTTGCCGAACGAGGGGCCTCGCTGGGACTTGAACTCCATCGCCGCGATCAGGGAGCCGCGGTAGAGCACCAGGAGGTCCCAGTTCTTCGACGGTCGAAAGTACGCCGGGAGATTGTTGTGACCGGTCGTTCGCACCTCAAGGGTGATGTCCGGATCGGCGCGCCATATTTTCGCCACGACTTCCTGCAGCGCGTCCATCTGCTTGCCGCCCGTGACGGCTGCTCGGTTGCCAGTGTCCTTGACCCCGGTCGCCTGCCCCTGCTTGGCGGCCTGTAGGTCCAGGCCAGTCCAGTAGCCGAGAACGGCGGCGCGCCACGTCTCGACAGGTGTCAGGTCGCTCATGACCCCTCTTCTTCTATTCGGATACTCAGATGCTGCCAGCAGGCAGCCCGTACGCTTCTTCGGCCGCACGCGTCGCAGCCACCCTGTCGCCGGCGCGGAACGCGTCACGGAGCCTGGAGGCGATGTCGTCGGGGATCGCTTCGGGACGCGGAACGGTGATTTTCCGCAAATACTGCGCCTGGAATCGCAGCGTGCCGCCGCGCATCTTTACGCCGTAGGCACTCACGAAGGCTTCTGCGATCCGGGAAAGCAGCAACCCGCCGAGCACTTCCATGTCCCACGACGACGAGACGATGTAGTACAGGTTGTGGTGCGGGTAGTAGCCACCCGGCTCCAGCACCGGCGTGATCTGGGCTTTCATGTCCTGAAGAAGTAGCTTCGGCCGTTCGGCGAGGCCCGGGTAGACCTTGTCGATCGTGCGGTGCCAGGTGTTCGGGTTCTTCCTCGCGACGAAGCGCATCTTGACGTTCGGGTGCGACGCAAGCGCGTCCGCGAACTTCGGGTAGTCCGCGAGATCCACGAGCCTGCCTTCGTCATCCCACGGGTTCAGCAGCATTTTCGAAGGCGTCGTGAGACGACCTGCGCGAATGTCGTCGGCCATGACGATGGGTGTCAGCCGATCTTGCTCCACGTCGATGCCAGCGTCTGGGCTGATGATGTAGGCCTTGTCGGCACCGGTCGCGACCCCAATGCTGATCTTCGTCTTGCCGTCGGCTTCCAGCGTCGGGAAATTCTCCTGCAGATGCTCCAGCAGCTTGATGGTGTGAGGGGATCCTGCGGGCCAGAAGTCGTCGGTCTCGAACCAGCTGGGCAGGCGTGCACCCTCCCATCCCTGGCCTGAAGCCTCCTCCGCCGTGCCCCGCACGAACGCCATGGCCTCACTCGCGGAGGCCACTCCGAATGCGGCAGTAGTGTCGATGAACGTGGAGCTGCCCTGCTCGGAGTTGGCCAGTACCGTGATCGCCGGATAGGCCGAGACCTCTGCTTCGAATGCGTCCACGTCATGCATCTGCCACACGGACTCGACCGCGTAGCGTGAGGTCACGAGACCCCGCAGGTGCTTCCCGTAGGCGTTCCGCATCCAACGGTCCGCGCAGATGAACCCGACCTTCCCGTCGCTTGCGAGCATGGACAGCGAACGCTCATAGAAGCCGACGTAGATGTCCGCCCGCCCACGCATCGTCCGCCATGTCTTGCGGTAGGCAGCCTCGGTCTCATCATGGAGATCCTCGGTGCGGATGTACGGCGGGTTGCCGATCACGAAATCGACATCCGTCGGTACCTCGTCGAGAAGGAAGTCGCCGTGACGCAGCCAGCCTGCAGACAGGGCTCGGGCCTCTTTGGGACTTGCCCCAGCGGCTTGGAGCATGTCTGCCGACTTCTTCCGGCAGGTCGCGACATGCTCGTGCTGGAGATCGAGACCGTACAGACAGTCAGCCAGCGCTGACAGCTTCGTGCCATGGACCTTTGCAGACTCGAGCAGTCGCTCCAGTACGGGGACGAAAAACGCTCCGGACCCGATGGACGGCTCAACGAGCTTCATCTGGGTGAGGTCCCTGTCTGCCGTATAGCCGACCAGATCAAGAATCGTCTCGACGACCCATCGACGGGTGAAGACCTCGCCGTACTCGACCTCGTCGGGGGCAGCTGCGGCCATGGGTCCCTCTCGTCATGGCTCACTGCATGAGCCCTCACCTCAAGGCTATCGGTGGGCACGACCGCCATAGGAATTCCCGCAACTACTCGGATTCGTGGCTCCACGGCGGCTCGTCGAAGCTCTCCTCCATGAGCAGCGGAGTCCAGCCTCCTGTGCACCTCCGGCAACAGGCACGTGACGCAGCAGGGCAGCCGCCGGCTGATCAACCTCGGCCTCACCCGCACCACAGGCGCGGTGGCGCAGGTTCATGATCGTCCGTTCGCGCCAACTGAGACCAAAACTGAGACCACGGAACGACGAAGAACCCGGCCGCGATGCGGTCGGGTCCTTCGTTTGCCCTGGTGGGCGAGTGCGGAGGATACGAGATTCGAACTCGTGAGGGGTTGCCCCCAACACGCTTTCCAAGCGTGCGCCCTAGGCCACTAGGCGAATCCTCCGCCGCAAACAATACAAGACGTTGAGGGGTGCTCGCGAACGTGATCGTCGGCGGGAGGGCAGGTCGGGGTCCGGCTCGATTCCGGGGGCCTCCATCCGCTAGGGTGGGGCCAGCCCCTCACGTGGCGCTATCTCACCCAACTCCCCCAGGGCCGGAAGGCAGCAAGGGTAAGTGGGCTCTGGCGGGTGCGTGGGGGGCGCTTTGCGTTCCCGGAGGGTTCGTGACGTCGGCGGGCCGCCGTTGTCGGTGGGCCCGGATAACCTCGTATACGTGTCGTCCCTTGCGCTGTACCGCCGCTATCGCCCCGAGTCGTTCGCCGAGGTCATCGGGCAGGAGCATGTCACTGCACCGCTGATGCAGGCCCTGCGGAACAACCGGGTCAATCACGCGTACCTGTTCAGCGGGCCGCGCGGGTGTGGAAAGACCACCAGCGCGCGCATCCTCGCCCGGTGCCTGAACTGTGAGCAGGGTCCCACTCCGACCCCCTGCGGGGAGTGCCAGTCCTGCCGGGACCTCGCCAGGAACGGGCCGGGGTCCATCGACGTCATCGAGATCGACGCCGCCTCGCACGGTGGTGTGGACGACGCCCGTGACCTGCGTGAGAAGGCTTTTTTCGGGCCGGCGTCCAGCCGCTACAAGATCTACATCATCGACGAGGCCCACATGGTCACCCCGCAGGGCTTCAACGCCCTGCTGAAGGTGGTCGAGGAGCCGCCGGAGCACCTCAAGTTCATCTTCGCCACCACCGAGCCGGAGAAGGTGATCGGGACCATCCGGTCCAGGACGCACCACTACCCCTTCCGGCTGGTGCCGCCCGGCACCCTGCGGGACTACCTGAGCGAGGTCTGCGGGCGGGAGGGCGCCACGGTCGAGGACGGCGTGCTGCCGCTCGTCGTGCGCGCCGGCGCCGGGTCCGTGCGTGACTCGATGTCCGTCATGGACCAGCTGCTCGCCGGTGCGGGTGATGACGGTGTGACGTATGCCATGGCGACCTCGCTGCTCGGGTACACCGAGGGGTCCCTGCTCGACTCCGTCATCGACGCCTTCGCGGCCGGGGACGGGGCCGCCGCCTTCGAGGTCGTCGACCGGGTGGTCGAGGGCGGGAACGACCCGCGCCGGTTCGTCGCCGACCTGCTGGAGCGCCTGCGCGACCTGGTCATCCTGGCCGCCGTGCCCGAAGCCGGGGAGAAGGGACTGATCGACGCCCCGGCCGATGTCGTGGAGCGGATGCAGGCCCAGGCGTCCGTGTTCGGGGCCGCCGAGCTGTCTCGCGCCGCCGATCTGGTCAACGCCGGGCTCACGGAGATGCGCGGCGCGACCTCGCCGCGGCTGCAGCTGGAGCTGATCTGCGCCCGCGTGCTGCTGCCCGCCGCCTTCGACGACGAGCGGTCCTTCCAGGCCCGGCTCGACCGGCTGGAGCGCAGCGGGGCCGCAGCCTTCGCGGCCGCGCCCGCCATGGGTTACGTACCCGGGCCCGAGGCGCACGCCATGGCGCCCGCCGGCCCCGGCGGGGGTGTGGCCGCCGCGCGCGCCGCCGCTGCCGCCGTCCAGCCGCCCGCGCAGGTGCCGGCTCCCGCGCCGGTACGGGCTCCCGCGCAGCCGGAGGCTCCGGTGCAGGCCGCGCCCGCCGCCCAGGCTCCCGCTGCCCCCGCGCCTGCCGCAGCCCCCGCCCCGGCCCCCGGGGCATGGCCCGGAGCCGCACAGCCCGGCAGCGGCGCCCCCGGCGCCTGGCCCGGAGCCGCGGCCCCGGCGGCACCCGCGGCACCGGCCGCTCCCGTGGCCCCGGCCGCCGGTGCCTGGCCCAGCGCGGCCGCCCCCGGCCAGGGCGCGCCCGCGCCCGTCGCCCCGGTCGCGGCCTCCGCTCCGGCTCCGGCCCCGGCCGCGGCCCCCGCCCCCTCTCCCGGCATGGCCGCCGGTGTGGGGCAGGTCCAGGCGATGTGGCCCGGCGTCCTGGAGGCCGTGAAGAACCGCCGCCGCTTCACCTGGATCCTGCTCAGCCAGAACGCCCAGGTCACCGGCTTCGACGGCACCACCCTCCAGCTCGGCTTCCCCAATGCCGGAGCCCGCGACAACTTCGCCAGCAGCGGCAGCGAGGACGTGCTCAAGGCGGTCCTGGCCGAGCAGTTCCAGGTCAACTGGAAGATCGACGCCGTGGTGGGCGGCGGAGGCCCGGCCCCCGTGGCCCAGGGCTCCTCGTACGCCGCCCCGGCGGCGCCCGCCTACAGCCCGCCGCCCCCGGTGCAGCAGTCCGCCCCGGCGGCCCCCACGCCCCAGTACCCGCAGCAGCCGCCCCAGCAGTCGGCTCCCGCCCCGCAGCCCCCCGTACATCAGGCGCCCCCGCCGGTCGCCCCCGAGGACGACTTCGCCGAGGAGGACGATCCCGACCTTGTGGAGAGCGCCCTGACCGGACACGACCTGATCGTGCGCGAGCTGGGAGCCACCGTTGTGGAGGAATACACGAACGAGTAGCGCCTCCCGATTGGGTGGCCGCACGAAACGGGCCACTGCGGCCGGGCTACCCTGGGCGGCGTGAAGGTCCTCGTCATCGGCGGCGGCGCCCGCGAACATGCCCTGTGCCGCTCTCTGTCCCTCGACCCCGCCGTCTCCGCCTTGTACTGCGCTCCCGGCAACGCCGGGATCGCGGACGTGGCCACGCTGCGCCCGGTCGACGCCCTCGACGGTGCAGCCGTCGCCACTCTCGCCACCGAACTCGCCGCCGACCTGGTCGTCGTCGGCCCTGAGGCCCCGCTGGTCGCCGGCGTCGCCGACGCCGTGCGCGCCGCCGGGATCCCCGTATTCGGACCGTCCGCCGAGGCGGCGCAGCTCGAGGGCTCCAAGGCCTTCGCCAAGGACGTGATGGCCGCGGCCGGGGTCCCGACCGCGCGCAGCTACGTCTGCACCACCCCGGAAGAGGTGGACGCGGCCCTCGACGCCTTCGGCGCCCCGTACGTCGTCAAGGACGACGGCCTCGCGGCCGGCAAGGGCGTCGTGGTCACCGAGGACCTGGCGGCCGCCCGCGCCCACGCGCTCGGCTGCGACCGCGTGGTCATCGAGGAGTACCTCGACGGCCCCGAGGTCTCCCTCTTCGCCATCACCGACGGCGTCACCGTGGTCCCGCTCCAGCCCGCGCAGGACTTCAAGCGCGCCCTGGACGGCGACCAGGGCCCGAACACCGGCGGCATGGGCGCCTACTCCCCGCTGCCCTGGGCCGACCCGAAGCTGGTCGACGAGGTCATGGAGCTGGTCCTCCAGCCCACGGTCGACGAGCTCCGCCGCCGCGGCACCCCCTTCTCGGGGCTGCTCTACGCCGGCCTCGCGATCACCAGTCGCGGCACCCGGGTCATCGAGTTCAACGCCCGCTTCGGCGATCCCGAGACCCAGGTGGTCCTGGCCCGGCTGCGCACCCCGCTCGCGGGCGTGCTGCTGAACGCCGCCAACGGCACCCTGGATGCCCTGCCCCCGCTCGTCTGGTGCGAGGACGCGGCCGTCACGGTGGTCATCGCCTCCCACAACTACCCCGAGACCCCCCGCACCGGGGACCCGATCGAGGGCCTGCTCGAGGTGGCCGCCGAGGACGAGCCCGATGCCTACGTGCTGCACGCCGGGACCCGGCGCGAGGGCGACGCGATCGTCAGCGCGGGCGGCCGCGTGCTGTCGGTGACGGCGACCGGTTCCGATCTGGCACAGGCCCGTGAGAAGGCGTATAAGGCGGTGGCGCGCATCCGGCTGGACGGATCGCAGCACCGTACGGACATCGCGGCGAAGGCCGCCGGGCACAGCTGACCAGCGGCTCCGCAGACCCGCGGGCCCGGTGCGCAGATCCTGCGCCCGGGCCCGCGGGCGTCTTCGCGTGCGAGTGCATCCGGCCGCGTTCGAACGCACCCACCTTTACCCAAAGCCATTCCATCGGGTGATCGTCACCCCGTCTGCCTGACGACCGGGCGTGCCCCAACTAGGGTGCGATGCCAAGCATTCCGGCACTTGGCCCACCGGCATTGCGATGTCAGTGGCGGGTGTCACAGTGGGGGAGTGAGCAACGTCGCCGCAGGGCAGAGGGGGTGAGGTCCGGCCGTGTCCGGAACAGGTTCGACCATGGAAGCGGGCGTGCCGTCCGCACGTTCCCGCGCTCTCGCCGTGCTGCGCGTACGCAGCAGGGCCCTGGCCGTCGGGCTGCTGCCCGCCGCCCTCGCGGTGGTGCTGGTCGCCGCCCGGATGACGGGCCGGCTGGCCGGTGAGCCCTGGCCCTCGGTGACCCTCGTCGTGTGCCTGGTCGCGGCCGTGATGCTGCTCGTCGGCGGGATCTTCGCCGCCGTGGTGCTGCGGGCGAGCCCCGCCGTGACGCCGACGGTGCCGTTGTCGGAGGCCGCCGCCCCCGATCTCTACCGGCTGGTGCGGGACCTGGCCGACCGGATGGACGTGCCGCCGCCCTCCGCGATAGCCCTCACGCCGGACTGCGACAGCTGGCTGGAGGACCGCACCCACGCGGCCCACCGCCGGAGCGCCATATCCGCCGGTCCGGAGTCCGAGCAGGGCGCGGCCCCCGTGCTGGTGATCGGTTCGCCGTTCCTGTGGTGGATGCGGGTCGCGGAACTACGGGCGGTCCTCGCGCCGGTCGTCGCCGGTACGGGCCCTTCCGCGCACCCGGACATAGCCGACGCGCGCGGCTTCGTACGGGGCCTGGACGCTGCCGTGGACGTCGGCAACCGGCGCGGGCTCGGCTGGATCGCCGCCCCGGCCCGGCTGCTGCTGCGGCTGTGCCGCACGGACGCCACCGAGATGGAGCGCGGGGTGGCCGCGGCCGCCTCGGAGCGTGCACAGGGTGTGGACTACGGGCTGCGCATCGTCGCCCAGGAGCAGGTCGGCCTCGCCTACGCGGGCTGGGACCGGCTGCTGACCCGGGTCGCGCTGCCCGCCTGGCGGATGGGCCGCTGGCCGGCGCACCTCGACGCCGGAGTTGTCTCCGCGCTGACCGAGCTCTCCCGGCGGGACCGGCTGGCCGAGGGGTTCACCTCGCGGCTCGGCGAGCGCCCCGCCTGTGACCTGCTGGAGCAGCCCGGGGTGGTCGACGAGGCGACGTCGCTGCTGGCCGCGCGCCTCTTCCACGGCGGTCCGGCCGAGCCCGGGCCGGACTGGTCCCCGGTGGACTGGACGGCGTATCCGGAGGAGGTCGTGGACCGCAAGTGGCGTGCGGAGGCGGCCCGGCTGCACGCGGCGCTGGACGCCCTGGCCGTCCCGGTGGGACCGCCCGCCGGCCCCGCCGGACCGAACGCTGCCACCGGGCCTGCCGGGCCTGCCGGGCCTGCCGGGCCTGCCGGGCCTGCCGGGCCTGCCGGGCTCGCCGGACCCGGAGCCCTGCCCGGCTCGTCATCGGCCGCGGCCTCGTCGGGCTCGTCCGGGGCGACGGGACCGGCCGGTCCCGCCGCGGCGGGACCGGCCACGATCGAGGTCACCGGCTCCGCCCCGCCCACCGCGGACGGCCTCGCCGGGCCCACGCTGGAGCGGGTGCTGGGCTACCTCACGGACCCCGCCGGCGAGGGCGCGGCCGGTGAGGCCCTGGCCGGCCGCCTCAGCGGGGACCTGGCCCGCGAGGAGCGGGCCGCCGGTGCCGCGCAGCCCTCGGCTGGGAATGCGCGCGGCGCGGACGCCGTCCCGCTGTTCCCGCTCCAGCCGCCGCGCAGCGGCCGGGACCTGCTGGCCGACCACGTGACGGCGATGGTGTGCTGCGCGGCCGTGGACTCGGCCGGGGCCGCCCCGGGGCTGGACTGGCTCGACGGGCCGGTCCTGCTGGTCGGCGGCGACCGCCGCTCCGACCTGGCCCCACGCGTGCTGTGCCTGGTCGAGGACGGGAACCCGGAGCCCCTGCGGGACTGGCTCGTGGACCTCGGGGTCCGCCCGGAGAAGCCGGTCCGCCTGGTCTGAGCCGGGCCGGGACCCCGCCCCGACCGCGCCCGGCCCCCCGCCCCCGGAGGGCTACGGCTCGTACGCACAAGCGGATGTGAATGTTCCGATCCCGCCAATTCGCGACGAACGGTGACGTACTGAGTGCGTTATGTGATGTGCTGGGACCGGTCGCGGCTGGATGTCCTGAACCGGGGTGTCCGAGAACAGCCGTCTCAGCAGAGCGTCTGCCGCGCACCGACACGATGCACGCCCGTTCGGGGGAGCGAGGGAGGGGAGCCGTCATGGGTGCGGACCAGATCCGGCGTTGGGAGTCAGGTGCGCTCGCGCACGCGGTGACCGATCCCTTCGGACAGGGCCCCCTGCCCTGGTTCCGGGGGAGCGAGCTCTACTTCGACGACACCGGCCACGTCGTCCCCTGGTACGTGGACCCGGCCTCCGCGGCCGCCGGCACCGGCCAGATCCCCCGCGCCCGCGGCAACGGCGGTCCCCGCACCGCCGACGACGTGCACCGTCAGATCAAGGGCTTCGCCTCCACCGGCGCGGTCACTCCCGGCGAGGCCATCGACTTCCACATCACCGTCGACCCGCCCCAGCAGTTCTCCGTCGACGTCTACCGGATCGGCCACTACGGCGGCGACGGGGCCTCCAAGATCACCACCAGCCCCCGCCTCTCCGGCATCGTGCAGCCGGCCCCCCTGGCGGCCGACCGCACCGTCTCCTGCCACCACTGGTGGCAGTCCTGGCGCCTGCAGGTCCCGTCCTACTGGAGCGTCGGCGCCTACGTCGCCGTCCTCACCACCGCCGACGGATACCGCTCCCACATCCCCTTCACGGTCCGCGACGACCACCCCGCCGACCTCCTGCTCCTGCTCCCCGACATCACCTGGCAGGCCTACAACCTCTACCCGGAGGACGGCCGTACCGGCGCCAGCCTCTACCACGCCTGGGACGAGGACGGCCGGCTGCTCGGCGAGCAGGACGCGGCCCACACCGTCTCCTTCGACCGCCCCTACGCGGGCGCCGGCCTGCCCCTGCACGTCGGCCACGCCTACGACTTCATCCGCTGGGCCGAGCGCTACGGCTACGACATCGCCTACGCCGACACCCGCGACCTGCACGCCGGCCGCGTCGACCCCACCCGCTACCGCGGCCTGGTCTTCCCCGGCCACGACGAGTACTGGTCGGCCCCCATGCGCCGCACCGTCGAGCGCGCCCGCCTGCACGGCACCTCGCTCGTCTTCCTCTCCGCCAACACCATGTACTGGCAGGTCGAGCTCTCCCCCTCCCCCTCCGGGGTCGCGGACCGGCTCCTCACCTGCCGAAAACGGCGCGGTCCGGGCCGCCCCAGCCTGTGGCGCGAGGTCGACCGCCCGGAGCAGCAGCTGCTCGGCATCCAGTACGCCGGCCGGGTCCCCGAGCCCGCGCCGCTGATCGTGCGCAACGCCACGCACTGGCTCTGGGACTCCACCGGCGCCGGCGAGAACGACGAGTTGCCCGGCCTGGTCGCGGGCGAGGCCGACCGCTACTTCCCGCGCACCCAGCTCCCCGAGCACCACGACCGGATCCTGCTGGCGCACTCCCCGTACCTCGACAGCGAGGGCCACCGGCGCCACCAGGAGACCTCCCTCTACCGGGCGCCCAGCGGGGCGCTGGTCTTCGCCTCCGGCACCTTCGCGTGGTCCCCGGCCCTCGACCGGCCGGGCCATGTCGACGAGCGGGTGCAGCGGGCCACAGCCAACCTCCTCGACCGGATCTGCAAGCACGACTGACGCGCGGCCGACCCGCGACCGACCCACCCCTGTCCGCAGGAGTGGACGAAGGTGCGCGAGAATCGGGGTGCGCTCATACAGAACCACAGGGAGACCCCGTGTCCGGATTCGTCGAAAAGCCCGAGCCGGTTCAGGTTCCGGGCCTCGTCCACCTCCACACCGGCAAGGTGCGCGACCTCTACCGCGACGAGGACGACCGCCTCGTCATGGTCGCCAGCGACCGCATGTCCGCGTTCGACTGGGTCCTGCCCACCGAGATCCCGGACAAGGGCCGCGTCCTGACCCAGCTCTCCCTGTGGTGGTTCGACCAGCTCGCCGACCTCGTCCCGAACCACGTCATCTCCACCGACCTGCCCGCGGGCGCCCCCGCCGACTGGGCCGGCCGCACGCTGATCTGCCGCAACCTGGACATGGTCCCGGTCGAGTGCGTGGCCCGTGGCTACCTCACCGGCTCCGGCCTGGCCGAGTACAAGCAGACCCGTACGGTGTGCGGGCTCGGGCTCCCCGAGGGGCTCGTGGACGGCTCCGAGCTGCCCGGCCCGATCTTCACCCCGGCCGCCAAGGCCGAGGTCGGCGAGCACGACGAGAACGTCTCCTACGAGGAGGTCGCGCGCACCACCGGCGCCGAGACGGCGGCGCTGCTGCGCCAGACCACCCTGGCCGTGTACGGCCGTGCCCGGGACATCGCGCGCGAGCGCGGCATCATCCTCGCCGACACCAAGTTCGAGTTCGGTTTCGACCCGAAGGACGGCACCCTGGTCGCCGCCGACGAGGTGCTCACCCCGGACTCCTCCCGCTTCTGGCCGGCCGACCAGTGGGAGCCGGGCCGCACGCAGCCCTCCTTCGACAAGCAGTACGTCCGCGACTGGCTGGCCTCCCCGGCCTCCGGCTGGGACCCCAAGGGCGAGCTCCCGCCGCCGGCCCTCCCCACGCAGGTCGTCGCGCAGACCCGCGCCAAGTACATCGAGGCGTACGAGCGGCTCACCGGCCTGACCTGGTCCTGAGACACGAAGAAGCCCCCGGTCCGAGGACCGGGGGCTTCTTCACTGCAGAGCGGACAACGCGACTCGAACGCGCGACATCCACCTTGGCAAGGTGGTGCTCTACCAACTGAGCTATGTCCGCAGGTGCGCCGTAACGCGAGAACTACTATACCCAACCTCGCTCGCGTGCGAGACGCACTGCCGTGTGCCGGTTCTCGGCGCCCAGCTTCGTCGCCGCCGAGGACAGGTAGTTCCGTACGGTCCCCTGCGACAGTGCGGCCCGCTCGGCGATCTCCGCGACCGGCGCCCCGTCCGCCGCCAGTTCGAGCACCTCGGCCTCCCGCGCGGTCAGCGGCGAGTCCCCCGCGCTGATCGCGTCGGCCGCCAACTCCGGGTCCACGTAACGGCCTCCCGCGTGCACGGTCCGGATCAGTTCGGCCAGCCGCTGCGCCGAGACCGTCTTCGGCGCGAAGGCCCGCACCCCCGCGGCCAGCGCCCGCTTCAGGTGCCCCGGGCGGCCGTGACTGGTCACGATCATGGTCCTGCAGTCGGGGAGCTCGGCCCGCAGCGATGTGGCGACACTCACACCGTCGGCCCCCGGCATCTGCAGGTCCAGCACCGCCACGTCCGGCCGGTGCGCCCGCGCCATCGCCAGCGCCTCGGGGCCCGAGGCCGCCTCCGCGACGACGAGCAGGTCGTCCTCCAGGGCGAGCAGGGCCGCCAGTGCCCCGCGGATCAGGTGCTCGTCGTCGGCGAGCAGTACGCGTACGGGGCTCACGCCCGCACCTCCAGTCGTTGCGATTCCCGGTCCGGGATCTCCGCGAGCAGCCGGAACCGGCCGTCGCCCACCAGCCCTGCCTGCAGGGTCCCGTCCAATGCGGCGAGCCGCTCCCGCAGCCCGGCCAGCCCCGAGCCGGGCGGCCCGGCGGGGGCGTCGGGCGCCCCGTCGTTCTCGACCACCAGCGTCACGGAGCCGCTCGCCGGGGCGGTCAGCCGGATCAGGCAGCGGTGCGCGTCCCCGTGCCGCAGTATGTTCGTCGTCGCCTCGCGGACCACCCAGCCGAGGGCCGACTGGACCTCGGAGGGCAGCTCGCGCCCGGGCCGGAAGTCGACCCGGCAGTCCATTCCGGCCGAGCTCAGCACCCCGCGCGCGCCCTCCAGCTCCACCGCGAGATCCGCCTCCCGGTAGCCCCGCACCACGTCCCGCACCTCCCGCTGGGACTCCTGGGCTATCCGCTGCACCTCGATCATCTGCTCGACCGCCTCCGGCCGTTCGCGCCGCGCCAGCTGTACGGCCAGCTCGCTCTTGAGCGCGATCACGGCCAGATTGCGACCCATCACGTCGTGCAGATCGCGGCCGAACCGCAGCCGCTCCTCCGCCACCGCGAGGCGCGCCTGGACCTCCCGCGAGCGGTCCAGCTCGTAGACCGTGTTCAGCAGCCACGAGGAGAAACCGCTGGTGAAGCTGAAGAACAGGCTGCCCAGCAGGATCCCGACGAGATACCCCACGGCCTCGCCGGCGGGCAGCCCCAAGGCGAGTGCGGCCAGACTCGTCCCGGCCGCCGCGGCCGGGGGCACGTACCGCATCCTGCGCACCGACCGCAGGCACATCACCAGCGAGCCGGAGCCGAAGAAGGTCAGCCCCGACACCAGCGCCGGCGCCACCGAGGGGTCCCCGAGCCTTCCGGTGGCCTGCAGGGCGAGGACGGCCAAGGTGGCGGCGCCCGTCGCGACGGCCATGAACACCGCGAGCCGGACCGGGCGTTCGCGCCGCCCCACCACCCAGTCCAGCGCCCTGGAGTTGAGCACCCCGCACAGCACCGCGTGGGCGCACAGCATCACGGAGAGCGTCCCGGCCACCAGGACCGAGGACGTGCCGGCCGCGGCCATCACCGGAGCCAGTCCGAAGGAGACGATCTCGATGAGCACGAAGAGGTGGAACGACCACCGGGTGTAGATCTCCAGCTTCCCCGCACTGCTGCGGTTCTTCCACCACCCCGTCAGCTTCGACACGGTCCCGTCCCCCGGATCCTCTAGCGGCGCGGTTCCCAGCGGAACCACTTCTGCACAGCAAACACGGTGATCATGACCCAGGCCAGCGTGTTGAGTCCGGCCCCCAGCAGGTCATGGGCCTCGGCGCCGCCGGTCCAGCCGGCCCGCACCAGGGTCATCACCCCGCTCAGCGGCAGCAGTTCGCACAGGGAGGCCGCGAGGTCCGGCAGCGAGTCGGCCGGCATGAACAGCCCCGAGCCGAGCACGGTCATCAGGAACAGCGGCAGCGTGGTGAGGCCTGCGGTCTCCACGGTGCGGGTGAAGGAACTGGTCACCGCGGACATCCCGGCCAGCAGCACGACGCCGGCGAGGACGGCCGCCACGAGCAGCAGCGGGTTGCGGGGCATGCGCACGTCGAGCACGGCCGCGCCGGCCACCGCGAGCACCGTGATCTGGCCGAGCGCGAGGACGGCGGCGGGCAGCGCGGTCCCGGCGAGGATCTCCAGGTCGTTCGCCTCGCCGGTGCGCAGCCGCTTGAGGACGAGTTCCTCGCGCCGGGCGACGTAGGCGGAGACCAGGTTCATGTAGACGACGAGGACCAGCACCATGCCGATCCCGCCGGTCAGGGTGGCCTCGCCGACGGCCTCCGCGCCCTCGACCCCGCTGAGGGAGGAGCGCAGGACGAACACCATCAGCAGGGGCATCAGGACGGCCACGCCGAGCGCGGCCCGGTTGCGCACCAGCAGGGTGAGCTCGGAGCGGCCGAGCGCGGCGAGCCGGCCGGGGTTCAGGGCCAAGGTGTTCATCGGGTCCCCGCCATCGTGTCCTCGGTGCGGCCGCCGGCGCTGCGGCGGTTCTCCGCGATCTCCAGGAAGGCCTCCTCCAGGGAGGCGGACCGGGCGTCGAGCCCGTCCAGTTCCACGCCGTTCTCCCGGGCCCAGCCGAGCAGCTCGGTCAGGTCCGCCTGGAGCCGTTCGGTACGGATCTCCACGCGCCGC
The DNA here is from genome assembly GCF_035989305.1 of Streptomyces sp. NBC_01233. Classification (NCBI taxonomy): domain Bacteria; kingdom Bacillati; phylum Actinomycetota; class Actinomycetes; order Kitasatosporales; family Streptomycetaceae; genus Streptomyces; species Streptomyces sp. NBC_01233. The sequence goes on along the minus strand of NZ_CP108514.1, from coordinate 4,392,889 downwards.
CCGTGGGCCGCCGCGTGCAGCGCCAGCGGGAGCCGGGCCGCGGGCATCCCGGCCGGCAGGGTGAAACGGATCCGGGCCGGCCGGGTGGCGGTCACCTCCGCCGGGGTGCCCGACAGGACGAGCTCCCCCTCGTGGAGGATCGCGAGGCGGTCCGCGAGCTCCTCGGCCTCCTCCAGGTAGTGCGTGGTCAGCAGCACCGTGGTCCCCTGCGCCCTCAGCTCCCGTACCAACGCCCAGGTGTCCCGTCGCCCTTCGGGATCCATTCCGGTGGTCGGCTCGTCCAGGAACAGCACCTCGGGGCGGCCGAGCAGGGCCAGCGCCAGGTCCAGGCGCCGCCGTTCACCGCCGGAGAGCTGTTTGACCCGTACGGAGGACCGGGCGCCCAGGCGGACCAGTTCCAGCACCTCCGCGGTCGGGCGGGCGCCGCTGGTGACTCCGGCCCACATCCGGACGGTCTCGGCGACGGACAGGTCGGAGGGGAAGCCGCCTTCCTGGAGCATGACCCCGGTGCGCGGGCGGACCTGGGCCCGGCGTGCGTACGGATCGAGCCCGAAGACGCGCACCCGGCCGTCGCTCGGCGCGGCCAGTCCCTCCAGCAGCTCGACGGTGGAGGTCTTGCCCGCGCCGTTGGTCCCGAGCAGGGCGAAGATCTCGCCCCGCGCCACGGAGAAGGAGACGCCCCGGACGGCTTCGAATCCGCCGGCGTAGCCGCGGCGCAGGCCCTGGGCTTCGATCACGGTGTCAGTCATGGCTCAAGCCTCGGGGCGGCCGGACCGGGTCGGCAGTGCGCGCTGTCATGACCCGCGATGACATTTGTCAGGGGCGTCCGCCGTCGCCCGTGGAGGACGGACGAGGGAAAGGGAGGGAATACGAAGAAGGCCCCGATCGCAATGATCGGGGCCTTCTGCATACAGAGCGGACGACGCGACTCGAACGCGCGACATCCACCTTGGCAAGGTGGTGCTCTACCAACTGAGCTACGTCCGCATGCAGTGCACCACCGGGGTGGTGCGTGCATCACTCTACCCGATCCACCGTGGTGGTCGGAAAGCGATGCAGAGCGGGTGACAGGAATCGCACACTGCGCCTTCCCTCTGGAAGAGGGATGTTCTGCTACTGAACTACACCCGCACGACCTCGGAGGCTCTGACCTGCGGCCTGGCCCCTTGGCGTGATCCACACACTAGCCGACGGATGGGGGTGGATGGCAAATCGGCCCTCAGTGAGCCGCGTTGTAGGCCTCGTAGATCTTCTTCGGGATGCGGCCGCGCGGGGGCACGTCGTACTGGTTGGACCGGGCCCAGGCCCGGACGACCGCCGGGTCGGGGGCGATGGAGGTGTGCTTGAAGGCCTTCCCCGAGCGCGACTGGCGGCGGCCGGCGGCCACGAAGGGGGCCAGGCCCGTCCGCAGTTTCTTTGCGTTGGCCACATTGAGGTCGATCTCGTACGACTTACCGTCCAGAGCGAACACGACCGTTTCCACCGCTTCTCCGCCATCGATGTCGTCGGAGAGCGTGACTACTACGCGCTGCGCCACGGATATCGGTCCCTTCGTGCGACGTCGCCACCTGCTGACGTGCGGTGATGTCGCCTGTGTGGATGTTTCGGGGCAATGCATCTTTCATCCCCCGTTGCGAAGCGAAAAATGACACTCGCTCGGAGTGATTCCTTTGTACCCCGATTCCCATTGCATTGCGAAGCCCAGTTAATTCTCTCCGCGTGTCCCGCCGCAATGCCGGGTACGTGGTTTTCCGGCGGATTTTGCGAAGCGTTGGTGAAGCCGAAACGGCCCGGTGATCACGCCCTCCGGATATCTACCCGCGTAGAAATTTTGGCCGGGTACGCTGATGGAACCGCCTTCGCACCAACCACCACACGGGAGTGCCCGATGGCACGCGTCGTAGTCGACGTCATGCTCAAGCCGGAGATCCTCGACCCCCAGGGCCAGGCGGTGCAGCGTGCACTGCCGCGCCTGGGCTTCGAGGGGATCGCCGACGTCCGCCAGGGGAAGCGCTTCGAACTGGAGGTGGAGGGACCGGTCGACCAGGCCGCCCTCGACCGCATCCACAAGATGGCCGAAACGTTCCTCGCCAACACCGTCATCGAAGACTTCACCGTGAAGGTCGAGGCCTGACGGTGACCACTCGCATCGGAGTCGTCACGTTCCCCGGAACGCTCGACGACCGTGACTCGCTGCGCGCCGTCCGCCTCGCGGGGGCCGAGCCGGTCTCGCTGTGGCACCGCGACAAGGACCTGCACCAGGTCGACGCGGTCGTCCTCGCGGGCGGCTTCTCCTACGGGGACTACCTGCGCGCCGGGGCCATCTCCCGCTTCTCGCCGGTGATGGAGACCATCATCGAGCAGGCCAAGGGCGGCATGCCCGTCCTGGGCATCTGCAACGGCTTCCAGGTCCTCACCGAGGCCCACCTGCTGCCGGGGGCGATGCTCCGGAACAACCACCTGCACTTCATCTGCCGCGACCAGAAGCTGCGGGTGGAGAACGCGGAGACCGCGTGGACCGGCGACTACACCGCCGGCCAGGAGATCTCCGTACCGCTGAAGAACATGGACGGCCGGTACGTCGCCGACGAGCGCGTGCTCGACGAAATGGAAGCCGAGGGCCGCGTGGCCTTCCGCTACCTCGACGTCAACCCGAACGGTTCGCTGCGCGACATCGCCGGCATCACCAACGCCGCGGGCAACGTCGTCGGCCTCATGCCGCACCCCGAGCACGCGGTCGAGCCGCTGATCGGGACCGGCCGCACCGACGGCCTCCCGTTCTTCACCTCGGTCCTGAAGAAGCTGGTCAGCGCATGAGCCTCGACACCGTCAAGAACGCCACCGAAACCCCGGACGCCTCCCAGCCGTGGAAGGAGCTCGGCCTCAAGGAGGACGAGTACGCCCGGATCCGGGAGATCCTCGACCGCCGCCCGACCGGCGCCGAGCTCGCCATGTACTCGGTCATGTGGTCCGAGCACTGCTCGTACAAGAGCAGCAAGGTCCACCTGGCCCAGTTCGGCAAGAAGGCCCCCAAGAACGACGCCATGCTCGTCGGCATCGGCGAGAACGCCGGCGTCGTCGACGTCGGCCAGGGGTACGCGGTCACCTTCAAGGTCGAGTCGCACAACCACCCCTCGTACATCGAGCCGTACCAGGGCGCGGCCACCGGCATCGGCGGCATCGTCCGCGACATCCTCGCCATGGGCGCCCGCCCGATCGCCGTCGTCGACCCGCTGCGCTTCGGCGCGGCCGACCACCCCGACACCAAGCGCGTCCTGCCGGGCGTGGTCGCGGGCATCGGCGGCTACGGCAACTGCCTCGGCCTGCCGAACATCGGCGGCGAGGTCGTCTTCGACGCCTGCTACCAGGGCAACCCGCTCGTCAACGCCGGCTGCATCGGCGTGATGAAGCACGAGGACATCCACCTGGCCAAGGCCTCCGGCCCCGGCAACAAGGTCATCCTCTACGGCGCCCGCACGGGCGGCGACGGCATCGGCGGCGTGTCCGTGCTGGCCTCGGAGACGTTCGACGACTCCAAGCCCACCAAGCGCCCCGCCGTCCAGGTCGGCGACCCCTTCCAGGAGAAGCTCCTCATCGAGTGCACCCTGGAGATCTTCAAGGAGAAGCTGGTCGCCGGCATCCAGGACCTCGGCGGCGCCGGGCTCTCCTGCGCGACCTCCGAGCTGGCCTCCGCCGGTACCGGCGGCATGCGCGTCGAGCTGGACACCGTCCCGCTGCGCGACGCGACGCTCTCGCCCGAGGAAATCCTCATGAGCGAGTCGCAGGAGCGCATGTGCGCGATCGTCGAGCCGCAGTACGTCGACCGCTTCATGGAGATCTGCGAGAAGTGGGACGTCATCGCCACCGTCATCGGTGAGGTGACCGACGGCGATCACCTGGAGATCTTCTGGCACGGCGAGCTCATCGTGGACGTGCCCCCGGGCACCGTCGCCCACGAGGGCCCGACCTACCACCGCCCGTACGCGCGCCCCTCCTGGCAGGACGCGCTCCAGGCGGACGACGCGGGCAAGCTGCCGCGGCCGCAGACCTCCGAGGAACTGCGCGCGCAGGTCCTCGCGCTGGTCTCGTCCCCGAACCAGGCCTCCAAGTCCTGGGTCACCGACCAGTACGACCGCTTCGTGCAGGGCAACACCGTCCTGTCGCAGCCCGAGGACGCGGGCATGGTCCGCATCGACGAGGAGTCGAACCTCGGCGTGGCCATGGCCACCGACGGCAACGGCCGCTTCGCCAAGCTCGACCCGTACACGGGCGCGCAGCTGGCGCTGGCCGAGTCGTACCGCAACGTGGCCGCGACCGGCGCCAAGCCGCTCGCGATCTCCGACTGCCTGAACTTCGGCTCCCCCGAGGACCCGGACGTCATGTGGCAGTTCGCCGAGGCCTGCCGCGGCCTGGCGGACGGCTGCCTGGAGCTGGGCACCCCGGTGACCGGCGGCAACGTCTCCCTCTACAACCAGACGGGCGACATCGCGATCCACCCGACCCCGGTCGTGGCGGTCCTCGGTGTGATCGACGACGTCAACCGCCGTACGCCGATGGCGTTCTCGGAGGCCGGCCAGCTGCTGTACCTGCTGGGCGACACCGCCGAGGAGTTCGGCGGCTCGGCCTGGTCCCAGGTCGTCCACGACCACCTCGGCGGCATGCCGCCCAAGGTGGACCTGGGCCGCGAGAAGCTGCTCGGCGAGATCCTGATCTCCGCCTCGCGCGACGGCATGATCGACGCCGCGCACGACCTGTCCGACGGCGGCGTGATCCAGGCGCTCACCGAGTCCTGCCTGCGCGGCGGCAACGGCGCGCGGATCGTGGTGCCCGAGGGCCTGGACGCCTTCACCTTCCTGTTCTCCGAGTCCGCGGGCCGCGCCATCGTGGCCGTCCCGCGCAGCGAGGAGCTCCGCTTCACCGACATGTGCGGTGCGCGGGGCCTGCCGGTCTCCCGCATCGGCGTGGTGGACGGCGAGGAGATCGAGGTCCAGGGCGAGTTCACCCTCCCGCTGGCCGAGCTCCGCGAGGCCCACGAGGCGACGATCCCGGCCCTGCTGGCCTGATCGAGCCGTAGCTCGTACGAGGCCCCGTCCACCCTGTGGGCGGGGCCTCGGCCGTGCTCGCGCCCGCTGCCCGACCGATCCGTGGGAGCACCCGTCGCCGCGCACACCCGGGGCGAGTCCTGCACGCCGGCCGTGGGCCCGCAGGAGGCGCAGCGGATCCACGACGGGCTGACCGGGCAGGAGCGTGCGGACGCCCCCGCGTCGAGCCGTATCCAGGACCACCCCTGGTGGATCCGGACGCAGACCTACGTCGGCGACGAGGCTCAGGGCACCTGCGTCAGCTCCCTCCCGGGCCGGATCTCGGCCGTCGAGCGCAGGGCCGGACGGCAGGGCGGCGTCCTCTTCGGATCCGCCGACTGCCAGGGCCGCCCGGCGGCCTTCACCCTGCAGGCGGCCGCCGGGTACGGCGAGCTGGTGGAGCCGCGCCTGGCCGAGCTGTTCAAGGCCTACGCCACCGATGCCGCCGCGCGGCGCGGCTGCACGGAGCTGACGCTGCCCGGATAGGGTCACCGCATGCCGCCCGCCAGGAAGAAGCCGCGCACCTACGACCCCGCCAGGATCCGTACGGCCGTCACCGCGCAGTTCGCGCATGTCTGCGCAGCCGTGGGGGAGTTGGGGCCCGAACAGCTGGCACGCCCCAGCGGGCTCGGGGCCTGGAGCGTCGCCGAACTCGCCGGGCACGTCGCCTGGATCGCGGACTCGCTGGCCGGCGGCCTCGCCCGGCCGCCCGCCGCCGTCGCCGAACTGTCCGCCGTGGAATGGCCCTTCGCGACCGCCTCCCTCGCCGGGAAGATCTCCGAAGCGGCCCGGGAGACCCTGACCGGTGCCCCGCTGCCCGAGCTGTACGAGCGGGCGGCGGCCCGCATGGCCGAGGCGCTCGCGGCGAATCCGGGCGCCCGCGTGCTGAACCTGTGGATCGGGGACATGACCCTGGCCGACTTCCTGGTGACCCGGACCGTGGAGCTGGTGGTCCACACCGACGACCTGAACCGGGCCGCCGGACTGGCCATCCCGATCGAACGGCAGGCGCTGGCCGCCAGTACCCGGCTGCTCGCCGACGCCCTCGCGCTCAAGGCCCCGGGGGGTGCGGTCGAGGTACGGGTGCCGCCCTTCGCGGTGGTCCAGTGCGTCGAGGGGCCGCGCCACACCCGCGGCACCCCGCCGAACGTGGTGGAGACCGACCCGCTGACCTGGATCCGGCTCGCGACCGGCCGTACGGGATGGGCCGAGGAACTCGACGCGGCGCGGGTCAGCGCCAGTGGCGAGCGGGCCGACCTGTCCGCGCTGCTCCCGCTGATGAGCTGAGCGCGGCCATGACGGAACCGTCCCGGCGCCCCGCCCGTCCCAGGGGCATGCGTACCTTCCGGCACGTCCACACCCCCGCGGGGCTGGCCCTCGTACTCGCCCTCGCCCTGGCCGGCTGCGGCAAGGCCGAGGAGGGCGGGGGCGTTTGGCTGCCCGATGTCGTGGGCTCCTGGGCCGTCGAGTCGCTGACCACCGGCGGCCGCACCCTGCACGCCCCCGAGGCCGCCCGGGTCGACATCGCGCAGGAATCGGCCACCGGCAGCTACGGCTGCAACGGCTTCAAGGCGGCGGTCGTCCTCGACGGCACCTCCGCCCTGACGGTCACCCCCGGCATGACGACCACCATGGCCTGCGCGGACATGGAATTCGAGACGGTCTTCGCCCGGCTGTTCACGGGTCGGCTGACGATCGACCGGGGGCCCGAGCGGCTCACCCTGAAGACCGCCGACGGGAGCACCATCGCGATGACCTCCAAGCCCCCGGCCGCAGCCGCCCCGCTCACCACGACCGAGTGGACCGTCGAGTCCCTGATCAGCGGCGGGAGCGTGTCCTCGGTGCCCGCCGAGGCGGCCGGCAAGGCACACTTCGCGATCGCCCCCGACTCCACCGCGGCCGGCAGCCTCGGCTGCAACCGGTTCAGCGCCAAGGCCACCGTCGAAGGCCCCGCGGTCACCTTCGGGCCGCTCACCACGACCCGGATGGCCTGCGAGGGCCCGGTGGGCGAGCTCGAGCGGACCCTGACCCTGCTGTTCGGCAGCGGGCCGCTCACCACGAAGATCGAGGGCCAGACGCTGACCCTCACCGCACAGGACGGCAAGGGCCTGACCGCCCGGGCGGCCTCGGCCGTGGAATGACCACCACCGGGGCCACCGCCGGGGCCACCGCCGGGGCCACCGCCGGGGCCACCGCCGGGGCCACTGGCGGGACTGCGCCCGGGCTCCGCCGGGTCAGCCCGGGTAGGGCAGCAGGCCGGCGTCCACCTTCTCCCAGGCCGCCCGCAGCTCCGCCGGCCGGGCCGGCTCCACGGCGGCCTTGTCGGCCTGTTCGCGGATGTCCCCGGCCAGGTCGACGAGCTGGTCCTTGCCCGCCTTGCCGCGGTGGTACTTCCAGTCCCCGCGGTGCAGCGCCCGCTCGCCCCGGACCCGCCAGAACAGGTCCCGCGCGGCTGCCTTCTCGCCGCGCAGCAGGTAGCCGGCCAGGCTCACCCCGTCGAGGGGGTGGACGGCGCGCGGCACGGGGGAGCAGGGCGGGGCAGAGCGGAGAGGGGAAAAGGCGAGGAAGAGTTGTGGCTACGCGGAACAGCGACAGATGGCGCTCGCGACACGGACCAGGTCTACGTGGCGGCGCTCGACGAGGGTGACGGTGCGGTCACCGAGAGGCTGCATGAACCGAGAGCCTGTACGAATGTCTTCGTACATGTCAACAAGGTGATCCGAATACCGAGACGGGGGCGTGTCGTCACCCTCTGTGCTGTGACATTTCCCGGCCGTCCCCAATTCGGACCAGTGGTCGATCTCGCCTACACTCGGAAGCGTGCCTCGTGGTGATGGACGACTCAACCACGACCTGCTCCCCGGCGAAAAGGGCCCCCAGGACGCTTGCGGCGTCTTCGGTGTCTGGGCTCCGGGTGAAGAGGTCGCCAAGCTCACCTACTTCGGACTGTATGCACTGCAGCACCGCGGACAAGAGTCCGCGGGAATCGCTGTGAGCAACGGTTCCCAGATCCTCGTCTTCAAGGACATGGGCCTCGTTTCCCAAGTCTTCGACGAAACCTCTCTCGGCTCGCTCCAAGGTCATATCGCGGTCGGTCACGCCCGCTATTCGACCACCGGGGCCTCCGTCTGGGAGAACGCGCAGCCCACTTTCCGCGCGACCGCCCACGGCTCGATCGCCCTGGGTCACAACGGCAACCTGGTGAACACCGCCGAGCTCGCCGAGATGGTCGCCGACCTTCCCCGTCAGGACGGCCGTGCCACCCAGGTGGCCGCCACCAATGACACCGACCTGGTCACCGCCCTGCTCGCAGGGCAGACCGACGAGGACGGCAAGCCCCTGACGATCGAGGAGTCGGCCACCAAGGTCCTCCCGAAGGTCAAGGGCGCCTTCTCGCTCGTCTTCATGGACGAGGGAACCCTCTACACCGCCCGTGACCCGCAGGGCATCCGCCCGCTGGTCCTCGGCCGCCTGGAGCGCGGCTGGGTGGTCGCGAGCGAGACCGCCGCCCTCGACATCTGCGGCGCCAGCTTCGTCCGCGAGGTCGAGCCGGGCGAGCTCATCGCGATCGACGAGAACGGTTTGCGAACCTCTCGATTCGCGGAAGCGAAGCCCAAGGGCTGTGTCTTCGAGTACGTCTACCTGGCGCGCCCGGACACCGACATCGCCGGCCGGAACGTCTACCTCTCGCGTGTCGAGATGGGCCGGCGCCTGGCCAAGGAAGCCCCGGTCGACGCCGATCTGGTGATAGCGACGCCGGAATCCGGCACGCCCGCCGCCGTCGGATACGCCGAGGCCAGCGGGATCCCGTACGGCTCCGGCCTGGTCAAGAACGCCTACGTCGGCCGGACCTTCATCCAGCCCTCGCAGACGATCCGCCAGCTCGGCATCCGTCTGAAGCTCAACCCCCTCAAGGAAGTCATCCGGGGCAAGCGCCTGGTGGTCGTCGACGACTCGATCGTCCGCGGCAACACCCAGCGCGCCCTGGTCAAGATGCTCCGCGAGGCCGGCGCGGCGGAGGTCCACATCCGGATCTCCTCGCCGCCGGTGAAGTGGCCGTGCTTCTTCGGCATCGACTTCGCCACCCGGGCCGAGCTGATCGCCAACGGCATGTCGGTCGACGAGATCGCCACGTCGCTCGGCGCGGACTCGCTCTCGTACATCTCGCTCGACGCGATGATCGAGGCGACCACCATCCAGAAGCCCAACCTCTGCCGTGCCTGCTTCGACGGCGAGTACCCGATGGAGCTGCCCGACCCGCAGCTCCTGGGCAAGCAGCTCCTGGAGACCGAGCTCGCGGGCGGCACCGACGCCGCCGACGCGCTCCGGCGGCCGTAAGCGTTTCTCGGTTTGGCCTGCTCAACCTGCGCTGGGCCCTCTCTTTGAGGCTTCTCCGGGGGCCCAGCACCACACGCAGTAACGACACGAAAGCTCTCTCCTGTCATGACAGAGAAGACCACCGGTGCCAGCTACGCAGCCGCAGGCGTGGACATCGAAGCGGGCGACCGCGCAGTCGAGCTGATGAAGGAGTGGGTGAAGAAGACGCAGCGCCCCGAGGTCCTCGGCGGCCTCGGCGGTTTCGCCGGCCTCTTCGACGCCTCCGCCCTCAAGCGCTACGAGCGCCCGCTGCTCGCCTCGGCCACCGACGGCGTCGGCACCAAGGTGGACATCGCCCGTCAGCTCGGCGTGTACGACACCATCGGCCACGACCTGGTCGCGATGGTCATGGACGACATCGTCGTCTGCGGCGCCGAGCCGCTCTTCATGACCGACTACATCTGCGTGGGCAAGGTCCACCCCGAGCGGGTCGCGGCCATCGTCAAGGGCATCGCCGAGGGCTGCGTCCTCGCCGGCTGCGCCCTGGTGGGCGGCGAGACCGCCGAGCACCCCGGCCTGCTGGGCCCGGACGACTTCGACGTGGCGGGCGCCGGCACCGGTGTCGTCGAGTACGACCGCCTCCTCGGCGCGGATCGCATCCGTACGGGTGACGCCGTCATCGCGATGGCATCGTCCGGCCTTCACTCGAACGGGTACTCGCTGGTCCGGCACGTCCTCTTCGACCGGGCCGGGATGTCCCTGGACCAGCACGTCGAGGAGCTCGGCCGCACCCTCGGCGAGGAGCTCCTGGAGCCCACCAAGATCTACTCGCTGGACTGCATGGCGTTCACCCGTACGGCCGAGGTGCACGCCTACTCGCACATCACCGGCGGCGGCCTCGCGGCGAACCTGGCCCGGGTCATCCCGGACCACCTGCACGCCACGGTCGACCGTTCGACCTGGACCCCCGGCGCGATCTTCGACCTGGTCGGCAAGGCCGGGCAGGTGGAGCAGCTGGAGCTGGAGAAGACCCTGAACATGGGCGTCGGCATGATGGCCGTCGTCCCGCAGGAGTCGGTGGACGTGGCCCTGACCGCGCTGGCCGACCGGGGCGTCGACGCCTGGGTCGCCGGCGAGATCCTGGACCGGGGCGACCACACCGAGGGCGCGACCCTGACCGGGTCCTACGCGGGCTGAGCAGCACGGAAACCCGGTCCGGGGCGAGGCCCTGGACCGGGTTTCGATGTTTCGTCAGCTGACGCAGATGCTTCTCTGCAGAAGGATCCGCGCGTCAAGCCCCGCGACGGTGCGCCGACGGACCGGACTCTTCGTCCTCGTCGTCGTCATCGCGGTTGTAGAGCTCCGCGTACCGAGCGTACGGGTCGTCCTCGTCCAGCTCGTCGTCGTCTACCTCGACCGGCTCGCTGACAGGCAGCGGTTCCGCGGTCGATGCGCCCAGCTCGTTGGCCAGACGCGACAAGTCAGTCCCGCCGCTGCTGTACTTCAGCTGGCGGGCGACCTTCGTCTGCTTGGCCTTTGCCCGGCCGCGCCCCATGGCTCGACCCCCTCGGTGACGGGGCTCGACGGCCCCAGAGTCTGACACGCGTTCATGGTTCGGAGCGGGCTCTCCGTGGAGAGACCGTCCGTAGGGGTTTAACGGTACCTGCTTCCGCGGCCATACGGTACGCCGCCCGCATGACGCGCCCCGGTGCAGAACCAACAAGGCGCCCCGTCCTCGCTGGTCAGCTGCGATTTTAACCTTTTCCTGGCGGGCGACCCGCCGAAGTGCAGTGAGTTCCGTCTCGCCGCACCCCGGCGGGCGCCATTCAGGGGTCCCGCCAGGGGCCTAGAGCGCGCGGGCGGCGCGGGCGTCCGCCATCCGCTGCTCGGCGATCCGGTCGGCCGCGGCGGCCGGCGGGATGCCATCCACCTTCGCGCGAGCAAAGATTTCGAGCGTGGTGTCGAAGATCTTCGTGGCCTTGGCCTTGCAGCGGTCGAAGTCGAAGCCGTGCAGCTCGTCGGCGACCTGGATGACGCCGCCGGCGTTGACCACGTAGTCGGGCGCGTAGAGGATGCCGCGGTCCGCGAGGTCCTTCTCGATGCCCGGGTGCGCGAGCTGGTTGTTCGCCGCACCGCAGACGACCTTGGCCGTGAGGGCGGGGACCGTCTCGTCGTTCAGGGCGCCGCCGAGCGCGCAGGGGGCGTAGATGTCCAGGCCCTCGACGCGGATGAGCGCGGCCGTGTCGGCGACCGCGGTGACCTTGCCCGGGTGCTTGTCGAGGATCCGGCGCACCGACTCCTCGCGCACGTCCGTGATCACGACCTCGGCGCCGTCCTCCAGCAGGTGCTCGACCAGGTAGTGGCCGACCTTGCCGACGCCGGCCACGGCGACCTTGCGGTCGCGCAGGGTCGGGTCGCCCCACTGGTGCTGGGCGCTGGCGCGCATGCCCTGGAAGACGCCGAAGGCGGTGAGGACCGAGGAGTCGCCCGCGCCGCCGTTCTCGGGGGAGCGGCCGGTCGCCCAGCGGGTCTCGCGGGCCACGACGTCCATGTCGGCCACATAGGTGCCGACGTCGCAGGCGGTCACGTAGCGACCGCCGAGGGACTCCACGAACCGGCCGTAGGCCTGGAGCAGTTCCTCGCTCTTGATGACGTCCGGGTCGCCGATGATGACGGCCTTGCCGCCGCCGAGGTCGAGACCGGCGAGGGCGTTCTTGTACGACATGCCGCGCGAGAGGTTCAGCGCGTCGAGGACGGCCTCCTCGTCCGAGGCGTACGCGTGGAAGCGCGTACCGCCGAGGGCCGGGCCCAGGGCGGTGGAGTGGATCGCGATGACGGCCTTCAGGCCGGAGGCTCGGTCCTGGCACAGCACGACTTGCTCGTGGCCGCCCTGTTCCGTACGGAACAGGGTGTGCAGGACGCCGTCGGTCATTTCGGTCACGGTGGTGACTCCCATGGAAGAGATGCGGCGGAAAGACGCCCGCCCTGCGGGTGGGGGAGGGCGTGCTGGGAGCAGCGTAAGACCTGCGGGCCCCGCGTAGGCGTCCTGTCCGGGGATCGGAACAGACTCGGAGTGCGAAGCCCCCCGAGCGGGGCCGGGAGCGCCCCGGAGGTGAACCGGACCCTCAAAGAGGGGAGTACGAGAGCGTGAGCGAATCCCCCGATCCCCTGCTGCCGTCCGCGCGCTCGACGCCGACCGTCCCGTACGCCTCCTACCTGCGCGTCTACGAGCCCCTGGCCGCCTTCGCGGAGCCGGAGCGCACCCACTGGGCCGCCTACGCCCGGCGCGGGGTGACCCCGACCGCCCAGGACGAACTGCGCAAGTCGCTCGCCGACTTGGTGCGGGTCCCCGTGGTGGGGGTGCCGGCGCACGAGAGCGCGGACGCCTTCACGGCCGAGGTGGACGGGGTGCTGCTGGTCTGCCCGTGGCGCACCCGGCTCCGCGGCTGGCTGGCGCTCGAGGAACTGGTCGCGTCCTTCCCGCTTCCCGTGCTGGACGCGGCGCTCCCGCCGGGGACCCGCCGGCGGGCGGCCGAGGAGTACGAGCGCTGGCGCGAGCGGAACCCGGAGGCGCGCCCCTGGATCCGGACGGGCGTGTGGCAGATTCCGCTGCGCTGGTTCGTACTGGTGGCCGACGAGGAGCGGGAGTACGTCCCGGGCGAGCGGCTGCGCTACCGGACGCCGATGGTGCAGGCCCGGCGGCGGCTGGCCCGGGCCCTGCGGACCCTGCGCGACGCGGAGGGGTACGGGATGCTCGCCGAGGGGCTGGTGGAGGTCGGGAGCTGGCTGGAGGAGTTCCACCCGAGGTCGATGGTCGAACTGGACTACGGGGGGCTGCTGCACGCGCTGCCGGCGGACCGGCTGGCGGTCGACCGGTCGGCCGGGGATCTGGCGGCGGGGATCGCGGCCCTGCGGGCCGGCGACATGGAGGGGGCTTCCGAGGCGTACGGGGAGCTGGCGGAGCGGTGGCGGGCGGTCCGGGAGCGACTTTTCGCGAATTAGGCCGAAAGTGGCCTGTGTGGCTCTTTTCGCCTCCGAGGGCCGCGTACGTACTGTGGCGTATCGGTCGATCAGCCAATACTGGCTGATCAGGGCCCTGATCGTAAGATTTGGGACGTAGTACCAGGACCTACGTCCCGATACGGGCCATTGGCCCAAGCGTGACGGACCGCACTAACTACACCCTTGCGCCCTTCCCCTACCCTCGTGCCAAAATAGGACAAGGAGTCCGGGGAGGGTTCCTTCCGCCCAACTAAGGGCGGAATGCTCGGCATTGCGCTCTATGGGGGGTCTGACGGCTCCTGATCGCTCTGTGACTGATCGTCACAGTGGGGTGACTGTCCGCTATGGGACGGTCCATCGGCTTCCGCCGCTGATGAACACCTCGGAGGGCAATTCCGTCGGTTTGGCCGTCGAGGCTGGACGGATGGTGTAGTTGTAGTGCCGAGGACAAGCCGTTCGTCCTATAACCGACTCGGCCCGCGTATGTCCATTTCGGGCAACGCGGGCCAAGGTGCAGAATTTAGAGGAAAGAACCGAGATGGTTCGGTTCTCCCGAGGAGGCCGCTCATGACCGCTCGCACCCCTGATGCCGAGCCGCTGCTGACCCCGGCTGAGGTTGCCACGATGTTCCGCGTGGACCCGAAGACGGTCACCCGCTGGGCCAAGGCTGGCAAGCTCACGTCCATCCGCACCCTGGGTGGACACCGCCGATACCGCGAGGCCGAGGTTCGCGCACTGCTCGCGGGAATTCCGCAGCAGCGCAGCGAGGCCTGAGGTCGCGTAAACACCCCGCTTTAACGGGTCTATATCGGGTCCCCCAATCCGATGAAACCCACATAGCTTCATGCGACGGAGCCTGCCCCAACAGGTTCTGCTCGTCTGATCGCGCTGGACTCCGCCGGGTCCAGCGCGATCTTTTTTATGCCCAGGTCAGGGCGGTGCCGGACGGCCGCGCGGGCCCCTGCGAGACGGGTGCCATTGCACATATTAAATCGAGCGGGCGTAGGGATGCGATAAAAGTAGGAGTCTCAAAAACTCGTGCGGTGACACCCGTCACAGATGATCACTCTTGTATATCCGGTAATGCACCCCGTAAAGGGGACGTGCCGTGCGGAGCGCATCATGCGAACGGGGGATTCTGTGCGGCCGCCGCACCGGCGGCGGCCGGGCGCATTCCACGGGACGCCCGACGGAGGTCCGGAGGCGTCGCGGTCGGGCATCGCGGGTGGGTGTCGGGGACGGGTATCGGGGACGGGCCACTGTGACCCGGGCGGGACCGGCGGGTGAAGCGGGCGGCCCACGGGCCTCGTACCGCCCTCGGACGGGCTCAGGCGGGCCTCGTAGGCCCTCGGGCGGGCCCCAACGCCCCCGGGCGGCCGGGTGTTGGCCCGCCAACGCGTCAGGGCCCGCATCCCCTGGGGGATACGGGCCCTGACGTTTCTGCGAACCTGACGGGACTTGAACCCGCGACCTCCACCTTGACAGGGTGGCGAGCTAACCAACTGCTCCACAGGTCCTTGATTTGCGGCCGCTCGGCGGCTGCGAATCAGACTGTACCGCAGCTCAGGGGGTGCAGTCGAACCGGAGCACCTGGCCGGTCACGGGGCCGCCGCGTCCACCGCCTTCACGATCCGCTTGTCGGAGATCGGATACGCCGTCCCGAGGGCGTGCGCGAAGTAACTGACCCGCAGCTCCTCGATCATCCAGCGGATGTCCGTGACCGTCGCCGGCACCGGCCGTCCCTTCGGCAGCTGCTCCAGGAGCCACGCGTACTCGTCCTGCATCTCGTGGACCTTCTCCATGCGCGTGGTGTCGCGCTGGACGCCCGTGGGCATCTGCTGGAGCCGCCGGTCCGCCGCCACCAGGTAGCGCATCAGGTCCGGCAGCCTGCGCAGCCCGGTGAGCGTGACGAACCCGGCCGGCACGAGGGCCGCCAGCTGCGCCTTGACGTCCTGGATGTTGGCGACCAGGGCGAGGCTGCCCGTGGCCTTCAGGCGGCGCTCACAGGCCTGCCAGGCGGCCAGCACCTGCTGGACCTGGCCCACCGTCCGCACGGTCGTGTCCACGAGGTCGGCGCGGACCGCCTCGTAGAGCCTGCGGAAGCCCGCCTCGTCCCACGCGGGACCGCCGTGGTCCGCGATCAGCTTGTCCGTCGCCGCGGTCGCGCAGTCGTCGAACAGCGCCTGGATGGAGCCGTGCGGGTTCCTGGACAGGGCCAGCTTCTGCTGGTTGCTCAGGTGGTCCGAGGCGAACTTCGCCGGGTTCACCGGGATGTTCAGCAGGATGAGGCGCCGGGTGCCCAGCCACATCGCCTGCTGCTGCTCGGCCTCGGTGTCGAAGAGCCGTACGGAGACGGTCGCGCCCTCGTCCACCAGCGCCGGGTAGGCCTTCACCGGCTGGCCGGCCCGCCGGGTCTCGAAGACCTTGCTCAGCGTGCCGATCGTCCAGTCGGTCAGCCCGGTCCGCTCCACCGACTCCCCGCCCGCCCGCTCGGCGGTGGCCGCGGCGGCCTTGGAGAGGGCCTGGCGGGCCTTCGGCTTCAGCTTCAGCCGCAGTGCCTCCAGATCCTTGTCCTCGGCGAGGTTCTTGCGCCGCTCGTCGATGATCCGGAAGGTGATCTTCAGGTGGTCCGGGATCCGGCCGAGGTCGAAGTCCTCTGCCGAGACCGGGACCCCGACCATCCGCTGGAGCTCGCGCGCCAGCGTGACGGGCAGCGGCTCCTGCAGGGGCACCGCCGTGTCCAGGAAGCGGGTCGCGAAGTTGGGCGCGGGCACGTAGTGCCGGCGGATCGGCTTCGGCAGCGAGCGGATCAGCTCGGTGACGACCTCCTCGCGCAGGCCCGGGATCTGCCAGTCGAAGCCCTCGTCGGTGACCTGGTTGAGCACGTGGAGCGGGATGTGGACGGTCACGCCGTCCGCGTCCGCGCCCGGCTCGAACTGGTAGGTCACCCGGAACTTCAGCTGCCCCTGCCGCCAGGAGTCCGGGTAGTCGGCCTTGGTGACCCCGGCCGCCTTCTCGGTGAGCAGCATCTCCCGCTCGAAGTCGAGGAGTTCGGGCTCCTCGCGCTTCTTGTGCTTCCACCAGGAGTCGAAGTGCGCCCCGGAGACCACGTGCGGCGGGATCTTCTGGTCGTAGAAGTCGAAGAGGCTCTCGTCGTCCACCACGATGTCGCGGCGCCGGGCCCGGTTCTCCAGCTCCTCCACCTCGGTGAGGAGCTTGCGGTTGTCGGCGTAGAACTTGTGGTGCGTGCGCCAGTCGCCCTCGACCAGCGCGTTGCGGATGAACAGCTCCCGCGAGACCTCGGGGTCGATCCGGCCGTAGTTGATCTTCCGCTGGGCGACGATCGGGACGCCGTACAGGGTGACCTTCTCGTACGCCATCACGGCCGCCTGGTCCTTCTCCCAGTGCGGCTCGCTGTAGGTGCGCTTGATCAGGTGCTGGGCCAGCGGCTCCACCCACTCGGGCTCCACCTTGGCGTTCACCCGGGCCCACAGCCGCGAGGTCTCCACCAGCTCGGCCGACATCACGAACTTCGGCTGCTTCTTGAAGAGCGAGGAGCCCGGGAAGACCGCGAACTTCGCCGACCGGGCCCCCAGGTACTCGTTCTTGTCGGTGTCCTTGAGCCCGATGTGGGACAGCAGGCCGGCCAGCAGCGAGACGTGGATGACCTGCTCGGGGGCATCGGCCTCGTTGACGTGGATGCCCATGGTCTTGGCGACCGTGCGCAGCTGCGAGTAGATGTCCTGCCACTCGCGGATCCGCAGGAAGTTCAGGTACTCCTGCTTGCACATCCGGCGGAAGGAGGAGGAGCCGCGCTCCTTCTGCTGCTCGCGGACGTAGCGCCACATGTTCAGGTACGAGAGGAAGTCGCTGGTCTCGTCCTTGAAGCGGGCGTGGTTCTGGTCGGCCTGGGTCTGCTTGTCCGAGGGCCGCTCGCGCGGGTCCTGGATGGACAGGGCCGCCGCGATGACCATGACCTCGCGGACGCAGTTGTTCTTGTCGGCCTCGATGACCATGCGGGCGAGGCGGGGGTCCACCGGGAGCTGGGACAGCTGGCGGCCCATCTGCGTGAGCCGCCTCGACGGATCCTTCTCCGCCGGGTCGAGCGCCCCGAGCTCCTGGAGGAGCTGCACGCCGTCGCGGATGTTGCGGTGGTCCGGCGGGTCGATGAAGGGGAACTTCTCGATCTCGCCGAGGCCGGCGGCGGTCATCTGGAGGATGACGGAGGCCAGGTTCGTGCGCAGGATCTCGGCGTCGGTGAACTCCGGGCGGGCGTTGAAGTCGTCCTCGGAGTACAGCCGGATGCAGATGCCGTCGGAGGTACGTCCGCAGCGGCCCTTGCGCTGGTTGGCGCTGGCCTGCGAGATCCGCTCGATCGGCAGGCGCTGGACCTTGGTGCGGTGGCTGTAGCGGGAGATGCGGGCGGTGCCCGGGTCGACCACGTACTTGATGCCCGGGACGGTCAGGGAGGTCTCGGCGACGTTGGTCGCGAGAACGATCCTTCGGCCCGTGTGCTGCTGGAAGACCCGGTGCTGCTCGGCGTGCGAGAGGCGCGCATAGAGGGGGAGCACTTCAGTGAAGCGAAGGTTCCGTTTGTTGAGCGCGTCCGCCGTGTCGCGGATCTCGCGCTCGCCGGAGAGGAAGACCAGGATGTCGCCCGCGCCCTCGGACTGGAGCTCGTCCACGGCCTCGCAGATCGCGGTGATCTGGTCGCGGTCGGAATCCTCGGAGTCCTCCTCCAGGAGGGGCCGGTAGCGGACCTCCACCGGGTACGTCCGCCCGCTGACCTCGACGATGGGCGCTTCGCCGAAGTGCCGGGAGAAGCGCTCGGGGTCGATGGTCGCCGAGGTGATGACGACCTTCAGGTCGGGGCGCTTCGGCAGCAGCGTGGCCAGGTAGCCGAGCAGGAAGTCGATGTTGAGCGACCGCTCGTGGGCCTCGTCGATGATGATCGTGTCGTAGGCGCGCAGCTCGCGGTCCGTCTGGATCTCGGCGAGCAGGATGCCGTCCGTCATCAGCTTCACGAAGGTCGCGTCCTGGTCCACCTGGTCGGTGAACCGGACCTTCCAGCCGACGGTCCGGCCGATCTCGGACTTCAGCTCCTCGGCGATCCGCTCCGCGACGGTGCGCGCCGCGATCCGGCGGGGCTGGGTGTGCCCGATCATGCCCCGGACGCCGCGGCCCAGCTCCATGCAGATCTTGGGGATCTGCGTGGTCTTGCCGGAACCGGTCTCACCGGCGACGATCACGACCTGGTGGTCGCGTATCGCCTCGGCGATCTCGTCCTTCTTCTGGCTGACGGGCAGGTTCTCGGGATACGTGACCTCCGGCATCCGCGAGGCGCGGCCGGCCAGTCGCGCGGCGGCCTTCGCGGCCTCCGCGGCGATCTCGTCGAGCACGGCCTGCTTGGCCTCGGGCTTGCGGATACGGCGGGCGCCTTCGAGGCGGCGGCCGAGGCGGTGCGCGTCACGGAGAGAGATCTCACCGAGAAGCGTCTGCAGGGCGGCGAAGGAAGTAGACATACCTGATCGAGGATGTCACCTGGGCCCTCCGGGTGGCGAACGCATTTGTCGGGTGGACCCGTACCATTTCGGGGCGACTCAGTCAGCCGTAACCATGAGAGGCAGCCCACCTTGTCCCGCCCGCACCGATTGGCATGCGCCGCTCTGACGGTGTGGGCCGGCCTGGTGGTGGCCGTTCTCGCGGTGGTGCTCCCGGCTGCGGCCGCTCCCGCCCCGGCCGGCCCGGCGGCGGCGGGCCCGGAGGCCGCCGTCTCCGTGAAGGCCGTGCCACGGGCCCCGGCATCGGCCCCGGCTTCCGCATCGGCCCCGGCCTCCGTCCCCGGGCCCGTCGGGCCCGGGGACCCGGGCCCGGCCCCGGCCGCCTTCTCCGGCGGCGGTGGCCCGGCCTGTGCCCCCGGGGCTGCCGATCACGGTGGGCTCCCCGCCGTGTCGGCCCGGGCCGGCGGCGAGCACGCGCACGTACCGCCGGCGCGGCCGGTGCCCGAGGGGGCGCGGGCGCACGTGGCGCTGCCCGTACGGGTCCTCGTACGCGGTCCCGACCGGCCGGCGCCCGGCCCGGTGGAGCTGTCCGTGATGCGGGTCTAGGAGGGCCGCTCCCCCACCGGTCCGCCTCACCACCCGCAGCACTGGAGCACCCGCATGTCCTCTTCCTCCTCCTCCCGTTCCTCCTCCCGCAAGCCCCTCCTGTACGCCGCCGGGGTCGCCGTCGCCGCGATCACCCTCGGCCTCGTCTCCTGGCAGGCCACCGCCCCCGCCGAGAAGAGCTCCGCCGGCTCCTCCGCCACGGCCGCGCCCCGGACCGACCCGGCCGCCGAACTCAGGGCGCTGGCCCGCCGCGAGGCCGGCGACAAGCTCGCCGTCGGCCGCGCCGACGCGCCCGTCGTGCTCATCGAGTACTCCGACTTCAAGTGCGGCTACTGCGGCAAGTTCGCCCGCGACACCGAACCCGAACTGGTGAAGAAGTACGTGGCGGACGGCACCCTGCGCATCGAGTGGCGCAACTTCCCGATCTTCGGCGCCGACTCCGAGGCCGCCGCCAAGGCCGCCTGGGCGGCCGGCCGGCAGGACCGGTTCGCAGCCTTCCACGCGGCCGCGTACGCCGACGGCGCGAAGGAGAAGGGCTTCGACGGGCCGCGGCTCGAGGAGCTGGCCCGCGAGGCCGGGGTCCCCGACCTGGAGCGCTTCAAGGCGGACATGGCCGGCGAGGAGGCCGCGGCGGCCCTGAGGAAGGACCAGGAGGAGGGCTACCGCATCGGCGTCACCTCCACCCCGTCCTTCCTGGTCAACGGCAAGCCGATCGCGGGCGCCCAGCCCCTCGGCGCCTTCACGGCCGCCATCGCCGAGGCCAAGGCCGCGGCGGCGAAGCAGTGACCGACGTCGGATACCTGGCCGCCCTGATGGGCGGCCTGCTCGCGCTGCTCAGCCCGTGCAGCGCACTGCTCCTGCCGGCCTTCTTCGCGTACTCGATCGACTCCACCTCCCGGCTGCTGGCACGCACCGGGATCTTCTACGCCGGCCTCGCGAGCACGCTCGTACCGCTGGGGGCGGCCGGCTCGTACGCCGGGCGGTTCTTCCACGGCAACCGCGACCAGCTCGTCCTCGCCGGCGGCTGGCTGATCATCGCGCTCGGGCTCGCGCAGATCCTGGGCCTGGGCTTCGCCTCGCAGCGGATCTCGGAGCTGTCGGGCCGGATCCGGCCGACCACCGCCCTGTCGGTGTACGCGCTCGGCGCGGTCTACGGGCTGGCCGGCTTCTGCGCCGGCCCGATCCTGGGCAGCGTCCTGACGGTCGCGGCGGTCAGCGGCAGCCCCGTCTACGGCGGCCTGCTGCTGGCGGTCTACGCACTGGGGATGGCCGTGCCCCTCTTCCTGCTGGCCCTGCTGTGGGAGCGGTTCGAGCTGGGCAGGCGGCGCTGGCTGCGCGGGCGGGCCTTCTCGGTGGGCCGCTTCGAGCTGCACACCACCTCGCTCCTGTCCGGGCTGTTCTTCATCACCCTGGGCGCGCTGTTCCTCGTCTACGACGGGGCGAGCGCGCTGCCGGGGCTGCTGGACGTGGACGACTCGTTCGCCGTGGAGCAGTGGGTCGGCTCCGTGGCGGACGCGGTTCCGGACTGGGCGCTGCTCGGGCTGGTCGCGGCGGGCGCGTCGGCCGTCGGCCTGGTGCAGTGGCGCCGCAGGGCGCGGACGGCGGAGGCCGAGGGGGAGTAACCACAGAAGGCCCCGTCCGATGGACGGGGCCTTCTTGATGGTGGCTGGGGCCGGGGTCGAACCGGCGACCTATCGCTTTTCAGGCGATCGCTCGTACCAACTGAGCTACCCAGCCACGAAACCGTTTCCGGCTTCAGCGATCCTGACGGGACTTGAACCCGCGACCTCCACCTTGACAGGGTGGCGAGCTAACCAACTGCTCCACAGGACCTTGCAGTGTGCGAGACCAAGTCTTGCACACGGTAATGCGTACCCCCAACGGGATTCGAACCCGTGCTACCGCCTTGAAAGGGCGGCGTCCTGGGCCACTAGACGATGAGGGCTAAAGGCCCGCCGGGCACTTCTTCAGCGCGTCGGGGACGTGAGAAGCATATGGGATCCGGGGAGCTATCGCCAAAACGGTTTCTCCCCCGCAAGCGGGGGGCGCCCCCACCGGAGGGACAATGACCGGGTGCTGGAGATGACGCGCGAGGAGTTCGAAGAGCTCGTCGCAGAGGCGCTGGACCGGATCCCGCCGGAGCTGACGCGGCTGATGGACAACGTGGCGGTGTTCGTCGAGGACGAACCGCCCGCCGACGACCCCGAGCTGCTGGGGCTGTACGAGGGGACTCCGCT
Source organism: Streptomyces sp. NBC_01233 (assembly GCF_035989305.1). Classification (NCBI taxonomy): domain Bacteria; kingdom Bacillati; phylum Actinomycetota; class Actinomycetes; order Kitasatosporales; family Streptomycetaceae; genus Streptomyces; species Streptomyces sp. NBC_01233. Next base: position 4,371,145 of record NZ_CP108514.1, on the reverse strand, counting down.
GACGGACCGCGGCGAGTGGTACGCCGGGGTGCTGCCGGACCGGATCACCATCTACCGGAACCCCACGCTGCGGATGTGTGAGGACCGGGAGAGCGTGGTCGTGGAGACGGAGGTCACCGTGGTGCACGAGATCGCCCACCACTTCGGGATCGACGACGACCGGCTGCACGCGCTGGGGTACGGGTGACCCGGCCGGTCCCCGGGCCCGAGGCGATCGACCCGGACGTCGACCTGCACGTCCCCGCACAGCGCGGCGAACCGCAGGGCCGAGTGCTCGTGGCGGTGGCGGCGGGCGGGGCCGTGGGGGCCACGGCCCGGTACGGGATCGCCCTGCTGTGGCCGGCGGGGACCGGGGCCTTCCCGTGGGCGACCTTCTGGATCAACACGTCCGGGTGCGCGCTGATCGGCGTACTGATGGTGCTGATCAGCGAGGGCGGCCGGACCTCACCCCATCCGATGCTGCGCCCCTTCGCCGGGGTCGGCGTGCTGGGCGGCTTCACCACCTTCTCCACCTACGCGGTGGACGTCTCGCGGCTCCTCGACGAGGGGAGGGCGGGCACCGCGCTGGCCTACGCCGGGCTCACGGTGGCGGCGGCGCTGGGCGCGGTGTGGGCGGCGGCCTCGGCGACCCGGCTCGCGGTCCGGGACGGCGGCCGGCGGACCGGCAGGGCCGGCCGGTCCGCCCGGTGAACTGGCTGCTCGTGGTGGCGGGCGCGGTCGTCGGGGCGCCGCTGCGCTATCTGACGGACCGTGCGGTGCAGGCGCGGCACGATTCCGTCTTCCCGTGGGGCACCTTCGCGGTCAACGCGGCCGCCTGCCTGCTGCTCGGGTTCCTGACCGGCGCACTGCTGGCGGGGGCCCCCTCCTCGCGGCTGCAGCTGCTGCTGGGGACCGGGCTGTGCGGGGCGCTGAGCACGTACTCGACGTTCTCGTACGAGACGCTGCGGCTGGCCGAGCGCGGCTGGGGGTTACTGGCGGCGGCGAACGTGGTGATGTCGGTGCTGGTCGGGCTGGGCGCGCTGCGCCTCGGGTCGCAGGTGGCGGAGCAACTGTTCGGCTGAGGGCGTGTCCCTTGCGGGTCAAAGGGAGTTGGGCACATTGACCCGCTCATGCGGACTCTCACCCTCAGGCTCCGGAGGTGCCCCCGTGCGCCAGTTGTCCGCTTCCCTCCGACTGGCCGTCACCGCGCTCGCGGTCGCGGCGACGGCCGGCTGCATGAGTGTCGGCGAGGACGCGGCGCAGCCCGGCCCCTCCTCCGCGGCGGACCGCCGGGGCGGCGCCGAGGCGGGCGGGTCCGTCTCCGGGCGGGGCTCCGGGGTGCACGGCAACGGGCACGGCACGAAGGACGGCACGGGGAGCCAGGCCGGCAAGCCCAAGGAGGACGGCAAGGCGTCCGGCGCTACCGGGGCCTCGCCCAGCCCGGGCGCGCCGAGCGGCCAGCCGGGCGTCCCCGCGCCGTCGGCGGGGCCGGGCGGCGGAGCGGGCGGGCAGGGTCCGCAGGAACCCCCGGGGGGCGGTCCGGGCGGAGCCGCCGGATCCGGCGGCTCCGGGGCCTCCGGCGGCTCTGGCGGATCGGGCGGCTCCGCGGGTGGGCAGCAGCCGGCCAGCCCGACCCCGGAGCCGCCGGCGACGACTCCCCCTGTGACGGAACCCACGCCGGAGCCGCCGAGTCCGCAGCCCGAGCCCACGACCCAGCCGGTGCCGCTGCCGTAGGGCCCGTCGCGGGCTCCGGGGTCTGGCGGGCTGCGCCGGGACGAGACGTCTTCGCAGGTCAGAGGTGTTTCGGTCGGATTGACTTGCCAGACCCCGGGGAGGGTGCGTATGGTTATAGATCGTTTGATCCCATTGCCCGGCGCCGAATCCGAAGAGCGCCGTGTGGCGCGTACTCTCCCTAGCCGTGGCTGACCGCATTGAGGCGGTCGATTTGCGATTCACGGAGTTTGGGCGCGTGCCGAGACTCCGGAAGGTTTCGCATTTCGCATGTCCATTTCCAGTTCTGACCGTTCCGTCATGCCCGAGAACGACTCCAACGAGATCGTCGACGCCGAGGCCCTTGTGGTCACCGAGGCCATCGAGGCCGCAGAGGCCGACGAGATCATCGAGGCCCTTGAGGCCGACGTGACGAACGGTGAGTCCGTCGAGGACTCCATCGACTCCGACACCGACTTCGACGGTGACGACGACGCCGACGCCGAGCCCTCGATCACCTTCGGAGACCTCGGTCTGCCCGACGGCATCGTGCGCAAGCTCGCCCAGAACGGCGTCACCGCCCCCTTCCCGATCCAGGCCGCGACCATCCCGGACGCCCTGGCCGGCAAGGACATCCTCGGCCGTGGCCGCACCGGCTCCGGCAAGACCCTCTCCTTCGGTCTGCCGACCCTGGCCTCCCTGGCCGGCGGTCACACCGAGAAGAAGAAGCCCCGCGCGATCATCCTCACGCCGACCCGTGAGCTCGCGATGCAGGTCGCGGACGCCCTCCAGCCCTACGGCGACGTGCTCGGCCTGAAGATGAAGGTCGTCTGCGGCGGCACCTCCATGAGCAACCAGATCTACGCTCTGGAGCGCGGTGTCGACGTCCTCGTCGCCACCCCGGGCCGTCTGCGCGACATCATCAACCGTGGCGCCTGCTCCCTGGAGAACGTCCAGGTCGCGGTCCTCGACGAGGCCGACCAGATGGCCGACCTGGGCTTCCTGCCCGAGGTCACCGAGCTGCTCGACCAGATCCCCGGCGGCGGCCAGCGCATGCTCTTCTCCGCCACCATGGAGAACGAGATCGGCACCCTGGTCAAGCGCTACCTGTCCAACCCCGTCACGCACGAGGTCGACAGCGCCCAGGGCAACGTCACGACCATGACGCACCACGTCCTCGTCGTGAAGCCGAAGGACAAGGCGCCGGTCACGGCCGCCATCGCCGCCCGCAAGGGCCGCACCATCATCTTCGTCCGCACCCAGCTGGGCGCCGACCGCATCGCCGAGCAGCTCGTCGAGGCCGGCGTGAAGGCCGACGCGCTGCACGGCGGCATGACGCAGGGTGCCCGTACCCGCGTCCTCGCCGACTTCAAGGACGGCTACGTCAACGCGCTCGTCGCCACCGACGTCGCCGCCCGCGGCATCCACGTCGACGGCATCGACCTGGTCCTGAACGTGGACCCGGCCGGCGACCACAAGGACTACCTGCACCGCTCGGGCCGTACCGCCCGTGCCGGCAAGTCGGGTGTCGTGGTCTCCCTCGCCCTGCCGCACCAGCGCCGCCAGATCTTCCGCCTGATGGAGGACGCGGGCGTCGACGCCTCGCGTCACATCGTCCAGGGCGCCGGCGCCTTCGAGCCGGAGGTCGCCGAGATCACCGGTGCCCGTTCGCTGACCGAGGTCCAGGCCGACTCCGCGAACAACGCCGCGAAGCAGGCCGAGCGCGAGGTCGCCGAGCTCACCAAGCAGCTGGAGCGCCTGTCGCGCCGTGCCGTCGAGCTCCGCGAGGAGGCCGACCGCCTGGTCGCCCGCTCCGCCCGTGAGCGCGGCGAGGACCCGGAGGCCGCTGTCGCCGAGGTGGCCGAGGCTGCCGAGGCCGAGGTCGCGGCTGCTGCCGCCGCCGCTGCCGCCGAGCTGGCCGCGCAGGAGCGCCGCGAGGAGCAGCGCGCCCAGCGCGACGACCGTGGCAACTTCGAGCGTCGCGACAACCGCGGTGGCGACCGTGGCGGCTTCCGTGGTGGCGACCGCGGTGACCGCGGCGGCCGTCCGTCCGGTGGCTTCAACCGTGACGACCGTGGTGGCGAGCGTGGCGGCTTCCGCCGTGACGACCGTCCGTCGGGTGGCTTCCGCTCCGGTGGCGACCGTCCGGCCGGTGGTGGCTTCCGTCGTGACGACCGTCCGTCCGGTGGCTTCAACCGCGATGACCGTGGTGGCGAGCGTGGCGGCTTCCGCCGTGACGACCGTCCGTCGGGTGGCTTCCGCTCCGGTGGCGACCGTCCGGCCGGTGGTGGCTTCCGTCGTGACGACCGTCCGTCCGGTGGCTTCAACCGCGATGACCGTGGTGGCGAGCGTGGCGGCTTCCGCCGTGACGACCGTCCGTCGGGTGGCTTCCGCTCCGGTGGCGACCGTCCGGCCACGGGCAACGGCACGTACAACCGTGACGACCGCCCCTCCGGCGGCTTCCGCTCCGGTGGCGACCGTCCGTTCAACCGCGACCGTCGTGACGACCGTCCCTCCGGCGGCTTCCGCTCCGGCGCCGGCGCCGGCGACCGTCCGTACGGCCGCCGCGACGACCACCGCCCGTCCGGCTCCGGTTCCGGTTCCACCGGTGGCTTCGGCGGCCGCCGCGACGACAAGCCGCGCTGGAAGCGCAACGGCTGACCGCAGCTGAGCTGAACCCCTGAGAAGGGCCCGTACGACACCGCCGGGTGTCGTACGGGCCCTTCTCGTTTCGGAGGGGGCTCAAGACGGTGGCGAAGCAGCCGTGGACGGGCCGTGGTGGCCGTTCGAGCCCGCCGCGTCCCGGTAGCTGACGATCCGTGACATGGCGTCCGGCCGCCGCCGTGCCGGTCGACGGCCAGGCCGTCGCGTTCAGCACTCGGGCCCGCTCACCTTCACCGGCCCGACGGCCCGGGAACCCCCGGCCGAGGCCGTTGAACTGACGGCGACAGGCCGGTCGGTCGATACCCGATCGGCTGACCGGCGCTGTCCGGCTATGCTCTGGGGTGAGCACCTGGAGGGCCATTAGCTCAATTGGCAGAGCAGCGGACTTTTAATCCGTTGGTTGTCGGTTCGAGTCCGACATGGCCTACCGCTCGCGAGGCGGAGGAACCTTCCTCTGACCTGCGCCTTAGCGCCCCATCCGACTTCTTCGGGTGGGGCGCTTTGCCTTGCCCGGGGCGTCCGGTGACCTGATGTGAGCCCGAGGTGAGCCCGGCGGTACGAACGGCCTGCCGCGGGACCAGCCTTACCGCGGCCTCGGCAGCCTTTCGCGCGACCTCGGGCAGGACGCTGGTGTACGTGTCCGACGTGATCGTGATCGAGGAGTGGCCGAGCATCTCCTGTACGACCTTCATCTCGGCGCCGGCCGCGAGGGCGAGGGTTGCCGCGCCGTGGCGCAGGTCGTGCAGCCGGATCGGGGGCAGACCAGCCTCGGCAGCCAGCCGCCGGAACTGCTCGGTCACCCATGCCGGGTGGAGCCACTCGCCGTTTTCCTGCGTGAACACGCGGCCGGTGTCGACGTACGCCTCGCCCCACGCGAGGCGCTCCCGCATCTGCCGCTTGCGGTGCTTCGCGAGCACCTTCACCGTCTCGGAGTCGAGGGCGACCACGCGCTCGCCGCTGTCCGTCTTGGGCGCGGACTCCTCGACCTTCCAGCCGCGCTGTACGAGCTGAGTGGCGACGGTGAGCAGCCCCGCCCCGAGGTCGGTCTCGGTCCACTGCTGGCCGCATGCCTCGCCTCGGCGCAGGCCACGGAAGGCGATCAGGTGGTACAGCGCGTAGAGGCGGTGCTTCGCCGCGCGGTCGAGGAACGCGCCCGTCTGCTCGGGCGTCCAGACCATGACGGGCGACGGCTTGTCTCCCGTCCGCTTCCACTGGGCGATGCGCTCCTCGGTCCAGACGAGTGCCTTGGGCCGCTTACCGGTCTCCAGTTCGACATGTGATGCCGGGTTGAAGGTGATGAGCTGCTGCGCGATGGCATCGTTCAGGGCCGCACGCAAGGTCGCCCGAACGCGCTGTCGGGTCGCGGGCCCGGTGACCTTCCGGAACGGCTTCATCTCGGCGAGCTTTGCGCGCTCTGCGGCGATCCGCTCTCGCTCGGCGGGGAGCGGTCGCCCCGGTGTGGTCGGCTTGCTCAGCGCGACCTGCGCCCGGCGGTTGGCGTTCTCGACGAGGATCTCCTCGTTGTGCTCCTCGATCGCGTCGAACAACTCAACCAGGTGGCCCACGTTCAGCCGGTCGAGGCGGTGCTGCCCGATGTGCGGCTTCAAGTGGACGCGGATGTGCGACTCGTATCCGTCGAGGGTGGAGTCGCGGCGCCGCTTGCCAGCGAGCCACTGGTCGAGCCAGTCGCCGACGGTCAGCCGGGCGGTGAGGGACTGGCCGGTGCGGAACCGACGCTGCGTCTCCTCGTAGTCGGGTACGGCCTCCTTCTTGGAGGCGACCGTTTCGAGCAGGTCACCGATGAGCAGGCGGCCGTCGGGGTCGTCGTCACCTGGGATGCCGAGCAGTGCGCGCAGCCGGTCGAGGTCGCCCTGTGCCTCGTTCTTCGTGGCGTAGCCCGAGCGGCGGAAGGTGCGGCGCTTGCCGTCCTTGTCGTTCGGCAGCTCTTGGCGGACGTTCCACAGGCCGTGGCGCTTCTGTGTGAGCTTGGGGCACGACTGCCCGTACTGCTTGCCCGTCTCCGGGTTGCGGCAGGCGCACCGTTTGAAGGTCGAGCCGGTCAATCCTTCTCCTCCCCCTCGCCGGACGGTTCGAGGAATGCCTCCTCGAATGCCCGGCTTGCCTCTTCGTAGGACTGCTTCGTCTCGCGGAGCTGAGCGAGGGACTCCTCGTACTCGCGTTCTGCGGCTTGCTTCCGCCGGAGCGCTTCCTCGGTGCGGAGTCGAGTGCTCAGGTAGAGCGAGAACGACACCCGGTACGTCGATTCGATCAGCGACTGTTCCGGGCTGTCCGCCTGGTTGCCGAGCAGCTCGTTAACGGAGACGCCGAAGCACAGGGCCAGAGCGGCAGCCTCGTTGACGCGGACGGGGCGTGAACCGCCCTCCGTCTTCGCGACCGTTGTCTGACGCCAGGAGAAACCGCTCCGGCTCATCATCGTCGCCACGTCTTCCTGCGACATGCCGCGTGCCGTGCGGAGTGAGCGCAGGGCTTCGCCTAGCGCTTTCTCGGGCTCGTAGCCGTAGCCCCACATGGTGTCTGCCTGCCGGCCCTCTTCATTCTCCACGGGAATGGACGCTACACCCTGGGTGGGGTTGACGCCAGCCGATCCAGGGGATCATGCTCAGGGGGAATGATGCACCCAACCCTCTGGAGGATGATTTGCGCTCGCTCGAAGATCAGAACGTGAAGGGGATGGCGGCGGCCGAGTTGATGGCCCTGCCCGTCAGCTTCGACCTCGACACGGCGAACCGAGCCTTGGCCCTTGGCCGAACGACCGGGTACGCCCTGGCCAAGAACGGCGAGTACCCGGTGCGGGTCCTGCGCCTTGGGCGGCAGTACCGCGTCACTCGGTACGACCTGCTGCGCTTTCTCGGCTTTCAGAGCCAGGAGCAGACCGAGGCGGGTGCCGCGTGAGTAGCCCGGTCATCACTCCTCGCCGCTCGGCAGCCCTGCCGACGATGAGCTACCGCCTGCCCGTTTCGCACGGGTGGGCGGTGCTTCCTGACGCCACCCGGGAGTTGGGCGGACTGACCCCGACACCCAACGGGTTCCGTGCGCGCCTCTTCATCGGGGGTGCACGCGACATCGACGAGTACACCGCCCGGACACTCGCCGCCGTACTGGCTCGCAGCGCGGGGTATCAGGTGCACGGCACCGACCCGGACGGGCTCGCTGCTGTCGTGGCCACCCTCGCCGCACTGCTGGGGCGGTGACGGTTTGACGACCCCGACCCCTGACCCGCTCCGCGTAGCCCTGTGGCTGGCCGCTCAGGGCTACGCGGTGCACCCGCTTGCCCCGGGTGCCAAGCTGCCCGTGCGCGGCTGCGACCGCTGTGCAGCCGGGACCAAGGAGCGTCCCAACCCTCACCACGCCCCGCACGATGGGCACGGCTGCGAGTGCATCGCCGCCGGCCGCCCCTGTCACGGCGTACTCGCCGCGACCACCGACCCCGAGCGAATCGCCGCATGGTGGGCCCGGATGCCGTCCGCCGGTGTCGGCGTCGCCGCGGGTCCATCCGGCCTGGTGATACTCGATGTGGACTGCCACGGCGGACAGCCTCCCGAGGAGCAGTCCGAGCTGCTCCCGGGCGTCGACCTGCCCGAGGACGTCGCCCCCGGCAGCATCGCCGACGGCCGCGACACCCTCGCACTGCTCGTCGAGGCGCGACGTGCGACGCTGCCCGGCTGCGGTCCGCAGACACTGACCGTGCTCACCCCTTCCGGCGGACTGCACTACTGGTTCCGTGCCCCGGCCGGTACGACATGGCGCCCGCTTGCCGGAGCACTGGGCTGGCAGCTCGACGTGCGCGCCGGCGCCTCGTACGCCGTGGCCCCGGGCACGGTCACCCGCGCTGGCACGTACACCGCGCTCGGTGACTGCCGCGCGGTCGCCGATTTGCCCGTCTGGCTGGCGCGCGACCTCGACCGCACCGGGCACCGTGCACGCCCCGAGCGGCCCCGTACCGTGCTGCCTTGGCGCTCCCGCCCCATGGGCAACGGGTACGCCGCGGCTGCCGTCGAGGCCGAGCTGCGGACTGTCGCCGAGGCACAGCCCGGCACTCGGAACGCCACGCTCAACCGAGCCTCCTTCAACCTCGGCACCCTCTGCGCGGCCGGCCGACTCGACCGCGGGCAACTCGTCGACGTACTGCTCGACGCGGCCCGGCACGGTGGGCTGTCCGACCGCGAGGCCGAGGCTGCGATTCGCTCCGGCCTCACCGCAGGTGAGCGGAACCCGCGCACGCACACCGGGGCCGCCGCATGATCCCTCCGGCCTTTGACCCGATCGCCGCCGCCCGCTCCGTCGTCCCCTTTCCGCGGGCGGAACAGGGCGGGGAGCAGCCGCGCAGCGCGAAGCAGGGGAAGCAGCCCCCGCAGGCCGAGGTACTGCGGGTCCTCGGGCAGAACCGCTTCCGGTACCTGCACCACAACGGCGCCCCGTACGCAGTCCCGTACGACGGTCCGGCTGTCGCCGTGCCGTTGCGCGCAGCAGCGCACACCGGAACCGGCAGCCTGCGGCAGCACCTCACCCGTATCTACGTCACCGAGTACGACCGCACGCCCTCGCAGACCGCACTCGCGGATGCCGTTGCCACGCTCGACGCCCTCGCCATGCGCGTGCCCGAGACCGAGCTGCACCTGCGCGTCGGTGCAGATCCCGAGGACACGGCGGTGTCTTGGCTCGACCTCGGCCGCCCCGACGGGGAGTCGGTCCGTATCGCCCCGGACGGGTGGACCTTGACGTGCCCGGACCCCGAGGCGGGTCCGGTCTGGCGCCGCACCAAGCTGGTTCGGCCACTGCCCCGCCCCGACCGCCCGGCCGGCGGCTGGCGCGAGGGCATCGGCGAGCTCTCCGCCCTGCTGCCCTTCACCCCTGAGACGCTGCCGCTCGCGATCGGCTGGCTCCTGGCTGCGCTGCGCCCGGGGATGCCGCGCCCCATCGCGTACCTGACCGGCGAGCAGGGGACGGGCAAGAGCACCTCGGGCCAGATGCTCACCGGGATCATCGAAGGCGCCCGCGCGCCCCTGCGGCAGGCGCCCGAGAACCTGCGCGACCTCGGCCCGACCACGGCCGCCGGATGGGTGCTCGCCCTCGACAACCTTTCGGGGCTGCCCGGCTGGTTGTCCGATGCCCTGTGCCGCATCGTCACCGGCGACGCGCAGGTGACCCGCGCTCTCTACACCGACGACGACGTGAACGTGCTCACCTACCAGCGGCCCGTACTGCTGACCGGCATCGACCTCGGCGCGCTCCGCAACGACCTCGCCGAACGCATGATGCCGCTCGAACTCCAGCCCATCCGCCGAGACCAGCGCCGCACTGCGGGCGCCCTGTGGGCCGCGTACGAGCAGGCGCACCCTCGCATCCTCGGCGCCCTGCTCGACCTCGCCGCCGCGGTGTGGGCCGACCTCCCGCACGCCGCTGCCGACCTCACCGAACGGCCTCGGCTCGCCGATTTCGCCGAGCTGCTGCACGCACTCGACAGGGTCACCGGCTGGCGCAGCCTCGATGCGTTCAACGGGGCGCAGGACGCCTTGAACGACGCCGTCCTCGACGGTCATCCGGTAGCCGGCGCGCTGCGCGACTGGACAGCCTCTCCTGCCTTCCCGCTCGCCGGATGGCAGGGAACCATGGGCGAGCTGCACCGGCAGCTCAGCAGCGACGGCCGAGGCTTTGCCGATGGCTGGCCCAAGACCCCTGCCGTGCTGAGTGCCCGCATCCGACAGGTGGCCCCGGCACTCCGCGCCCGCGGCATCCACGTAGCGCGCACCTCGGGCAGCAACAAGCACGGCAAGGTCTACGCCGTCACCCACCGTCCCGTCTCATGACCCCGCACCCGACACGCGCCCCGGAACGGCAACAGCCGTCCGGGGCGCTTCCATCTGCGGGGGGACGCACAGGGGTCGATGGGGACGCGTCCTCACCTGCTGGTCGTCCCCCTAATACCTGGCAGGAGGGGCACCTCGCGGTCCATAGGGGACGCGGGGGACTACTCCGCCCCCTTACTCCTCTGTCTCACTCACAGAAGGAGGAGAGAAGTGGAGAGAAGCGCGCCAACAGCGTCCCCCGCGTCCCCGCCGTCTCCCGGCAGCAGGGCAATGCCTGCACCGCGACCGGTCGCGCCTTGTGCGCGGGCGCGCGCGAATACCGCAGGGCACTGACAACGTCTCGAACCCGCATGGAACCGGTTCCCCCCTGTCTCGCGCGCATGGGGGCTGACTCAGGCTCGCGACCGGTCGATGCGCCCTCCGCGCGCGGGAGGTAACCCGTTCGGCCTCGCTGCCGCTGCTACGATCCGGGCGCTCACGGGAGGGGAATCACGATGTCCAGACTCAAGGATCTCGCGATCATCGCGACGGCATGCGCAACCCTCGCAGCCGGTGCTGCCTGGTGGTACGACAAGCAGGAACGGCATGAAGCACAGTGTGCGCCCATCCGAGCAGATGCAAAGGCGGCAGGAAAGATAGACACCTCGCCCGTCGAGCCCCCTGATCCTGGCAACTTCGCAGACCTACAACGGTCCGCGGATGAACACGTGGGCCGAGTTAGGGCCTACATGGCCGCCAGCGCTGCACGCAACACTGTGATTGCAGCGCATGCGTCATGCTTCGAAGAGAAGCAAGTCACCAGGGCAAAGGTGTGGCTTCGTGAGAACGAACGTCGTGACGATGATGTTCAGCAGTTCTGGTACTGCTGGGACTCTGGAGCGCCTCGCCCACATCGGTTGGGTCACCCGGTCTCAGGCGACCACAAATGCACCTGGGGTGAACTGAGGCAGGCCGGGGTCGTGACCAACTGATTCGCTCACAGGCAGGGCAAGAGAGGGCGTTGGCATCACCGTGTCGTCGCGGTCGGTTCAAGGCTGAGCAACATCACGTTGTGCAGGTCGGCGCCGGCCCAGGGGCGAGCGTCGCCGACCTTCCGGTATCCCCATGCTCGGTACGCGGCCATGGCCGCCTTGCTGTCCGGGTGGACGTTGAGCAAGACCCGCTCGGCCTCGGTGCCATAGAGGACGGCATCGTGCAGGCGGCGGGCGATGCCCTGCCTGCGCCATGCGGCACGCACGGCGAGTTCCATCAGGCCGAACGTCCGGCGGCCGTCCTCGCGCCGCATCTCGTCTGGCACGGGCACGGTCAGTTGGTCCCACCAGCCCGTCTGCGGCCCGAGGGGGTAGCCGTACGCCATGCCGACGGGCTCGCCGTCCGAGGCGCTCGCCAGGGCGCCGCGGAAGGTGGCCTTGCGGGTCTGGGACCGGAAGCGGCGGAACGCGGCTGCGACGTCGGTCTCGGTCTCGTCGTAGGGCGGCTCGGCGAACGCCTCGGCGTAGACCAGGCGGAACCCTGCCTCGGCCCTGGCGGCGGCCGGCCCGTCGAACTGCTCGACGCTGACCTGTGCTGGCTGACTCATCCGGCGGCCCTCTCACACGGTTTCGCGGATACGCGCCACGCATTCGCGGGCGGTTGGGCTGTCGACTACCCCGGCCGCCCGCTGGAAATCGTGCACCTTGCCCAGCAGCCGGGGAGAGGCGATGCCTCCCCAGGTATCCAGCACGCCGCCCACCTCGGCGCACGCCTCGTCGACCTCCCCCGCAGCGAGGAGAACACCGGCGAGCTTGACGCGGTACGAGGCGCTGTTCCGGGCGAGCCCACCGCCAATGCCGCGCACGGCCGCCCGGAGGAACGGCACGGCGCGCTTGGGCTGATCTGCTCGTACGTACATGTCTGCCGTGGCGTAGTCGACCTCGAACGGCCCTACGAACTTCGCCCAGTTGGGCACGTCTGTATCCGCGTCCGCGCGGCCCTGGTAGCTGACGGCGCGGGACAGGGCGCGGCGTGCGCCCGACAGGTCCCCGGCGTGCGTGGCGACGTTGGCATCGCGCAGCGCGATCACGAGGTGCACCGTCGCACCCGCCCCTACTTGGGTTGCGAGGCGGTAGGCGTTCTCGACGGCACTCGCAGCCTCCCAGGACCGGCCGGCCTTGACCGCGAGGAGTACGAGCGTCTCCAGCACGGAGACCTGTAGCAGCGGGTTGTCGACGAGCTGCGCCGCGGCGAGGGCTTCCATGCAGGCGGCGCGGCCCTCCGCGATGCGTCCGCCGTCGTAGCCGTACCAGGCCCGGTGCCCGTGCAGCTCGGCGAGCATCGTCTGTAGCTCACGGCCCACGCCAGAGGTGTACGAGGCGCTGCTCAGGGCTCGCGTGATCTCCGCCTCGATGCGCTCGGCCTGCGTGCTCGCCGGCACGCTGCCCGCGGTGTGGTCTGTCTGGTAGAGCCCGTCGAGGCGCTCTCTCAGCCGCCCGAGATCGGCCGTGCCGATGCGTGGGCCCGGCGCGGCGGGCAGCAGGGCAGCGGCAGCGAGGGCGCCTGCGTCTGCGACGAACGTTCTCCTCTTCACCTCTCCAGCGTCGCTGATCGGTGCCGCAACCGTCACGCGATGACCGGGGACGTCGAACCCCATCTCGGCGAGGGGCATGCCGAACATGACTTCAAGTACGGCTTGCTGGCCCGGGTGCGGCAGGGGCGGGGGCGTCTCGCCCTCCCACCGTCGCAGTTGGCGGACACTGACCGCGGCGGCGATGCCGAGGCGGGCGGACTCCTGCCGGAACGCCTTGACGAACGTCTCCTGCGTGTGGCCGGCAGCCCGCCGTAACCGTGCCAGCCCGCCCGACTCCTGCACCGTCATGCGTTTCCCCCTCGCAGCTACGGGCCGTGCGCCCACCGTAGTGATCTGGCCCCGGACTCGGGCGCGGAAACGTCCGCCCAAACGTCCGGTGCACGCTCGCCCATGACGCCCTCTCAAGCGGTGCACTGGTGACACACCGAACCACAACGCCCCTGAGCAGCGGGAGTGCGCATGCCCATGACCATTCGTGTGTACGACGTCAACGGCCAGACGGGACAGGTCGTCCACGAGCGTGCCGAGGTGGTCGTCGGGCCCGGGGTCCGGGACAGCCCGCCCATGAACTCGCTCGCCTTCCCGCCCTGCCAGTGCACCCGGTGCCGGCCGAAGGGCGAAGCCTGATGAGCGCGCCCCTCACCATCAGCTACACGGGACCGAGTCCGCTCGGCGAGGACGGATACCGGACCGGGCTGGAATGGAACACCAACAGCCGAGCCCGCGCCCGAGCCACCGAGGTCATCGCCGAGCACCGCGCCGAGCGGACCGAGGTCGTGCTCGACGCGCACCTGCGCTTCGAGTGGGCCGCGCACGCGGTACGCGCCCCCGGACTGCTCGCCGCCGTGCAGGAGACGATCGGCGAGGCGGTCGCCGTCGAGAACACCTTTCTGATGATCAAGTGGCCCGGCCGTGAGTTCCGCGTGGCCTGGCACCAGGACGGCACCAACCGCCGGATGCAGCTCGACCCCGCCCGCTCGGTCGCGGCCTGGCTCGCCATCACCGACGCGACCACCGCCAACGGCTGCTTGCAGGTCATCCCCGGCTCACACGCCCGCGGCTACCTCGGCAACGACCGCGAGACCAGCAGCGCCCGCCGAGGCGCCCTCGGAGTGCAGGGCATGCCCAACGGACCGCACGACCACGGCCTATGGCTGCCGCTCGACTCCGGGCAGGCGTGCCTGATGGACGTCCGGCTCCTGCACCGCTCGGACAGCAACACGACCGCCGGCGCCCGGATCCGCCTGAACATCCGCTACGTCGCTCCCGGTGCCATCCGGTCGAGCGGCGCCCACAGCCCCAGCCTGTACCCGTTGACCGGGTCGTGCTGGTGATCATGCACCACCTGCAACGCACCATCGGTAACGAGAGGAGAACCACCGTGACCATCCTCGAAACCAGCGCTCCGCCGATCACCCGCGTCCGGGTGCTCACCGGCGAGGACGTCGACCCCGCCCGGCGCGGCAGCAAGAGCGTCGTGGCGTTCAGCGACTGCCGGTACTACTGCCCCGACACCGCGACGGTCGAGCGGTGCATCGAGCACCTGCGCGCCAGCGACGAGCGGCTGCGCTCCCGCCCCGACGAGCAGATGCTCTGGGACTGGGAGTGCACGTACTTCGAGGCCGACCCGGACAACGAGAACGGCGGCGGCACGGTCCTGCTGGGCGTCGCCTGGTACGACCGTGCGTTCTTCGACGACCGTCGGGGCGCCTGGTTCGGCGCCATGCACACCCGCATCTACCAGGAGATCGGCGTGCCGTTCGAGAACGTGACCGTCGAGCACTGGCTCGCGCTCGACGCGGCCGAGTGGAAGCCGGAAGCGCCCGCGGCGTAGGCGGGTCTCTGAAAGGCCCCGGTCCTCTGGCGCAGTCCCAGCGCCAGAGGACTGGGGCCACAGCCTGTAGCGCTCGGCTAAAGGTCGTGGCCGATCAGAACCCCCGGCCAGTCGCCGCTCTCCCATCGGGCAACTCGAAGCGTGGCCGCAACCGAGGAGCCCGGAGAAACGAAGGTTCCCGTCGTGGCGTTAAGGAACCCGCTGTCGGCTCTGCTCGCGGCAGCTGCGTCTCGCAGTAAGGCTTCCAAGCGCCGGGATTGAATAGCAAGGTCCTCATCGTGCATCTCGGTTAGTAGGGCGACGGAAACGGCTACCTCATCGCTGCCGTGCCCACATGGGCCGGACAGACGGGTGGGCACGGGCCGCATCGCTCCTCGAAGTGCTGCCCACGCCAAGACGGCGGCAGCGTCACCGCGCCCCATTGCCCTGGCCGTGCGCCACGTGGGAGCCATCCACGCAGTTACAAGCAACCCCACGGCCGCACCGAGGATCAGCCCCCAGGTTGCCCCGTCGTCCTCGTCACTGCCCTGAGTAGCGGCAACGAAGCTGCCAAGTACGGCCCCGCAAAGCGCGGATGACCCAAGAAACTTGAGAAGTTGAAACAATCGGTGCCTCTTCACATGCCAGAGCCCACTTGTGCCAGCAAGAGCCCAACGATCCTGGGGCGCTCTGGCTATTCAGATGCCATGGTTCGATCTCCTACCGCGGTGGGCACCGCAGGAGCTACATCGGGACGAAGCAGCCGCGAGGAGGCAATCAGCGAGGCGAGCGCTGAGCAGGCCACCGTGAGCCCGCCCGCGACGAACGCATTGCGCGGCGAGGCATCCACGAGGAACGGCAACACGAGCATTCCGGCGGTGCCGCCGGTCCTAATGATCGTCTGATCGACGGACATCAGGCGCAGCCGTTCCGCCGGGGCGAATGCGCCGAGGTGCGCGCGCAGAGTGACGCTCGTAGCCGGGGTGACGATGCCAGTCAGCAGGGCGAGCAGGAGCAGTGCAGGCAGATCGAGCACCAGGCCCATGCAGGCGGTCGCCGCTCCCTGTAGAGCCCACGCACCGCAGTAGACGGTCAGCCAGCCGCCCGAGCGCCGGTTGCTCGCGAGAGGGTTACCGAGCAGCGCCCCGACGCCCACGGCCGCCGTGACGAGTCCGTACACCGCGGCACCCGCCCCGTACCGGGTGGCGAGCAGGGCAGGCATACCGATGGCAGTCACGGCCGAGCAGAACAGGGCTACTCCGTGCAGGCCGATCGCCAATCCGACCCGCGGGTGCTCACGCAGCACCGGCCCCGCCGGGACGGAGGACCGCGCCCTGCTCGCAGGGCGCTCGGCAGCTTCGCCGGCCGAGGTCGCGTAGCGGCGAGCCAGCCAGCGCAGCGCCACGGCGGACACGGCGAACGTCGCGCCATTCAGGGCGAAGAGCTGCACCTCGGAGACGAAGAGCAGTAGTAGGCCGATGCTGGCCGGACCGGCGATACGGGCGATGCGGCCCGTGAGGTCGAGGAGACCAGTGATCTGCTGCACTCGCTCGGGCTCGACGAGATCGGGCACGAGGGCGCCGAGGTTGGGATCGAAGAGTGCCCCGAGCGTGCCGAGGAGCAGCACACCGGCGAGCAGCAGAGCGATGCCTCGCGCGTCGGGCGACCACAGGAACGGCAGCGCGACCGCGACCGCTGCCCGCGCCCCGTCGACCCATGCGAGTGCCCGGTACGAGGAGAAGCGGGAGACGAGACGCCGGCCCACGGTGCCGAGGACGATGTACGGCAGCGACTCGGCCACCGCGACGAGGCCCATGAGTGACGCCGAGCCCGTCGCGGCGTAGACGACCCACATGACCGCGAGGGCATAGAGGCGGTCCCCGAGGACCGAGAGGCTCTGTGCGAGCCACAGCACCAGTACGGGCCGCCGTCGCAGCAGCCGCAGGTGTTCCATGCGTCCTCCGGGCCGAGCTGTGCCAGACCGGGCGCAGCAGCCTCGGCCGAATCGCGGCCCACCCTAGGCCCGATCGGAGCAACCGGCGCAGTGTTCTCCTGCACCTCACACGAATGCGGCACAGCCGGTACCCGAGGCTGCGTAGAAGTCGTCACGGGCACCAGCGGCAGCAGCCAGACGGGCAGGTCAGAGGGTGTACGACGTGAGCCCGCTGTGAGCCCGGACGCCTGCGGACGGAGTGATACGGGCCGGTGGTCGGGTGGCCGGGGCCCCCGTTCTGACCAGCCGGAACGGCATGGACAGAAACGGGGCCCCAGCCGATATCACTCGGGCTCCTCGACTTTTAATCCGTTGGTTGTCGGTTCGAGTCCGACATGGCCTACCGCTCGCGGGCGGAGGGAAACCCTCTGACCTGGCACTTAGCGCCCCAACTGGTTTCAGCCAGGTGGGGCGCTAAGTCGTTTCCGGGCCCGTGCGTGAGCGATGCGTGAGCGGACGGCCCGTCATCCCCTGGTCAGGAGGCGGACGAACGGGCACGAGGTACCAGCTGGGCCGCCGCTTCTGCGGCTGCCTGGCCGACCTCGGGGAGCAGGCTCGTGTGGGTGTCCAAGGGGGCGGCGAGCGAGCCGGTCCGGGCGATGAAGGCCGGCCGCCGACCTGCTCGCTGATCTCACTTCTGGGCGTGCTGGCCCAGGTAGAACAGCAGCCACACGAACCCTGCGAACAAGTGCGTGCCGAAGATGTAGAAGAAGGCGCGTAGCGCGACGCCCCTCCCCAGCCACCTCTCGTGATCCGCCGCCGAAGAGGTCTTCTCGGGCTTGTCGTCCGTCATGACAGCTGGACTCCCTTTCTCGGGCCGGGTTCATCCTGGGGGTGCACGCACGGGCGGACGAGGACCTTCATGCCGTGACGACCTGCCTGTTCGATGACGGCCGCGACCTCCTCGGCCACCACCGTGCGGGTTTCGGGCTCGGCGCCCGTACCGAGGTACATGACCTGGTACAGCTGAGCGTCCTGTCTGTCACTGCTGGTCACGGTGTTCCTTCCGGCAGGATGAAGCGGACCACGACCGTCTTGCCGCGTCCCCCGGCGGCGGGCTCGACGCGGACGTCGCCACCGAAGGAGCGCGCCAGGTCGGCCACCGTGCGCAGCCCCTGCCCCGATGCCCGGTCGGCGTCGGCCAGAGTCATGGGGCGAGGGTCGAGGTCTCCGACGCCGACCACCAGCATGTGGTCGGTCATGTGGAGGGTGACCTCGGCGTCCGGTGACTGTTCGGCGTGCCGCACGGCGTTGGCGACGAGCTCGCTGACGACCAGAAGCGCGGCCCCGAAGAGGGAAGAGGCGCTCTCCAGGCCGAACAGCGTCAGCGACCGCTCCGTACGCTCCCGCACGGCCCGCACCGAACCCGGCACCAATGGCACCGTCCACGCGTCCTTGCGCGCCTGCGGCGCTGCGGGCTGCCTGCTGGGATGCCGGCCCACTACCGTGCACCCGGCCGAGAGGGCGCCGTCATTCGGCGCACCGGCCGTTCCCGTCGTCGTTGGTGGCCACGCCGTGATCGCGGGCCACCCGAAGCGCGTCCTCCAGCTCGTCGGCGGCCTGCGCCTCCTCGACGGCATCGTCAGCCTCCCGCGCAGCCGCAAGACGAGCCCGCGCCACCCGGACCCGTTCCAGCGCCGCTTCCGCGAATCCGGCCACACCGCAACCCCCGTCCAAAGAATACAGAACTAGTAAATTGCATAACTCTGCAAGTTTAGCTCCTGGGGGCTTGCCGGAGGCCGTGCAGTGGGCCATCAGTGGATTGGGTGCACTTGTTGACCGGTGAGCTCGTACCGGGCTCCGATGACAGCGAGTTCCGTGTGCCTGACCCTGGTGGCCGGGTCGGGTTCCGCGGCCGGCCGCGACCGCACCGGCCGCACGTTCGCGGTGATTGCCGCGTCCACGCGCGCCACCCCTTCAGCGTGCGGTCGGTCGCCGGGCGGATCTGATCGGCCAGGTACTGCATGTGACCGGGCAGCTGCGCGCCGCCCTCGCCGGCATGGACGACGGCGGCAACGGCCCCGCACGACTGGTGCCCCAGGACCACGACCAGCGGGATGCCCAACTCCAGGACCCCGTAGGCGATGCTCGCGAGCACCGCCTCGTCCGGGACCGCGCCCGCTGAGCGCACCGTCAGCAGATCACCCGGGCCCTGATCGAAGACCAGTTCCGGGGGAACGCGGGAATCGACGCAGCCCAGGACGACGGCGAAGGGATGCCGGCCGGAGACCAAGGTCTGCCGCATGGCCGGCGTCTGGTCGGGATGGCGCTCGCGGGACGTCCGCCAGCGCCGATTCCCCGCCGCCGGTTCCCGCAGGGCGGACTCGGGTGTGGCCGTGGGGGAACCGGCTGCCGGCCCGACGCCCAAGGCCGCCGCTCCGGTCAGCGCGGCCCGGATGAACCGGCGCCGCCCCAGGGGGGCCATGACGTTCGGTATCGACGGTCATGCGGGGACAGACCAGGCGCATCCCGGCGCGGGGTGGCGCATGCCGCTTCAGGCGCGGCGCGGCCTTGGGGAAGTCTTGAGCAACAGTCGGACGTACCCGTGGACGGCGCACCACGGGAAGGCGCGGCTTCACGGGGTGATCGGCCGATGGGGTCGATCGTGCCGGCATCCGCGGCGGGAGCAGTCTTCGGTCGACACGAAGGGGGCCCCGCCGACGGGGGATGCGGCGGGGCCCACGTTCTGACGCTACAGTCCGCGATCGGAGAACGGTCGCAGAATCCACAAATTGCAAAAGTCTGCAATTTCATAGATGCTGTGAGGGCTGTGTCCGTAGGTAGCCGCAGGCACAGCACCAGCCGTTCGCCCCGGCGCCCGGGGCGATGAGAAGGGTGCGCGATCGTGCCGGTTCCGCTGTATCAGGCCAAGGCCGAGTTCTTCCGGATGCTCGGGCACCCGGTGCGGATACGGGTTCTGGAGCTGTTGCAGGACGGTCCGATGCCGGTGCGGGACCTGCTGGCCGCGATCGAGGTCGAGCCTTCCGCCTTGTCCCAGCAGCTCGCGGTGCTGCGCCGCTCGGGGATCGTCACCTCGGTGCGTGACGGCTCGACCGTGGTGTACGAGCTGGCTGGCGGTGACGTCGCACAGCTGATGCGGGCGGCGCGGCGGATCCTGAACGAGGTGCTGACCGGGCAGAGCGAGCTCCTTGAGGAACTGCGCGAGTCCGAGGTCCCGGCGCCGTGACCGTGAACACCTTCCTGGCGCCCGTACTCGGCCGGATCCGCCCCTTGCTGCCGGCCCGGGCCGACTTCGCGGTCATGGGCCGCAACCCCCGCCGGGACCTGCTGGCCGGTCTGACCGTCGCGATCGTGGCTCTGCCGCTGGCGCTCGGGTTCGGCGTCTCCTCCGGGCTGGGTGCCGAGGCGGGCCTCGCCACCGCGGTTGTGGCGGGTGCCCTTGCGGCCGTGTTCGGCGGGTCGAACCTTCAGGTGTCCGGTCCGACGGGTGCGATGACGGTGGTCCTGGTGCCGATCGTCGCCCAGTACGGGCCCGGCGGCGTCCTTACGGTGGGGCTGATGGCGGGGGTTCTGCTGATCGGCCTCGCCCTGCTGCGGGCCGGGCAGTACATGCGGTACGTGCCAGCGCCGGTGGTGGAGGGCTTCACCCTCGGTATCGCGTGCGTGATCGGCCTCCAGCAGATACCCAACGCGCTTGGGGTCGACAAGCCCGAGGGCGAGAAGGTCCTGATCGTTGCCTGGCATACGCTCGTGGAGTTCGTGGCCTTCCCGAACTGGACGGCGATCGGCCTCTCGGTGGGTGTCGCCGCGGTGATGCTGGTCGGGGCTCGGTGGAAGCCGGCGATTCCGTTCTCGATCGTCGCGGTGATCGCCGCGACCGTGATCGGTCAGCTCTTCCATCTCGAGGCGGCGGCCCCGATCGGTGACCTGCCTTCCGGGCTTCCCGCGCCTTCCCTCGCCTTCCTGGACGCGTCGGCGTTCGGCTCGCTGCTGGCCCCGGCGGTTGCGGTCGCGGCGCTCGCCGCGCTGGAGTCGCTGCTGTCGGCCACCGTGGCGGACGGGATGACGGTGGGGCAGAAGCACGATCCGGACAAGGAACTGTTCGGGCAGGGCATCGCCAACCTGGCCGCCCCTCTGTTCGGCGGCGTCCCGGCCACCGCCGCGATCGCCCGTACGGCGGTGAACGTCCGAACCGGCGCCTCCTCCCGCCTGGCTGCGCTCACGCACGCCGCGGTGCTCGCGGTGGTCGTGTTCGCCGCCGCGCCCCTCGTCTCGAAGATCCCCCTCGCTGCCTTGGCCGGTGTTCTGTTGGCGACGGCGATCCGGATGGTGGAGGTCGGCTCGCTGCGGGCGATGGCGAAGGCGACCCGCTCGGACGCGGTCGTGCTGGTCCTGACCGCCGCCGCCACTCTGGTCCTCGACCTCGTCTACGCCGTCGTCATCGGCCTCGTCGTCGCCGGAGCCCTTGCCCTGAAAGCGGTCGCGAGCCAGGCACGGATGGATCAGGTCGATTTCCGCCCGGACCTGCCCGGTGAGCACAGCGATGAGGAGCACGCGCTGCTGGCCGAGCACATCGTCGCGTACCGCATCGACGGCCCGGTCTTCTTCGCCGGCGCGCACCGCTTCCTCCTGGAGCTGTCCGAGGTCGCCGACGTGAAGGTGGTGATCCTGCGCATGTCGAGGATCACGGCGATGGACGCCACCGGTGCCCTCGTCCTCAAAGACGCCGTGGAGAAGCTGAACAGGCGGGGCATCGCCGTCATGGCGTCCGGTATCCGGCCCGGGCAGCGCCAGGCCCTGGACGCGGTGGGTGCCCTGGACCTGCTCCGGCACGAGGGACGCGAGTACACCACCACCCCGGAGGCGATCGCCGGGGCCCGCAAACACCTGGAGCAGGCAGGGCTGCTGCCCGGGAGGCACCGACCGCACCGCACCCGGAAGGCCACACGATGACATCTCCCGCCGACCGCCGCATGATCGAGGTCTCCGGAACCGAGGCCCTGTGGCTCCTCGAAGGCTCCGCCCAAGGGCGCCTCGTCTACGTCCAGCGCGAGCTGGCCGTAGTCCGCCCCGCCGCGCACGTGATGGAGTACGGCCGCCTGGTCGTCCGGGCCCCCGTACAGGCCGCCACCATTCCCGGCCGTGCCTTGTTGACCTACCAGGTCGATGAGATCCGCACCCCGGCCGGCACCGGCTGGACCGTCAGCGCCCACGGCCCGGCGGAGGTCATCACCAACCCCGACGAGGCAGCCCACTACCGGCGCACCCTGCCCGGCTGGGCCCACGGCCCGCACGACACCCTGCTGCGCCTGCACCCGCAGCAGGTGTCCGGGTTCCGCCTTGCCCGCACCGTGACGGGGGCGGGCCGGTGAGTGTCCGGGCCGAGACGATGCCCTACCGGCATGTGTTGGACGTACCGGCCGCGGGCTCGGCCGTCCGTATCGCCCGCGAGACCACCGAGCTGGTCCTGGTGGAGTGTGGGGTCGGCCTTCGGCATCCGAGCGCGGGCCCGGCGCTGCTGATCCTGGCCGAGTTGGTCACCAACGCCGTCCGCCATGCCGCCGCGTCCTCGCCGACGATCACGGTCACCTATGCGCACGGGCCCGGTGCCTTCGCGTTCGCCGTACACGACCGCCACCCCTACCAGCCGGCCCTGTTCGGTGCGCTCGCCACTGCCCCGGGCAGCGGCCTGGCCATGGTGGTCGAACTGGCGATGGAGCTGGGCGGCACCGCCGCTGTGAGGCCGGACGCGGATGGGCGCGGCAAGGCCATCTGGATCACCCTCCCCCTGTGACGAGCGAACCGAGGAACGGACGATGACGATCGAATGGCGGTACACGACCCGCGAGGACCTGGGCGTGCTGTCCCTGGCCGGGTATCTCGGCGCGGACGCCGTGGACCGGTTCACCGGCGCCATCGGGTGGGCGCTCGCCCGGGGCACTGGCCCGGTCATCCTCGATCTGACCGGTCTGCTGGGCTGGTCGGCAGGCGGACAGATCGCCGTCGCCCAGGCCGCCCGCCGCCTCGCCGGCCACGGCCGGAGCCTGGAGCTCGCCGCGATCCCCGCGGACGGCTCCCTCGTCCCGGACGCCACCTGCCCGACCGTCACCGTCCACTGCGACCTCGCCGCCGCGCTCGCCGCGCACGGTGCACAGGACGAGATCCGGCAGTGGAGCACCGACGACTGGCCCGACCCGCGACACCCCACGGCTCCCGCCCTCACCTGAATCTCCACACCAGCAGCAGCACGATCTACGAGAACGGCAAGGACACCGGCACCATGAGCGACATCATCGTCAAGGACTCCAACGGCACCCAGCTCGCCGACGGAGACTCGGTCACCCTGATCAAGGACCTCAAGGTCAAGGGGACCTCCGAGACCCTCAAGCGCGGAACCCTGGTCAAGAACATCCGTCTCACCTCCAAGACGGACGAGGTCGAGTGCAACACGAAGAAGGTCAAGGGGCTGGTCCTGAGGACCGAGTTCCTGAAGAAGGCGTGACCCACTGGGCCGGTTACGGCCGGGGGCGTTCGGCCCGCCCCGTGCGTTCCGAACGTCACAAAGACGGGCCGCCGGGTCTCAGGAGTTGCAGGGATCTGCAATTGTGGAGGTCACAAGGTGTGAAGAGAGGCGCAAGGATGCCCCTTCGGCGAATGGTTCCGGGTGGATGAGATGGGCAGTCAAGGCAGGGGTACTCAGGTGAGCACACCGCTGTACCAGCTCAAGGCGGAGTTCTTCAAAACGCTCGGGCATCCGGTCCGCATCCGCGTCCTGGAACTCCTGGCCGAGCGCGAACACGCGGTCGCCGAGATGCTGCCCGAGGTCGGAGTGGAGGCCGCAAGCCTCTCCCAGCAGCTGGCCGTCTTGCGCAAGGCCAACCTGGTCGTCACCCGCCGCGAAGGCTCCAACGTGTACTACAAGCTCACCCACCCCCAGATCGCCGAACTGTTGCGGGTCGCCCGCGGCATCCTCTCAGGCGTCCTGGAAGGTCAGGCCGAACTGCTGGCCGACCTGCGCGCCTCACGCCACAGCTAGGCGGCGCGCACGGCGCGGGCCCTACGCGGCCACGCCCCGTGAACGGCGGCCGTCTCCCGTTAGTGCGGGTTCACCTGCGCTTCTGACACCGGGAGACGGTCGCTCCCCATTTCCTGGTCGGCGTTGGTCTGGATGTACTGACGCCCCAGCTGAGGCGGGGTTCGCGCCGTTCAGGTCGAACACAACACCGTTGCTTTAGCGCCGTGAGCGGCTGTTGAGGCCGTGCTCGAAGAACGTGATAGTGGTCTGGATGCTGTAGTTCTGGCTGGTCACGGGCTGTTGTCCGGCGTTCGGGCCGTACTTGCTGGTGGGGTTCTTGCGGGTGCGGGCTTTGATGCGTTGCCTGTGTTGGGACGGCAGCGGGGCTTCGAGGACGGCCTGACCGATCACGCCGACTCGGTCGACAGGGCCGAGTGGGGGCAGGATTCCGGTCGCGCTGATGACGGTGTCACCGGCGGTGCGGATCAGGACGGTGAAGCTGATCCGGCTCATGGTGAGGTCGGGGCGGGTCTCGATGCCGTCGGCGGCGGCGCGGAGGAGGGCCTGGTAGGTCGTGAGCAGGGCGTAGACCTCCTGGTCGAGGCCGGGCTGGGTGCGCGAGCGCAGGACGCGGCCCTCCAGGATGGTCGCCTTGATCGAGAAGTAGGTGGTTTCCACCTGCCACCTGCGGTGATAGAGCTCGGCCACTTCATCGGCGGGGTAGCGGACGGGGTCGAGGAGGCTGGTGAGCAGGCGCCACTGCTCGTGGCGGACAGTGCCGTCGTCCAGGCGGACTGTGAGGTGGGCCTCGATGACGCGGACGGTGATCAGGACGGGAATGACGCCGTAGCCGATCCGGGCCAGGTAGGAGCCGTCGGCCAGGTGCTCGGCGGGGGTGGGGATGCGTCGGGCGGAAGAGCGGATCAGGAATCGTGCCCCGCTGCCCTGGATGTCACGGAGGAATTCCACCGCATCGAAGCCGGCGTCGGCCAGCAGGAGCATCGTGTCGTCAAGAGCGCCCAACAGGCGGTTCGCGTAGGTGAGTTCACCGTCACTCTCGGGTCCGAAGGTGGCGGCGAGCAGGGCGCGGGTGCCACACTCGACCAGGACGACGAGCCGCAGCAGCGGGTAGCCGAACTCCAGCGTGTCACCGGCCCGTTTCGGGTACTTCCAGGTGAGCGTCTTCTCGTCCGGGACATGGAGGAGAGTGCCGTCGACGGCCACGCACCGCAGGCCCCGCCAGAACGTGCCCGACTGCCCGCGGACAGCGAGGGGCCCGGCCAGGATCTCGAACAGCCGCCGTAGCGGGGCGGCCCCTATCCGCCGCCTCGCCCGCGACAGCGAGGAAGCCGCCGGGACGGCCAGGGCCAGACTCGTCAGCGAGGCGGTCAGTTTGCCCCACACCGCCCGGTAGGAGCAGTTCTCGAACAGTGCGAGCGCGAGGACGAAGTACACCACCACCCGCGAGGGCAGCAGCCGCAGTCGCCGCTCGACCGTGCCGGTCTCCTCAAGCACCGCGTCCACCAGTTCGAAGTCCACCGTCTGCGTCAGCTCACCCAGCTGCCCCGGCGCGAACACACCCCCAGCGACCTCGATCGTGCGCGTGATGACAGACTTCTCCCGCAACGGGACTCCTGGACTCGACGATCACCTTGCTTCAGCACAAGTTGATCTACCAGGAGTCCCGTTCCTGCTACTCATGCGGGGGTTGCCAACGACTCAAGATCCCTAACGCAACGGTGTTGAGGTCGAACAGGATTGATGATCTTGCCGGGAAGGTTCGTGCCGGCTCGTATGCGACGACAGCGTGCACACGGCGAGGCGGGGCGTGAAGTCTGCGAAGTAGGCTGGCGCGTCGGACAGAGGAGCACTTCGCATGACCTTCCGCTTGAGAGCGATCAGCCGTGACGAGCATCTGGCCTTCATCAAGGGCCGGCCCTCCGCGAGTCACATGCAGGTGCCCTCGTGGGGGGATGTGAAGCCGGACTGGCGGGCGGAGAGCCTCGGATGGATCGATGAGACCGGCCGGATCGTCGGGGCGGCGCTCGTGCTCTTCCGGCCGCTGCCGAAGCTCAAGCGGTACCTCGCCTACCTTCCCGAAGGCCCGGTCATCGACTGGTACGCCCCGGATCTTGAACGGTGGCTCGAGCCGATGCTGGCGCATCTCAAGACCCGCGGCGCGTTCTCGGTGAAGATGGGTCCGCCTGTGATCGTGCGCCGCTGGGATGCGGGAACGGTCAAGGACGCCATTGCAGACCCGCGGGCAGGACGGTTGCGTGATGTCGAGGCCAGCTCGTGCGAGCCGCGGGCCTTCGATGTCGCCGACCGGCTGCGCCGCTTGGGGTGGCAGCAGGGCGAGGTGGGTGGTGAGGACGGGTTCAGCGCGGGGCAGCCGCGCTACGTCTTCCAGGTCCCGCTTGCGGGACGGTCGTTGGACGAGGTTCAGCGCGGGTTCAACCAGCAGTGGCGCCGCAACGTCAAGAAGGCCGAGAAGGCCGGCCTCGAGGTCGTCCAGGGCGGCTACGAGGACCTGCCCGCCTTCTACGAGATCTACAAGGAGACCGCGGAACGCGACCGGTTCATCCCCAGGCCGCTGGCCTACTTTCAGCGCATGTGGACCGCGCTCCGGGCCGAAGACGCCGACCGGATGCGGCTGTATCTGGCCCATCACGAGGGCGAGGTGCTGGCCGCGGCCACGATGCTGACCGTTGGTGAGCACGTCTGGTACTCCTACGGGGCCTCCACCAGCCGCAAGCGGGACGTCCAGCCGAACAACGCCATCCAGTGGCGGATGATGTCCGACGCCCACGGACTGGGCGCGAGCGTCTACGACCTGCGCGGCATCACCGACACCCTGGATCAGTCCAACCACCTGCTCGGCCTGCTCCGGTTCAAGGTCGGCACCGGCGGCCAGGCCGCCGAATACCTCGGCGAGTGGGACTTCCCGCTCAACAGACTCCTCCACAGGGCCCTCGGCCTTTACATGTCCCGCCGCTGAGCTGAGGGGCAGCGCCCACGTGCTGATCGTGTCGGTTCGAGTCCGACATGGCCTACCGCTCGCGGGTGGGGGGCGAAGCCTCCTGTCCGGCGCCGAGCGCCCCTTACCGTTCCGACGGGAGGGGGCGCTCGGTTGTTTCCGGGGGCCTGCGCGAACGGACGGTCCGTCATTCCCGGGGCGGGCCGGATAACCAGGTGAACCTCCCGGTCCGAGCGGGTAGCGTCGCCGCGCGTGACTCCAGTTCTGCGCACCGGACGCCTGCTCCTCGACCCGTACGTTCCCGAGGACGAGGAAGGCTTCGTGGCCCTCTTCCAGGACACCCGGGTGTCCCGGTGGATGGGGGACGGCCCCGGCACGGAGGCCGAGGACCGGGCCCTGTTCGGGCGGGTC
Source organism: Streptomyces sp. NBC_01233 (assembly GCF_035989305.1). Classification (NCBI taxonomy): domain Bacteria; kingdom Bacillati; phylum Actinomycetota; class Actinomycetes; order Kitasatosporales; family Streptomycetaceae; genus Streptomyces; species Streptomyces sp. NBC_01233. The sequence continues at coordinate 4,344,228 of NZ_CP108514.1, read as the reverse complement.
TTCACGAAGGTCTACGCCGAGGACCTCTTCGACGTCTGGGCCGTGCGGCGCGGTGGCGAGCTGATCGGGCACGCCGAGATCAAGCGGACCGACGAGGTCGACGGCCACGAGATCATCTACGCCCTGGCCCCGGCGGCCTGGGGAGCGGGCCTCGGCACCGAGATCGCGGAGGCGATCGTCGCCTACGCCTTCGCCACCCTCGGTCTGGCCGAGGTGCACGCCACCGTGGCCGCCGCCAACACGGCCTCCCTGAGCCTGCTGAACCGCATCGGCTTCACGCACGTCCGGGACGTCCGGGAGGACGACGGCTCCACCACCCACGTGCTGACCCGCCGGCGCACGCCGGCCGACGGCTGACCGCCCGCCCCCGCCGCCGCCCCCAACGCGAAGCGCCCCGCCCGGTCGGACCGGGCGGGGCGCTTGTGCGTACGGGGTGTGGATCAGGCGGAGAGGCCGCGGCGGCGACCGAGCCAGGCGGCGGCCGTGCCGAGCACGACCAGGGCGGCGGCGAGGCCGGCGTACAGGCCGGTGGAGGAGCCGGCGCCGGTGTTGGCGAGGGAGCCGGTGGCCGTGGCCGTGGCTGTGGTCGTGCCCGTGGTCGTCACGTTGGTCTTGCCGGTGGAGGTGGCGACGGCCGGCTGCACCGAGGGAACGGTGGACGGGGCGGTGGACGGGGTGGTGGACGGGGTGGTCGACGGGGTGTCGGTGGGCGCCGTCTCCGCGAACGGGACGAGCGGGAACTGCACGGAGCTGGTCTTGAGCGCGTAGGAGTTGCCCACGGCCTGGCGGACCTCGGCCTCCATCGTGATCGTGGTCTTCTTCGTCAGCTTGGTGTGGTTGCCCAGGCTGACCCGCAGCGGCAGGGTGCGGACGCCGTCGGCGGCGCCGAAGCCCTTGGGGATCTGCGGCAGCTCGTAGCGGCTGTCCTCGACCTTCAGATCCTGCCAGCGGCCGTCGAACAGGGCCTGCACGTGGAAGTCGGCCTCCTGCTCGCCCGGGTGGGACAGGCTCAGGCTGGTCGCGAGGGCGGTGCCGAAGGTGCCGTCGCCGGTGGCCTGGTAGTTCAGGTCCAGGTACGCGCGCTGCTCCTGGCCGTCCTTGCCGGAACTGATCTGCTTGAACCAGGTCTTCAGCTCGCCGGTCTTGACCTGCGGGTCGACCTTGATGGTGTGGGAGTCCGCGCCGCCGGGAGCCACCGCGTTGTTGTAGCTGGAGGCGCTGAGGCTGAAGTCCCCGTCGTTGGTCGGGTAGTTCGCGCCGAGGCCGATGGTGACCTTCCAGGTCATCTTGCCGTTGGCGGGGATGTCGAAGCCGCCCTTCTCGCTGCCCGGCTCGCCGGAGGCGGGGAAGAAGGTGCCCTGCCACTCGCCGTCCTGCCGGCCGATCGAGGACTTGGTCGCCGGGGCGTCCACCGCCTCGACCTTGAAGAGGACGTCGCCCTCCTGCAGCCGGCTCGGGCCGGTCGGGTCCACGAGCATCCACGGGTTGTACGTGACGGCCTTGCCGGTCGGGTTCTTCACCGTCAGGTCGAAGGACTCGGTGGCGCCGCCGCGGGTCAGCGGGCCGCTCGGGACGGGAGCGCCCATCTCCGTACGCAGCACGGCGTGGTCGTCGGTGGCGGGTGCGGCGGACGCGGCGGTGGCCGAGAACGGCAGCAGAGTGGTGACAACGCCGGCGACGACTGCGATGGCGGCTGCGGTGCGAACGGACATGGTGGACTCCCCCCGGGAATCACAGGGGCATCGGCAGAGGGCCGAGCCGGTGGGTGTGGTGGTCGTCGCCCGGCCGGTTCTTGTTCCCCCTGGCCCTGGCGACAGGTGAATCATCGCCCGTGCCCGATCCCGGAACGATCCGCGAAGTGTCACCGGCGCGCAACAGAGATGATCTTCGTTCGCGGGGTGCCCGTCCGTGCCCGTCCGTGCCCGTTCGCGGACCGGTCTTGGGTCGGTTTCAGGGCTCTGACCTGCAGTGATGTCGATTCCAGGAGGGGTTGGGCGTTAATTGGCGGAGGGCTCCCCCCGGATGGCGTAGAGTTGTGTTTACCGACGCGGGGTGGAGCAGCTCGGTAGCTCGCTGGGCTCATAACCCAGAGGTCGTAGGTTCAAATCCTGCCCCCGCTACTCAGTACGAAGGCCCGGTTCCCCTTGGGGAGCCGGGCCTTCGTCGTGTTCCCGTCCGGCGTCTCGCGCGTCGCCACCCGTACGGCCGCCGCCAGGTCGCCGTACGGCGACCTGGCGGCGGCATTTTCGGACTGGTCTTCAACTTCCTGACCCCGCCCAGCTTCACCGGATCCCCCTTCTTCTCCGCGGCCCCGCTGATCGCCGCCCCGCTGTACACGTTCCGGGTCGCGGTGCTGACCGGCCTCCTGGCCTCGCTCGCGGTGTTCCTGCTGCAGCTCTCCAACGGCACCGGCCGGAAGGTCGGGGCACTGACCGAGCCGGCCACCGTCGTGACCGTGTCCGGGCTGGCGCTCCTGGTCAACCGGGTCGTGCGGCGCAGCGGCGAGCAGCTCGCCTCCGCACGCGGGATAGCAGAGGCCGCGCAACGGGCGGTGCCGCCGAAGCCTGCCGAACGCATCGGCGGGCTGCACGTATCCGCCTGGTACGAGGCCGCGCAGGCCGACGCCTTCGTCGGCGGGGACCTGTACGCCGTCCAGGACACCCCGTACGGAGTGCGGCTGGCCGTGGGCGACGTACGGGGCAAGGGGCTGGGGGCGGCGGCCGACCGTGCCGGTGGTACGCCGGGGCGACGACGTGTGACGCAGCGTGTTCGAAGTGGTGCTCTCCGCAAGTTTATTGACAAGGCCTCACGTTCCTGGCGTGGCCGAAGAGGTGAGGTAGTCACTTGATTTTTGCCCGAATTGGTCAGCGTCTGTGGTGAAAGGGCCTGGCGAGAGCCAGCCATTGCGTATCTGATTGGTGCGAACGATCAAGCGCAACAGCTTGGAATCACTCCCCTGCGTCTATTACCTTTCGATAACGCAGCGCGGTCGTCCCAGCCGTCGCAAGAGACGGCGCCGTGTGCGTGCGCGTCAATGAGGAGTGTGCCCCGGTGGCCTCCAACTTGCCTGCTCCTGAAGGCACCGAGATCCAGGAGCCGCCCACCGCGGGTGCCTGGGGCGAGTGGAACCCCACCGAGGACTCGGTCCGTCCGGTCCGCGGCAAGCACCGGGTCGCCAAGCCGCGCGGGGGACTTGCGCGCAGCTCCACGGTGCTCGGCGTCGGTGTCATCGCGGCGGTCGGCGCCGGCGGCATCGCCCATGCGCAGGACCGGCCCCAGGTCGCGATATCCATGCCGTCGATGCCCGATCTGCCTGATCTGCCCGACCTCATGCCCGGCGGCGACTCCCGGCAGTCGGACGGCGGTTCCGGGTCGGCGGCCCAGGCGGCCGCGCGGACGGGGATCATCGCGCAGCAGAGCGACCGCGGCACGGCCGACGCCGGCGAGGTGCTGCGCAACCGCATCCTCCAGCAGGCCGAGTCCCAGAAGGACGCCGCCGAGGCGAAGGTCCGGGCGGACGCCGAGCGCGCCGCGCAGGAGGCTGCCGCCCAGGAGGCCAAGGACAGTCTGGAGGAGGCCCGTCGGGCGGCCGAGGAGGCGAAGGCGCAGGCCGAGGCGAAGGCCGCGGAAGAGGCCGAGGCCGCGAGGAAGGCGGCCGAGGCCCAGGCCGAGCAGGAACGCGCCAAGGCGGCCGGCGGCTACTCCCTGCCGACCTCCGCCTACACCCTCACCTCGCACTACGGGGTCTCCGGCTCCATGTGGTCCTCCGGCTACCACACCGGCCTCGACTTCGCGGCCCCGACCGGCACCCCGGCCAAGGCGGTGGCCGCCGGAAAGATCACCTCGGCCGGCTGGTCCGGCGCGTACGGCTACCGGATCGTGCTGCAGCTCGAGGACGGCACGGAGATCTGGTACTGCCACCTCTCCTCGATGTCCGTGACCTCGGGCACGGTCGGCGCCGGCGAGACCATCGGCCGCGTCGGCGCCACCGGGAACGTCACCGGACCTCATCTCCACCTGGAAGTACGCAAGGGCGGTTCGACGATGGACCCGCTGGCGTGGCTGGAGTCCAAGGGCCTGAACGTCTGAGGTCCGGCTCCGCCCGCCGCGGCACGGTCACGGCGGACAGCGCGGCCTCGGGGGCGGGGACGGCCAAGGGGGCCCGCACGGGGTCGAACCGCGGCGGAAGCAGCTCCTCCATGACCGCCGCCCGGGCCAGCGCCGGGCCCGCCACCGCACGGCGCTGCCAGAGCCGGTGCAGCAACTCCCGTTCCCGGCCGGCGAAGTCCGGCTCCCACACCGGGCCGCCCCGGCGCGCCCGGTTCCGCAGCAGGGCCAGGGCGGCCGCGTCCGCCGCGTACCGGGCGACCGCGCGTCCGGCGGCCCGGCCCCCGTCGCGCCGGGCCAGGGCGCGGGCCAGTGACCGGGCCGGCATCGAAGCCAGCGCCGGCACCTCGGCGGGGCCGATCCAGCCGGCGGCCGCGTACACCGCCAGCTCCCCGGACACGACCTGCAGCCGGCCGCGCCGTATCCGCACCGCCAGCCACACGAGCAGCCCGAACGCAGGGACCATCACGAAGGCGTAGACCGTGTAGAAGCCGTGCTCCCCGAACCGCGAGGAGCCGTTCCACAGCGCGTGCATGCCCATGGCCGGCGCCAGGCCGAGCAGCGGCAGACAGATCCTGCGGGAACGGCGCACGCTGAGCGCGGCCGCGCCGAAACCGAGCCCGGTGAGCACCGTGAACAGCGGGTGCGCGAACGGCGACAGCACTATCCGGACGAAGAAGGTCGCCGCCGTCACCGACTCCAGCACGCCGGAGCCCTCGGCGAGGTCCTCACCGTAGGCGTTGCCGAGGTAGAGGATGTTCTCGGTGAAGGCGAAGCCGGTGGCGGTGAATCCGGCCACGACGAAACCGTCGGCGGGACCGGTGAAATGGCGTCTGCGGAACAGGAACACCAGCAGCAGGGCGGCGGCCTTGGCGCTCTCCTCCACCACCGGGGCGACGGCCACCGAGCCCAGGTGATCGGCGTCGGAGGAGTCGGCGGTGGCCGCGGCTATCCACTCGGTGGCGAAGTTGTTGGCCAGTATCGCGATCAGCGCCGCGGCGCAGGCACCCCAGCCGAAACAGAACAGCAGCTGCGGCCAGGGCGCGGGCGCGGCCCGGCCGAGCCACCGGAAGGCCGCCATGAGCGGCGGCACCGGTAACAGGGCCAGGCCGAGACCGACGAGGAAGCCGGGGGTGCCGGTCTGCTCCCGCACGAGTTCGAGGATCGCGATGCCGGTGACGGCGAGCAGGGCGAGGAGCACGCACGTGCGGACCGTGCCCGACGGACGTGTGAGCACAGGGCGGAGCGCTCGGAACACACCATGACCCTAGCGAGCCGCTCTGACACGCGCGGTGACGTTGTCAGTTCTCCCTGCGACGGAAGAGCAAGTCGTGTACGACGTGGCCCTTGTCGAGTCCCTGGCCCTCGAAGCGCGTGAGCGGCCGGAACGCGGGGCGCGGGGAGTAGCCGCCGTCGGCCTGCGTGTTCTCGAAGTCCGGGTGCGCGCTGAGGACTTCGAGCATCTGCTCGGCGTACGGCTCCCAGTCGGTCGCGCAGTGCAGCACGGCCCCGGGGGCCAGGCGGGTGGCGGCCAGCGTGAGGAACTCGGGCTGGATCAGCCGGCGCTTGTGGTGGCGCGCCTTGGGCCAGGGGTCCGGGAAGTACACGCGGATCCCGTCGAGGGAGTCGGGCGGCAGCATCTCGCGGAGCAGGATGATCGCGTCGCCGTTGGCCACGCGGACGTTGCTGAGCCCGCCCCGCTCGGCGAGGGCGAGGAGGTTGCCCTGCCCGGGGGTGTGCACGTCGGCGGCGAGGATCCCGGTGCCGGGGTCTTCGGCGGCCATCTGCGCGGTGGCCTCGCCCATGCCGAAGCCGATCTCCAGGACGACGGGGAGGCCGTCGAACATCGCCTTCAGGTCGATGACCTCGTGGCCGTCGATGTCCAGGCCCCAGGTGCCCCAGAGGCGCTTCAGGGCCTCGCCCTGACCGGTGGTGACCCGGCTGCGCCGGGGCTGGAAGCTCCGGATCCGCCGCTCGTGGTGCGAGCCGGCCGGATCCGGCGAGGGCCCGTCGGGGAAGCGGGGCTCGGTCCGCCACTTGGGCGGTACGTACGAACTCGCCTCCGGCGCGGCGTCCGGGAGGCTGGGCGGCTGGGGGTTCAGGGACTCAGACACAATTCCGTGATTCTACGACGGGGGCCCGATGCGCTGCCGCGCGAGCACCGGGCCAATCCGGGCCGCCCGGCGTTCGAGGGCACGGGCGCGGAGCGCACGTACGGGGTCCTGGGGCGGAGCCCCAGAGAAACGGGGAAACGGGGAAAGGGCGGGGCGGGGCGGGGACGGGCTCCGCGCAGCGGGACGTTGGCAGCCGCCGGCCCGGGCTTCGGCACCGCTCAGGTCGAGCCGAGGGTTCGAAGGGCTCGGGAGGCGATCTCCCGGCCGATCGGCAGCGAAGCGGTGGCCGTGGGCGAGGGCGCGTTCAGCACGTGGACCGTCCGCGGGGCGTCGCGGATCAGGAAGTCGTCCACCAGCGTCCCGTCCCGCAGGACGGCCTGCGCCCGGACCCCGGCCGCCGCCGGCCGGAGGTCCGCCGCGGTGACGGCCGGCAGCAGGCGCCGTACCGCCCGGGTGAAGGCCTGCTTCGACAGCGAGCGATGGATCTCGCCCGTGCCGTACCGCCAGTGCCGTGCGGCCATCCGCCAGGATCCCGGCCAGGCGAGCTCGTCCGCGATGTCGCGGGGCCGCACCGTCGACCAGTCGTAGCCCTCGCGGGCCAGTGCGGGCACGGCATTGGGCCCGACGTGGACCCCGCCGCCGATGCCGCGGGTGAGGTGGACCCCGAGGAAGGGGAACGCAGGGTCGGGCACCGGGTAGACCAGCCCGCGGACGAGGTCCGGACGGGCCAGGTCGTAGTACTCGCCCCGGAAGGGGATGATCCGCATGCCCGGATCGTCCCCGGCCAGGCGGGCGATCCGGTCGCACTGCAGACCCGCGCAGTTCACCAGCACCCGCGCCCGGACCACCAGCCCCGACGTGGTGCGGACCGCGACGGCCGACGCGCGGCGGGAGATCAGGTCGACCGCGCCGCCGTAGACGATCTCCGTGCCCGAGGACTCCGCCAGCTGGGCGCTCACCCGGCCGTAGTCGACGATCCCGGTGCTGCCGACGTGGATCGCGGCCAGGCCCCGGACCTCCGGCTCGTACTCGGTGATCTGCGCCGGGCCCAGCTCGCGCACCGGGATGCCGTTCTCCCGGCCGCGCTGGACCAGGGCGTGCAGCCGCGGCAGCTCCTCCCGCTCCGTGGCGACGATCAGCTTGCCCGTCACCTCGTGCGGAATCCCGTGCTCCGCACAGAACTTGACCATCTCGGCGGCGCCGCTCACCGCGAAGCGAGCCTTCAGCGATCCCGGGCGGTAGTAGATCCCGCTGTGGATCACGCCGCTGTTGCGGCCGGTCTGGTGCCGGGCCGGGCCCGGTTCCTTCTCCAGGACGACCACCTTGGTCCCCGGAGCCAGGCTCGACAAGGCGTGCGCCGTCGACAGGCCGACGATCCCGCCGCCGATCACCAGCACATCGCAGTCCACGCCCACGCCGCCGCCCACGCTGACACCTCCCACCCCTGCATACTGCACCCCGGCACCGACAACGAGGCCACGCGGGTCCCGGGCCCGCCTTCCGGATCAGGTCCTACGCCGGCGTCACCAGCAGCGGCCGGGCCCGCTCGCGCAGCTCCGCGACGCGCGGCTCGTCCCCGTACGGTTCCAGCCGGTGCAGCAGGTCCCGTACGTATTCGGTCGTCCGCGCCGAGGAGATCCTGCCCGCCACCTCCACCGCCCGGGTGCCCGCCGCGCACGCCGCGTCGAGATTGCCCGACTCCAGTTCGGCGACCGCGCTCACCACCAGCCGCAGCCCGTGCGAGCGTACGTACTCCTCGGTGGGCCGGGACAGCGCCTGCTCGGTGAAGCGCCGTACCTGACGGGGGAGTTTGAGGTCCCGGTAGCATTCTGCCGCATCCGCCGCGAAACGGTCGTACGAGTAGAAACCAAGCCAGGTCGGATCCGGATCGCCCTCCCGCGCCCGCTCCAGCCAGCCCTCCGCCGCCCGCAGCGCCGCTCCGGCGGCCGCCGAATCGCCCGCCTTCGCGTGCGCCCGCGCCTCGACCAGCCGGAAGAAGCTCATGGTGCGGGCGGTGGCCAGGCCGCGGTTGCGCTCGACGGCCGCCTGCGCGAGGTCCACGCCCTCGTCCGGGAAGTCCCGGTAGGTCGCCTGCAAGGACATCGAGGCCAGCACGTAGCCGCCGAGCGGTACGTCCGCGGCCGCGCGGGCGAGCCGCAGCGCCTGGATGTAGTAGCGCTGGGCGGCCTCCTGCTGACCGGTGTCGAAGGCCATCCACCCGGCCAGCCGCGTCAGTTCGGCGGTCGCGCCGAACAGGGCGCGGCCCACCTCATCGGTGTACGAGCCGAGCAGCAGCGGCGCCGCGTCCACCCGCAGGCACTCGGGCACCATCGACGAACGCCAGTCCCCGCCGCCGTACTTGGAGTCCCAGCGGCGCGCGTCCTCGGCGGCCTCGCGCAGCTTCGTCACATCGCTGTGGCCCACGCGCTGCCCGTGGTCGCGCGGCGTTTCGGCGCCGGGCTGCGCGGGCACAACGGTGGACGGCGGGCCCGACGCCGGGCCTGCCATCGGGCCTGTCGCCGGTCCGGTCGTGCGGCCTTCCGGGGAGGGCCTGGGACCTGGTGCCGACGCCTCGTGCGCCGGCGCCGGCATCTCGTGCGCCGCCACGTCTTGAGCCGAGAGGGTGGCAGCGGTTAAGGGGCTCTGCGCCGCGGGGCCGTGGGACGCCGGGCCGTGCGCGCCGGGGCCGTGGGCCGCCGGGCCGGGGCCCGTACCCGCCGGTTCCCGCGTCACCGAGCCGTCGGCGGGAGATATCAGCCAACGCGAGGCGGGCGTCGCGTACGCCGCCACCGAGAAGGAGCCCGCGAGCGACTGCCAGATCCCGCCGCCGCCGCGCCGTCCGGCGAGGTCGAGCCGGTAGAGGTCGGTGGCCGAGCGCACCGCCGCGCCCACGTCGCGCGGGAAGGCCAGGCCGACCTCGGGCGCGGGGTCCGCGTCCGCCAGCCCGATCTCGTGCAGCGGCACCGGCCGCCCCAGCTTCGCGCCGATGGCGGCCGCGATCAGATGCGGGGCGGCGCCCTGCGGCACCATCCCCTTCGACACCCACCGGGCCACCGACGTCTTGTCGTACCGAAGCGTCAGGCCGCGCTGTGCGCCGAGGTCGTTGACCCGCCGGGCCAGCCCGGCGTTGCTGATGCCCGCGAGGGCGAGGACGGCGCCGAGCTTCTCATTGGGCTCGCGGAGCTCCCTGGACATGCGCCACCCCTCGTCACACGCGGAACGCATACGCCGCCGGGGCATAGGCGCCCGGCATTTCGTAAACCCAGCGTAGTTCCCCGCCTCCCAAGGGTTAAGGCCCTTACTTCCGTATGGCGGGATTGTTGTCCGTTTGCACAGTCCGCCCGGGGCCGGTGTCGGGGCGCACGTGTCATCGCGTGCTCCGTCCGTGTGGCCGTGCGCCCGCCCGTGCGCTCTGGCCGGTCGGGAGGCCCGGCGATTCGATGTGCGGTGCGTGGGTCGGCCCACTGCGCGGATCGGGCGGGCCGGGGGATGCCGCTACCTCAATCCCCGCGGGTGGCGGAACGGTCCGGGGGGCGGATTCCGCCTCCCGGACCGCGCCCGCGCGCCGGGCTCCGGCGGCCCGGAACGGCTCCTCCAGCGGCCGAAGAATGGCTGAAAGCGACCTATGGGGCGGTGGGAACGGAACACCAAATACCGCGTGGCCGGGGCGTGTTCGTTTGCATGTGCGCCCCCTTTAACCACTCTCGCACGCCTGTCCCGTGGCAGCATGGACCCGAGCCATCCGGGGTCCCGCCGGCCGCGCCCTCAGCGCTGACCGTGCTGCCCGTGCCCCGGTCATGTGCCCACAGGCTGGGGAGGCGGCGGTGCGCTGGTTGGTGGGTTGGAGCAGTATCGCCGCGAGCTTCGGCACGGCCGGCCGGGTCACCGGCCACGGCTCGGGGCACGCCTCCGGCCAGGCCGGCTACGGCTCCGGTCACGGCGGATACGGCCCGGGCGGCTACGGCGACGCGGGCGCACCGCTGCGCGGCGGCCTCGCGGACGCGGCCCACGCGGACGACCCCGGCGCGGACGCCGAACGCACCGTCCACCCCGTGGGCGCACAGCTCCTCTGGGGCGACCCCGACCCCCTCTGGGCCGTCGGCGACTGGCGCCCCGACGAGATCCGCATGGTCACCGCGGACCCCGCCGACCCCTTCACCCGGCTCGCCGTCCTCGGCTGCTGCGGCGCGACCGACGCCGAGCTGAGGAGGGCCCTCTACGCCGCCCGCGGCGGAGCCCTGCGCCACCTCACCCAGTGGTCCGGCAGCTACACCGCCGTCGTGCAGGCCGGCCGCCGGATCACCGTCGTCGGCGACCTCGCCGGCGCGCGCCCCGTCTTCTACACCCCCTGGGCGAGCGGCACGGCGTACGCCACCGCCGCCCTCCCGCTCGCCGACCTCATCGAGGCGCAGCTCGACATCGGCCATCTCGCCGCCCTGCTGGCCTGCCCCGACAGCCCGGAGGCACTGGGCGACGGCACACCGTACGCCGGGGTGCGGCGCATCCCGCCCGGGCACGCGCTCATCCTGCGCGAGGGCTCCCGCGAGATCACCGGCTACGAACAGGTCGCCTCGCTCGCGGTGGCCGCCCCGGAGGCCGATCCCGAGCGCGCGGTGGAGGGCGTACGGGAAGCATTGGTGGACGCGGTGCGCGCCCGGCTCACGGCGCCCCGCCATGCTCCCGACACACTGCCGCCGTACGATCCCGGCCCCGTGCCCGGAATGGGCCCCGCCGACCGGCGCGCGGCCCGCGGCGCCCCGGCCCCCGGGGTGGGCGCCGACCTCTCCGGCGGCAGCGCCTCCGCGACCCTCGCCCTGCTGGCGGCCGGTCTGCCGGGGGCCCCGGGCACCCTGCTGAGCCCCGCCGGGGCGCGGCTGCTGGCGGTCACCTTCAACGACCTGGCCACCCCGCAGGGGCGCGAGGCCGAACTCGAACGGGCCCGGGCCATCGCCGCCGACCCGCGCCTGCACCACGTCGTGGTGGCCGCCGCCGGGGAAGCCCTCCCGTACGCCGAACTCGACGGCCCGCTCACCGACGAACCCGGCCCCTCCCTCGTCTTCGCCGCCCGCGAGCGGCGAAGACTGGCCGCCGGCTCGGCCGACCACTTCACCGGCCACGGCGCCCGCCAGGTCCTCGACGCCCACCCGGCCCGCATGGCCGACCTCCTGATGGACCGCCGCCGGCGCCACCTGCTGCGCCCGGTGGCGGCGCTGGCCCGTTCGGCATCCGCCTCCGGAGCTTCCGGGGAGTCGCTGCTGGTGCCGCTCACCGTGTACTCGGCGGCCCGCAGACTCGCCCGTACGACGTACCGCGCGGGCATGGAAGCCGCCGCGGCCCGGCTCCGCGAGGGCGGGGTCACCGAGCGCGCCTCCGGGCCGGTGGACGCTTCCCTCGCCGCCCTGACCTGGTCCCGGCCCGGCCCGGCGGCCGGCTGGCTCACGGGCGAGGCCCTGGCGGAAGTATCGATCCGGCTGACGGTCGCGGCCGGCCGGCCGCCGCTGTCGCTGCGGCCCGGGGAGGCCCGAGCGCGTTCGCTGCTGGCCCGGCACGCCGCCGACCACCGGGTGTTCGAACAGGCCGTGGAGGTCCGCAGCCAGCGCCTGCACGCCCCCTTCCTGGACAACCAGGTCGTACGGGCCGCCCGCGCCCTCCCCGAGTCCCTGCGCGTCCAGCCCGGGGCCCGGGCGGAGATCCTGCGCAGCGTCCTGGCCTCGGCCGGAGTGCGCGAGCTCCCGCCGGGCTGGGGCGCCACGGCCCACACCCCGAACGAGACGGCGACCCGGCTGGGGCTGCGCGCCGCCCTGGACGAACTGCTGTCGCTCTTCGCCTCCCCGCTGCTCGCGGACGCCGGCCTGATCGAGGCCCGGGTGGTGCGCCAGGCCCTGCTCGACGCGGCGGACGGCCGGCGGGTCCCGCTGGACGGGCTGGCGGAACTCGTCTCCATGGAGCTGTGGCTCCGCCGGCTGCTGGCCCGCCGAGGCACCTGCTGGACGGGGACCTCGACGGCGCGACGGCGGGCGGTGCCGGAGGGGGTCCCGGTGCACCGCCCGGCGCTGTCGTGACGCTGCCGGCCTCAGGTCCTGGCCCGGCCGCCGTGCTTCAGGAGCCGAGGACCAGGGCGGTCGCGATCGCCGGGCCGAAGGCGCCGCCGAGCTGGTAGCAGAGGGTGAACAGGCCGATGGCCGTGGGGCGCTGGGCGTCGGGGACGCTCGACGCGGCGTGCGTCGACAGCACGGCGTTGGCGCCGGTCGCGCCGAACACACCGCCCAGGGTGGCGAGCAGCAGCAGGGGACCGTGGCTCGCGAAGACCGCGATCAGCGCCGCCAGGGTGCCGATCCCGACCAGCACCGTGCGTACGGCCACCCGCCCCATGCGCGCCGAGCCCGCCGCCAGCAGCCAGGAGAGCACGGAGCCGGTGAGCAGCGCCACGAGCTGACCGGCCCCGGCCGCGCCGGTGTCCCAGCCCGCGCGGTCCGAGATCAGCCGGGGCACGGCGAACAGCAGCGTGAAGTACGAGGTCGACAGCGCGAGCGCCAGCAGCGCGGAGCCGAGGAAGAGGGGCCTGCGGATCAGCGCGGCCGGGACGAAGCCCTCGGGGCGCCGTCGTATGTGGAGCGCGAGCAGCACCGCGGCGAGGGCAGCGGAGCCCAGGGCGACGGCCGGTGCGTGGGGCAGCAGGACCAGGGCCGTGGCCAGCACCGTCAGCAGCACGGCGCCGCGGGCGTCGAACCTGCCCTGCGGGGCGGCCGCCGGGGCCTTCGCGTACGTGATCACCGCGGGCACGGCGAGCAGCGAGACCAGGGACACCGAGAGGGAGAGCCGCCACGACACGGCGTGCGAGAGCTGGGCGCCGAGGAGCGGGCCGGTCGCGCCGAGCATGCCGAAGCCCGCGCTGATCACACCCATGCGGCGGGCCGAGCCGGCCAGGCTCATCGCGGCCGCCACCAGGCCGGCGCCGCCGGCGGCCTGCGCGGCCCGCCCGAGGAGGGTCAGCGCAAGCCAGGGGGACGCGGCGACGAGGAGCGTTCCGCCGAGGAGGAGGCAGCTGGACAGCCGGAGCACCGGCGCCAGGCCGCGGCGGCGCAGCAGGCCGGCCAGCAGGGGGATGGAGACGGCCATGGCCCAGGCGAAGGCGGCGACGAGCCAGGCGGCGGTCGAGGTGCCCACCCCGAGGGAGCCTGCCATGTCGGGAAGGATCAGGACGGGTGCGTTGGCCGCGGCGGCGACGGGCGTGGCCAGCAGCGCCAGCCAGAGGACGGGGACCAGGCCGGGGCCGGGCCGGCCGGCGGCGCTGCCGGCGGTGGTCGTACTCGTACTCGTACTCGTACTCGTACTCGTACTCGTACTCGTACTCGTATTTGTGGTCGTGGTCGTGGTCGTGGTCGTGGTGGACGCCCACTCCGATCCATCTCAAGGTTCAGAATCTCAACGTTGAGATAAAAACAGAGCAGTCCTCTCAACGTCAAGTGTCTCAACGTTGAGATATCCTTCTCGGGGGCGTGAACAGAGCAATGAAGACGCACGAGGATGAGGACGCGACATGAGTGACGCAGTGGACGCGATCGTCGGCCAGTGGGCGGACGAGCGCCCCGAGCTGGCGGCCGGCCTGTGGCCCGTCGAGGTGCTGGCCCGCGTCCAGCGGATGAACCGGATCATCGACCGGCACCTCAAGGCCTTCGCGGCCGAACGGGACCTCGAGGTGGGCGAGCTCGACATCCTCTTCACCCTCCGCCGGTCCGGACCCCCGTACGCGCTCACCGCCGGCGCCCTCATCCCGGCCGCCATGGTGACCTCGGGGGCAATCACCAACCGCATCGACCGCATGGAGGCCAAGGGCCTGGTCGAGCGGGTCCGGGACGGACAGGACCGCCGCTCGGTCCGCATCCGCCTCACGGAGCAGAGCCTCGCGCTCACCGAGTCGCTGATCACCGATCACCTCAGTCGCTACGCCGAGCTGCTCGCCCCGCTCGACCCCGCCACGTGCGCCACGGTCGCCGAGGCCCTGCGCACCCTGCTGGAGGCGAACGGAGACACTTCGATCACCTGAGCCCGGCCGCGGGGCAGGCAGAATTGGCGGGTGCGGTATCTCATCCTTGGCGTCACCGAGGCGCGCGACGAGACCGGCGCCCCCCTCCCGATGGGCGGCGCCCGACTGCGCGCGCTCCTCGCCGCCCTCGCCCTGCGCGCGGGCCGTCGGGGCTCCGTCGCCGAACTCGTCGACGACGTCTGGGGCGACGACCCGCCCCAGGACGCGCCCGCCGCCCTCCAGGCCCTCGTCGCCCGGCTGCGCCGCGCGCTCGGCGGCCGGGACACCATCACCGCCGACCCGGCCGGCGGCTACCGCCTGGCCGCCGCCCCGGACGACATAGACCTGCACCGGTTCACCCGGCTGGCGGCCCGGGGCGGCCGGGAGCTGGCCACCGACCCGGCCGCCGCCGCCCGCACCCTCCGCACCGCCCTCTCCCTCTGGCGCGGGCCCGCCCTCGCAGACCTCCCCGAACCGGCCCGCCCGGGTCACGCCGCCGGGCCCGAGGCCCGCCGCTCCGCCGCCCTCCGCGACCGCATCGAGGCGGACCTGCGCAGCGGCGCCACCGCCCCGGCCGTACTCCTGCCGGAGATCGAGGCGCTGATCCACGCGTCCCCGTACGACGAACCGCTGCGCGCCCAGCAACTGCGCGCCCTACGCGCCGCCGGCCGCCCCGCCGACGCCCTGGCCGCATACGAACGCACCCGCCGCACCCTGGCCAACGGCCTGGGCACCACCCCCGGCCCCGAACTCACCACCCTCCACACCCAGCTCCTCAACCCCGCGCAGCCCCCGCAGCCCGAGCCCGTGCACTCCCAGTCCGCGCCTGCGCAGCCCGTGCACCCCGCGTCCGACCCTGCGCAGCCCGCGCACTCTGGGCCGGTCCAGGTGCAGTCCGGCTCGATCCTGTCGCGGCCGACGCCGCCCGGGCCGACGCCGCCCGGGCCGACGCCGCCCGGGCCCCCGCTGCCCGAGCCCGTGCACCCCGAGCCCGTGCACCCCGCGTCCGAGCCCGCGCAGCTTCCGCATTCCGGGCCCGCGCCCGCGCAGTCAGAGCTCGCACCGCCGCAGCCTGGGCTGCCCGGAGCCGCGTACCCTCAGCCCGCGCCTGCGCAGCCCGCGCCCGCACACCCGCAGCCAGCGCTCGGGCAGCCGCAGGCGCCGCGCCCGCAGACTCCTCCAGAGGCACCCCGTGGGAACCTTCGGCCCCGGCTGACCTCCTTCGTCGGTCGCGAGCCCGAACTCGCCGCCCTTCGCGAGGACCTGGCCCGGCTGCGCCTCGTCACCCTCACCGGCCCAGGCGGTTCCGGGAAGACCCGTCTCGCCGAACACGCGGCCGCCGCCCACCCCGAAGCCGGCTGGATCGTCGAACTCGCCCGTCTCGACCATCCCGCGGCCGTCCCCGGCGCCGTCCTCAGCGCGCTCGGCCTGCGCGAGAACTCCCTCGTCGCCCGCGAGAACACCGCCGCCGCCGACCCCACCACCCAGCTCGTCGAACACTGCGCGCACCGCAGTCTGCTCCTCGTCCTCGACAACTGCGAGCACGTCATCGGGGCGGCCGCCGAGCTGGCGGAGGAGCTCTTGGCGCGCTGCCCGGGTGTGCAGATCCTGGCGACGAGCCGTGAACCCCTGGGCGTGCCGGGGGAGTCGCTGCGCCCGGTGGAGCCGCTGCCCGATCCGGTGGCGCTGCGGCTGCTCGGTGACCGCGGGGCCGCCGCCCGGCCGGGGTTCCGTACCGACGACGACCCGGCCGCGGCGGCCGAGATCTGCCGGCGCCTGGACGGTCTGCCGCTCGCCATCGAGCTGGCCGCGGCCCGGTTGCGGCTGCTCACCCCGCGTCAGATCGCCGACCGCCTCGACGACCGTTTCCGGCTGCTGACCAGCGGGGCCCGTACGGTCCTGCCCCGGCAGCAGACCCTGCGTGCCGTCGTCGACTGGTCCTGGGACCTCCTCGACGAGCCCGAACGCACCGTCCTGCGACGTCTGTCCGTCTTCGCCGGCGGCTGCGACCTCGCCGCCGCCGAGGCCGTCTGCGCCGACCCGTCCTACGACACCGCCGACGTCCTCGGCTCCCTCGTCGACAAGTCCCTCGTCCTGGCCGAACCGGACGACGGTCACGGCATGCGCTACCGCATGCTCGAAACCATCCACGAGTACGCCGCCGAGCGCGCCGCCGCCCACCCGGCCGACGCCGGGGCCACCGCCCGCCGCCAGGCCGCCCACTACCTCGCCTTCGCGGAGGAGGCCGATCCCCTGATCCGCTCAGCCGCCCAGCTCCCCTGGATCCGGCGCGTCGAGACCGAGCTCGACAACCTCCGCACCGCCCTCCACACCGCAGTCGCCGAAGGCGCCGACACCGGTACCGGTACCAGTACCAGTACTGGGGCGGAGACCGGCGCGCAGACCGCCCAGCGCCTCGCCTTCGCCCTCGGCTGGTTCTGGTGGCTGCGCAACTACCGTGCCGAGGGGGCCGAGTGGACCGCCCGCATCCTCGCCCTCACCCCCGTCGAACCGCCCGAGGGCACGCCCGCGTACTGGCGCCACATGCGCCTGGAAGTCCTCGGCATGTTCCTCCTCGCGGAGAGCAACTCCGCGGAGAAGTTCCGCACCCCCGAGTACCGCGCCCTCGCCGTCCGCATCAGGAAGACCTTCCGCCAGGGATCCCCGGAGACGACGCTCTTCCCCGGGATGCTCTGGCCCTCCACCGCCTTCCTCACCGGCGACGCCCTCGAATTCCACGCAGACCTCGAAGAATCCGTCGCCAACTGCCGCCGCCACGCAAACGACTGGGAACTCGGCGTCGTCCTCATGCTCCGCACCCACGTCGCCATCGACGTCACCGGCGGCCTGCCCACCGTCGACGCCGACCTCGCCGAACTCCACGAGATCGCCCAACGCGTCGGCGACCGATGGACCCGCGCCCAGGTGGCGGGCGCCGCCGGAGAGGTCGCCCTCTCGCGCGGCCGGTACGCCGAGGCCCGCACCGAGTACGAGGAGTGCCTGCGCCTCGCCCGCGAGGTCGGGGCTCACATCGAGGCGCCCTTCGCCATCGCCCGGATCGCCGAGGCCGCCTACTGCGCGGGCGACTTCGACGAAGCCGAACACCTCCTCGCGGAGGCCGACAGGGAGTCCGGCCGCTACGGCGGGGTGTACGACGTCAGCAGCTTCGCCCGGCTCCTCTCGGCCCTGCTCGCCCGCCAGCGCGGCGACGCCGCAGCGGCCCGCAGGGAGTGCGAGCGGGCCCGCGCCGAAGCGGAACGGATCACCGTGCCCGCGCAACTCACCGCCGGACTCGACACCGTCGACGCCGTCCTCACGGCCCATGAACAGGGCCCGGCCGCCGGCCTGGCCAGGATCGGGCCCGCCCTCGCCGCCGCCGTCGCAGCCCGGTGCGCCGAGCGCTTCCTGGCCGGGATGGCCGAGGCCGCGGCCGTGATGCTGGCCGAAGACGGCAGGCCGGCCGAGGCCGTACGGGCCCTCTCGGCGGCCACCGCCTGGCGTGCGGGCCATCCGCGCTCGGTCCCCGAGAGCAGCGCCGTGGACGGCCTCCCGGAACGGACCCGCGCCCTGCTCGGCCCGGCCCGCTACGCACGGGAGGAGTCCGCCGGGGCCGCGCTCACCCCGGCCGAACTCGCCACGGCACTCGCCGCGACGCTCACCGGCAGCTGATCACCGGCAACTGATCACGGCGTCGGCCCAGCTCGCCAGTGTCGGCAGGCTGCCCGGCTTGGCCTTCTCCACCACCAGCCGCAGCGTCTTGTGCCCGGCGAGGGACACCTGCACGTCCACCGGCGGGTCCTCGTGGCCGAGGGCGGCGGACTGCCACAGCCGCTGCCCGTCGCCGTACACGGAGAACCGCACCGAACCGTCGGTGAAGATCGACAGGCCGTCCACCCCGGCCTGCGCCGAGAAGCCCGTGCACTGCCGGTTGAGGGCGATCTCCACCGAGGAACGCGAGTTCACGGTGATGCCCTGGGCGAACCGGTGGCCGCCCACCTCCAGCCCCCAGCGCTGCCACACCCAGCTGCTGCGCCAGGTCTGCAGCTCGGGACCGCTGTGGTCCCCGTAGGCCGAGTGTTCGAGCCGGGCCAGCTGGAACCCCTGCGGCGGCTTCGACGGCGGCGGGGTCGGCTTCGCGGAGGTCCTGCTCGGTGACGGCCCGGGCGAAGGCTTCTCCCGGCTCGGCGAGGGCGAGGGCGACGGGGACGAGGACGGCGAGGGGGCCGCAGGAGCAGCGGAGGCCGGAGCCGAAGGCGTCGGCGTCGGTCCCTGCGTCGGCCGTACGGAGCCCCGCGCGCGCGGCGGCTCCTCCCCGGGCGGGCTCGGCTCCGCCGAAGGCGAGGAGGGAGCCTCCGGCACCGCCGGCGCCGCCACACCCGGCGCGGGCTTCGCCCGGGCCTGCGGCTCGGGATCGTCCCCGGCGAGGGCGAACACCACCCCGGCGGCCGCGGCCACCGCGATCCCTGCCGCGATGGCGGCCTTGGCCGGCAGCCCGAGCCCCTCGGAAGCCAGCACACCCCCGGCCCCGCCACCGGCGCCCGTCCCGGCGGCCCCGCCACCGGCCCCCGCCGCGCCCGCGGCACCACCTGCGGCACCGCCCGAGGCTCCGGCCGCCGCCCCGGCCCCTGCGGTCGACCCACCGGAGGCGGCGGCCGCGGCCCCGGCCCCGCCCGCGGCAACGGCTCCACCCGCGACCACCCCGGCGGTCTTGGCCGCGTACCCGGCGGCGAACCACCCGATGACCGCCACCGGAAGCAGCGCGGGGATCCCCGCATTGACGTCCTTGAGCTCCCCGGCCGCCAGCCGGCACTTCACGCACTCCTCCAGGTCAACACCGTTGCGTTAGGGATCTTGAGTCGTTGGCAACCCCCGCATGAGTAGCAGGAACGGGACTCCTGGTAGATCAACTTGTGCTGAAGCAAGGTGATCGTCGAGTCCAGGAGTCCCGTTGCGGGAGAAGTCTGTCATCACGCGCACGATCGAGGTCGCTGGGGGTGTGTTCGCGCCGGGGCAGCTGGGTGAGCTGACGCAGACGGTGGACTTCGAACTGGTGGACGCGGTGCTTGAGGAGACCGGCACGGTCGAGCGGCGACTGCGGCTGCTGCCCTCGCGGGTGGTGGTGTACTTCGTCCTCGCGCTCGCACTGTTCGAGAACTGCTCCTACCGGGCGGTGTGGGGCAAACTGACCGCCTCGCTGACGAGTCTGGCCCTGGCCGTCCCGGCGGCTTCCTCGCTGTCGCGGGCGAGGCGGCGGATAGGGGCCGCCCCGCTACGGCGGCTGTTCGAGATCCTGGCCGGGCCCCTCGCTGTCCGCGGGCAGTCGGGCACGTTCTGGCGGGGCCTGCGGTGCGTGGCCGTCGACGGCACTCTCCTCCATGTCCCGGACGAGAAGACGCTCACCTGGAAGTACCCGAAACGGGCCGGTGACACGCTGGAGTTCGGCTACCCGCTGCTGCGGCTCGTCGTCCTGGTCGAGTGTGGCACCCGCGCCCTGCTCGCCGCCACCTTCGGACCCGAGAGTGACGGTGAACTCACCTACGCGAACCGCCTGTTGGGCGCTCTTGACGACACGATGCTCCTGCTGGCCGACGCCGGCTTCGATGCGGTGGAATTCCTCCGTGACATCCAGGGCAGCGGGGCACGATTCCTGATCCGCTCTTCCGCCCGACGCATCCCCACCCCCGCCGAGCACCTGGCCGACGGCTCCTACCTGGCCCGGATCGGCTACGGCGTCATTCCCGTCCTGATCACCGTCCGCGTCATCGAGGCCCACCTCACAGTCCGCCTGGACGACGGCACTGTCCGCCACGAGCAGTGGCGCCTGCTCACCAGCCTCCTCGACCCCGTCCGCTACCCCGCCGATGAAGTGGCCGAGCTCTATCACCGCAGGTGGCAGGTGGAAACCACCTACTTCTCGATCAAGGCGACCATCCTGGAGGGCCGCGTCCTGCGCTCGCGCACCCAGCCCGGCCTCGACCAGGAGGTCTACGCCCTGCTCACGACCTACCAGGCCCTCCTCCGCGCCGCCGCCGACGGCATCGAGACCCGCCCCGACCTCACCATGAGCCGGATCAGCTTCACCGTCCTGATCCGCACCGCCGGTGACACCGTCATCAGCGCGACCGGAATCCTGCCCCCACTCGGCCCTGTCGACCGAGTCGGCGTGATCGGTCAGGCCGTCCTCGAAGCCCCGCTGCCGTCCCAACACAGGCAACGCATCAAAGCCCGCACCCGCAAGAACCCCACCAGCAAGTACGGCCCGAACGCCGGACAACAGCCCGTGACCAGCCAGAACTACAGCATCCAGACCACTATCACGTTCTTCGAGCACGGCCTCAACAGCCGCTCACGGCGCTAAAGCAACGGTGTTGTCCTCCAGGTGCTTGCGCAGACCACGCTCGGCGCGCATCCGCAGCCCGCCCCGCGCGTAGGCGCCCAGCCGGTCCGAGTAGCGCGCGCAGTCGCCGCCCTGGCTCAGCGCCGTACTCACGTGGGCTTGCAGATAAGCCTGCTTGAGCCCTTCCCGGGCACGACTGGCCAGCACCGCGGTCGCGTTGGCGCTGAGCCCGAACAGCGGGGCGATCGAGCTCGGCGACGCCTCTTCGACGGTGGTGTGCCACAGCACGGCCTGCCACCGCTCGGGCAGGCTGCGGAAGGCCTGCATGGCCAGCGACTGCTCGGCCTCGTGCATGGCCCGTACGTCCGCACCCAGTTCGAGCGTGTCGTCCCCGGACAGCCCCGAGATCCCGGCTCCCCTCTCCGAGCCCGTGGCCGCCCGCTCCGCGAAGACGGCGAAGTCCTCGACGAGGTGCTCCCGCTTGGCGGTCTTGGCCCAGGCCGCGGCCACCCTCCGTACGGTCGTCAGCAGGTAGGCCCGCACCGACTGGTCCGGCCCGGCGCCGCCCCGTACCGCCTGCAGGGTCCGCGCGAACACCTCGGCGGTCAGGTCGTCGGCGGTGTGCCCGTCGCGGCAGCAGGTCCGCGCGTAGCGCCGTACGGCATCGGCGTGGCGACGGAACAGCTGCTCGTACGCACCGTCGTCTCCGCCCCGCATCCGGGCGATCAGGTCGGCGTCGGACGGAGGGACTTCACTCCCGATGCCACCGGGTCCGGAAGAGCCCGAGAGGCGAGCGTGGCGCCCGCCCGGTTCTCGCTGGGCCGGCACCTGCCGTGCGGGCAGGCTGCCCGACTCGACCTCGCTGCCGGCGCCACCGAGTGGCTCTTCCGGCCCGTCAACGCTCATCGCGGAAGCCCTCGCACGACACACTCAACCGGTACACCGATCAAGCGTGTCACACGGCGGACGCGCGTCGAAGTCCTCTGCGCGTCATCCACTCGTCCGGGCAAGACTCGGCGAATCGCCCTACTGTCGCCCCGACGTGCGAACGCCCCGACGATTCAAGAGCCCGACCATGAGAGGACCCGACGTCCGAGAGCGCGCCCTTCGAGAAGCCCGCCCGAACGCCCCCACCGGCCGTACTGCCCCGTCGCAGACCGGCCCCGGCCCGGCATCCGCCCGGCGCCGAAGGGGCACCGAGCCGATGTCGGCCCGCGGAGGTCACGCCGTCCGGGACCGCAGCCCTTCGAGCAGGATGTCGAGCAGCCGGGTCGAAGCCGCCGCCTGCTGCGCCGGGTCGGGCAGCGCGGGCGCCGCCGTCGCTATCACCAGCAGTACATCGGCCACCGTGACGTCGGCACGCAGCTCACCGGCCTCCCGCGCGCGGTGCACCAGCCGGCCGACGACCTCCAGCAGTGCACCCGCACCCGCGTCGTCCGAGGGCTCGTCCTCGGCCGCACTGCGCGCGCCCACGACCCGCAGCTCGGGGGAACCGGTGGCCGCGACGGCCTGGCGCTGCTGCGGAACCCGCGCGGCCTCCGCTTCCTCGGCCCCGTCCTCGCTCGCCGAACGGACCCGCAGCACCTGCGGCGGCAGCAGCCGCCCGGCGCCCGAGGCCACGGAGGTGCGCAGGAAGCGCGACAGCGCCTGCCACGGCTCCTCCTCCTGGCCCAGCGCGGTCCTGGCCTGCTCGGTCAGCCGGGCGGTCTCCTCCTCGGCTATCCGCCGGACGAGGACGTCCTTGCTCGGGAAGCGCCGGTACACGGTGCCGACACCGACCCGGGCGCGCCGCGCCACGTCCTCCATCGGAGCCCCGTAGCCCAGCTCGCCGAAGACCTCGCGGGCCGCCCGCAGCACGTGTTCCAGGTTGCGCTGGGCGTCGACGCGCAGCGGCGTGGACCGGCCTACGCCGTGCGTGGTGCCGCCCGCGAGCGCGCGACCGTTGCTCTCGACCGAGAGCGCGGTCGCGGAGCCATGGAAATCGGAAATGTTCATATGTTTCCCCCGGTAATCATTTGTCTCCCCCCCGGAGACACTCCCCGCCTTCACGTCGAGGGGGCCGCGGTCTCGGGCCCGGTCGTACTACTCCTCGACGAGATACGAACATAGTTGAGCCAGAGTCAATTCAGAAGAGGCAGCCCCGGACGGACCACCGCCCGATCGGAGCATTCACCCCCACTTTTCCGTTACATGCCCCCGGAATCTGCTGTTCCGCACGCCCTGACCTGCACATTTACGCCCACACCGAACGTCCTCTTCCGCCCCGCCCCACCACCACCTCCGGTCACACAATTTGTCGGGCCTGTGGACAAACTCCCGGCCACGTTGCGTCATGGGATGGTGAAGGCTGCTAACTCCCGGGGCACGGCCCCCGGTACCCCGCCCCGTACGCGCATCCTGATCGTCGGCGGCGGCTACGTCGGCATGTATACGGCGCTCCGGCTCCAGCGAAAGCTGAGAGCCGGCGAAGCCGAGGTCACGGTGGTCACCGCCGAGCCCTACATGACGTACCAGCCCTTCCTCCCGGAAGCGGCCGCGGGCGCCATCTCCCCCCGCCACGTCGTGGTCCCCCTGCGCCGCGTCCTCGGCAAGTGCCGCATCGTCATCGGCGAGGCCCAGCGCATCGACCACTCCAAACGGACCGTGACCGTCGCGACCCTCGCCACCGCCGACGAGGGCACCGGCCCCGTCGAGATGGAGTACGACGAACTCGTCCTCGCCCCGGGCTCCATCTCCCGCACCCTCCCCGTCCCGGGACTCGCCGACTACGGCATCGGGTTCAAGACCGTGGAAGAGGCCATCGGCCTGCGCAACCACGTCATCGAGCAGATGGACATCGCCTCCTCCACCCGCGATCCCGCCCTCCGCGACGCCGCCCTCACCTTCGTCTTCGTCGGCGGCGGCTTCGCGGGCGTCGAAGCGCTGGGCGAGCTGGAGGACATGGCCCGCTACGCGGCGCGGTACTACCACAACATCAAGCCCGAGGACATGAAGTGGGTCCTCGTCGAGGCGAGCGACCGGATCCTCCCCGAGGTCGGCCCCGAGATGGGCGTCTACACGGTCCGCGAACTGCGCCGCCGCAACATCGACGTCCGGCTGGAGACCCGGCTCGACTCCTGCGAGAACCGCGTCGCCGTCCTCAGCGACGGCGCCCGCTTCCCCACCCGCACCGTCGTGTGGACCGCCGGAGTCAAACCGCACCCCATCCTGGCCGCCTCCGACCTGCCCAAGAACGAGCGCGGCCGCCTGGCCTGCACCTCCTTCCTCACCGTCGAAGGGGTCGAGCACGCCTGGTCCGCAGGGGACGCCGCCGCCGTCCCCGACATCACGGCGGCCGAGAAGGGCCGCGAATGCGCCCCCAACGCGCAGCACGCCGTCCGCCAGGCCAAGGTCCTCGCCGACAACCTCCTCGCCGCCCTGCGCGGCGAGGTCCTGACCGAGTACGCCCACAAGTACGCCGGTTCGGTCGCCTCCCTCGGCCTCCACAAGGGCGTCGCCCACATCTACGGCCGCAAGCTCAAGGCCTACCCGGCCTGGTTCATGCACCGCGCCTACCACCTCAGCCGCGTCCCCAGCTTCAACCGCAAAATGCGCGTGCTCTCCGAATGGACCCTCTCCGGCCTCTTCAAGCGTGAGATCGTCTCCCTGGGGTCCCTCGAACACCCCAGGGCAGAATTCGAACTGGCCGCAGGTGGCGGCCCCAAGGACCCTCCCCCGCCCCCCGCCCCCAACCCCCCGAAGAACGGCCAGAGCTGACGTTGTCAGTGCGGTCGGCCACACTGGACGTGTGACCATAGGTGGGCTCACCCCTGCACAGAGTGACATCGTCCAGTCAGCGACCGCCCACGAGCGACACAGCGACCACTCGCGACACCACGAGGCTTGAACGCAGTGAACTTCACGCGCTGGAGCGCCCGGTTTCCCGGAACGCAGCGCCGCGCCGCCGCCCGGACCGAACACGCCGCCGCCCAGGCCAAGCGGGGTGAAGGCGCGGTCCCGGCAGCCCGCGGCGTCCGCGCCGACCCCGGAACCGAGCGGCCCACGCCCGCCTCCGACGGCGACCCCGCCGACTCCACGGTCTCCGGAACCGGAACCGGCACGGGCGCGGGCGGCGGATCGGGCAGCGGCGCGGGCACCGGCCCCGCAGGCGGCACGACCACGGCCCAGCGGACCGGCGTCCTCACCGCCGTGCCCTCCCTCGACGAGCTCTCCGCACGCGAGGTCCTCGGCCGGCTCCCCGCCCTGGTCGCCCTCGTCCACGGCCCCGAGCACCGCGTCGCCTACGTCAACGACGCCTACACCGCCGGCTTCGGCGCCCGCACCCCCGGCGCCCCCGCCCATGAAGCCCTTCCCGAACTCGGCGAGCTCGGCCTCCTCCCGCTCCTCGACCAGGTCCAGCGCAGCGGCACGTCCCGTACCGCCAAGAACCGCACCGCACCCGGCGGCGCCCACTCGTACACCGTCACCTGCACCCCGGTGGAGTTCCCGAAGGCCAAGACCCACGCCCACACGGAAGCCGAAGCCGGGAGCGGCGCGGAGGCCCACCACACCGGCGTCCTCATCCACCTCGCCGACGTCACCGACCACGCCGAGGCCGTCGAGCGGCTGCGCGCCAGCGAACGCCGCCAGCGCGAGGCCGCCGTCACCCTCCAGCGCTCCCTGCTCCCGCAGGAACTGGAACAGCCCGACGACCTCCGCATCGCCGCCACCTACCAGCCCGGCGGCACCGAGGCCGCCGTCGGCGGCGACTGGTACGACGTCATCACCCTCGGAGCCGGCCGCACCGCCCTCGTCATCGGCGACGTCATGGGCCGCGGAGTCCGCGCCGCCGCCGTCATGGGCCAGCTGCGCACCGCCGTCCGCGCCTACGCGCGCCTCGACCTGCCCCCGCACGAGGTGCTCCAGCTCCTCGACGGCCTCGCCGCCGAGATCGACGCCAGCCAGATCGCCACCTGCGTGTACGCCGTCCACGACCCCAACGAGGGCCTCCTCGCGTACGCCTCCGCCGGCCACCTCCCGATCCTGGTCCGCGACGAGGACGGCACCGTACGCAGAGCCGCCGACCCCACCGGCCCACCGCTCGGCACCGGCGGCTGGCTGCACACCTCCGGCACCATCGCCCTCGGCCCCGGCTCCACCGCCGTCCTCTACACCGACGGCCTGGTGGAACGCCGCGGCGAGGACATCGACGAGGGCGTCGCCGCCCTGGAACGCGCCCTCTCCGGCGCCCAGGGCACCCCGGCCGTCATCTGTGACCGCCTGATGCGCGCCCTCGGCGTGGACGCCGATCACGACGACGACGTCGCCGTGATGGTCCTCCAGCAGCCCGCCCGCACCGGCGCGGACGCCGAGCTCTTCCACAACGCCGCCCTGGAACTCCTCGGCGGCATCGAGGCGGCCCCGCGCGCCCGCGCCTTCGCCCAAGGGGTCCTCGCCTCCTGGCGCTTCCCGGTCGAGCTGTGCGACCTCGGCGTCCTGGCCGCCAGCGAGCTCGTCGCGAACTCCCTGCAGCACGGCACTCCGCCGATGCGCCTGCGCCTGCGGCGCACCGACCGCCGCCTGATCATCGAGGTCACCGACGGGGACGACCACCTCCCGCGCCGCCGCCGCGCCGAACCGGGCGACGAGACCGGCCGCGGCATCTCGATCGTCGCCACCATCGCCTCCTCGTGGGGTTCGCGCCGGACCCCGGGCGGCGGCAAGGCCGTCTGGTGCGAGTTCGCCCTGCCGGACAAGTAGCAGCCGAACGCACGGAAGGCCCCGGTCCACAAGGACCGGGGCCTTCCGCACATTCGTTCACTCACACGTACGTATATACGTGTCCACGCGTACGTGCCTACGCGCTCACGGGATCCGCGGAGGCGACGGCCTTCGCCGCCACGACCGGACCGCCCTGCGCCACGACCCGGCTCGCCAGCCACGGGTTGTCCTGCGCCGGGCTCAGCCGCCTGCCGAGCCGCAGCGCCAGACCGGCGATCCCGAGCGACACGAGCACGAAGACGCCGATGTAGAGCATCGGAACGCCCGCGCCGAGCGGCACCCCGAGCGGCCCCAGCGCCAGCGCCATCTGCTTGACCAGCGCGAAGGCTGAGTTGTACTGGCCCACCGAGCCCTCGGGAGCCAGGTCGGCCACCAGCGGCGCCA